>NZ_RDQR01000013.1 GCF_003703835.1 Auritidibacter ignavus
CCGCTGATCGGCCACCACACCCTGCTGGCATCAAGATCCACCGCCGCGCCAGCTAATCGAACATCCGGGGATTATTTGTCTGAGGCACGGCCTACCTTTCGCGGGGATCTTGACATGAGGCACCCCGGAGATGCTTCATTTGAACTACTCCCTACGCGACCAGTTCGACAGTTGGGAAATCTGGGACAACAACCGATACTTTTAAAGTGGCGACGGGCAGCCCCCATGGTGGACAGTGGCACGCCAGCGGCAAGGAATGACCAAACCGCAGCCACCGTACAAGCAGCCGGACTTGACAGATCAAAAGTGGACTCCCCGTCAATCTTCCAGGAATTGATAATCGCGCAGGTGACCCGTCAGATCACTCGGGAGGAAGCGGAAGCGCTACTGGCGTAAACCAGCGTCGCGCAGCGGACATGACCGAAGCGGAACGCCACGAGGCTATCGTCGATATGAACAACCGCTTGCTGGACGGCGCAATCGACGTGGAGCCGCGATAAGCTGCCGAACGCGAGTAAAATCCGGCGCCTACACAAGGCATTGCAGGATCGGGGGCTAGACGTTGGTTTGGACCAGATGGGCGTAGCCAGCGACCAGTGGGGGTTCGCTTCTCCCATGTTGGACAACTACCGCCGGACGGGGAGCCTAAAAGGTGTTGAGCTCCGCTGTACTCATCCGGGCATGCTTCCCTGGGGCTAAAATCCCTACGGTAAACGTACTGTCCAAAAACATTCTCGGGACACGCACATTCCGTCTCGTCTTCTATTGCAACACCACGGATAGACACCACCCGGTTACGCTCGAACAAAGCATCGAACTCCCCCACGCACTACCCCTTCGCTCCATACGAGAAAAGAAGCTTCCCGTTTTGAGAAGAATCTTTCGAAAAGACCCGTTACATTTATTTATAGGTCCTTCTAGGGTATTTCTTAGGTCTATCCAAGGAGCTGGTCGCTGGCTCTGGTATGGCTGTGTTGCCCTGTCATTTCATGGTCCGGGGGGTGTTGCCGCCAGAGGTCCAGGACGCGCGTTGACTTCTCATAGGGATGCGGCCCAAGCAGTGTGTTGAGGTCTGTTCGTCACGTGGGTGCAAGCATCGGGTGTCATGATCACAGCGGCCTTGCTACCAGCAGTGAGGAAGACTGCCATGACAACAACCTACGATGTGATCCTGGGGCTAGACGTTGGTAAAAGCGCACATGACGGATGCGCTCTGACAACCACCGGCGAGAAACTCTACGACCGGGAATTACCGCAAGACGAAACCGCATTGCGAGACGTCATCGTTCAGCTCCAAGGGCACGGTTCAGTGCTGGTGGTGGTCGATCAGCCTAACACCATTGGTGCCTTACCGATCGCGGTGGCCCGAGACTGTGGCGCCACCGTGGCATACTTGCCGGGCTTGGCGATGCGCAAGACTGCTGATCTGTATCCCGGCCGGTCCAAAACTGATGCCCGGGACGCGTTCATCATTGCTGATACTGCCAGAACCATGCCCCATACGCTACGAGCCGTGGATCGGGAATCTGATCTGTTCTCGGCGTTGAAAGTGCTGGCTGGGTTTGATGATGACCTGGCTCGGGAATGTACCCCAGCCATCAACCGACTACGATCGTTGCTGGTGCACATTTACCCGTCACTGGAACGAGTCTTCACCGGCACCGTCCTCACACGGCCCATTGTCCTGGAGTTGTTGATTCGGTATCACGGACCCCACGGCCTGCAGGCTGCTGACAAATCTGGGGTAAAACGCTGGGCGAAAAATCATGCCCGCAAAGACCCCTCCGCGTTGATCGACCAGATCTTCGCGGCCCTAGCTGAGCAAACGGTCACCGTGCCTGGAACAGCTACCGTGGAACTGATCATTCCCAGGATGGCCGCCCAGATCAAAGAGCTCAAAGCTCAACGCGCTCTGGTGGCCACCGAGGTGGAAGCGATGGTCGATGCTCACCCTCTTACCCAGGTCTTGATTTCTATGCCAGGAGTCGGAATCAAGACCGCCGCCACGATCCTGCTCACTGCAGCAGACTTCAGCTCCTTCCCCACCCCAGGTCACCTGGCCACCTACGCCGGCATTGCTCCCGTAACGTGTCGCTCTGAGACCTCGATCCGAGGTGAGTCCCCGGCCCGTTCTAGCAATAAACAACTCAACAACGCCTTATTCCGATCCGCATGGGTGGACTCCTGCCACGATCCGGTATCGAAGGCCTACTACGACAAAAAACGCGCCGAAGGCAAACGCCACAACCAAGCCGTCATCGCCCTCGCCCGACGCCGATCCGACGTCCTGTTCGCCATGCTCAGAGACGGCACGTTCTACGAATCTCGCCCAGCACAACTTGTTCCAGCAGCTTGACGAAAACGATAGAAGCACCCCCCGTCGACGGTACTGAGCAAGCTCCGTCGATGCCAGGTTTCGAAGATTCCGAGTTAGACAACTACAATGCCGACCAGCTTGATGAGCCCGGCGACGACTACTCAAACGACAGCATCGTGAGCTAACCCCTCATCCCCAGTGTGGGGGACGTTGCTCCAGCATCCACCGGTCGCGTTCAGACAACTGAGCGTGGCCGGTGGATTTTTTAACGCGCGGAGTGGACACCGGGTGCGCCTGATCTGCGCGGCGTGTTACCTCCGCCGTGAGGTGCTGATCACCGTCGGGGTCAGGTTGACCTGTCGGCCCCACATCCACTCGACGGTGTCCACGCCGACGCGGTTGCGGGCGGTGCTGAGATGGCTCGTGCGGAGTCATCACGGGTCACTGTTCCGTCACATCGTTGGTGTCGGGCTCTTTGCGGTGGGAGCGACTACTGCGCCGGGTGCGTTGTGTCTGCTGATCCATCGTGCCCGGTTGCAGACCGATAAGATCACCCAGTCGGTCCACAGTTTTTTGCGGTTCGGCAAAAGAATCGATACTCCACACCGATACTGGCCGCCAGCCCGCTCGCTGAGCAGCCAGCGGGCGAAGTCGCGATCGCTCACGTACCGAAAGGTGCTGATAGTGGCTACTACCGTCGGTGGTGACCGCCAGGGGGACCGTGTAGTCCTCCCCACCGGGAGTAGGCCGGTAGATTTCTGGATCCGGGTTCCAGATCAGCAACTCCGCATGTAAAGCACCATCGGTGATCACCCGGGCGCCCCGGGCGAGGAGTTCCTCAGCGATCGGTTGCACCAGGGGGTCGGTGGTCGATTTCGTGACGCCGCCAGCCACAGCCTCGGTGTCTGTCCGTGGGGCAGAAATGAGTTCTATCATCTCCCAGAAGTAGCCGGCCCCAGCGGATAAACGAGCGGGGTCGACCTCTTGGGGGTGAATGCAGCTGAGCACCCGAAACGACTCGCGGGCACGGGTTGCCAGTCTCGCGTAGTACTCCACGCCGTGTTGTTCGGACAGTGGCCCAAAGTGGTGTACCACGGTGCCGTGGGAGGTGCGTCCATAACCCAGGGAGAAGATCACGGTGTCGCGCACCATTGACCCCGCCCGCTCCAGTGGTGCGACCACGAAGGGTTCGCCGTGGGGGGCAGTCTCGGCATTGAAGAAGCTGGTGGCCCAGCGGTGATCAGCGAGGTTGACGCGTATTGCTTCGGCCACCCTGCGGGCGTGCAACGGTGTGGTGGTCAACACCGCCACCGAGCGATGGGGGAACGTCTGGAACTGTTCAAAGACCAAATCGACCACACGATTGACTTCAGCAGTGGTGGACTCCACTCCATCGTCGCCGTAGCCCGGGGTACCGGGCGCGGTGAGGTATTCGACCTCGGCCCCTCGGGAGGTATAGGCCCCGGTGATTTCCGCGGCGGTGGCCATTTTGTCCAGTTGTCCGTCATAGAGTTGGGTCCCGAGTAATCGGACCAGCGCCTGGGAGACACCACGGTGCATGGTCGACAGCGCGGTGGTCGGCAACACTCGGCGCAGGGCCACGCACACCGATTCGGTCACGGCTGGTTCGCTACCGGTGGTGGGTTCCACGCAGACGTGGAACGGCTGGGGCCGTTCGGAGACCGGGTCTCCGAAGGCAACCACCTGTTGAGCCCGGGCCATCGCGCCCAGACCCGTGGGCAAAGCCAAGGAACCAGCATCCAGGATCAACACGGCATCGAAGTGCAGTTTCTGCGGGGCTTGCGCCAAAGCCATCGGCGAGGACATCCATACCGGGATCAAGGGCTGCAGGAGCTCGGGATCAATGTCAGCGAGGTTCTCTAGTGTGGTCTCGCCCTCTTTGAGCATGGTCCGTAGCGTCGAAGCGGCAGTCTCGTGAGTGTCGCAGACCTCGTTCCAGCGCTGGGCCAGCGTCCAGTTCAACGAGGAGGCGCCCAAGTCCAGATGCGTCCCATCGGCAAGACGGTACTCGGCTTCTAGTGTGTTCAGCTCGTCGCCGTCCATCACAGTCAGGGTCTCGTCGGAGGACAGCATCGCTTCCAGCACGGACTGCCACCAGGCCATCTCGAGTTCAGCGACCACGTTGTCTGCGGTGACTTCCCGTTCGGAGAAGTCGCGAAGTAGCTCACCGAGCCCGTGTTCAGTCAGCTGATCGACGACCAGGGTCCGTTCGGGCAGTGTCTGCAACGTTTCAGCGTCGTCGACCAGACGTTGGACGACGTCGGAGAGGTCGTTGATCGACAGACGCGCCAGTTCTTCGGCCCGCACCGCCGGTGTGGCTAACCGCTCTTGGAGCTGGGAAATATTGTCGGTCAGCACCGACAGCTCCCGTTCGAGGGTGTCTAGTCCGGTGGGGATTTTAGGATGGCGTTTGGAGGTGGAGTACTGATTCCACGCGGTGAGTTGTTCTTGGACTTTCTCCAGAGCGTCGTGTAAATCGGGCACCGACACGCCGGGCCGCACGTACTCTTTAGCCACACGACGAAGTTTCGACCGCGTCATCGCCGACATCTCGATCTCGTGATCGCGTCGCCAGGATCCTGACCCTGTGGCAGCAATCAGATCGGTCACCGGCCGATCGAAAATATCGGGGGTGAAGTGGTCCAGGGAGCCGCGCACACTTTGCAGCAGGGAAACTTGGTCGTTCCACTCATTGATGTTCGTCCCGGTCCGCAGGTGGGCATCCTCAGTGGCCTGGACCATCAGCTTTCGAACTCGCGGGAGGTGGTCGTTAATGTCTTCGGCCAGCTGGTAGGCAGCTTCGGCTTCTTGCACGTTGCGTAACCGCGCACCATACCACGGGGATTCGGTGGCGGCCCGTGAGAAGGCACCCAGTCTGGCCGCCGAGGTGAGCTTTTCAGCAATATCGTCCCGTGCGACGGTGGAATCCAGCACCGAACGTTTCAAGCGCACCGAAGTGCATGGTGGCGGGTCCAAGGCGGTGAGCTCAGCCAGGGCGCGCATGGCCTGGTAAGGCGAGCAATTCCACCGCTCGCGCACCCGGTGGAGGCTCTCGGCATGAGCAACCAGCTGATCACGACGTTGCACCAGGGTTTGGTTCACCCGCTGGGTGGCCGGCTCTTTGGCAGCTTCGACACGTAGTAACGCCTGGATCATTTCTTCACGCAACTGAGCGGAAGTATGGGTTGCACTGACGTGGAAGAGCATGCTGGCTAGTCCCACCGCGTCGGCACGACGGTAGAGCTCGTTGAGTGTCGTGGTGCGTTCAGCCACCATCAACACCCGGCGACCATCAGCGGCCAAGGCTGCTGCAGCGGCCAGCGCGGTCTGTGTTTCGCCGGTTCCCGGAGGAGCGGTTACCACCACGGAATGTCCGGAGCGGATCAGGTCCACGGCGGTTTGTTGTGAGGGGTCGAGGTCGAAGACGAGTGGCTCATCGGCGGGGTCGCGCTGGTCCAACGGGGTGAGGTCCACCGCCTCCAGACTCGATTCTTCGGGTTCGACGAGTTCGGTCGCGAATTCGGTGCCGGCTTGCGCACGGTAGAGGTCGCGGAGCACGGGGTGATCAAATCCGGTGATCGCCGAAACCGATTCGTCGGTGAGATCAGCGAAAGTCGAGAGCAGAATACGGTGTTCGACCACCAGACCTCGAACCTCAGAGCTATACTCGCGCATCAGCTCCAGTGCGGGCAGAGGCTCGAGCTTATTGGTGGCGTAGGCGGCACGACGGAACTGCTCTGGGTCAAGTTCTACACCGTAGACCGAGTGGAAGTACCGGGCCAGGGCCGGGTTGAGGATAGCTTGTCCGGTGAGCTGGACGTCAAAGTCTTCGCGTCCATTGCGCTGGCTCAAGCGCACAGGAGCCAGTAACACAGGCGCTGACATCTGGTGAGATGCCCCGCCATCGCTGATCCGCCAGGTCGCAATGCCGGCGGCGACGAAGCCGACGTTGATCCCACGATCTTCAGCGAGTTCGTCGATCTTGGAGATCATGGCGGTGGCGGTAGCTCGAGCCGAGTTTTGTCCGGGTTGATCCCGCATCAGCGTGGAGAGGCGGGTGCGACGTTTGGTCAGAAACTGTGTCAGCCCCGAGGGGTGGGAGTGGGTGATTTCCAGGGAGTTTGCCGTGGTCGGGGCAAACCGCAACATGGTGTCAGACTCTTGCCCGGTCGTGATCTGGTGTAGCCATTGGCCGAAGCTGATCTCGGGATCGTCGAAACCGGCTGTGCTCGGTGCGGAATCATCGGCAATGAAGTCGAGATCGGTGCTGTCCAGTTCCTGGTTTTCGGCGCCACCGAGCTCTGTGTCGTCATCACGACGAGTGGGATCCGTTTCGTTCACAGCAGCCTCGTCCTTCCTGATCGATAGTCCTCGCTGAAACTATCCAACCGCACATTGGGCGAGATCGGGCGGTGAACCACCGAGATGGTCCCAGATTTTCTCACGGGGATCGCTTTATTACTCCCATTCGATGGTTCCCGGGGGCTTGGATGTCACATCCAACACAACCCGGTTGATCTCATCGACCTCATTGGTAATGCGATTGGAGATCTTGGAGAGCACGTCGTAGGGCACCTTCGCCCAGTCAGCGGTCATCGCATCATCGGAAACCACCGGGCGTAGTACGATCGGGTGACCATAAGTTCTGGCATCACCCTGCACACCCACGGAGCGAACATCAGCCAACAGCACGACCGGGCACTGCCAGATCTCCCGATCCAACCCGGCTGCGGTCAGCTCGGCACGCACAATTGCGTCGGCGGCCCGCAGGGTGTCGAGACGTTCTTTGGTGACTTCGCCGATAATACGGATACCCAGGCCGGGGCCAGGGAAGGGCTGACGCCAGACAATCTCATCAGGCAGGCCCAGTTCAGTTCCCACGGCGCGGACCTCGTCTTTGAACAGGGCTCGCAGTGGCTCGACGAGTTCAAATTCAATATCGTCCGGCAACCCGCCCACGTTGTGGTGGGACTTGATCACAGCGGTCCCGTCTCCCCCACCGGATTCGACGATGTCGGGGTACACGGTTCCCTGGACCAGGAACTTCACTGGGGGCAGATCCTGATCAGCGGTTTCTGCCACAATCTCGGCTTGTGCCCGTTCGAAGGTGCGGATGAATTTTTCGCCGATGATCTTGCGCTTGGCTTCGGGGTCACTCACACCGGATAACGCCTGCAGGAAGTCTTCTTCGGCGTCCAACATCACCAGACGGGCTCCCCCGGAAGCGGCTCCAAAAGCACGTTCGATTTCGACTGATTCGTCGTGGCGCATCAGTCCGTGGTTGACATAGACGCAGGTGAGCCGGTCACCAATGGCGCGTTGCACTAGCGCGGCGGCCACCGCGGAGTCCACCCCGCCGGAAAGGCCACAGATGGCTCGAGCGTCACCGACCTGATCCTTGATCAGTTGCACCTGCTCGTCAATAACACTGCTGGTGGTCCATTCCGGACGCAATCCGGCACCGTGGTAGAGAAAGTTCGTGATGGTGTCCTGACCGAAGGGAGTATGTTTCACCTCGGGATGCCACTGGACGCCGAAAATCTTCTTTTCGGTGTTCTCGAAAGCGGCCACACTGGCATGCGGAGTCGAGGCAATGACGGTAAACCCTTCGGGGGCTTGCGACACCGCGTCGGAGTGCGACATCCACACCGTCTGGTCGGCGGGCTGACCCGCCAGCAGTACCGAGTCTGTCGCTAGGCTGGTCAGCGGTGTGGAGCCGTATTCGCGCCGTTCGGTCCGCGCCACCGTACCACCCAACGCCTGGGTAATGGCCTGGAATCCATAGCAGAGGCCTAGCACCGGGATGCCGGCTTCCAGCAGGTCCGGGTCAATTCCGGGAGCGCCGTCTTCGTAGGCCGAGGATGGTCCGCCCGAGAGGATAAGCGCGGCGGGTTTGCGCGCCACAATGTCTTGGACCGGGGTGGAGTGCGCGACCACTTCGGAGTAGACATGAGCCTCACGGACACGCCGGGCAATCAACTGGGCGTATTGAGCTCCAAAGTCCACCACCAACACGGTGGGGAAATCAGCGGCAATGTCTGGGTTATCTGCGCGGGATGGATCAGTCACGTTCTCAGTCTAACTGAGCCGCACCGGGGCGCTGCGCCGTTTTTCGGGACCGGATCTTGTAGACCACGTAGGCGATCAATGCCAGCAGGAGCAACCCGATCACCAGGTATTGGAACCAACCGGCGGCCTGTTCCAGCAGGTACCAGTTCTCCCCGAGCAGAAATCCACCGTAGACAAAGATGGTGTTCCAGATCGCTGATCCGGTCAGGGTCAAGAGCCCAAACTTCCACCAGTTCATGCGCTCAACTCCCGCCGGTAGCGAGATCAGTGAGCGGAAGATCGGCACCATACGACCGAGGAACACGGTCCAATAACCGTGTTTGTTGAACCAGTTTATGGTGGCGTCGATCTCCCTGCGCTCCACGAGCGGCAATTTCGTCAACAGATTCACGGTGCGCTGGTGCCCCAGCCAGGCACCCAGCCCGTAGAGACAGTATGCGCCCAGGACTGATCCAACGGTCGCGAACAGCACCGCGGAGGCCCAGGTGAACTGCGCCTGGTCGGAGGCGGCGCTAAATCCGGCCAGGGGCAGGATCACTTCGGAGGGAATCGGCGGGAAGAGGTTTTCGATCAGCACCAACAGCCCGACACCGGTGGGGCCTAAGGCGTTCATAACCGCCACGGCCCAATCGCCGATCAGGCCAAAAGCAGAGTCGGCGGAGTTGGCCTGGGTGGCCATCAACTCCTGGAGCATGATGGTGTCTCCGATCGTTAGTACCGGCGCACTCCTTCGGGGTGTTCGGCAAGTTCTTGGTGGGTCCGTTGAGCTATTTTATGCTCGGTGTAGAAACTCAAAAATGGCACCACGCCACCGCCGGCCATCGCCAACAGCGTCCAGCCGGACCAGCGCATCAGCGCCCACAGTCGGAAACAACCCACCAAATACACCACGTACATCCATCCGTGGACGATGAGTACTAGCAACGACAGGTTTACTCCGCCCAGCACGGAGTCCGGGGGGTGTAGTCCCAGCGTGTTATCCGCACCATCGAAGGTGGTGCCACCGGCGAAAAGCTCGAGGTCGAAACCGTATTTCAGGATCATTTCGACTACCAGCGCCAGGAGCAAAATACCGGTCAGATAAGCGCAGATCCGGTAAAAGGTCAGGGCTCCACGAATCTGTTTGTGGGTGCCGCCAAAACGGCGTTTGCCCACCGACTCAGGGCGGGGTGGCGCAGCCGGCAGATCCTCTTCGGTGATCTGGTCGGGGTCGGGCAGGGTGTTGGGGTCGATGGGAGGTTGTCTATCAGTCACGATCTGTCACGGTGCCTTCGTTGGGTCGAGCTCACTGGTCGGCGGGTGGTTCAGGGTCATGCCCATAGTAATTTCGATAGGCTACCACCGCCGCGGCCTTTTCGGCGCGGGCTTGTTCGCGTCGTTTTTCGAGTTCTTTGCGTCGCCAATGCTGTTCCCACAGCCGGTCGAGTTCTGCCTCGCGTTGGTCTTTCAGGTAGTCATCGCGCACGAATCGCCACCACAGATACAGCGCGAAAGCCGCAAAAATCACCCACTCGATCGCGTAGAAGACGTTGAGCCACACCACGTCGGTTTCCTGCTCCGGGGCGGAGACACGGACAGCTTCCAGGCCATCGGATGTGCTGGACGAGCCGGGGGCCTGAACGGTGTGCACCGTCCCTTCGGTGTCCTCGAATTCTTCGACGACAACATAGCCGGCATAGAGCGGCTCATCCCAGATATTGGTCAGCTCGGCGGTAGCCAGGGTCGAGACGGTTACCGGGGTGGTGGACAGATCAGAGCCGGTATCCGGCCCATCGGCAGGAAGGAGTCTTCCGGTCATGGTCACGGTCTGGCTCGGTTCGATGCCACTAGCCTCAGTAAACAGGCGTTCTGCAACGCTGAGGTCCGTGGGGTTCTGCTCGGTGGCCTCAAAATCCAGCGGTTCTTCGCGCCAGCCCCACACCACCGGAATACTCACGTTACGATCGGTGCCGGTCACCGTGGCACGCGAGACGATCCAATATCCGGTCTGGCCGTCGTGCACGCGGTGAGCAACTTGGACGGTGTGCTCGGGCTCAACAGTGCCGGTGAAGTACACCATCTGGTCAGCCTGAGTGGAAACCATAGCGGTAAATGGTTCGAAGAATTCGGTCATCTCCACCGGGTTTTCGGTTTGTTCCGGTGGCGGGGCAGGGTTGGAGACTGCTTGGCGGGCTTGCCAGACCGACAGGGCCATGAACACCGCCGAAACCAGGATCGCGACCGCTAGGAAACCCAGCCACCGAGGCTTCAGCGCGGTACGGAGCATCAGACCTCGCTTTATCGGGGGTAGCTACAGCAGATGGGAAGGGGTTAGACCTGGGCGATCTGAACTTCGACTTTCTGGAATTCTTTCAGTTCGGTATATCCGGTCGAAGCCATGGCACGCCGGAGTGCGCCCATCAGGTTGGCGGTGCCGTTGGTGTGATCGGTAGGTCCCAATAATACTTCACGCAACGGGGCGACGGTGCCCACATGGGTGCGATCGCCACGGGGGAAGACCGGATGGGCGGCTTCCAGGCCCCAGTGCCATCCCGCTCCAGGAGCTTCTTCGGCTCGGGCCAGGGCGGCGCCGAGCATCACCGCGTCAGCGCCCATACCCAGAGATTTCACGATGTCTCCCGAGTTTCCGAGACCGCCATCGGCGATCACGTGCACGTAGCGTCCACCAGATTCATCCATGTAGTCGCGACGGGCCTCAGCAATATCGGCAATGGCGGTGGCCATCGGCACCCGGATGCCTAAGGCACGACGGGTGGTGGAGGACGCGCCACCACCGAATCCGACCAGCACCCCGGCAGCACCGGTGCGCATCAGGTGAAGAGCGGGTGTGTACCCGGCGGCACCACCGACAATCACCGGAACGTCCAGCTCGTAAATGAACTGTTTCAGATCCAGGGGCTCGGAGGTTTCGGAGACATGCTGTGCCGAAACGGTGGTACCACGAATGACGAACATGTCCACCCCGGCGTCCAGCACGGTGCGGTAGAACTCTTGGGTGCGCTGAGGCGTGAGCGCCCCGGCGACCACGACTCCGGCGTCGCGAATCTCGGCCAGCCGGGCGGTGATCAGGTCGGGCTGGATCGGGGCCGCGTAGAGCTGCTGGAGGCGTGCGGTGTTCTCTGGGGAGAACGCTGCAACTTGCAGGTGGGCGATCTCTTCCAGAATCGGTTCCGGGTTTTCATAGCGGGTCCAGAGGCCTTCGAGGTTGAGCACGCCCATGCCTCCGAGCTTGCCCAGCTCGATCGCAGTGGCCGGAGACATAACCGAGTCCATCGGGGCTCCGATGACTGGCATGGAGAACTTGAAGGCATCGATCTGCCAGTCCAGCGACACATCTTCGGGGTCGCGGGTCCGGCGGGCCGGAACAATATTGACCGCGTCCAGCGGGTAGGATGCTCGGCCTCGTTTGCCGAGACCGATCTCAATCTCGTGACTCACTAGTTGGCTCCAGATTTAGCGGTTGTGGTAGTTGGGGGCTTCCACGGTCATCATAATGTCGTGGGGGTGGGACTCTTTGAGCCCAGCAGGGGTGATCCGCACGAAGCGGCCGTCGCGCTTCAAGGCAGGAATGTCGGCGGCGCCAGTGTAGAACATGGTTTGGCGCAGACCGCCCACCAACTGGTGCAACACGGCACTGACCGGACCGCGGTAGGGCACCTGTCCCTCAATGCCTTCGGGGATCAGCTTCTCTTCGCTGGGCACATCGGCCTGGAAGTAGCGGTCCTTGGAGTAGGAACGGTGACCATCACGGGTTTGCATCGCACCCAGCGATCCCATGCCGCGGTAGGCCTTAAACTGTTTGCCCTGGTAAAACACCAGGTCGCCAGGAGATTCTGCGGTGCCAGCCAACAACGACCCCAGCATCACCGAATCGGCGCCGGCGACCAGCGCCTTGCCGATGTCACCGGAGTATTGCAGACCGCCATCGGCGATCAACGGCACGCCGGCAGGGATGGTCGCTTTGGCGGATTCGTAGATGGCAGTCACCTGGGGCACGCCGACACCGGCCACCACACGGGTGGTGCAAATAGAGCCGGGGCCCACCCCGACCTTGACCGCATCGGCTCCGGCATCAACCAGAGCTTTCGCGCCGGCGTAGGTGGCGGCCTGTCCGCCGATAACATCAATATGCCCCGCGGCAGGTTCCTTCTTCAGTCGGGAAACCATGTCCAGCACGCCGTGGGTGTGACCGTTGGCGGTATCGACCACGAGTGCGTCGACTCCGGCGTCTACCAAGGTCATAGCACGGTCCCAGCCGTCGCCGAAAAACCCGACCGCAGCCCCGACCAGCAGGCGCCCTTCGTGGTCTTTGGAGGCCAGCGGGTATTCCTCGGCCTTGTCGAAGTCCTTGACCGTGATCAGCCCCTGGAGGTGGTTGCGATCATCGACCAGCGGGAGCTTTTCGATCCGGTTTTCAGACAACAACCGGATGGTTTCTTCACGAGTAATGCCGACGTGGGCGGTCACCAGTGGCATCTTCGTCATGGCCTCGGCCACCGTGATGGTGTCGAACTGTCCTCGGGGCACAAACCGAGTGTCACGGTTGGTGATGATCCCGACTAACGTGTTGTCTTCTTCTACAACCGGCAAGCCGGAAACCCGGTAGCGGCCACAGAGTTCGTCCCACTGGCTCAGAGTGGCTTGCGGAGAAATCGTGACCGGGTCGGTAATCATTCCGGACTCATTGCGCTTGACCTTATCGACTTCCGAGGCTTGGTCTGCGATGGACAGATTGCGGTGAATCACTCCCATACCACCCATGCGGGCCATGGCGATCGCCAGACGGGACTCGGTGACGGTGTCCATGGCCGCTGAGATGATCGGGACGTTGATGTTGATCCGTTTGGTGAGCCGGGTGGCGACATCGGCGTCAGCGGGAATGACTTCAGTGGCATTCGGTAACAGCAACACATCATCGTAGGTCAGCCCCACAAACCCGAAGGGGTCGGCGGCTTCGGTGACTGGCTGTTGTGACGGTCCAGAGGTGTTGTTGTTCACGATGGTCGCCTTTCACGAGATGATGCAGGAACAGCACCAAGTATTCGATCAGAACACAGGTTGGTTCTCAGTCTATTCCTCTGGGGTTACGGCGTCACGGTCGGTGACCGACGATGACCGACCTCGGCACGGGGTATTGGGGCCTGATATGGAGCCGCTGGCAATGGCTACTCACCGAAGGGGTCCGCAGGTAGGGTGTGAACTAGATGAAAAGGGGTTTCTCGTGACGGCACCATTGAAATTTTTTCACAGTTCACTGCTGAATCATGCGCCCAAACGGGTTTGGGACTGGTATTCCAGCCCGGGGGCTCTGACTCGGTTGACTCCACAGTGGTTGACCACGGTGGTAGAGCCTCCCACCAACGGCCTGCAACCTGGCTCGCGAACTCACCTGGTGCACGGGGCACCGTGGGTCGATGCGGTGGTCTCAATGGTGCCGGGGCTGCAGCATCTCACGCCGGTGGGTACCAGCTGGGTGGCGGAACACACCACGTTAGAGCCGGGAGTATCCTTCACGGACGAGATGGTGTCCGGACCCTTAGCATCCTGGGAACACATCCACCGGTTTGTGCCCAGTGGCACCGAGGAGACTCTGGTCTGCGATGAAATCACCTACGAGTTTCCCGGTGATCTCCGGGAGGTGCTGCGACTGCGCGAGGAATTTGAAGAGCAACTGGAACGCGTTTTCCGCCACCGCTCCCGGGTCGTGGCCGGCGACCTGAATTTCCACACCGATCTCGCGTTGAGCACGCCGTTGACTATCGTGATCGCCGGCGCCTCGGGTCTGGTGGGTACCCAGTTGGTGGCCCTGCTAACCGCCGCTGGTCACCGGGTCATTCGGTTACAGCGCCGTCGTGGTGAATCGCGTCGGCTCGATGAGGACCGGTTCAGTTGGGATCCTGCTCGGCATCAGCTGGACTCGGAGGTGCTCGAGGACGCGGATGCGGTCATTAATCTCGCCGGTGCATCGATCGTGGGCGTGATGACCGAAAAGCATCGCAACGCGATCTTTGCCTCCCGGGTGCAGACCAACTCCACGCTGGTCGCGGCCATGAAACGTACCACTCGTGCTCCAGCCAGTTTTATTACGGCTTCGGCCTCGGGGTTCTATGGTCACGACGCCTCCCCGCTGTCTCTGGTGGCTGAGCCGATTACCGAAGATCATCCCAGCGGTGACGATTTCTTAGCGGCTGTGTGCCGTCAGGTTGAAGGCATTGCCCGTGAGGCCGAAGATCTGGGGATCCGCACCGTGGCGATGCGCACCGGCCTCGTACTCTCAGCTCGTGGCGGTTTACTGGCCACGCAATTGCCCCTGTATTTTGCCGGCGCGGGAGGCCCGTTGGGTCCGGGAACCATGTGGATGCCCTGGATCGGGCTCGATGATCTGATCCAGCTGTATGTTTGGGCGGTGACGCACGATAGCATCACTGGCCCCCTCAATGCAGTCGCCCCGGCGCCTGTCCAGCAACGCGAATTCGCCGAGGTCCTCGGCGAGGTGATCACCCGGCCCACACGCCTACCCACCCCCGGGTGGGCGCCGGCGCTGGTGTTGGGGCGACAAGGCAACCGTGAATTAGCAATGGCCTCGGCGCGGTTGAGTGCCGAGAAGGCGTTAGCTTCTGGCTACCGGTTCCGCGCCGAGACCATCGATGAGGCGATTCGACAGATTTTTGGGCGTTAGCCCTCCGTCACCTCGACGTCGAATTCCTCGGCGTAGGCCTGAGCATCCAACAGAGGACCATTTTCGGTGACCTCCACGCTGAACAGCCAACCCTTACCGTAGGGGTCCTGATTCACCAACTCGGGGTCGTCCACGACCTCCTCATTGATGGCAGCCACGGTCCCGCTCACTGGAGAGTACAGATCAGACACCGATTTGGTGGACTCGAGCTCACCGCAGACCTCACCGGCGGTGACCTCATCACCAACCTGTGGCAGGTCCACGAACACAATGTCGCCGAGCTGTTCGGTCGCGAACTCGGTGACACCGACTTTCACCGGGCTGGACTCATCGATCCACTCGTGTTCGGCGGAATATTTCAGGGTTGACAGGATTGCGGGCATCGCAGGTGTCCTTTACTTTGTGGTGGGTTGATGGAAGCTGTTTCTGGAAGCTACTGAGACGATATACCGGGTCACCGGTTACGCTGGTAGAAGGGCAGGGGCACCACGGTGAACTCGTGCTGTTTACCGCGAATGTCCACAGTGAGCACTGTACCTGGTTCCGGGGCCGGTGCCTGGATATAGGCCAGTGCGATCGGATATCCCAGGGTAGTCGACAGCTGACCGGAGCTCACTTCTCCGATGGGCTGTCCCTGCTCGTCCAGCAGGTGCGCCCCTTCGCGGGCAGCGCGTCGACCGGTTCCTTGCAAGCCAATCAGCACTCGGACCGGGGTCGCCTCGTTCTCCCGGTCGGCATCTACCGCGGCACGCCCCGGGAAGTCTTCGGTCTTTTTGGCCGAGACCACGCCCAGCGACCCGGCTTCCGCCGGAGTAGTGTGCTCGGTCAGCTCGTGACCGTAGAGTGGCATCCCGGCTTCCAGGCGCAACGAGTCGCGACACGCCAGCCCACAGGGTAGTAGTTGCTCATCAGCTGCCCGAAGTTTCTCCCACAGGCTCACCGCCTGGGTGGCATCCAAGAACAGTTCAAAGCCATCTTCCCCGGTGTAGCCGGTTCGGGCCACCACCAGTTCGCCCAGGTTGTCAATCTCCCAGCGAGCGCAACGATAATATCCCAGCTCGGTTACGACGCTGGCGGCGTGTTCATCGATCAAGTCGGTGAGCACGCTGGCGACGATCTGTTCTGCGGCCGGGCCCTGCACAGCAATGATTGCGGTGTGCTCGGTGGTATCGACGAGTTCAGCTGGCTGCGCTAGCCCCTGGTTGACGCCAGCGATCTGGTCGCGGACCGGGTCCACGTTCGCGGCGTTGGGGACCACCATGAAACGGTCCTCGCCCAGCCGGTAGACGATCATGTCGTCCACAATGCCACCGGATTCGGTCAGAGCCAGGGTGTATTTGGCCCGGCCGATAGCCATCGGGGCGAAGTTTCCAGCTAGCGAGCTATTGAGCAACTCCACAGCGCTGGGACCGGAGATCAGCAGGTTACCCATATGCGACAGATCAAAGATACCGGCATGAGTGCGCACCGCTTGATGCTCCACACGCTCGGAGTCATAACGCAGTGGCATGTCCCAACCGGCGAAATCGGTGAACTTGGCACCGGTTTGCTGGTGCGTCTCGTACAGTGCACTCGTTTTTAGCTGTTCAGTCATGGCTTTACTCCCCCTGCTGTTGGTCGTCGCCGGATACCTCAAAGGCTTCAATGGGCGGGCAGGAACACACCAGGTTGCGGTCACCGGCCGCACCATCGATGCGTCCCACCGGCGCGAAGTACTTACCACGACGCAACTCGGGAACCGGGAAGGCGGCTTGTTCGACCGAGTAGGCCCGATCCCAGCTGGAGCTGATCACAGCATCCTGGGTGTGCGGTGCCCGACGGAGCACCGAATCCTCGGCGGCCACCTTGCCGTCAATGACTTCCTGAATCTCTTCACGCATGGCATGCATCGCCGCCAGAAAACGCTCGATCTCGTCCAGCGACTCGGACTCGGTCGGCTCGATCATCAGTGTGCCCGGAACCGGGAAAGCCTGGGTCGGGGCATGGATGCCGAAGTCGATCAAGCGCTTAGCCAGGTCTTCGACAGTAATCCCGGAGTCCTTGGTGAGCTCGCGGACGTCGATGATACATTCGTGCGCGACCAGGTTGTTGTCTCCGGTGAACAGGATCGGAAAGTCCTCGTGGATCCGACGTGCCAAGTAGTTGGCGTTGAGGATGGCAGTCTGCGATGAGGCCTTAAGTCCTTCAGCACCGGTCATCGCAATATAGGCCCAGGAGATGGGCAACACGCCGGCGGAACCGAAGATGGTGGCCACCACGGGATTGCCACCGCGGGCTGTCAGATCGTGGGCACCGTCGTCTGCCAGCGGGTCACCGGGCAAGAAATCCACCAGGTGCTCCCCCACCCCGATGGGCCCCACACCGGGGCCACCACCACCGTGCGGGATACAAAAGGTCTTGTGCAGGTTCAGGTGGGAAACATCGCCACCAAATTGGCCGGGCTTGGCCAGCCCCATCAGCGCGTTGAGGTTGGCGCCGTCAAGGTAGACCTGACCGCCGGCGTCGTGGATCTTCGCGCACACCGCGCGCACCTGGGTTTCATACACGCCGTGGGTGGAGGGGTAGGTGATCATGATCGCAGCGACCTGATCCCCGGACTTCTCCAGGATGCTGTCCAGATCTTCCATGTCGATCGAGCCATCGGGGGCGGTTTTGACCACCTTGACGGTCAGTCCGGCCAACACTGCTGAGGCAGCGTTGGTGCCGTGGGCCGAGGCCGGAATCAAGCACAGACGACGCTGTTGATCACCCTGAGCGATGTGGTAGTTGCGGATCGCCATCAGACCAGCGTATTCACCCTGCGAGCCAGCGTTGGGCTGGACCGAGACGGCAGCGTATCCGGTGATCTCCGCCAGCCAGTCTTCCAGTTCTGCAATGAGCTCGCGCCAGCCGGCGGCCTGATCGGCCGGAACGTAAGGGTGAATGCTGGCAAATTCGGGCCAGGTGATAGATTCCATTTCCGTAGCGGCGTTGAGCTTCATGGTGCACGATCCCAATGGGATCATGGTCCGGTCCAGCGCCAGGTCTTTATCCGCCAAGCTGCGCAGGTAGCGCATCATCTGTGTTTCGGAGTGGATGGTGTTGAAGGTCGGGTGGGTCAGGTAGTCGCTGGTACGCACGAGGGAAGAATCCACCACATCGGCGATCTCGTAGGAAACTTCGTCCAGCTCGCGTGTAGCGCTGGCCGGAAGCTCGGCGCCAAAAGCCTTGGCAACCGCTTCCAGGTGCGCAATGGTGGTGGTCTCATCCACGGACACACCCACGCGGGTCGCATCCACGTGGCGCAAGTTGATATCGGCGTCCAGGGCCTGGCTGATGACCTGCTCGGCTTGGGCTTCGGAGCCGGTGTCGACCACGAGAGTGTCAAAATAGCTGGTGGTGGCCAGGTTTAGTCCGGCCGAGGTAAGGGCCTCGCCGAGCACGCGGGCCTTGGCATGCACCTCGGAGGCAATCTTCCGCAACCCGGCCGGGCCATGGTAGACGGCGTACATGGAGGCAGTGACCGCCAGCAGTGCCTGCGCGGTGCAGATATTGGAGGTCGCCCGGTCGCGTCGAATGTGCTGTTCGCGGGTTTGTAGGGCCAAACGGTAGGCCGGGGTTCCGGCGTCATCAGTGGAAACACCCACCAGACGGCCCGGCAAGGAACGCTCCAGCCCGGCACGAGCCGCCATATAAGCCGCGTGCGGACCACCGTAGAACAGGGGCACACCGAACCGCTGGGTGTTACCCACCGCAATGTCAGCGCCTTGCTCACCGGGAGGGGTAATCAGGGTCAAGGCCAGCAAGTCAGCGATGACCGTCACGAATCCGCCGGCTTCTTTGGCGGTGGCAATCACCTCGGACTGGTCACGGACCCCACCGTTATTGCCGGGTTGCTGCAGGATGATGCCACACAGGCCTTCTTCCGGCAGATTGTCGGTGACGTTGTCAGGGTTGGAGAGGTCACGAATGTCGATCTCCAGGTCCACCATGGTAGCCCGAGAGGTCACTACCGAGAGGGTCTGCGGGAAGATGTTTTCGTCGACCAGGATGATGCCTTTGGATTTCTTCCGATTGGCACGGCGCATCATCAGCATCGCTTCGGCGGCGGCGGAAGCTTCATCCAGCAGGGAGGCGTTGGCCAACTCCAACCCGGTCAGGTCCATCACCATGGTTTGGAAGTTCAACAATGCTTCCAACCGGCCTTGGGAGATTTCGGCCTGGTAGGGAGTGTAGGCGGTGTACCAGGTCGGATTCTCCACCACGTTGCGACGAATGACTGCCGGGGTGAAGGTGTTGTAGAAACCTTGCCCGATCATCTGGGTTTTCACCTGGTTTTTACCGGCCATCTCCCGCAGGCGATCCTGCGCCTGTTCTTCGCTGAGCGGGGCGGGCAGGTTCAGCGGCTCGGTAATCCGAATGTCTTCGGGAACGGCGGCGTCGACTAGATCCTCAACGGAGGCATAGCCGACTGTGTCGAGCATGGTCTGGACATCTTGTGCGGTGGGTCCGAGATGACGGGTGATAAATGAGCTCATCGGAGTACCTCTCATTGTGCTGTCGGTGGCCCACGACCGGTAGTCGTGTCCCCGCTCTGTTCAAGACCTGAGAGTTTTAGCCGCACTCGGTCGGGACCGGGTCCGGTTTTGCACCGTCGGTGAGACCTGAGTGACTCAGGGCTACTTTCCAGAGTTGCCTAACACAAGCGATTCTGTGACCTGAGAGATTCTTGGGGGTGTTACTCCTTCGGTACCTCCTCCGGTGTTGCCACCGAATGAGATTCTCCCGCCTGCGCTCAACGGCATCACCGTCAGTTTACGTGATCTGGGAATCACTGCTCAACACATCACCATTCTGACGGGCACACTCACGACACGCCGGAAAAAACACGTGTGGCCCCGCCAATTCAGGCGGGGCCACACTGAAGATGTCAGGACGCATCAGCACGGTCAGCGCCGGTGATTAGTCCTCGTCTTCGTCTTCGTCGGTCTTGTCGGCGACCAGGGTTTCAGTGGTCAGCACCAGACCAGCAATGGAGGCTGCGTTCTGCAAAGCTGAACGGGTCACCTTCACCGGGTCGATGATGCCCTGCTCCAACAGGTTGCCGAATTCGCCGGTCTTGGCGTTAAAGCCCTCGTTGGCTTCCAGCTCAGCGACCTGAGAGATAATGACGTAGCCGTCCTCGCCGGCGTTCTCAGCAATCCAGCGCAACGGCTGCACCAGAGCGCGACGAACCACACCGACGCCGGCGGCCCGGTCGCCGGTGAGCTGGTCCAGCTCGGCGTTGTCATCCAGAGCCTTCAGTGCGTTGATCAGCGCGGTACCACCGCCGGCGACAATGCCTTCTTCCAGGGCGGCACGGGTCGAGGAGACAGCGTCTTCAATCCGAGCCTTACGCTCCTTGACCTCGACCTCAGTGGCTGCACCAACCTTAATCACACCGACACCGCCGGCGAGCTTAGCCAAGCGTTCCTGGAGCTTCTCGCGATCCCAGTCGGAATCGGTGGCATCGATTTCGGACTTGATCTGAGCCACGCGCGCTTCCACGTCAGCATCGGAGCCAGCACCTTCCACGATGGTGGTGTTGTCCTTGGTCACAGTCACTCGACGGGCGCTACCCAGGACTTCCAGGCCAACCTGGTCCAGCTTCATACCGAGATCTTCGGAGACCACCTGACCACCGGTGAGGATCGCGATATCCTGCAACATGGCCTTGCGACGATCACCGAAGCCCGGAGCCTTCACGGCCACAGCATTGAGTGTCCCGCGGATCTTGTTGACCACCAGGGTGGATAGTGCCTCACCGTCGACGTCTTCGGCGATGATCATCAACGGCTTCTTCTCGTTGAGGACCTTCTCCAACAGGGGCAGGAATTCCTGGACGTTGGAAATCTTGGACTGGGTGATCAGGATATAGGGGTTCTCCAGTACCGCTTCCTGACGGTCAGTATCGGTGACCATGTAGGGCGAGAGGTAGCCCTTATCGAACTGCATACCTTCGGTGATATCCAGATCGGTCGAGGTGGTGGAGGATTCTTCGATGGTGATCACACCGTCAGTGCCCACTGCATCGAAAGCGCGAGCCAGCAGTTCACCGACTTCGTCGTCGCCAGCGGAAATAGCCGCCACCTGAGCCAGGTTCTTGTCGGTGACGTCCTTGGCGTTGTCCAGCAGACGCTGTTCCACAACAGCCACGGCCTGCTCGATGCCCTTCTTGACTTCGTTCGGGGCAGCGCCGGCAGCCACCAAGCGCATACCCTCATTGACGAGAGCCTGAGCCAGCACAGTGGCGGTGGTGGTACCGTCACCAGCGATGTCTTGAGTTTTGGTGGCAACTTCTTTAGCCAGCTGGGCGCCCATGTTTTCGTAGGAGTCTTCCAGCTCGACTTCGCGAGCGATCGAGACACCATCGTTAGTAATGTTCGGGGCGCCGAATGCCTTGTCGAGCACGACGTTGCGACCCTTGGGCCCCAAAGTGACCTTCACAGTGTCGGCCAGACGATCGATACCGGCCTGCAGTGCACGGCGAGCATCGTCATTGAACAGTAGCTTCTTGGCCATCTGTTCTCCTTCCGGTTATTTCAGGACAGTCTTTTCACTCAATCTGTTCTGTCAGTGAATGATCAGCGACTGAGCAGACTTACTTGGTGACAACAGCCAGCACGTCACGTGCGGAGAGCACCAGGTACTCTTCGCCGTTGTACTTAACCTCAGTGCCACCGAACTTGGAGAACAGCACGACGTCGCCTTCGTTGACGTCGACGGAGACGCGCTCGCCACTATCGGTGATACGACCGGGACCAACGGCCACGACGGTGCCTTCCTGTGGCTTCTCCTGTGCGGTATCGGGAATGACCAAACCGGAAGCGGTGGTCTGCTCGGCTTCCAGCGGCTGGACGACAATGCGGTCCTCAAGGGGCTTGATGGAAACTGCCATAATCAAACTCTCCTGTAGTTCTTTGTCACGTTTTTCGTGAACTGAATCAAGGTTTTTGCGCCGGGCGAGCCAACCGTCGTCGCGGGTGCCGGATGGCGTCTGGCATTTAGCACCTTCACTGTTCGAGTGCTAACTCGACTCTATTCTGTGATTAGCACTCGGTCAAGATGAGTGCCAGCCTGTTCTGCTCAGAGAGGAGCAGGCGGTAACGTGAACATCGTGCCAACACACCAACCCACTGCTGAAAACGCCGAAACCTGGGCGCAACTGCTCTCTCCGGCCGGTCGCGCTCTGCTCGATAAGCTCACCACCGAGACGAGTTATCACCGTGAAGATCCCCTGCAGTTAGCGACGCAACTGCGCCGGGACGGCGTGGACTCCACGCTCGCTGCCGCAGTGCTCACCCAGCTGAAGTTGCGCGAAAAAGCCCACGCAAAGTTCGGCGAGTTCGCCCAGCACATGTTCTTCACCACTGATGGGTTACAGCAGGCCACCCGCCTGGGCGTGGCGGCCCACCATGCCCGCCGTTTTCAGGCCCACGGCATCCAGCACGTGATTGATCTCGGATGTGGGATCGGCGGCGATGCCATGGCTTTTGCGGCGATCGATTTGCAGGTCACCGCGGTGGAGGTCGACGACATCACCGCGGCGGTGGCCACCTTGAATTTGACGCCGTTCCCGCACGCTGAGGTGATCGCCGCCGAGGTCGAGACCTGGGTCGCCGATCATGCCGAGCAGCTTTCGGGAGCCGGGCTGTGGTTGGACCCGGCCCGACGTGAAGTCTCCACCGCCGAATCCGCCCACCGGATTTTCGATCCGGAGTCTTTCTCTCCCCCCTTGTCCTTTGTCGAACGGCTCGCCGATGCCGGACACGCCGTCGGGGTCAAGCTCGGTCCCGGTCTCGCCCATGACTCCATTCCCACCACCGCCGAGGCCCAGTGGGTCTCGGATCACGGGTCGGTAGTGGAGGTAGCCCTGTGGTTCAATGATCTTGCCCGTCCCCGGGTGCGCCGAGCCGCCTTGGTGACGACCGCCCACGGTAGTGCTGAGTTCACCTCGGATCGGGAGTTCGGTGACGATCCCAAGGTAGAGGTCCGTCCTACTCCCAGTGTGGGTGGCTATCTCTACGAACCCGATGGCGCGGTGATCCGTTCGGGGCTGATCCGCGAGTTGATGGCTCGGGAGTTTGGGGCCACCGCGCAAGACTCTCCCAGCTGGTTGCTCGATCAGCACATCGCTTATTTCTGTTCCGATCACCTGGTCGACAGCGACTTTGCGACCGCTTATCGGGTTGTGGAGGTTCTGCCCTATCATCTGAAAAAGCTCAGGGCCTGGATCGCCGAACACGGGATCTCTCGCCTTGATATTAAAAAGCGTGGAGTGGACGTCACCCCTGAGCAGCTTCGTCGGATGCTGATGGCAGGTACGGCGAAAACTCGCAAGAAAACCAAGGCCGGTGGCCATCAGGCGACCTTTGTCCTGACCCGGATCGGTAACTCTCGAGTGGCGCTCGTCGTCGAACCGGCCGAGCAGTCCTGACCGCACCCCGCCGAAAACTGGTCCTAGAAGTAGACCGCCACCGGGCCGTCGTGATCGTCGATAATACGGACCGTGGTGCCGAAAATCTCGGTGAGTACCTCGGGTTGCATAATCTCTGCGGTGGGGCCGGCATGAGAAATCTGGCCGTTTTTCATCGCGACAATATGATCGGCGTACCGGCCGGCAAAGTTGATGTCGTGGAGCACGATCACCACGGTGCGACCCAGGGCATCGCAGGCTCGGCGCAGTTGGTGCATCATGTGCACCGAGTGGGACATATCCAGGTTGTTCAGCGGCTCATCGAGTAAGAGGTAGTCGGTTTCTTGGGCCATCACCATCGCCACATAGGCGCGTTGGCGCTGACCGCCCGACAGCTCATCGAGGTACCGGTCCTGGAGGGTGACCAGATTGAGAAATTCCAACGCCTCATTGATGGCGCGTTCGTCGTCGACGGTGAGTCGCCCTTTCGAGTGAGGGTAACGACCAAAACCGACGAGTTGGCGGACGGTAAGACGGGTGATGAAATGATTCTCCTGACGCAGGATGGCCAGCGTTGTGGCGATTTGAGCCGAGGGCACCTTGTGCACGTCCTGACCGGCGACGGTAATCCAGCCGGTATCAGGTTGCTGAAGCCGTCCGATCATGGTCAATAGCGTGGACTTACCGGCACCATTGGGGCCTACCAACGCGGTGACTTGCCCGGCTGGGATTGCTAAGTCGATGGGGCCGATCTCAGCGTCTTCTGAGTATTTTTTGGCGATATTGCTGATCTGAATCACAGTCGCCCCTTTCTCATGATCACGACCAGGAACACCAAGCCACCGATCATTTCAATGATCACGGTCACCGCCCCTTGAGCATAAAAGATATTGCGCAACACGAAGTACGCTCCGGTTAACACCACATAGCCGAGCAATATGGCCACCGGGAAGATGCGCTTGTGATCGTAGGTGTCGGTGAAGCTATAGGCCATCGCGGCGATCAAGAACCCCAGGAAGGTCATCGGCCCCCCCAACGAGGTGGTCACCGCCATCAGGATCGAGACCAGCAGCAGGGTTTTCATCACCTCGTGTCGGTGGACCAGCCCCAGGTTTTCAGCCACCGGTTTGCCGAGGCTGAGGACGTTGAGCCGGTTGGCTCGGCGTAAGAGCAGAAACGCGACGACGATGACAAGTGGGATGACGACCGGTAAGAAGTCGGTGTTGGCGTTGGCGAGATTGCCGAAGGTGCGTGCCGAGAGCACATCGAATTCATTGGGGTCCAGCATCCGTTGCATAAAGGCCGACAGGGAGCTCAGCCCGCCACCGATCACGACACCAACCAGCAGCATGATGTGCACGTTGGAAAATCGGCCGGAGAGTAGCCAGCCGTAGAGCAGTGAGGCGAGTCCGACCATCAGCACCATTTGGAGGATAAAGGGCACCAGGCCCCGGCCGATCGCTGCACCGGCGATACCGAAGAAAAACACTAAGGCGGTTTGGATCGCCACATAGAGGGATTCGAACCCCAGGATCGAGGGGGTCACGATCCGGTTGGCGGTGGCTGTCTGGAAGGAGACGGTGGCCATCGCGTGGCAGGTGGCGACCAGCATCATCACCACGATGGTCGACAACCGCGATTCGACAATCAGCCAGAACCCCTTGTGCCCGAACGGGACCGGAATACCGTAGGTGAGCATTCCCATCGTCGTCAGCAGGGATAACACGATCAGTGAGGCCACCAGGATGAAGTAACGCTTGCGGTGCCGTGCGGTGACAAAGGACCCGGTTTTCGCCCGATGTCGTTGCGGGGCCTGCGGAGTTTTAAACACGCGTGCGCCTCCTGACCAGCAGGTAGACGAACACGGTCGCTCCCAGGACACCCAGGATCATCGAGACAGGAATCTCGAACGGCATGATGATGGTGCGACCAATGATGTCGCAGACGGTCACCACACAGATGCCGACCAGACACACCCACGGCAGGTTTGAGCGCAGGTTATCTCCACGGAACAACGAGACGATATTGGGCACGATCAGGCCCAAAAACGGTAACGCTCCGACGATCACGGTGACCACACCAGTGGTCACGGCCACCAGAGCAATACCGGTAAAGAGCACCAGCCGGTAGTTCAAACCGACGTTGGTGGCAACTTCTTCACCGAGTCCGGCCACGGTGAAGCGGTCGGCTGTCAGAAAGATCAGCACCAATACGATCGCGACAATCCACAGTAGCTCGTAGCGTCCTCGCACGATCGAGGTGAAGGATCCGGCAAACCAGATGCCCAGGTTCTGCAACATGTCGTATTGCAACGCGATGAAGGTGGAGAAGGATCCCACCACAGCACCGAGCATGATGCCAACGATGGGCACAATGAGTGATGATTTCAGCGCCACGCGCCGCAGGAAGAGGAAGAAGACGATGGTACCGATAAAGGCAAAGAGGATCGCTCCGACCATACGCATCATCAGGGTCGGTTCGGGTAGTAGCAGCCAGGTGAGCATCAACCCCAGACCGGCCCACTCAATGGTTCCGGTGGTGGAGGGCTCAACGAACCGGTTTTGAGTCATCAGTTGCATGACCAGTCCGGCCACCGACATGGCGGCACCGGCCAGGATCAGTGCCAGGGTGCGTGGCAGCCGGGTAATGAAAAACATCTGCCGTCCACCCTCTTGGCTCAGGTCGTAGACGCCGATGAACAATGATGCGATCACCAGCCCGAGGGTGACCAGAACGCCGAGGGCTAAGGGCCACATGGTGTGCCAGATTGACCGGTGAGCTGTGGGGCCACTGGTTGGTGGTGTAGATGTCTCGGAACGGGACGGGGCCCTGTTCCGGGAGATCGTCTCTGACATGTCTCCTCACTTCGGCCACGAAATGGCCTGCCCCATCGGTGCGACGGGACAGGCCACCTGCTCGGCCAGGTCGGGATTAGTTTTCAGCCCCACCAGCGTCTTCAAAGGCCTCAGACATCTGGTTGAACAGCTCGGTATAGTGCTGAATGTCTTCGGCAGTGTAGAAATCAGGGCTCATGTAGATGACCTGATCTTCTTTCACCGCGGTGACGTCAGCCAAGGCTTCGGACTCTTCAATGAGTTCTTCAGCCGAGGAATACCCCTCTTCGTCACGGGCGCTGGTACCTGCGTCGCGGTCCAGAACAATCAGCCAGTCGGGGTTGGCTTGGGCGATGGTTTCCACGGAAATGTCGTCACCTTGGTGGTTAGCGGAACCGTCTTGGTCCAGAGCTGGAGTCAGCCCGATGATGTCATAGACCGGGCCCACGGCCCGACCGGTGGTCGGAGCTGAGTAGTTGATGTCCCCACCGGAGGTGATCAGCCCGGCTACGGTCCAGTCCTCATCGTAGGCGGCTTGTGCATTGTCGATGGCCACGTCGAAGTCATCGACAATCTGCTCGGCGTCCTGCTCACGCCCGAAGATCTCGCCCAGCAAAGTGGTCAGCTCCCGATACTGGTCAGCGACGTCACGGAAGCCTTCTTGTTCCTGACCTTCGCGGTCAACGGGGGAGGAGACAATGTTGGTGTCCACCATGGTTGCATCGGGAGCAGCTTCCTGCATGGCTTCAGTGTGCTGATCGAAACGTTGACCGTTCAAAATCAGATCCGGTGCGGCAGCGGTGACCTGTTCGAAGTCCGGTTCACGGTGGTTTCCGATATTGAGGATGTCCTCGTTCTCGCGGTAGGGCTTCAGGGTCTCGGTATCGGGCATCAGATCCACCGGTGCTGCCGAGAGCTCAATATCCCAGTCAGCCAGGGTCCCAAAGATCCGGTTATCAGTGGCCACAATGGATTCAGGGTTTTCGGGCAACTCCACCGTGTTGCCACCCATGTCGGTGACCTCGGTAGCAGTAGCACTACCGTCCTGTTCCGAATTGCCACCGTTATCGTTGGCCGACTCGGTGCCACCACAGGCGGTTAATCCCAGGGTTGCGGCGGTCACGAAGGCCATGACGCCCAGACGAGTGCGAGTCTTATTCTGCATTCTTGAACTCCAATTGAGTATTTGGTGAGTGTTCGCAAGCCTCAGGGTGGGACCCTTTCAAAAGGCTGGGCTTACCTAACTTCATTTACGCTACTAGAGCATTGCCAATTCGTCCACCGTTACCTGCCAGATATTCGCCATTCACTCATCGTTATCTCAGCGCCATCGAGCCATTTCGCCAGAAAAACCGCAGGCTTTCTTTTCGTCCGCACCTGTCGTGTGGCATAAAACACTCTCGCCGGGTGGCTGTGGAGGGAATGACATGGAGCTACCGAGCGTGGTTGGTGGGCAGAATATGTCGAACGATGTCAGCCCGGCATGTCGCACCAGGCCACAACTGGGATACCGGCTGATGCACTGGCTAAAATCATCGGTATTGTTACCGCTCGGGAAAGGCTCAAGTACCGCTGATGCATCTACCCTTCGCACCGTCTGAACCCGCAACACTGGGAATTGAGTGGGAGTTGGGGCTGGTTGATCGCCAGACCGGAGTACTACAACCTCTGAGCGATCGGATCGTTGACCGGGTGGTGGCACCCTCTGAGCAACGACCCTATTTGGTCTCCGGTGAGTTTATGCTCAACACCATTGAGCTCATCACTGGTGTGTGCCGTACCGTTGACCAGGGATTAGACCAGCTGGCTGCCGCTGGGCGAGAAGCTCTCAAGCACGCTCAGGCCGAGAACCTGCTGTTGTATTCGCAGGGCACTCACCCCTTCGCGTCGCCACGACAGGAAACGGTGGCTCCTCAGCAGCGTTATCAGCGGATGCTAGACCGCACCCAGTGGTGGGGCCAGCAGATGGTGATCTACGGGGTCCATGTGCATGTTGGGTTACCGAGTACTGATGCGGCGATGCCGGCGATCAACCAGCTGATTAACTACTACCCACACTTATTGGCATTGTCAGCCTCCAGCCCGTATTGGGAATCTCAAGATACCGGATATGTCTCCCAACGGACCTTGATTTTCCAACAGCTACCAACCTCAGGACTTCCTTTCCAGTTTGAGCAGTGGTCCGGGTTCGAGTCGGTGGTCAGCGATCTGATCAAAATCGGGATGGTCGACGATGTCACCGAGTGCCGGTGGGACGTTCGCCCGGTGCCCCGTTTGGGCACCGTGGAAATGCGGATCTGCGACGGGGTCTCGACGCTGAAAGAGATCGGTGCGTTGGCAGCGTTGACCCAGTGTTTGGTGGCTGAAGTGATCACCCCTGAGTCAGACCGGTACGCCCCGGTGGAGATTATGGCACCCTGGTTTGTTCAGGAGAATAAATGGCGGGCTGCCCGGTACGGGCTGGATGCGATCGTGATTATCAATGCCGCCGGGGATGAACAGCTGGTCACCGAACACCTCATGGAGACCATCAACCGGTTGGAGCCTGTTGCCCATCGGCTGGGTTGTCACACGCAGCTAGGCTGGGTGGAGGATTTGATTCGATCCGGGGGCCCGGCGGCGCAACAACGCCAGATTGCTCAGCGAGGAGACCCGGGGCGCGCCCCGGATGTTGCGGATCTAGCCCACGTGGTGTTGGATGCGGCCGGTCGCACCGAGCATTCACTGCTCAACTGGGGTTAGACGCTAATCTGGTCGACTGGTTGGCTCGGGTTGGCGGAGAAGTCCAGACCGGAGGGAGCCACCCCGGCCGAGACGAGATGCGCACCCAGGGCTGCCACCATGGCGCCGTTATCGGTGCAGAGCCCAACCGGCGGGATGGTCAGCGAGATACCGGCTTGCTCGCACCGCTGGGCCAAGAGGTCGCGCAATCGCGAATTGGCGGCTACTCCCCCGCCCAGAAGCACGTGGTCGATGCCGTGCTCTTGACAAGCCAGGACCGCTTTCGAGGTGATCACGTCTACGACGGCTTCCTGAAAAGAGGCGGCGATATCGGCCACCGGCACCTGGTCTCCGCGAGCGCGGAACTGCTCCACAGCCCGAGAAACCGCGGTTTTTAGTCCGGAGAAGGACCAATCGTAGCGGTGCGGGCCAGGCTCTTCGGCGCTACCGACGAATTTAGGGGCGGTCAAGCCACGTGGGAACCGAAACGCGGTGGGATCGCCTTCTGCAGCAAGTCGGTCGATGACTGGCCCACCGGGGTATCCGGTGCCTAGTAGCCGGGAGACCTTATCGTAGGCCTCACCGGCGGCGTCGTCGATGGTACTACCCAGCAGCTCGACGTTGTGGGCCAAGGAGGTGACCTGCAGAATTTCGGTGTGACCACCGGAGACCAGTAACGCTCCCAGGGCCTCCGAGTCCTCGGAGCCGAAACGACTGTGGCGTGCTGGCACGTCGTCGGTGTGGGCTTGATGGAGAAAGCCGACCCCGATGTGGGCCACCAGATGGTTGATTCCATATAGTGGCTTACGATAAGCCACCGCCAGCGCTTTAGCCCCGGCGACACCGACCATCAACGCTCCGGCAAGTCCGGGTCCGGCGGTGACTGCGATGGCGTCCACGTCCTCGGGGCTCACCTGGGCTTCCTCGAGGGCCGCATGGAAGACGGGCAGGAATTCGGTGACGTGGGCACGGGCGGCGATCTCGGGGATCACCCCGCCGAAGGCAACGTGTTCGTCCATCGAGGAGGCCACCTGGTGGGCCAGCAATTCTCGACCGCGCACAATGCCCACACCGGTTTCATCACACGAGGATTCGATGCCGAGCACCAGCGGTGCCCGTTCGGTCGGCATGGTCACAGGATGTGTCGGGAAGGTCATGAACGCGCTTTCGGGTCGTCGTGGGTCGGGGTGTTGGGCAGTATTTTACGCATCACCAAGGCATCGACTCCGGGCGGGTAGTAGTGCGGGCGGGTTGAAATGTGCTCAAATCCCAACTGTTGGTAGAGCTGTTGAGCGCCGGGGTTATCGGCACGTACCTCTAAGAGCAGGTCGGTGGCGCCACATTGCTGGGATTCGTCAAGCATCCACTGCATCAGGGCGGTCCCGATACCCTGGCGACGAACGGATTCTGCTACCGCGATAGTTTGGATATCGGCCAGGGGTAGCACACACATCAACCCCGCGTAACCGACGACCTGCTCTGTTGGTTCGCCGGTGGTGACCGCAACCCGATAGGCTCGGGTCCCGCCTTGCTCCGGTGGGGTGGTGGCGGCCAGTTCGTCGTGGAAGAAGGAAGCCGGCCAGGCATCCAGAGGGAACAGTTCTCGTTCCAGCGCATGCACGGCGGGGATGTCCTCGGCTGTCATCTGACGCAGTCGGTAGGCAATAGTCATCGGGATCACCCGTGGCGCATTGCGGCCGGGATGTGGGCGTCGTGACCGCGCAGGTACATCGGTGTAACCGCTTCGAGCCCACGGCCACGGCGGAGTGCCCGGATGCCGTAGTGCCCCAGGAATTCTGCCAGCGGCTGAGCCCGGTCCCATCCGGGCACGGCGTGCAGAGCGTCAGGGTACAGCCCGGCTCCGGCGCCGACAACCGGCAACCGGGTGACGTCTTCGGCGGAGGTGACAAAGGGGCCGTGCAGGCGCTGGGATTGTCCCCCGATCAGCTCGTAGTGGGCCCAGTACACCTCGTGTCGGCGGGCATCGGTGGCGACCACCAGTTCTTCGTACCCCTCACGCCACAGTGGTGCCACAGCCTGTTCGGCGAGCGCATCCAAGCTCATCACCCCATAGCAGGGAATGCCCCAGCTATCAGCCAGGGTGGCGGCGGTGAGCACACCGACGCGCAGTCCGGTGAAGGGGCCGGGGCCCACCCCAGCGAAGACCGCCTGAAGGTCCTGGACCCCCAGGCTGGCTTCCTCGAGCACTTCCGCCACATAGCCAGCCAAAACTTCGGAGTGGCTCCGTGTGTCCTCGGTGTGCCGGGTGGCGATGGTGTCGTGCCCGGTGACGATCGCTACCGAGGCTCCGGCAGCGCAATCAACAGCGAGATAGTACATACGGGAGTATCCCACCTTAGGGTTGGTCGGGGCCAGTCGATTCCTCGAAGACGACGGCTGGGTGATCAGGAATCAGCTCGGCAAGGTGAAAACGGCTGTGGTGGTCGCAGACAACGATCCGGCGAGATTCGTCGTGGTCGTCTGCCTCGGAAAAGTCGGTCACCATCGGTGCAGTGGGATCCGGGGTCCCACAGCGCTGAAAGTCTAGTTCGAGCCAGCCGGTAGTGGCGAACAGGGCCTCTGCGAGGCCACGGCCCCATTCGATGACGGTTACGGACTGCTCGAGATCGGTGTCGAGGTCGAGGCTGGCGAGCTCGTCGGCGCCCGAGATCCGGTAGGCATCCACATGGACCAAATCTGGCAGTCCGGGGTGCTGGTTGCGGTGGTGGTGGGCGATGACGAACGTCGGGGATTTCACCGGGTCGGTGATCTTCAGCCCGGTAGCCAGGGCCTGGGTGAAGGTGGTTTTGCCGGCACCGAGGTCTCCGGTGAGCACCAGCCCGTCACCGCCACGCAAGTGCGTGGCCAGATGATGGGCTACCGCGGTGGTTCCGGTTCGATTAGCCACGGTGATGACCAAGGAGTCCTGGGACTTGGTGCTCTCAGCCATCGATGCCCTCCGATACGTGGGGGTAGATGTGTTGCCGGGGTACCCGCTGGGAAATGCGGCTGACGATCTCGTAGTTGATCGTTCCGGCAGACTGTGCCCAGTGGGCCGCGGAAAGGCCCGAGCGTTCCCCGAAGAGTTCCACCTCAGCACCGACGGGTGCAGTAACGGTGTCTTCGGGGCTGATATGCAAGTCCACGACGAATTGATCCATGGCCACGCGCCCGCAACTGCGGTAGATTGTCCCGTCGATCCACACCGGGGCTTCCCGAGCGATCCGCGGGATGCCGTCGGCATAGCCCAGGGGGATCAAGGCCAGCCGGGTTGGCGCGCTGGTGTGATAGAGGTACCCGTAGGAGACCCCTTGGCCTTTCGGCACCGGTTTATTGTTGGCCACGCGGGTGCGTAAGGACATCACCGGGCGTAGTCCGAGGTCTTCGGCGCAGCGGTCGGCGAAGGGGCTGAGCCCGTAGATCGCGACTCCGGCGCGCACCAGATCCAGGTGGGTGTCGGGGCGGGACAGGATAGCCGGAGAGTTGGCGATATTGCGCAGGTCGATGGTCAGCCCATGGGTGCGGGCCCGCTCAACGGCCCAGTGGAAGACACGGAGCTGTTCGTCCACGTCTTCTTCTCGTTCGGGTTCATCGGCTACCGCCAGGTGGGAAAACACCCCGACGGTGCGGATGAGTCCTTGTTGTTGGTACCGTGCGGCGGTTTTGACCAGGTCTTCCCACTGTTCGGGAACGCAACCGTTGCGACCCAGCCCCGTGTCGATTTTCAGGTGAATTTTCGCGGGGGTGCCCATCTGTTCGGCCACCGAGGCGATATGGGGTAGCTCCCAGCCGGAGACGCCCAAATCGATATTGTGTTCCACCGCCTGGGCGAAGTCCGTGCCGGGTGCGTGCAACCAGGCCAGGGTGGGGGAGGTAATGCCAGCGGCCCGTAGCTGGAGTGCTTCTTCGACCAGGACCACGCCCAGCCAGCTGGCACCGGCCTCGAGTACCGTGCGGGCAACGGGGATCAGCCCGTGACCGTAGGCGTCAGCTTTGACGACGGCCATCAATTGGGCCGGGGCGACCCAGTCTTTGATGACGCGAATATTGTGGGCGAGGTTGGCGTGATTGATCACGGCGATCCGGTGCCCGTCTGGGGCCTCTGGGATGAACTCAGCAGAAGACATAACGACTCCATTATTCCACCACCGCTACGGCGACGGTACCGAATGTGTGGGATTTAGCCTCGTGAGGCGAGTACGGCTCGAACGGCCGGGGCTAGGTCCGAGGCGGAGACTGGTCCGGCGTGGCGTGCGCTCACGGCCGCGGCCCCGTGGAGGTGGATGGCAGCCAGCACATGGTGCAGCACCTGGTGTTCGGTGACAGGCGAGTTCGTGCGTGTCCACGCCGTGGCCAAACTGACAGCGATCAGCCCCGCCAAGGTGTCGCCGGTGCCGGCTGTGGCGAGGTCGGCGCTTTGGGCCGGGTGGAGTCCTCGCTGACCCGATGGGGTGGCCACGACGGTATCGGCGGCTTTCAGCACCACGTAGCAACCGGTTGCCTGCGCCAACGCGGTGGCCCAGGCCAGCGCGTCTTTGTCTCCACCGATCGTTGCCGGAACTGCCTCAGTGCCCACGAATCTCTGGCTCAGTCGCGACATTTCCCCGAGGTGCGGGGTCAGCACGGTGGGTGCGGTCCGCGAGCTGGTGCCTCCGAGACGGAGTCGGTCGAGCCACCCCTGGTCCACCAGGTCTAATCCGGTGGCATCAATGACCACCGGTAGGTCGTGTTCCACAGCATGGTCGAGCCCCTCGTCGAGCCGTTGCCGGCTGGTTGAGGTGTCGTCGAGCCCGGGGCCGATCACCAGGCTGGTGACCTGGGGCACCGGTGCGGCGGTGACCACGGTTTCCGGGCGATCGCCGAGTACGAGCGGTCGTAGGCTCGGCACGGTTTCTGGGTCGGCGATCAGGTTTACCATGCCGATTCCGCAACTGGCCACAGCTCGGCTACACAGCAGGGACGCGCCCGGATAGGCTTCGGATCCGGCAATGATTCCAACGACACCGCGGGAATATTTGTAGTCGGTAGCCCGTGGGGGTGGAAAACACGTTGTGACGTCGTGGGGGTCCGGGCACCACACCGTGGGTTGGTAGGATAGGTGCTCCTGCAACCCGATATCAACAGTGTGCACACGACCGGCGTGCTGGTGCCCTGCCGAGAGCAACAGTCCAGTTTTGGTGGCCCCAAAAGTGACCGTGGCGGTAGCGGTCAGCGTGTCTCCGTCCAGCTGTCCGGTATCGGCGTTGATCCCGGAGGGGATGTCACAGGCGATAACTGTGGTCTCCGGACGGGGTCGATCGATACCTCTCTGGGCCAGCACGGCGCTCATCGAAAAAGGACCGGAAGCGCCAGTGCCCAAGACCCCATCGATCACCACGTCGGTGCGCTGGCCCAAGGCGGTGACGAACCGGCCCCCTGCTCGGTGGAACGCGCTCACCGCGTCCTGCGCGTTCTGCTCCGGATTGCCGAGCACCGCAATGGCCTCGACCGAGACCCCACGCTCGGCCAGCATCGACAGCGCCCAGAGGGTGTCAGCACCGTTCTTTCCTTTGCCGATCAGCCCCACAACCCGGCTCCCATAAACCGCACCGTGAGCAGTCTCCGCCAGGTAGGCCAGTACGTGGTGCGCGAGTCCCCAGGCCGCACGGCGCATTAAAAGCGCCGAGGCGCCACGGGCAATTAGGGGCGCCTCGGCCTTTCGGACACTGGTTCCAAAGTAGAGCTTTTTCACGAGAGACCTTAGCCTTCAGCGACCACCATGGCTGCCGCCCAGCCACCGTCGTGAGACAGGGACAGGTGCCAGCGACGCACGCCCTTCGCTTCAGCAATATCGGCGATCGTTCCGGTCACCACCACGTAGGGTTGCCCGGATGCTTCGGCGCCGATGGTGCAGTGTTGCCAGTTCATGCCACCCGGGGCGGCCAACGCTTTGGCAACGGCTTCTTTGGCGGCAAAGCGGGCGGCCAGGGATTGCAGATTGAGCTCACGTTCGGGCGGGGTGAACAACCGTTCCTTAAGTTTCGGGGCTTTGCGAAGTTGCCCCGCAAAGCGGTTGATATCCACCATGTCTATCCCGATACCGATGATCATGTGCTCAGTCTACCGTTCCCTGTTGTTCGTCCTGGTGTTACTGTCTGCTGGCACCCCAGAGGAGCGTTATTCCACGGTGACCGCTTTGGCAAGGTTGCGTGGCTGGTCCACGTCATAGCCCTTGGCAGCTGAGAGTTCCATGGCGAAGATCTGCAACGGCACCACGGTCAACAGTGGCATCAGTAGCGGCATGGTCTCCGGCACGTAGAAGACCTGCTCGGCGAATTCCTTGACCTTCTCGTCTCCTTCGGCTGCCACGACCACGGTGGCTGCACCGCGAGCGCGAACTTCCTGAATGTTGGAGACCACTTTGGCGTGCAATGAGTGTCGGTCCCGCGGAGAGGGCACCACCACAAACACCGGTTGGCCCTGATCGATCAACGCGATGGGGCCATGCTTGAGCTCACCGGCGGCAAAACCTTCAGCATGGATATAGGCCAGCTCTTTGAGTTTCAAGGCACCCTCGAGAGCCACCGGGTAGCCCACGTTGCGACCCAAGAACAACACCGAGTTGTTCTGCTGCATCTGTTGCGCCAAGTCTTTGACCGCCGCAGCGTTTTCCAGCACCTTGTGAATCTTTGCCGGGATTTCGGCCAGTTCGGCCAAAATATCCTTGATCTGCTGGCTGAAAAGTTGCTTCTGTAACTGAGCCAGGTAGAGCCCCAGCAGGTATGCTGCGGTGATCTGGGCCAAGAAGGCCTTGGTGGAGGCCACCGCGATTTCCGGGCCCGCATGAGTATAGAGCACCGCGTCCGACTCGCGCGGAATGGTCGCTCCGTTGGTATTACAAATCGAGACGGTGCGCGCGCCCTGCTCGGAGGCATAACGGACCGCCATGAGCGTATCCATGGTTTCACCGGACTGAGAGATCGACACCACCAGGGTGGAGGGATCGATGATCGGATCACGATAGCGGAATTCGTGCGAGAGCTCGACTTCCACCGGGATCCGTACCCAGCGTTCAATGGCGTATTTAGCCACCATTCCTGCGTACGCGGAGGTTCCGGCGGCCAAGATCACAATTTTGGAGATGGCCTTGAGTTCTTCTTCATCAATGCGCAGTTCGTCCAGGGTCAGCCGACCGCTCGCATCGTGACGTCCCAACAGCGTATCCGCCACTGCGGTGGGCTGTTCGTGGATTTCCTTTTCCATGAAGGTCTCGTAGCCACCCTTTTCAGCAGCCGAGACGTCCCAGTCAACGGTGAAGGGTTTGCCTTCGGCCGGCTGGCCCTCGAAGGAAATGATCTCCACTGAATCGGCGCTGATGGTTACGATCTGGTCTTGATCCAGTTCAATGGCGTTGCGGGTCTCATCGATGAAGCCGGCAACGTCAGAGCCCAGGTAGTTGGCGTCATCGCCCAGACCAACCACCAACGGCGAGTTGCGACGCGAGGCCACCACGTGATCCGGATGCTCGGCGTGCACAGCCAGTAGCGTGAAGGCCCCTTCGAGCCGGTTGACGGTCAGCCGCATGGCCTCGGTGAGGTCCTGGTGCGCCTCGGTGCGGTAGAGGTGGCCCATCAACACCGCGGCCACTTCGGTGTCGGTTTCAGAGATGAAACTGTAGCCATCGGCCACCAGCTCATCTTTCAGGGCCGCAAAGTTTTCCACGATCCCGTTGTGGATCAGAGCGAGTCGGCCCTGATCGGCCAGGTGGGGGTGAGCGTTTTCGTCCGAGGGCACACCGTGAGTTGCCCAGCGGGTGTGTCCGATACCGACCTGCGCTTCGGGCACAGGGTGCTCGGCGATGTTGTCCAGAAGGTTCTGGAGTTTGCCTTCTTTTTTGCGCATTTCCACGTGGCTTGGTTCCTCCGTGGCAATGACCGCAATACCCGCGGAATCATAGCCACGGTATTCAAGTCGTTTCAGGCCGGTCGTCAACACGTCCACCGCGTTGCGCTGTGTCACGGAGACTGGCTGTCCTGCGTATCCAACAATTCCACACATGGATTCAACAATAGCCGGTGATGGACCACTTCCAGACCATTGAGTATCGTTGTCGCCGGAATTGAGCTACCTGTCACCCGATGCGCACCACTGATGTCACTCACAGCACGGTGTTTACCGTCGTGGTCCATAATAGAGCGGTGACTGATTCTCAATACTCCACACCCTCGGTGCCCAAAGTTTTTGGTGCCCGGCAGACCCCGGTGTCGCCGGTGACTGCCAGCAACCCCCGGGTCGGTTCGCCACCGATGGAAGAGCAAAATCACTACTCGCCGTTTATTGAACTGGACCGTCCAGCCTGGGCCCGGCTCGCCCATGAGCTAGAACAGCCCTTTGATGAGTCCGACGTGGAACGTTTGCGGGGACTGGGAGAGCAACTCTCTCTACAGGAGGTCGCCGAAGTATATCTGCCCTTGTCTCGGTTGTTATCGATTTACGTCGATTCCTCGTCGAAACTGCGCCAAGCCTCCAATGAATTCCTCGGAGAGTCCACCCGACGCACCCCCTACGTCATCGGAGTCGCCGGCTCGGTAGCAGTCGGAAAATCGACCACGGCTCGCGTACTCCAGGAGATGTTACGTCGCTGGCCCAATACCCCGCGTGTGGAACTGGTCACCACAGACGGTTTCCTGTACCCGAATGCAGAGTTAGAGCGTCGCAATCTGCTGGGTCGCAAAGGCTTCCCGGAATCCTACGACCGACGTCGCCTGCTGCGGTTCGTCTCCGATGTGAAAGCCGGTAAACCCGAAGTGCGGGCTCCGATGTACTCGCATTTGACCTACGACATTCTGCCCGACCAACAAGTGGTGGTCCGTCGTCCGGACGTGTTAATTATGGAGGGGCTGAACGTGTTGGCCCCACCCACCGTTCGAGCTGATGGCACCGCAGGGTTAAGTGTCTCTGACTTCTTCGATTTCTCGATCTATGTTGATGCCCGGACCACGTTCATCAAGCGCTGGTACACCGAGCGTTTCATGGACCTGCGCAAATCGGCTTTCACCGACCCCCGCTCCTATTTCCACCGCTATTCCACGCTGTCGGATGCTGAAGCCGAGCGTACGGCATCCGATATTTGGGATCGGATCAATGGCCCGAATTTGAAGGTCAATGTACTACCCACACGCGGGCGTGCCAGACTAGTGTTAACCAAGGACGAGCATCACCGCGTCAAGCGGGTTTTAATGCGGAAAGTTTAACGAAGCGTTCGATGGCTCCACCACGCACACAGCTCAGCGCCTATCGGGCGGTGGCCTCTGCTGTCATCGTCGTGCTGGCGCTGACTTCGTGCGCCTTAGCCGAACCGAGAACCTCGGCCACCCACCGGATGGAACACCGGGTACAGCACCCGCACGAGCACCCGCGGGTGGAGTTTGTGATCGACTCACCGCTTATGGTCTTTCCCGCCACAGGACCCCCGTCGTCTCGCGAGCCCCTCTTACAGGCCCGGAGCGCTCCAACTCGCCAGGAATCGGTGCTGGAATCCTCGCCACGTCCGGCGCGTCAACACTCGATTCTGCACAGTTCGCCCCGGCCCTTGCGACAACAGTCCATTGTCGAGCCATCCGCTGTCCCGACCGCGCCGGGTCCGAGCGCCGGTACCGCCTCAGAGTCGAGCCCAACATCGCCGAGTCGCCCGGAGCCCACCGAGACCACGACTGTCGAAGAACTCGACCATCAGGACCCCGCCTCCATCCACGTCATGGTCAATAAGCACCACCCGCTGGAACCAATAGACTACGCGCCCGAGGACCTGGTGTCCGTTCAGGGCACCGGCACCTCACAGACTGTCACCTTACGCCAGGAGGCTGCCACCGCACTGGAAGAGCTCATGGAAGTAGCCACAGACGATGAGGTCACATTCTCCTTACTGTCGGGCTACCGGTCCTATGAACGACAAAACCAGCTCCACCGGCAGTATGTGGCCAGTCATGGTACCGATCAGGCCGAGCACTTCTCTGCCCGTCCCGGCTACTCCGAACACCAGACGGGGCTGGCCGTGGATGTGGCCGGAGAGAATCATCACTGTGTGCTGTCGGCCTGCTTTGGCGAGACCGTCGAGGGCCAATGGCTCGTTGACCACGCCGCCGAGCACGGCTGGGTGATCCGTTATCCGCAGGATTCCGCCGAGCTAACCGGGTATGCCTATGAGCCCTGGCACCTGCGATACGTCGGGAAAGAACAGGCTGAAGCAATTGTCGATGCCGGGGGCATTGCCGAAACAGCGTGGGGCTTTGAGGCTGCCACAACATATCCGGAAGAGTCACACTAGTCACACGGTTCTCTACGTCCTACGATGAATGTCATGCTCCAAGGATTCAAAGACTTCATGATGAAGGGCAATGTCATTGACCTGGCCGTGGCCGTGATTATTGGTGCGGCATTCAGCCAGGTCGTGACCGCGCTGACTGACTCGGTCCTGATGCCGTTGATTTCAGCGCTGGTGGGATCACCGAACTTCGACTCTTTCGCGGTACTGGAACTGAACGGCAACGAGATCCGCTTCGGCGTCTTACTCACCGCGGCCGTGAACTTCCTGCTGATCGCCGCCGCGGTTTACTTCGTGATCGTGCTACCGATGAATAAGATGATCGAAGCTCGCAACCGTCGACTCGGCATCGAACCCGAAGAGGACGCCGTGGCCGAAGACGTTCAGCTACTGACCGATATCCGCGATTTGCTAACCGCCCAGGCCAAGGCCCAGGGTACCGATCAGCTCGCAGATCACTCCCGCGACGAATCCTCTGGACGCCACGCCGAATAGATTTCTCCCACCATCAACAGCTCAGCGCCGGCCAAGTGCCCGGCGCTGAGCCCTTTAACCGGAACCATCCAAACACGGTGCCCAGTTCAGCGTGGCCTGTTCGCAATCCGGTGCAGTAATCAACGTCCAGCTCAACAAGACGAGGCCGGTAGCCAGCACCACAATCCCGATGAACAGCACCCACTGCCACCGCAACAGGTGTTGGGCTGGTTGTGGCATCACGTCCCCGGCGTCAACGTTGTCCTGTTGCGACGGGTCGACGAGATGTTCTGATGCCATGATGTTCGAGATCCTTGACAGGAGATTTACAGAGCGAGCTGTGTGGCGACCTCTTGGGCCAGATACTCAGCTTCCCGCTCAGCCTGCGCCTGATCAGCGGCTTCGACCATGACGCGAACCACCGGCTCGGTACCAGAAGGACGCAAGAGCACCCGCCCGGTTTCGCCTAGTCGGGATTCCGCCTCGGCCACTGCCTGCTGTACTGCGGGATGATCTTTCACTGCGGTTTTGTCTACGTTATTGACGTTGATGAGCACCTGGGGGAGCTTCGTCATCACGGTGGCTAATTCGGCCAGCGACGATCCGGTTCCAGCAACGCGGGCAGCGAGCTGGAGACCAGTCAAGACGCCGTCGCCGGTGGTGGCGAAGTCCGAGAAGATCACGTGGCCGGACTGTTCGCCACCCAGGGAGTATCCGCCTTGGTCCATGGCTTCCAGCACGTAGCGGTCGCCCACCTTGGTTTCCACGACGTTGATGCCCTGGTCTTGCATGGCCAGCTTCAGGCCGAGGTTCGACATCACGGTGACCACGAGCGTGTCGTCTGCGAGCTGGCCGGCTTCTTTGAGCGCTGTAGCCATGATGCCCATGATCTGATCACCATCAACTACATGGCCCTGGGCATCAACGGCCAGGCAACGGTCAGCATCCCCGTCATGCGCGATCCCGAGATCGGCCCCGCGGTCCACGACAGCCTCTTGGAGACGTTCCAAGTGGGTTGAGCCGTAGCCAGCATTGATATTCAGGCCGTCGGGGGCCGCCCCGATGACCACCACATCGGCGCCGGCGTTAGCGAAGGCCTGCGGAGAACAACCGGCGGCGGCACCGTGGGCGGCATCGATCACGACCCGCAACCCGTCCATCCGGTTGGGAAGACTTTTCAGCAGGTGAAGCACGTAGCGGTCTTCTGCGTCGGCGAACACCCGCACCCGCCCGACCTCAGCTCCGGTGGGGCGTTGTGGTGGCTGTGACATTTGCTCCTGGATAGCGTCTTCCTGTGCGTCGGAGAGTTTCAGGCCACCGCGCGCCAAGAATTTGATGCCGTTGTCTGGGGCAGGGTTGTGAGAAGCCGAAATCATCACACCGAAATCGGCGTTGATATCGCCAATCAGGAAAGCTGCCGCCGGGGTGGGAAGCACCCCAGCATCGTAGACGTCGACGCCGGAAGCGGCGAGACCAGCCAAGACCGCGGCGTTGATGAATTCCCCGGAGATTCGTGGGTCTCGGGCCACCACGGCCAGAGGACGACGGCCGTCGGTGGTGTGATGACCTAGAACCACCGCCGCGGCCTGCGCGAGCTGTACAGACAGTTCGACGGTCAGTTCTTCATTGGCTTTGCCTCGAACGCCGTCGGTTCCAAACAATCGAGTCATTCCACTTAGTGTAATCGCGAAAGGTAAATGCTCGAGATTCACCACGCACGTGGGATCGTTTCCTGGTTTTTGCCGGCCTGTGATTTCGTATCACACGGTGAGAAAACAGTCGCCACCGCACCGCGACGGGTTCTTGCTGGGGTGCCTTGGACACAGCATCGGAGGACCAAAGCACGTATGCTGGATCACATCACCACTATTCACACAGAAGAGGTAACGATGATGCGCAAACTCAGCGCCCTGCGGGCACTGGTGATTGCAATGCTGTGTCTCATACCGGCATTGCTCGCTGGATCGTCTGGTGCCTGGGCCGATGCCGAAGAAGTACCGCCCGGGGATTCAGGAGACAATCAGGTCGCCGGTGACGACGCTGGTGAACTGTACGTGATCGGGACGGATACGACCTTCGCGCCCTTTGAATTCCGGGATCCGTCCGGCGAATTGGTCGGTATTGACATCGATATTATGACCGCGATTGCCGAGAATCAGGGCTTCCAAGTCGAGTTCCGTTCGATGGGCTTTAACGCGGCCCTGCAGGCGTTGAGCTCCAATCAGGTCGACGGTGTGATCGCTGGTATGGGGATCACCGACGAACGCCAGGAAGTCTATGACTTCTCCGACCCATACTTCACCGGCGAGCTGACCATCGCTGCCAACGAAGGCAGTGGCATCACCGGCTGGGAAGACCTGGAAGGGGAGACGGTTGCGGTCAAGACCGGGTCCCTATCCGAAGAGTGGGCCCGAGACATGCAAGAGGACTACGATTTCGAGCTGAATTCGCTGGACCAGACCACCTCCTTAGTCGAATCAGTCAAAGCCGGCCACGATGCCGCGCTGGTTGATGACTTACCGATTATTGCCTACGGAATTCAGCAGGGCTCGGGTTTGGAACTGGTCTCTGATCCCGAGCCGGCCGGCGATTACGGTTTCGCCGTCAATAAAGGCGAGAACCAAGAATTGCTGACCATGTTTAACGAGGGCTTGCAAGAAATTCAGGCCTCGGGTGAGTACGACGAGATCCTTGACCGTTATCTGGGGGAAGATGCCGAGGGACCAGATAATTCGACATTCATCGGCCTGTTGCAGACCTCCCTGCCGGCCCTGATGATTGGTCTGGGAAACACCCTGGCGATTACCGGCATTTCCTTTGCCATGGCGATGGTGCTCGGTCTGGTCTTCGGTTTCTTGAAGGTCTCCTCCAATATCGTGTTGCGCGGTATTGCCACCACCTATGTCAATCTCTTCCGGGGCACTCCGGTTCTGGTCTGGGCGTTTTTCTTCTACTTCGGTCTCCCCCAGCTCATTCAAACAGAAGTCAATATTTGGTTGGCCGGTGCCCTGACGCTGTCTCTAAACGCCGGTGCTTATATCGCCGAAATTGTTCGCGGGGGTATTCAGTCGGTTGACTCCGGTCAGCAAGAGGCGGCTCGGTCACTTGCCCTAACGTCCGGACAGTCTATGCGCTACGTGGTCTTGCCACAGGCCTTCAAGATCATGACCCCGTCACTGATCAACCAGCTGGTGATTATGATCAAAGACTCCTCGTTGCTGTTGGCTATCGGTTTCGGTGAGTTGCTCTATCAGGCGCAGCAGATCTACGCTGCCAACTTCCGCGTGACCGAAGTGCTGGCCATTGCCGGTCTGATCTACTTCATCGCCATCTATCTGCTGACCAAGCTCGCCAACTTTGTCGATAAGAAGGTGAATCACTGATGAGCCACACATCATCGAATCCCCACACCTCGACCATCCCCCTGGTGGTCGATGATTCGTCCAACATCATCCGGCTCGAGAACCTCCACAAGTCTTTTGACAAGAATCATGTCCTCAAAGGTATTGATGCCACGATCAAAGTTGGCGAGGTGGTCTGCATTATCGGCCCGTCGGGGTCCGGTAAATCCACGTTATTGCGCTGTCTGAACCGGTTGGAAACTCCCAGCGACGGCGCTGTTTGGGTGGGAGGCTACAACCTGGCTGATCCCAAGGTGGACATCAACGAGGTTCGTAAACATGTCGGGATGGTGTTCCAGCACTTCAATCTCTTCCCCAATATGAACGTCCTGGACAACATCACCTTGGCCCCGCGCAAGGTGAAGAATAAAGCCGCCCAAGATGCCAGTGACCAGGCGATGGCCTTGTTGAAGCGGGTCAACCTGGAGGATAAGGTTGAAGCCAAAACATCGTCCCTGTCGGGTGGCCAAAAACAACGTGTGGCGATCGCACGCGCGTTGGCGATGAACCCCGAGGTCATGCTCTTTGACGAAGCAACCTCAGCATTGGATCCTGAGACGGTCGGTGAGGTTTTGCAAGTCATCCGGGATCTGGCCGGCGGAGGCATGACCATGGTGCTGGTCACGCATGAGATGGGTTTCGCTCGCGAAGTTGCCGACACCGTACTATTCATGGACGATGGCCAACTTGTCGAGCGCGGGTCGCCTGCCGAGGTCTTTGAAAACCCGCAGTCTGCACGGCTACAAGACTTCCTTTCCAAGGTGCTCTAAGCCCGGACCAGCGGCGTTTTTTAGAGAACCCTACAAGCCAACGGGGACCTCGCCATCATGGCGAGGTCCCCGTGTGGTGTGCTGGCTGAATGCGCCAGTACAAAAAGGAGTTTAGCGCTTGGAGTACTGCGGGGCCTTACGGGCCTTCTTCAGACCGGCCTTCTTCCGCTCAACAGCGCGCGCATCGCGAGTTAAGAATCCGGCCTTCTTCAGGGCAGGACGGTTGTTGTCGCGATCGATGTCGTTCAGCGCACGAGCGACGCCCAAGCGGACTGCACCGGCCTGGCCGGAAGGGCCACCGCCACGCACAATAGCGATCACGTCGTAGGCGCCGTCAACGTTGAGAAGCTTCAGCGGGTCGTTGACTTCCTGCTGGTGGAGTTTATTCGGGAAGTAGGTGTCGAGCTCGCGGCCGTTGACTTTCCACTCACCGGTGCCCGGAACCAGACGCACGCGGGCGATGGCCCGCTTCCGGCGACCCACGGCGGAACCGGACTGAGTCAGGGCAGGACGCTCAGCAACAGTGGCACCTGCATCGACAGATTCGGTTGATTCGGAGGTGTAGCTAGTCAGCTCCACTTCCTCGGTGGACTCATTCTCATTCAGAGTCATGGTTCTCCTTAGAAAGAATTAATGGGGCTGACCCTACTGGGCCACCTGGTTCAAGGTGTACTCAACGGGCTGCTGGGCAGCGTGCGGGTGCTCGGAGCCGCGGTAGACCTTCAGCTTCGACATGAACTTGTCGTTGAGCTTGTTCTTCGGCAACATGCCACGAACAGCCTTCTCGACGGCCTGGACCGGGTCTTTCTCCAACAGCTCAGCGTAGGAGGTGGAGGTCAAACCACCCGGGAAGCCGGAGTGACGGTAAGCGCTCTTCTGCTCCAGCTTGTGCCCGGTCAGGGTCACCTTGTCTGCATTGATAATGATGACAAAATCGCCCATATCCATGTGGGGGGCGAAACTTGGCTTGTGCTTGCCGCGCAGTAGCGGAGCCACCTGGCTAGCAAGACGCCCCAGCACCACATCGGTGGCGTCAATAACGTGCCATTGACGATCGATGTCGTCTGGCGTTGGTGTAAACGTACGCACTATTCTTGCCTTCGTTAATTCGGTATCGGTCTGCAACATTCGACGAGTTCTTGGGCGTGAGACCAAGTTGACTCGACTGTATCTTGTGGGTGCTTCCGGTACACCAGGTGAGGGCTGGCGTGAAGCCGGGTCGATATTTCCCAGCGCGATGAGACTTTGCAACGATGCAACGACGTCAGTCTGATCAGCGTACAGTCTGGGATGACTCGCACAACAGCAACCTAGTTTAGCGCGAGTCTACCCCTAACACCAAATATGGGGCATGTGGGCTGTGACGAAACTAGCGTTCTGTGTCGCGTTTGGCTCGAGTCTGTTCGGCTCGCGAGGCCAGGTCTTCATCGTTAGGGTAGTCAACACCACTGAGGATAAGTCCCTCAGCGGGAGCCAACCGCACCTGCGAGTCGCGAACCTTGGCCGCTAAACGGTGCGCCAGCCACCCCGGGTCCTTCGACCCCTCCCCCACCTGAATCAGTGCTCCCATCAGCGCCCGCACCATGTTGTGGCAGAAGGCGTCTGCGACCAGCTCCGCGGTAATGATGCCACTGTCGTCGCGGGTTATACGAATGTCGTGGACCGTGCGGATCGTGGTGGCGTCGGGTTTAGGTTTGCAGAAGCTGAGGAAATCATGTAGTCCCAAAACCGTGTTGGCTTCGGCCTGCATGAGGCTCACGTTGAGTTCACGACGTAACCAACAGGTGAAATGCCGTTCGAGAGGTCGGAAGTTCTCTACACGGTCGGCTATCCGGTACCGATAACGGCGCTGGGTGGGCGAGAATCGAGCATCGAAACCTTCTGGAGCCCGCTCGGCAGTATAAATGTGGATCGCTCCGCCCAGGTGTTTGAGAGTCCCGTTCAGGCGTCGCACCAAGCTTTCGCCAGGATCCAGTGCAGACTTACCGCGGGCAAGCCCCCACCATTCGTCCTGAGTCAGGTCGAACTGAAACACTTGGGCTTCTGCGTGCACGCCGGCGTCAGTTCGACCGGCAACCACTGTCCTTATCTCGCGACGAATAAGTGTGTGTAGCCCCTGTTCGATCTCACCTTGCACCGTGGTGAGTCCTGGTTGACGGGCCCAACCGTGAAAGGCGCCTCCGTCATAACCACAACGGACTTTAACCCGCACCGAACGGCTAGTACGAGCTGATTTATTCGCGGGCCTTGGTTGCACAAAAACGTTCTGGGCCCCGGGGGGTGCCTTCTCGTCGTCCATCACATCTAGTGTAGGCACTGAGACGAAAAGGCGGTGTGAACCCTGCTCATTCGTGTAGGGCTCACACCGCCTTGGTGTCAGGCACGTGCCTGGTGAGGTGTTGACAGCAGATTATTTCTGCTCTTCGTCAGTCTCTTTGGCCTCGTCTGCTGTTGGAGCGTCAGCTTCATCAGTGGATTCAGTCTCCGTCTCGGCAGGAGTTTCAGCTTCGGCCATTTCGGCTTCTTGCGACTCGTCGACAATATCGTCGGCAATCGGCTGCTGTTGTTCAGCCTGTTCGTCCTGCTCGTCGGCAGCTACCACCTCAGCAGCGTGCTTGGCTGCGTTTTCGGCATCCTGAACCACAGCCTGTTTGGGCGAAACCGGCTCCATGACCAGTTCGATTACGGCCATCGGGGCGTTATCGCCGGAGCGAGTACCGATCTTGGTGATGCGAGTGTAGCCGCCTTCGCGGTTCTCCATAGCTGGGCCAATTACGGTGAACAGTTCGTGCACGACGGACTTGTTGGTGCGAGAACGACCAGCAATCATGGACTGCACCTTACGGCGGGCGGGCAAGTCACCGCGCTTAGCGAAGGTGATCAGACGCTCGGCGTAAGGTTGCACTCGCTTAGCCTTGGCCAAGGTGGTCTTGATGGACTTGTGCTCGAAAAGGCTCGCCGACAGGTTGGCCAGCATAGCCCGCTGATGAGCAGGGCCGCTGCCCAGGCGCGGACCTTTAGTTGGGGTTGGCATGGTTTTCTCCTTGGGATATTCCCGCACGCGTGGCGGAAGCCACCGACACAGGAATCACTTATTCGGGTTCGGATGTCTTCTCAGTAACCAGTACGGAACGGATTTAGTACTGGTCATAGGACTGGAAGTCACCGTTGTACTCTTCGCCGCCGTTGTACTCCTGGGAGTCGGTAGCCAGAGGATCGAAGCTTGCCGGTCCAGAGTCCTTCAAGGACAGGCCCAGCTCAGCAAGCTTCTCTTTCACTTCGTCAATGGACTTCGCACCGAAGTTCCGGATATCCATCAGGTCGGTCTCAGAACGAGCCACCAGCTCACCGACGGTATGGATCCCTTCACGCTTCAGGCAGTTGTAAGACCGCACGGTCATCTCCAACTCCTCGATGGGAAGGGCCATATCGGCAGCGACGGTATCATCGGCCGGCGAAGGGCCAACCTCAATACCTTCGGCGGCAACGTTGAGCTCACGGGCCAAACCGAACAGCTCCACCAGCGTGGAACCGGCCGAAGCCAGCGCGTCGCGCGGAGCAATGGATTCCTTGGTCTCCACATCCAGTACCAACTTGTCAAAGTCGGTGCGCTGCTCAACACGCGTGGCTTCGACTTTGAAGGTGACCTTCAGGACCGGAGAGTAGATGGAGTCGACTGGAATTCGTCCGATTTCAGCGTCCGGGGTCTTGTTCTGAGTAGCGGTAACGTAGCCACGACCGCGCTCAATGGTCAGCTCCATATCGAACTTCCCCTTCTCATTCAGGGTCGCGATATGCAGTTCGGGGTTGTGGATCTCAACGCCTGCCGGCGCAGTGATATCAGCGGCAGTTACCTCGCCGGGACCCTGCTTGCGCAGGTAAGCCACGACCGGCTCATCGTTTTCCGAGGAAACCGAGAGCTGCTTGATGTTGAGGATAATTTCGGTGACGTCTTCGTTCACACCGTTGACGGTAGAAAACTCGTGAAGCACGCCATCGATGCGGATGCTGGTCACGGACGCACCGGGTATGGATGACAGCAGGGTCCGCCGTAGCGAGTTACCCAGTGTATAACCAAAACCAGGCTCCAAGGGTTCAATAACGAACCGCGAGCGTTGAGTTGATACGGGTTCTTCAGTCAACGTGGGGCGCTGTGCAATGAGCACTGACATTTCCTTTCAGCGAGGCGTCCGCCATATGACGCCCGCAGGTATGGGGAAACGAGGGAGATAATGATGTTTTGCTGTAAACCAGTAGGCCTCTTCCGGCGCATGGCCCGCGGAATTAGCTTACTGATCCACAGTTGGTGTGCTCAACGGTTTAGACGCGACGACGCTTTGCCGGGCGGGCACCGTTGTGGGCGACAGGAGTGACGTCTTGGATCGATCCGACTTCCAGTCCTGCTGCCTGCAGCGAACGAATCGCAGTCTCCCGTCCAGAGCCGGGGCCCTTGACGAAGACGTCGACCTTCCGCATGCCGTGCTCTTGAGCGCGCTTCGCAGCTTGCTCAGCAGCGGTCTGAGCTGCGAAAGGAGTGGACTTACGGGAGCCCTTAAAGCCCATCTCTCCAGCTGACGACCAGGAAACCACAGCACCGGTGGTGTCAGTAATGGAAACGATGGTGTTGTTGAAAGTGCTCTTGATGTGGGCTTGGCCCTGGGCGATATTCTTCTTCGAGCGACGACTCTTACGTACGGTCGCTCCGCGTCCCTTCGGGGGCATGTTTCTCTCTCCTACGAAAAGCTATTGAGGTGATTAGACAGTAAAGCTCTGGGATTGATGGCCCAGGAGACTACTTCTTCTTACCAGCGACGGTCTTCTTCGGGCCCTTACGGGTACGTGCATTAGTCTTCGTGCGCTGACCGTGGACCGGCAGGCCACGACGGTGGCGCAAGCCCTGGTAGCTACCAATCTCCACTTTGCGACGAATATCAGCGGCGACCTCACGGCGGAGGTCACCCTCAACCCGATAGTTTCCTTCGATGTAATCGCGCAACTCCACCAATTCAGCGTCGGTGAGATCCTTGACACGGGTATCGGGAGAAATCCCGGTCGCCTCAAGGGTCTGCTGCGAGCGGGTACGACCCACCCCGTAGATGTAGGTGAGAGCGATGACCACACGCTTCTCGCGCGGGATATCAACGCCTGCTAGACGTGCCATATGGCCGTTCTCCTTGTTCTGTCGAGCAAAGGTCTGCAACGGTACGTCCTGAACCGTGATGATGGTCTCTTATCATCTGCTAACCCTAAGAATCGACGATCTCAGAACAAGATCGATCAATACTGTAGTCAGCCAGTTCAGTCTCCGGCCTTTGCTGTGTCCGGAGGTTGAGACACATGAATAGTTCATGTGCTCTGCACCGCTGTCGGCTCCTGGACGAGCCTTCGTTCTCAGCGCCTATTGGAAGGGCACCCCGCGGGGTGTTAGCCCTGACGCTGTTTATGGCGTGGGTTACTGCAGATCACCATAACGTTGCCATGGCGGCGAATAACCTTGCAGTTATCGCAGATCCGCTTCACGCTTGGCTGAACCTTCATGGTTCCTCCTTGAGCGTTGTGCTAGTTCTTCTATTTTTATTTGTAGCGGTACACAATACGACCCCGGTCCAGGTCGTACGGGCTAAGCTCGACTACCACTCGGTCTTCGGGAAGAATCCGAATGTAGTGTTGCCGCATCTTGCCTGAAATCGTCGCAAGCACAACGTGCTCGTTCTGAAGGCGGACGCGGAACATTGCATTGGGCAACGCTTCGGTTACGGTGCCCTCGACTTCGATGACGCCTTCCTTCTTAGCCATGTCCTCCACAATCGCTTGGCCCACGCAGTCTTCCTGAAACAGGTATACAAAGGCTACGTGGGGACGAATACTTGATGCGCTGTTCGTGATCTGTGATCTGGCGACACGCCAATCCACTGAAGACAAAAACAGCCAACAAATTATGTTATCTCAGACAGGCACATTTTTCCAGCTCGATCCGCCGTGGGACGGCTTACGATGCCGTGGAAGGCAAGGGAACCGGTGTCACACCCAACGGTTGGAGTTCGCTGGCTCCCCCGTCTTCGGCGGTCAGTACCCAAATTCCGTCCTGATGACGGGCAACCGAGTGCTCCCACTGGCTGGCGCGCGATCCGTCGTTGGTGACCACGGTCCAGTCGTCGTCCAACACGGTCGTGTCGATACCGCCACGAACGAGCATGGGTTCGATCGCGAGGCAAAGCCCGGGTTTGATGCGTTGCCCTCGCATTCCGGAGTCGTAATTGAACACGTCGGGGGCTTGGTGCATGGCTGTGCCGATGCCGTGCCCGACGTATTCTTCCAAAATCCTCAGGTGCGAGCCTGGCTGGGCCCGCACGTAGGTTTCGATGGCCTCGCCGATCTCTCCGACATATTTGGCCGAGGCAAAAGCAGCAATGCCACGCCACATCGCTTTGCGGGTAATCTCAGAAAGTCGCTGGTCTTCCGGGTCAACCCCGGTGTTGTTCTCATCGGCTACGATCACGGTCCGAGCCGAATCGGAATGCCACCCATTCAGAATGCAACCGCCATCAATTTTCAGCACGTCACCAGACTGCAAGGGTGTTGCGTTCGGAATCCCATGGACCACCTGGTCATTGACAGAGGCGCATATGGAGTTCGGGTATCCGTAATATCCCAGAAAATTTGAGGTCGCTCCTGCTTCGGTGATGGTCTCAGAGAAAATCTCGTCGAGTTCCAGTGTGGTGGTGCCGGGTTTCGCGGTCGCAGCGACCGCGTCCAGGGCTCGAGACAGGATAAGTCCTGACTGGTGCATCACTGCCATCTCATTGGCGGTCTTCAGTTCAATTTTGCGACGGCTCATGGTCGCCTCCTGACGGTGCTCGCAAAGGTATTCTCACGGTGTGCGCTCAAAAATCAACAACGCCGGCCGAGAATGCTCGGCCGACGCTGTGATGATGTGGTGGCGACTGCGTGATTACTGGTCTTTCCTCGGACGAATCACGGGAAGTGTCCCGGTGCGTGCACGAATGTTGTACACGGCTTGCAACAACCGCTCGGTGACGTCATCGATCATGCCGGTGCCGTCCACGCGGGCAACAATACCGTCCTTGAGGTAGGCATCAACCAGGTCCGCAGTTTCTCGGTGGTAGAGCTCCAGGCGGTGTTTGATGACCTCTTCGGTGTCATCGCTACGGCCTTCGGTCTCGGCGCGGGCCAGCAGGCGTTGCACAAGTTCGTCGTCGGGCACTTCCAGAACCAGAACGGCAGTAAGGGTTTTACCCTGGTTGTCCAGGATGTTGTTCAGGGCCTCAACCTGTCCGGCGGTGCGAGGATATCCGTCCAAGAGGAAACCTTCGGTAGCATCCGACTGGGCCAGACGATCCTCCACCATGCGGTTTGTGACGTCATCGGGTACGAAGTCACCGTTATCCATATACTGCTTGGCCTCACGCCCCAGTTCAGTGAGTTCCTTGACGTTATAACGGAAGATATCGCCGGTGGAAATCGCTGGAATTCCGAGCTTATCGGCGATCAGGGCCGCCTGCGTGCCTTTACCCGACCCTGGAGGGCCCATCATCAAGATTTGAGACATGTGTGATACCTCAGTCCTATCTACTCTGCTCTACACAAGGATCAGACCACTAACGCAGGAGTCCTTCGTAGTTGTGTTGTTCCATCTGGGCATTGATTTGCTTGATGGTCGTCAGAGCAACGCCCACCATAATCAAGATCGACGTACCGCCGAACGGGAAGTTCTGATTCGCACCGATCAGAACAAAGGCTACCAGCGGAATCATGGCGATAACACCAAGGTACAAGGAACCCACGAACGTGATACGAGAAATCACGTATTCCAGATACTGCACGGTGGGCCGGCCCGCCCGGACGCCTGGAATGAATCCGCCGTAGCGTTTCATATTGTCCGAAATGTCCTGCGGATTGAACGTGATGGTCACGTAAAAATATGTGAACCCAATCGTGAGCAAGAAGAAAATCAGCATGTAGACCGGGTGCGACTGCGTGCCGAAATACTCCTGCAACCAGACCACCCATTCTTTGGGTTCTTCTTGACTACCGGGAGCTGGCTGGTTGAACTGGATCAAGATCTGCGGAAGCATCAGGATTGAAGAAGCGAAGATCACCGGAATGACACCGGCCATATTGACCTTGATCGGAATGTAGGTCGAGGTACCGCCGACGGTGCGACGACCAATCTGACGCTTGGCGTATTGGACCGGTACGCGACGTTGCGAATCCTCGACGAACACGATGGCCATAATGGTCAACAATCCCACGACCATCACGATCGCAAAAGTCTGCCAACCCTGGGTGGTCCAGATCTGGCCGAGTCCGGCCGGGAAGCCAGCTGCGATCGAGATGAAGATCATCAGCGACATACCGTTACCCACACCGCGTTCGGTGATCTGCTCCCCCATCCACATCAGCACCACGGCACCAGTGGTGAGGATCAGCACCAACAACAGGATGGAAGGGATGCTGCTATCGGTGAGCAGCGGGAGGTTGCAGTTCAGCAGTGCACCCGAGGAAGCCAAGGTAGACAGCGTGGTCGCATTCAGTAGCGCCAGTGCAATGGTCAGGTAGCGGGTGTACTGTGTGAGCTTGGCTTGTCCTTCGGCGCCTTCCTTATGGAGGCGCTCGAACCGTGGGATCACGACGCGCAACAGTTGGGTGATAATCGCGGCGGTAATGTAGGGCATGATGCCCAGCGCGAAGATGGAGACCTGGAGCATCGCGCCACCGGAGAACATGTTCACGAACGAGTACAGGCCACCTTCGGTTTCACCGCTGGCCAGACACATTTGCACGTTGTCGTAGTTCACTCCCGGTGCAGGGATAAAAGAACCGATCCGGTAGATCACAATGACACCGAGCGTGAATAGGATCTTGGTCCGCAGATCCGGGGTCTTAAAGACCCGTGCAATCGCGCTGAACAAGCGTCCTCCTGAAGGGGTAATGGTCGAGGTGGCCGAAGCCGTTCGTAGTCTGCGTGGGTGGGCCATAACCCGCGCATCTGCGGGTGTGGTGATGACACACCGTAGAGATTCTAGCGTTAAATGCCTCGGTCCTCGATTCGTTGCAAGACCTCCTGCACAGAATCGAGGACCGATTGGCCTGAATCGGAGTGTTTCGCCTTAGCGAGCCGTGGTTGACCCTCCAGCGGCGTTGATCTTTTCAACAGCCGACTTGGAGAATGCATCGGCGGTGATGTTCAGAGCCACGGAGATCTCTCCGGTACCCAGGATTTTCACCGGCTGGTTCTTGCGCACCAAGCCACGCTCCACCAGAGAATCGACGGTGACCTCGCCACCGTCGGGGAAGTGCTGAGCGAGCTTGTCCAGGTTGACGACCTGGTACTCGGTGCGGAATGGGTTTTTGAATCCGCGCAGTTTCGGAAGGCGCATGTGCAACGGAAGCTGACCACCTTCGAAACCTGCAGGGACCTGGTAACGAGCCTTGGTGCCCTTAGTACCGCGGGTAGCGGTCTTGCCACCCTTACCGCCTTCACCGCGTCCGTAACGCAGCTTGGTCTTCTTCGAACCGGCAGCTGGACGCAGGTCATGCAGCTTGACGATGTCTGGGCCGTTCTGGCCTTCGTTGGTGTCAGCCATTATTGACCTCCTCCACTGTGACGAGGTGGCGCACGGTATTAATCATGCCCACCGTGGACTCATCGGCTGTACGGGTCACAGTGTGACCAATTCGCTTCAGACCGAGCGAACGCACAGTCTCACGATGCTTGGGTTTACGGCCCACGGTTGAACGGATCTGGGTAATCGCCAGAGTCGCATCCGAGGCCGTGATGTTCTTTGGAGTTGAACCGTTGTTCGTTGCCATGATCAGGCACCTGCCCTTTCTTCGGCCTTCTTGGCGCGATCTTCCTGCATGGTGCGAAGCATGGCGTGCGGAGCGACCTCATCGACAGGTTTACCGCGACGGGCAGCAACTTCCTCGGGTCCTTCCAACTGCTTGAGCGCATCGATCGTGCCTCGCACAATGTTGATGGCGTTCACTGAACCCATCGACTTGGAAAGCACATCGTGGATTCCTGCGCACTCCAGCACAGCACGCACCGGACCACCAGCGATCACACCGGTACCGGGGGAAGCAGGACGCAACAGCACAACGCCGGCAGCGTCTTCACCCTGCACGATGTGAGGAATGGTTGTCCCGATACGCGGAACGCGGAAGAAGCTCTTCTTGGCCTCTTCAACACCCTTGGCGATAGCGGCCGGAACTTCCTTGGCCTTACCGTAACCAACGCCAACCAGACCGTCGCCGTCACCGACGACAACCAGAGCGGTGAAGGAGAACCGACGTCCGCCCTTGACCACCTTGGATACGCGGTTGATGGTCACCACGCGCTCGAGGAACTCGTCGCGGTTGTCGTTGCCACGGGAGTTGTTACGGCGGGAGCCGCGTTCGTTCTTGGCAGCGCGGTCACGACGGCCTCGACCGCCGCGCTCACCACGACCACCAGTGCGTTCGGTGTTCTGGCTAACCGAACCTGATGAGGTCTCAGACACGGCGTCTTCGTTAGCTTCAGTCACCTGATTGTCCTTTTCGTTGGTGTTTTCGCTCACAGTTTCAGCCCCCCTTCGCGTGCTCCTTCAGCTACTGCCGCGACGCGACCGTGGTAACGGTTACCGCCACGGTCGAAGACGACCGCTTCAATGCCGGCTGCTTTGGCGCGCTCAGCGACGAGCTCGCCAACCTTACGCGACTTCTCGACCTTCTCAGCGTCCAAGCTCCGAAGATCGGCTTCCATAGTGGAAGCTGAAACCAGGGTGAGTCCCTTGGTGTCGTCGACCACCTGCACGAAGACGTGTCGGGCTGAACGGTTGACGACCAAGCGAGGACGTGCCGAGGTTCCGGAGATATGCTTGCGAACACGCTGGTGGCGGCGAGCCCGAGCAGCGTATTTGCCCTTGCCTTTGACAGTGACGTTCGACATCACTTACCTGCCTTTCCGGCCTTACGACGGACCTGCTCGCCCAAATACCGGATGCCCTTGCCCTTATAAGGCTCGGTTCTACGAAGTTTCCGGATATTGGCTGCGGTTTCGCCGACCAGCTGCTTGTCGATCCCGGAGACAGTCACCTTGTTGCCGTCAACTTTGAAGTCGATGCCCTTCGGCGCGTCTACGGAAATGGTGTGGGAGAAGCCCAGGGAAAATTCCAGACCCTGTCCCTTGGCCAGCACGCGGTAACCGGTACCAATGATCTCCAACGTCTTGGAGTAGCCTTCGGTGACACCCACGATCATGTTATTGATCATGGTCCGGCTCAAACCGTGCAACGAACGCGATTCGCGCTCATCGTCGGGACGGCTGACAGTAATAGTGTTTTCTTCCAAATCAACGGTGATAGGCGATGCAACGGTGAAGCTCAGCTCGCCCTTAGGTCCTTTCACATCGACCTGCGAGCCATTGACCTTCACATCAACGCCGGAAGGCACGGTGATCGGAAGACGTCCAATACGTGACATTTTCTCTACCTTTCGTCCGTGTTCCGTTACCACACGTAGGCGAGGACTTCCCCACCTACACCTTTGGAAGCCGCCTGACGGTCTGTGAGCAGACCGGAGGAGGTTGACAGGATCGCAATCCCCAAACCGCCCAACACACGAGGCAGGTTGGTGGACTTGGCATAAACGCGCAGACCGGGCTTAGAAATACGGCGCAGGCCAGCAATAGCGTGCTCGCGCTGCGGGCCGAACTTCAGCTGGATGGTCAGGGTTTTGCCAACACGGGCCTCTTCTTCGGCCCAGTCATCGATGTAGCCTTCGTTTTTCAAGATCTCGGCCAGGCGGGTCTTCAGTTTCGAAGACGGCATGGATACCGAGTCATGTGAGGCCGAATTTGCGTTGCGCAGACGGGTCAACATGTCTGCGACAGGATCGGTCATAGTCATGTGGGCTTCACGCCCTTTCTCGCTGTGGTTTCCCGGACCGGTACACCGGATGGGACCTGTAGCGTAGATAGATTACTGGTCTTTCTTGAATGGGAAGCCCAGAGCGCGCAACAGCGCACGGCCTTCGTCATCGGTCGTTGCGGTGGTCACGACGGTGATGTCCATACCGCGTACGCGGTCGATATTGTCCTGATCGATCTCGTGGAACACGGTCTGCTCGGCCAGGCCGAACGTGTAGTTACCGTTACCATCGAACTGCTTGGAGGACAGACCACGGAAGTCACGAATACGTGGCAGAGCAAACGAGACCAAACGGTCCAGGAATTCCCACATGCGGTCGCCGCGCATGGTCACATGGGCGCCGATGGGCATACCTTCACGCAACTTAAACTGCGCGATGGACTTCTTGGCCTTGGAAACCTGTGGCTTCTGACCAGTGATGGCGGCCAGATCCTTGATGGCACCTTCGATGACCTTCGAGTCACGAGCTGCTTCACCAACACCCATGTTCACCACAACTTTGGTCAGGCCCGGGACCTGCATCACGTTGCTGTAGTTAAACTGGTCCTGCAGCGACTTCTTGATCTCGTTCTGGTATGTGGCCTTCAGACGCGGGGTGACCTTGGGGGCTGCGGCCGTATCGGTGCTAACCTCAGTCATCACAGCTCCTTTCCAGAGGCCTTGGCGTAACGGACCTTGACGGTCTTGGTTTCGCCGTTCTTCTCGACTTCTTCAAAGCGGTAGCCAACGCGGGTCGGCTTGCCAGACTCGGGGTCTACGATGGCAACATTCGAAATGTGCATCGGGGCTTCGACCACCTGGATACCACCTTCGGTAGCGCCCTGGGGTCCCTGACCGGCACGGACGTGCTTAGTCACGCGGTTGACACCTTCAACGAGCACGCGCTCATCTTTGGGGAACACGCGCAGGACTTTGCCCTGCTTGCCCTTGTCCTTGCCTGCAATAACCTGCACGAGGTCGTCTTTCTTGATCTTGGCCATGGGACTAGATCACCTCCGGTGCCAGTGACACGATACGCATGAACTTCTTGTCACGAAGTTCGCGACCGACCGGGCCGAAAATACGAGTGCCACGGGGTTCCTGGTCACCCTTGAGAATTACAGCTGCGTTCTCATCGAAGCTGATGTAGGAACCGTCAGCGCGGCGTACCGATTTCTTGGCACGGACTACCACGGCTTTGACGACATCTCCAGCCTTGACGTTGCCACCGGGGATAGCGTCTTTTACGGTTGCGACGATCACGTCGCCGATGGATGCATAGCGGCGTCCAGATCCTCCGAGAATACGGATAGCCAGGATTTCCTTGGCGCCCGTATTGTCGGCGACCTTAAGCCGCGACTCCTGCTGAATCACTTGATTACTCCTGTCGTCGTGCTGGTTCTCCCCCGAAGACCGGGTGAGCCTAGCCGAACGGTGAACTGATAGCTTTCGCCTTCTGCTTTCCCTCACCCTGAGAGGCTCGTGGCGTCGAACAACGAGCAATCTCGACGTTGTTCAGACCGCTCGAGAACACTCATTCACGTCATCCACGTGCAGGGCAAGGCCGAGGCATTTTCGGCGAAAGTTCTGTGGTTCTTGGCACGTGAGATGGATGGTCTCACCATCAAGAGCACACAGACTCTTCATCTTACACGCCATACTGGCGCTATTTCAATCTAATGGCATGGTGGTGCGGGTGTTAGTTCGCTCTCTGTCGATTGGCGTCGTCCTGAGAAAAGCACGTGACAAAGTCTCAGTTAACGACACAGGCCCACCACAAAAGTGGTGGGCCTGTGTTACTCAGTGCGCCTGGGATTACTGAGCGCGCTCAACAATCTCAGCCAGCCGCCAGCGCTTGCTCTTAGACAACGGGCGGGTCTCCATCAAGTCGACGCGGTCACCCACACCTGCGGTGTTCTCCTCATCGTGAGCCTTCACACGCTTGGTGGTGCGAACGATCTTGCCATACAGTGCGTGCTTTTTGTGGGACTCGATCTCCACGACGATGGTCTTATCCATCTTGTCGGAAACCACGATTCCACGAAGAGTCTTCCGGTAGTTACGCTCCGGAGCGGCTTCGGTGGCGGCGGTGTTCGTTGATTCGGTCACTTGTCCTCCTCCTCAGCCTTCTTCTTGGACTTCTTGGTTTTCTTCTTGGATTCTTTGACGTCATCAGCCGGAACGTCGACATTCTCGCGAATACCGAGTTCACGCTCGCGCAGGATGGTGTAGATCCGTGCGATATCGCGCTTGACGACCTTGATACGACCGGTGTTTTCGATCTGACCGGTGGCGGCTTGGAAACGCAGGTTGAACAGTTCAGCCTTTGCTTTCTGCAGCTCTTCGGTCAGGCGGGCGTTATCGAAGCCATCGAGAGCTTCAATGTTGAGTTCCTTGGAACCAACTGCCATGATCACTCACCACCTTCACGACGAACGATACGTGCCTTCATCGGCAACTTGTGGATGGCCAAAGTCAACGCTTCACGGGCGACCTCTTCGGAAACACCGGAAAGTTCGAACATCACTCGTCCGGGCTTGACGTTTGCAACCCAGTACTCAGGCGAACCCTTACCGGAACCCATACGGACTTCGGCAGGCTTCTTGGTCAACGGACGGTCCGGGAAAATATTGATCCAGACCTTACCACCACGCTTAATGTGGCGGGTCATGGCAATACGAGCTGCCTCGATCTGGCGGTTGGTGACGTAGGAGTGGGTCAGAGCTTGGACACCAAACTCACCGAAGGTCACTTCGGTTCCACCCTTAGCCATACCACGACGACCGGGACGGTGCTGCTTGCGGTACTTCACACGACGTGGGATCAACATTAGGCGTTGCCTCCTTCAGTTGCGCCGGTCTGTGCCTTGGCGTCCTGTCCCCCGCCGCGACGACGACGCTGGTTGTTGCGGCCACGGCCGCCACCGCGTCCACCACGACCGGACGGCTTGGCAGCCTCGACTGCAGCCAGTTCCTTATCGGTCAAGTCACCCTTGTAGATCCAGACCTTCACACCAATGCGACCGAAGGTGGTCTTCGCTTCGAATTTGCCGAAGTCGATGTTGGCGCGCAGGGTGTGCAGAGGCACGCGACCTTCACGGTAGAACTCCGAACGAGACATTTCAGCCCCGCCCAGACGGCCCGAGCACTGGATACGGATACCCTTGGCGCCCGCACGCATTGCGGACTGGATGCTACGACGCATCGCGCGACGGAAAGCCACACGGGCGGCCAGCTGCTCAGCGACACCCTGTGCCACGAGCTGGGCGTCCATTTCGGGGTTCTTGACTTCCAGAATGTTGAGCTGGATCTGCTTGCCGGTCAGCTTTTCCAGCGACCGACGAATACGATCGGCTTCTGCACCCCGGCGACCGATGACGATACCCGGGCGCGCGGTGTGGACGTCCACACGAACGCGATCGCGAGTGCGTTCGATCTCCACCTTGGCGATGCCAGCACGCTCCATACCATCGGACAGAAGTTCACGAATGCGAACGTCTTCTTTCACGAAGTCGGCGTAGCGCTGGCCTTCCTGGTTGGAGTCAGCGAACCAACGGGAGACGTGATCGGTGGTGATACCGAGGCGGAATCCATTGGGATTAATTTTCTGACCCATTTAGTTGGTCCCACCCTTCTCTTCTTCGGTCGCAACGACCACGGTGACGTGGCTGGTGCGTTTTCTGATCTGGAAAGCGCGTCCCTGGGCACGAGGCTGGTAGCGCTTCATGGTCGGTCCTTCATCTACGAAAGCTTCGGAGATGAACAGTTCGTCTTCTTTGAAGGACAGACCTTCACGGTCTGCTTTCTGACGGGCATTGTCCACCGCGGAGGCAACAACCTTATACACCGGCTCCGAAGCACCCTGCTGAGCGAACTTCAGAATAGCCAGCGCTTCAGTCGCTTGCTTACCACGAACAAGGTCGACAACGCGCCGGGCCTTCATTGGCGTCACGCGCAAGTAGCGCGCACTTGCCTTGGCTTCCATTGCTTATCCTCTTTCGAATCTCGCAGGGCCCGCCTTAGCGGCGGCCCTTCTGGTCGTCCTTGGAGTGGCCGCGGAAGGTTCGAGTTGGTGCGAACTCTCCGAGCTTGTGTCCCACCATGGCTTCGGTGATGAACACCGGAACGTGCTTCCGACCGTCGTGGACAGCGATGGTGTGACCAATCATGTCCGGAACGATCATGGAACGACGGGACCAGGTGCGGATAACGTTCTTATTGGTCTTTTCGTTCTCAGCAAGAACCTTCAGGTAGAGATGCTGATCAACGTAAGGACCCTTTTTCAGGCTGCGTGGCATTGAGAGATCAGCTCCTTATCGTGATTTCTTGCCGGTACGACGACGACGAACAATGAGTTTGTCGCTTTCCTTATTCGGGCGGCGGGTGCGGCCTTCCTTCTGACCGGACGGGCTCACAGGGTGACGACCACCGGAGGTACGACCTTCACCACCACCGTGCGGGTGGTCGACCGGGTTCATCACAACACCGCGAACAGTCGGGCGGACGCCCTTCCAGCGCATGCGACCGGCCTTACCCCAGGAGATGTTGATCTGCTCGGCGTTGCCGACTTCACCGATAGTGGCGCGGCAACGAACGTCAACGTTGCGAATTTCACCGGAGGGCAGACGCAACTGGGCGTACTTGCCCTCGCGAGCCACCAGCTGGGTGGAGGCACCAGCGGAACGAGCCAGCTTAGCGCCACCGCCCGGGCGTAGCTCCACTGCGTGCACCACAGTACCCAGCGGGATATTGCGTAGCGGCAGATTGTTACCCGGCTTGATATCAGCGTTCGCACCCGATTCGACGATGTCACCCTGCTTCAGCTTGGCCGGAGCAATGATGTAGCGCTTCGCGCCGTCGACGTAGTGCAACAGTGCAATGTTGGCAGTGCGGTTCGGGTCATATTCAATGTGTGCGACCTTGGCCGGAATGCCATCCTTGTCGTAGCGACGGAAATCGACCAGGCGGTACTGGCGCTTGTGACCGCCGCCCTTGTGACGGGTCGTGATCTTGCCGGAGCTGTTACGCCCACCAGTCTTCGTCAGCGGACGAAGCAGTGATTTCTCGGGCGTGCTCCGCGTGATTTCTGAAAAGTCGGAAACCGACGAGCCGCGCTGGCCCGACGTAACCGGCTTGTATTTACGGATAGCCATATCTTTATTCCTCGATTAAGTGGTCTCCGGCTTAGAGAGCCGGACCTCCGAAGATGTCAATGGTCCCTTCCTTCAGAGTGACGATCGCGCGCTTGGTATCTTTGCGCGAACCCCATCCGAAGCGGGTGCGCTGACGCTTCCCGGGACGGTTCATGGTGTTGACCGAATCAACTTTGACATCAAAAATCTTTTCGATGGCAAACTTAATTTCGGTCTTATTCGAGCGCGGGTCGACGATGAAGGTGTAACGACCCTCATCCATATCGGCGTAGCTCTTTTCCGAGACGACGGGAGAAATGATCACGTCGCGCGGGTCTTTGTTGATGGTGCCGCTCATTTGGCCTCCTCCTTCTTGTTGCTGCCGGCGGCAGCCACGAAGGCCTCGTAGGCCGGCTTGGTAAAGACCACATCATCACTCATCAGCACGTCGTAGGTGTTGAGCTGATCAGTGTAGAGGGTGTGGACTCGTTGCAGGTTGCGGGTGCTCAGGGCAGTCACATCGTCACTGCGATCAATGACTACCAGGAAATTCTTCCGACCGGTATTCAGCTCCTCCAAGGCGGCCTTTGCGGCCTTAGTGGACGGAGTCTGTTCGGTCACGAGAGCTTCCAGCACGTGAATCCGGTCGTGACGAGCACGGTCGGACAGTGCTGACCGCAGAGCGGCAGCTTTCATTTTCTTGGGGGTCCGCTGGGAGTAGTCCCGCGGCACCGGGCCGTGGACAATACCACCGCCGGTCATCTGAGGCTCGCGGTTGGAGCCCTGACGAGCGCGACCGGTACCCTTCTGGCGGAATGGTTTACGGCCACCACCGGATACTTCGCCGCGAGTCTTTGCTTTATGAGTTCCCTGCCGTGCAGCCGCTTGCTGTGCGACGACGACCTGGTGCATCAGAGGCACATTCGTCTCGGCACCAAAGATATCGGCCGGCAGATCAACCGTAACTTTCTTGACAGCCATCTGCTCATGCTCCCTTCGCTGCATCGCGAACCAGCACAACCCGACCCTTGGGGCCAGGAATGGCGCCCTTGATCAACAGCAGGTTGTTCTCTGCATCGATAGCGTGCAGAGTAAGGTTCTGAGTGGTAGTGCGCTTATTGCCCATACGGCCGGGCAGGCGCTGGCCTTTGAAGACGCGGCCCGGGGTGGAAGCACCACCGACCGAACCGGGTTTACGGTGGTTCTTGTGCTGACCGTGGGATGCGGCCACACCGGCGAAGCCGTGACGCTTCATGGCACCGGCGAAGCCTTTACCCTTAGAGTTAGCGGTCACGTCAACCTTTTGACCAGCTTCAAACTGTTCAACGGTGACGTCCTGGCCCAGCGTGTACTCAGCGACATCAGTGGTACGGATCTCGACCACATGGCGACGCGGGGTGACGCCTGCCTTCTCGAAGTGGCCGGTCAGTGGCTTGGTGACCTTGCGGGGATCAATCTGACCGTAGGCCAGTTGAACAGCGGTGTAGCCATCTGATTCTTCAGTGCGAAGCTGCGAAACCACGTTGGGCTCTGCCTGAACCACGGTCACCGGAACAAGGTTGTTCTCCTCGTCCCAGACCTGGGTCATGCCGAGCTTCGTGCCCAGCAAACCTTTTGTTTGACGGTTAGCGGTCATAGTTCTCTCAGCACCTCCCTAACCTAAAGCTTGATTTCAATATTGACGTCCGCGGGCAGGTCCAAACGCATCAGCGAGTCGACGGCCTTCGGAGTCGGGTCTACGATGTCGATCAGCCGCTTATGAGTGCGCATTTCAAAATGCTCGCGACTGTCCTTGTACATGTGCGGAGAACGGATCACGCAGTAAACGTTCTTCTCAGTTGGTAGCGGCACCGGGCCCACTACCTGAGCGCCTGCGCGTATGACCGTATCTACGATCTTCCGTGCTGAAGTGTCAATCACCTCGTGATCGTAAGACTTCAGACGGATGCGGATTTTCTGTCCCGCCATGGCGTCTTGCCTCTTTCGTCCTTGTTGTCCGTACCTGTCCCTGTGTGCGATTCAACGGCCATGGACCAGACAATTGCGCCTCATCGACCGTCTTCGCTTATTCCACCTCCAGCAACAAATCCGAAAACTTCGGGTTCCTCGCTCCTGAAGGGCTCCCATCCACGCGCTCGGGCGTGTCGAAATCTATGTCGGAACACTACGCTCGAGGAGAGGGAGGGAATTCTGCTCACGGGGCGAATACCGATTCAGACACGATGATTCGCTCGTCCTTGCTGAGCAACTTATCTAGTATGACATGTTTTGTCTCGCAACGCGAATCCTCGGGTCTCGTTATTGGCAAGATCACGTTATTGCCACGAGACCTCGACACACAACAGGGCCCCGCCTCCGAGACATCTCGGTAACGGGGCCCTGTCGACGAGCCTCAGGCTGAGCTCAGCCGAACTCAGTCAGAGGTCTTACTTGACGATCTTGGTCACACGACCGGAACCAACGGTGCGACCACCCTCACGGATAGCGAAGCCGAGGCCCTCTTCCATAGCGATCGGCTGGATGAGCTCGACTGACATCTCAGTGGTATCGCCAGGCATAACCATCTCAGTACCTTCCGGCAGGGTGATGACGCCAGTAACGTCAGTGGTGCGGAAGTAGAACTGCGGACGGTAGTTGGAGTAGAACGGGTTGTGACGGCCACCCTCGTCCTTGGAGAGAATGTAGACGTTACCCTCGAACTGGGTGTGCGGGGTAATCGACCCCGGCTCAGCAACAACCTGACCACGCTCAACGTCTTCACGCTTCAGACCACGCAACAACAGACCACAGTTCTCGCCTGCCCATGCTTCGTCGAGCTGCTTGTGGAACATCTCGATACCAGTGACGGTGGTCTTCTGGATTTCGCGGATACCGACGATTTCAACCTCAGAGTTGATAGCCAGAGTACCGCGCTCGGCGCGACCGGTCACCACGGTACCGCGACCGGTAATGGTGAAGACGTCCTCGATCGGCATCAGGAACGGCTTGTCCTTATCGCGAACGGGGTCCGGAATGTAGGTGTCAACAGCGTCCATCAGTTCTTCAACGGACTTGACCCACTTCTCGTCGCCCTGCAGAGCCATGTAGCCGGAGGTGCGGATCACAGGAGCCTCGTCGCCATCGAAGTCCTGCGAGCTCAGCAGTTCACGAACTTCCATTTCAACGAGCTCAAGCAGCTCTTCATCATCAACCATGTCGCACTTGTTCAATGCAACCAGCAAAGCGGGAACGCCAACCTGGCGAGCCAGCAGCACGTGCTCGCGGGTCTGAGCCATCGGGCCATCGGTGGCAGCAACCACGAGGATCGCACCGTCCATCTGGGCAGCACCGGTAATCATGTTCTTGATGTAGTCGGCGTGGCCCGGGGCGTCAACGTGTGCGTAGTGACGTGCTTCGGTCTCGTACTCGATGTGGGAGACGTTAATGGTAATACCACGCTGGCGCTCTTCAGGAGCACCGTCAATCTCGTCGTAGTTACGTGCCTCGTTGAGGTCAGGGTACTTACCGTGCAGTACCTTCGAGATAGCTGCGGTGAGAGTGGTCTTACCGTGGTCAACGTGGCCGATAGTACCAATGTTGACGTGCGGCTTCGTCCGCTCGAACTTTGCCTTCGACACAGATTCCTCCTAGAACTGTTCGACTGGAGAAGGACATGGCAGCCGCTTGATGTGCGGTCTGACTTTTCTACAGTCTACGCGTCAGATTTTTCTTTTCTAAATTCCCCGGATATCAGGACCGGCGCCCGTCGCTTGAGGCCTACTCGGCCGAGCAGGCGGACCGGACCAAAAGTCCTGTCTAGCCCCGTCCCTCCGGAGTGTGGTCGAGGCTGTGTGACCGGTGGGGTGAAGCGTCTGTTCTCCACCCCTCCGATCCCAAGTTGTTTCAGAGTGATTTTACCGGATATTTCCGGTACCGATGACTCTTACTGGCCTGAGTGCTTCTGGATGATCTCTTCCGAGACAGCCTGTGGCACTTCACCGTAGGAGTCGAAGGTCATGGTGTACACAGCGCGACCTTGAGTCTTGGACCGCAGGTCGCCGATGTAGCCGAACATCTCGGACAGCGGTACCTGTGCGTTGATGACCTTCACACCCTGAGCGTCTTCCATCGAACCGATGGTGCCACGGCGGGAGTTCAAGTCACCGATCACATCACCCATGTATTCCTCCGGAGTGCGGACTTCAACGGCCATCAGTGGCTCCAGCAACACCGGCTTAGCTCGACGGACACCTTCTTTGAAGACCTGCGAACCAGCCAGTTTGAAGGCCATTTCCGAGGAGTCCACATCGTGATAGGCACCATCCTCGAGGGTAGCCTTGATGCCGACCATCGGGTAGCCGGCCAGCACACCGAACTGCATAGCTTCCTGAATACCCTGGTCCACCGAGGGGATGTATTCGCGGGGAACCCGACCACCGGTGACGGCGTTGTCGAACTCGTAGATCTCACCTTCGGAGGTTTCCATCGGTTCGAAGGTAACGATGACCTTCGCGAACTGACCGGAGCCACCGGTCTGCTTTTTGTGGGTGTATTCCACGTTTTCGACCTTCTTGCGGATCGTTTCGCGGTAGGCTACCTGCGGCTTACCCACGGTTGCTTCCACTTTGAACTCACGCTTCATGCGATCCACAAACACGTCGAGGTGCAACTCGCCCATACCGCCGATTTCGGTCTGGCCGGTTTCCTCGTTGTGGTTGACCGTGAAGGTCGGGTCCTCAGCGACCAGACGCTGAATAGCGGTGGAGAGCTTCTCCTGGTCACCCTTGGATGCGGGCTCGATAGCCACGGAGATCACTGGCTCGGGGAACTCCATTGATTCCAGAATGATCGGATCGGACTTGGCAGACAGAGTGTCACCGGTAGTGGTGTCTTTCAGACCCACCACAGCGTAGATGTGGCCTGCCTGAGCTTGCTCAACGGGGTTCTCTTTATTGGCGTGCATCTGGAAGAGCTTGCCAATGCGCTCCTGCTTGCCCTTGGTAGCGTTCAGGATGGTGTCACCCTGGGAGATGGTACCGGAGTAGACGCGGATGTAGGTCAGAGTACCGAAGAACGGGTGAGCCGCGATCTTGAAGGCCAGAGCAGAGAACGGCGCGTCGGTGCTGGGTTCACGGGTCAGTTCGACAGACTCGTCACCGACCTCGTAGCCGTGGACAGCGCCGACGTCGAATGGTGCCGGCAGGTAGTCAACCACGGCGTCCAGCAACGGCTGAACTCCACGGTTTTTGAAGGCCGAGCCACAGAACACGGGGTAGGCCTCGTCGTTGACAGCCATGGCCCGGACGCCGGCCTTGATGTCCTCTTCGCTCAGCTCTCCGTTCTCGAGGTACTTCTCCATCAGCTCCTCGGAGGACTCAGCAACAGACTCCACCAGTTCGTTGCGGTATTCCTCGGCGCGCTCCTGGAGCTCAGCCGGAATCTCCTGGGTTTCATAGGACGCACCCAAGGTCACGTCACCCTTGGCGTCACCTTCCCAGACGTAGGCCTTCATGGTGACCAGGTCAACAACACCCACGAAATCACTCTCAGCACCGATCGGCAGCTGCATGACCAGTGGCTTGGCCTGCAGGCGGTTCACGATGGTGTCGACGGTGTGATAGAAGTCTGCACCGAGCTTGTCCATCTTGTTGACGAAGCAAATGCGTGGGACGCCGTACTTATCGGCCTGGCGCCAAACGGTCTCAGACTGAGGCTCCACACCTTCCTTTGCGTCGAACACAGCAACGGCACCGTCGAGCACGCGCAAGGAGCGTTCCACCTCAACGGTGAAGTCCACGTGTCCCGGGGTGTCGATGATGTTGATCTGGTGACCTTCCCAGAAGGAGGTTACAGCCGCGGAGGTAATGGTGATACCGCGCTCTTTTTCCTGTTCCATCCAGTCGGTGGTGGACGCACCATCGTGGGTTTCGCCCAATTTGTGGTTCACACCCGTGTAGAACAAGATACGCTCGGTGGTCGTGGTCTTGCCGGCATCGATGTGGGCCATGATGCCGATGTTTCGAACCTTCTTGAGGTCAGTCAGCACGTCTTGTGCCACAGTGTCTCCCTTGGGGTTGTGACCGGAAGTTCAGGAACTGACCGTTCTGCGGTGTCTGCCCAAACCTGGCCGTTGGTTATCTCGTGATCTGTAGTTATGGTCGGATCTCGGGATGCTGGCTTACCAGCGGTAGTGTGCGAAGGCCTTGTTGGCTTCGGCCATCTTGTGCACGTCCTCGCGACGCTTCACTGCAGCACCCAGGCCGTTGGAAGCGTCCAAGATTTCATTGGTCAGGCGCTCGGTCATGGTCTTCTCACGGCGCACCTTGGAGAAGCCCACCAACCAACGCAGGGCCAGCGCGGTCGCACGACCGGGCTTGACCTCAACCGGCACCTGGTAGGTTGCACCACCGACGCGGCGGGAACGAACTTCCAGAGCCGGACGGATGTTGTCCAGAGCTTTCTTCAACGTTGCAACGGGATCGTCGCCGCCTTTATCGCGGGTACCGTCCAGTGCACCGTAGACAATGCGCTCTGCGGTGGACTTCTTACCATCGATCAGCACCTTGTTGATCAGCTGGGTGACCAGCGGGGAGCCGTACACCGGATCAACGACCAGCGGGCGCTTAGGAGCAGGTCCTTTACGTGGCATTACTTCTTCTCCTTCTTTGCACCGTAACGGCTACGTGCTTGGTTGCGATCCTTGACACCCTGGGTGTCCAGTGCGCCACGCACGATCTTGTAACGAACACCGGGCAGGTCCTTCACACCACCACCGCGCACCAGCACGATGGAGTGTTCCTGCAGGTTGTGGCCCTCACCGGGGATGTAGGCGGTGACTTCGATACCGCCGGCGAGACGCACACGTGCAACTTTACGTAGTGCAGAGTTCGGCTTCTTCGGGGTCGTGGTGTACACACGAGTGCACACGCCACGACGCATCGGGCGGCCCTCCAGGGCAGGAGCGCCCACCCGCTTGGACTTGGGGGTGCGGCCCTTACGGACCAGCTGCTGAATTGTAGGCAAACTATTCTCCGTTATGTATGATCTCGGTCGACCGCCCCGTCACGCACCCAGCTCATGAACGGGAGGTGAACTCGAGGACGGTCTGGACCGAAGTCCGTGGTTTATTTCTCGCTACCCGAAACTCAAAAAGTGTTTGGGCGTGCAAAAAGGTGGCATTTGTTGCGCAAGAACCCCGCAACCCGGACTGTGTCCTATTGCCACACTGGAAACAATCGATCTTATAGTACCAGGTCTAGCACCAGAATGGGAACTGAGACTGTTCGTGGTCCGTAGGGCTAGTTCATACTGCCGGGCCGGTGTTGTACTTCTTCGGCAGCTTTATACAGTCGGTACTTCTGATACAGGTCGCGCTTGAAGTTTTTATCCTGCCGATACTGAAGCGGAGTGTAGACCTGTCCAGACTTTTTGAGCTCAGAGATGTAGTGGCGTTGCTGGTCGTTGGCGTAGCGTTGGGCAACCGAAAGCGGGATCGTCGTTGACAACGCGAGGTGCTCAACATGTGCCGGTGCTGGTTCATCAAAGTCGCCGAGCAGATCTCCCAAGTAGAAATCCACGGGGTTACGTCCGGCCGCGGTGAGGTAGTAGTGATGACGTCCTAGCCGAGGGTTCATTTCTAAGAACATCGGTTCCCCCGTGGTGGGATGGACCTTGATATCAAACATGGCGAAGCCGTGCCAGTCAAGGCTGTCGAGAATTTTCGCACCGTGGTGATGAATGGTGTTATCCGGTACAGCAATCACCGCGCGGGCATTGCCTTCTAGTCCCACAGCATGATCTTCCACGATGACTTCACAGAGCCCCGACAAGGTGATGTTTCCGTCTGCGTTGCGGTACATCGTCAGGATGCGTAGCTGGGAGTCAGGCCCTGGAATGAACTCCTGGACAATGAGCCCTCCTCGATACCCAGCGTCAGTTGCCTTGTCAAGAACCTCTTTGAGGTTCGCGTCGTTATCGATGTAGTGGACCTTACGGCGCCCTTCGAAACGTGTGGAGGCCCATTGGCCACCATTATCGGCTTTGAGCACTACCGGATACGACAGTCGTGCGCCGTGAAAGGAATTGAGGAAATCATCAGAACTTGTGCTCTGCTCAGCTGCCGCATGGGAGTCATAGATCAAGGTACGCGGGTAGGGCACAGAGTATGTCCGACAGAGCTCATAAAAATGTTCTTTGAGCGCCGCACGGTCGAGTTGTTCGACAGTGACGGCGGGGAACACGTAGCCAGCTTCGCGCAACCTGTCTGCTTTTTGGGCCACAATGCGAACCAGATGATCGTATCCACTGTGGAGCACCAAGGGCCGATCCGGGGTGTGAGCATTGACCGAACGAGCAACCTGTTCTAAGTGTGCTGTTACCGTCTCTGGGTCGAACATGGGACCGGCCGGGTAGAGCTCGGTGAGTTTGCTTCCTCCAACAATCAGATTCTGCCCGGTTGGCACCACCGCAGACATCCAGCCGAAGCGTTCGTGATATTCCCGGGCGAGACTATAGGCCCCCAAATCACCTCCGGTGATCACCGGGACAACGGGTTGCTCCGCGCTAATTTTCGAGCTCATAAACGCCAGACTATAGCAACAGCACGAGCAAGGGCACTCCCCGACGAGACTCATAGAAAGTCCCCGCGTAGGCAGGGGCCGTGCCTCAGGTAGTTTTCCCCGCGAAATGTCTTTACCGGTGGGCTGGGGTGGGGCGACGATGGGGTATGACGCATAAGGATGTTTCGATGCAGACTCGGATTGAAGTCACCAAGCACTATGCGGCCAGGTATGCTGCGGCTTCCAAGAAGGTCAAGGGTCAGATTCTGGATACGGTGGTGGAGCTGACTGGCTGGCACCGGGATCATGCCCGTCAGCAGCTCAAGCGCCG
>NZ_RDQR01000046.1 GCF_003703835.1 Auritidibacter ignavus
TTCCGGAAGCCCAGGGCGGATCCGCGCAGGTGTTCGAGTCGTCCGTTGATGGCCTCGGTGGGTCCGTTGGAGGTTCCGGGGCGGTCGAAGTAGGCCAGGATGTCTGCCGCCCTTTTCTTCAGCGTCCTACCCAGACCGGCCAGCTCGATGAGCTTGGTCGGCACTGCCCGGCCCAGCTTGGCGATCAGCTGCTCCATCATCGCCCTGCCCTCGGCCCTGTCTGTCTGGCGGTAGGCGGCGACCATGTGCTGGTAGAACGCCCACGTGGCCTCGACCTCCACATGCTCGTCAGCCTCGAAGAGGTCCTGGATCCTGGAATACTGCTTCTCGGTGAGCAGGTCGGCCCCGGTCAGCAGGGTCCGGCGGGCCTTGTAGAGCGGATCCTGTTTGCGGCCCCGGTGGCCGTTCACCTGTTGCTGGACTCGCCGGCGGCATCGCTCGAGCGCGTCTCCGGCCAGGCGGACCACATGGAAGGGGTCCATGACCGTGGTGGCTTCGGGGATCTCCTCAGTGGCTGCGGTCTTGAAGCCGGTGAACCCGTCCATCGCCACCACCTCCACGCCATCCCGCCAGGAAGCCGGACGCTCGGCCAGCCAGGTCTTGAAGGCCTGTTTGGAGCGGCCCTCGACCATGTCCAGCAACCTCGCCGGACCGGTGCCGACGCGCAGTGGTGTGAGGTCGATGATCACGGTGACGTACTTGTCGCCACGCCGGGTATGGCGCCAGACGTGTTCATCCACGCCGATCGCGGTGACCCCGTCAAACCGGGCCGGGTCGTCGATGAGCAGACGCTTGCCCTCGGCCAGCACGGCGTCGTTGGCGGTGTTCCACCGCACCCCCAACGCCTCGGCGACCCGGGCGATGGTCAGGTGCTGCACGACCAGAGCTTCCAGGGCCCAGCGCAGGGCACGGCGGGAGAGCTTGGCCTTCGGCTCTGCCGCGGCGGTGGTGTCCTGGCGCCAGACGTGGGCGCAGTCGGCGCACCGGTAGCGCCGAACCGTGACGTGCAGAGTCGTGGGCCTCCAGCCCAGCGGCTCGTGCGCCAGCCGGCGGATCACCGTGCCCCGCGCGGTGCCCTGAGAACCACAGCGGTGACACCACTCATCTGGCTCCACCACCCGACAGGCCAGTACCGCCCGCCCGGGCTCCACCCGTTGCCCGGTAGCTTGAAGGCCGAGCTCGTCCAGCCGGCAAAACTTGGTCAGGTCACAGTCGTCGAAGGTAGCGTTAGGCACGTCGAGGTCTTTCAGATGGCTTGTGTAGGAACTTCCATCATCGGAAGGCCTCGACCTCTATCCAGCTATCGACGCGCCACTTCCCCGAGACCCCCGTCTACACCCTCGATTGTGAAGAGCC
>NZ_RDQR01000014.1 GCF_003703835.1 Auritidibacter ignavus
CTGCACAGCATCTATGACCAGCCCGATGCCCAGGAAGTACACGCCCAGTTCGACCGTGTCGTCGAGGCCCTGGACCATAAACACCCCAAGGTCGCCGACCACCTGGCCGGGGCCCGCGAAGACATCCTGACCTTCACTAGCTTCCCCAAAGAGGCCTGGCGCAAGATCTGGTCAAATAATCCCAACGAGCGGCTGAACAAGGAGATCCGCCGCCGCACCGATGTGGTCGGGATCTTCCCTAACCGCGAGGCCATCATCCGCCTAGTCGGGGCCGTGCTGGCCGAGCAGCACGATGAATGGGCCGAAGGCCGCCGATACATGAACCTCGAGGTCCTCCAACACGCCCAACAGCTCGGCACCGACACCACCGAGGAGGTGCCACCACAGACCATCGAAGCCCTCGCCGCATAACCCAGAATTACACGCTTGAAGGATCACCCCTCATACACCACACCACCGGACTTGACTCAACAGAAGCGTAATGATGATAGCTGTGCCAGGTGGGAACCGTCCGGGTGGGGCATTCATAGCATTCCTTTGCAAGATGTCTAGGTGTCTTAAAGGTAGCAAAACTGCTAAACACGTGTGTTTGTTTCCGGGCTCGAATTGGACGATGAGGCGCTACGTTTGCACCCACCCACGACATCGTATGAAAAGTTGCGTATGCACAACCGAATGCTTGCTGACAATGACGCGTTGATGTACCACCAGGCGCTTTTCGTCCGAGGGCGCCATGCTCAGCCCGCTCTGAAAAGCTCAGGGCTTTCCGGCAATGCCCGTCATGGTGCACGTCCCAACCGCCGAATTCTGCACCCTTAGGCCCTCGCCGGTTGGGTTCTGCGGACGTGTGTGGGACAACGTGCGCAGATCTAACGCAACGGCTAGATATTCGCGTAGCAACTCTATCTGTCATCCGTGCAGGTGAAGTCGCGTCTGGTCGAAGAGGGCGACTGTGGCGCCAGCAAGCTCGAAACGCAGGACGTCAGATACGGAGTTCCGATTGAAGGAGTCGTTACTTTGATAAACCCGCTTAGTAGCACCAGCGCCACCGTAGCTCGTCATGATGACGTTGGCCATCTGCAACTCGGTGTGAGTCGGGTACAACATCCAGTTGTATCCACCTGCTGTTGCGCCCCAAGGTAAAAGGCTCAGCTACGTAAGATGGGCAACAAGAAGCACCCCCGTTGATGGCGGGAGAAATTCTCATGGTTGGTGGCTCCGGGCGTGACATCGGGATGGTGCGGGCGGTCACGCGACGAGTGGTTCAGTCGTCTTTACGAATGTAGTAGACGACGATACTGATGATGACGACGAGGAGGATGGCCGCGAAGGGACCGGCGTCGAAGGACCAAGGACCGATCCCGACGCTGTTGTTTGCTGTGATCATGCGTTCTCCTTGGTTCGAGTGTCGGGTTCTTCTGGGACGTATCGTGATTTGAAGATCGTGGTGTAGACGGGGCCGGTGAGTAGCCAAGCGATGTTGATGAGGGTGAGTCGCGCCACCCAGGCCCACAGCTCGTCAGTCCAGAATTCCTCCATCGTCGAAGGCCACGACCAGCCGGAGAACGCCTTCATGATCAGCAAGGCGGGCACGGCGATGGCCCAGGCCGTCAGCACACGCAGCCAGTCTTGCCACTCGTGCCGGACCTTGGCGGGCCCTGTCCGTGGTGGACGTGATGGTCTGGGACCATCGGCGAATCGATAAGCGAACCATGCATCCGCTCTTTTGATGATGTAGTGCCCGAAACCGACGCTGAAGCCCAGGTAGGCCCCGGCAAGCCCGTGGACGAAGGTGGGCTCGGAACCACGGGAGAGATCCAGGCTCACCAGGATGATCAGCACCAGATCGGCCAGTGGCACGCTGAGCAGCAGGGCCGTGCTGGTCCGTTTCAGCTTGAGCGCGTAGCGAGCGAGCAGTCCGAGCACGAGCAGAACCCAGAACGCGATCTCGGCGCCGATGATGGCGACCACTATCCAGCTCCCAGAGAAATCCATGTCTCAACCTTGTCGCATCCGCGCTGTGTCATCATCGACCAGATGACGGCACTTCGCAGGCTGTGCGTCACCCGTTTGGGCTACGCAGGATGGTGCTTGCGTGAGACCCATCATCGGGTTGAAATAGAAGCAAGGGCGTGGACGATCGCGGGTCGCGAGGTGATGGTATGACTGGGACAGGGTCGATCCCGTCGCTACGTCATACGTGGATCACCATCGGGTATGTCGTGGTCGCGATTGGCTTCTGCTTCGTGCCGGGCGCGGGGATCGAGTGGTTCGCGACACCCCGCTCACAGGTCCTGATCGGTAGCATCGCTACCGCGATCGCCCTCGGCATTGTGCATCTGTTCCGGCAAAAGTGGCCCACCGTGGTCGTCGTAGCAGGGCTGGCAGTAATGACCGCTGAGGGCCTCACAACCGGGACCACTTCGGTTGGGGCGATCCTGATCGAGTGTGATGCCCTTTATAGCTTGGTCATTGCCCGACCAACGACGCGGTCCCGGAGACTACTGCCGATGATCGCCGCGGTCTGCTTGTCCAGTGCCGTCGGTGGACTGCTTCTAGCGAACCTCCTCGCGGAGCCATTGTTGCAGATGACTACCTTGCTACTGGCGGTCGGGGTTACTCTGTGGTGGGGTATCACCGTACGAGCACCGATGACCCGGGCCGAGGAAGAACGTGAACGCGCCACTCTCATCGCTGACGCCGTCGCGGCCAAACAACGAGAGGCGCTGGTCGCTGAGCGACTGCAGATCAGTCGCGAACTGCACGACACCATTTCCGGGCACCTGTCTGCCATCACAATCCAGGCAGCTGGGGCCCTGGCGACCACAACACCGCCCACAGCCGAGGAACTGACCGAGCGCCTCGAGCGAGTCCGGGCTCTCAGTCTGGACGCGATGGGCGACATGCGAACCCTGATCGACGTGCTCCGGACCGACACGCCCTCATCCCTCGCGCTCGCCCAGAACTGGTCATCGGTGGACTCGCTCATTGCAGGTGCGCGAGAATCCGGCACATCTATCACCCTGACCGGCGACGACCCCGCGACGATCAACCTGGACCCGCTCGTCTCGGTCACCGCCTATTACGTCCTCCGCGAGGCACTCGTTAACGCCGAAAAACACGCCCCGGGCAGCGATGTGACCATCGATATCCGACACGAGGACGAGGTCCTCGCTATGACCATCACGAACGGACAACACCAGCCTGGGCACGTCGGAGCGATGCCGTCCGGATACGGCTTGATCGGATTGGCCGAACGTGTCCGCCTCTGCAACGGAGAGCTCGACATCGACCGCTCCAACGACACCTGGACCTTGCGGGTCTGTCTGCCGCTGAGAACCGGACGGGAGTCACAGCATGCCTAGACTCGTGATCGTCGATGACCACGCCGCCGTGCGGGCGGGCGTTACAGCCATCCTCACGGCCGATTCGGAAATTGAGGTCCTTGGCGAAGCAGCGACCGGCCACGACACGATCGAGGCCATCCAAAGCCTGAAGCCGGACGTGGTCGTCCTCGACCTCCAGCTACCTGACCGCGACGGCGTTGACATCTGTCGCGAGATCACCGCAACGACCGCCACTCGCGTGTTGATCCTTACTGCCTATGAGATCACCGACAACATTACCGCAGCTCTGGATGCCGGAGCGACAGGGTTCCTCGCCAAGACGGCCGAGCCACAGCAGATGATCGACGCTGTGCACGCTGTCGCAGCAGGACAGGCGTATCTCACCCCGTCGGTCACCCGGCACGTCATCGCACAGGCGACAGGCAAACACCCGCCAGCACATCGAACCAGGGCTGCCGCGCCGGAGCTGACCGACCGCGAGCGGGAAGTCCTGCAACTGGTCGCCGAAGGTCTGACCAACAAGCAAATCGCTCAGCGACTTGTGATCTCCCCAGCCACTGCGAAAACGCACCTGGCGCGCATCATGCAGAAACTGGGAGTATCCACCCGCACACAAGCGGCCATGCTTGTTCGAGCAGGAAACTCACTGGATAACGGAGTGTGAGGCCAGGGCTGTTCCGTCATCAGACGGCCGTGGTCGGGGCGAACGAGAGGTCATCGATCAAAAGGAACTCTCAGAGCCCTCTTCGGCGTGATAAAGGAACAGGGTGTGAGCGTGACAGCGCCCGTTGACTTGCTCAGCTGGGCAGATCTGCAACTCTTGATAGCATAAAACCCGTTCTAGAGAGGGGGTCTCATGGAGGGTGCGCAGTTATTGGCTGACAACCTGCTGTCCATGTGGTGGATTGCGATCGTCGCTGTACTCGCTCCCATTCTCGCGTTGGTGACGAGACGCGTTGTACCGGATGTCGTGTGGTTACTCGTGTTCGGGATTATTATCGGCCCGAACATGCTTGGTTTGGCTGAAAGCACTGAAGCTGTCGAGTTTTTGCGCGAACTCGGTATGGGATTTCTGTTCCTGCTGGCCGGTTTTGAGGTCAATGCATCTGAGATGCGTGGCCGGCAGGGTCGGCATGCCGCCCTGACATGGTTCATTTGCGCGCTTCTTGGTGCTGGGGCTGGGTTCCTCTTGCTCCAAGATGGGTGGCAACTCGCTGTGGTGTTTGGCATTGCCTCCACATCGACTGCGCTGGGTACCCTGCTGCCGATCCTCAAAGACTCGGGAGCCCTGCAGTCACCGTTAGGGCGTGCCACCATGGTGCACGGGGCCTACGGAGAGCTGTTGCCCATCGTGGCCATGTCTTTACTGTTGTCCACCCGGGGTACCTGGCAAGCAACGGTCGTGCTCATCCTCTTCAGCCTCGTTGCCATGATCACCGTGGCGGTCCCGACGCGGATTTTCCGCAAGCTTCCACGCCTGGGGCGGGCCTTCGGGGACGCCTCCGATTCAACAATGCAAACCACTCTGCGCATCACCGTGTGGGTGCTGATCACGCTGATGCTCCTCACCGCACTGCTAGAACTCGATGTGGCACTTGGTGCGTTCTCCGCCGGTCTGCTACTCAACGCAGCGCTCAGCGCTACGTCTCCCGCTCATGCCGACGAGGTGATGCACAAGATCGAAGTCGTCGGGTTCAGCTTGTTGATTCCCGTCTTTTTTGTCACCAGCGGTATGTCGATCGATTTGGGTGCAGTTCTCAGCCAGTGGCCTCTGCTTTTAGGTTTCGTCGTGGTCATTGCTGTGGTCCGCGGGCTACCGGTCTTTGTGCGTGAGCAGTTCACCACGACGCATTCAGGGCTGAAAACCGTGCAAGAGCGCATCGGGCTGGCATTCTATTCAGCGACCGGCCTACCCATCATCGTTGCTGTTACCCAAATTGCAGTTTCGTCAGGTCTCATCTCCACGACCTTGGCCTCGATCATGGTGACTGGAGGTGCGGTAACAGTTCTCATCTTCCCGTTTATTGCCTCCCGGATCACGGCAACCGGCATTACCGTTAACGAGAGTAAATAAGTCATCGGGGGAGAAAGCTTGCCCACGGGGTTGGTGTGGCGAAGCCCAGTTCGTTGGCCATCTCGTGCGATGCGACTGTGGTCCTCTGAATGCTTGTCACTCTACTCAGTAGGCCAGAAGCGACGATGAAATGGATCATTCTTCTTCGAAATAACGTCTTGAGGTTTCTACTTTAGAGTTCCTGAATTCTTTCATGGGTCGACCGGATTGTGCCTGGAATGCTGAGCGTTACATTGTTGCTTGTGAACACGATATCGACAAATAACGTTTTCAAAGGAAAATGTTGGTGTTCTCAAGTGCTATGCGGGTAACGGCGGAGGTAATGACTCGTCCAGGCGTGAGCTGAGAATGACTCATGGTGTAGTTCGTGTGTGTGATTCCCAGTTCTGCGCGTGAGACCTGCGAGTTCCCCATGTGCCGATTCTAAACCCGCTTGTTCTGTCGTCCCGAACGTGCGATGCATTGTCTCGTCGCCGGATAGAGCATGGCAGATGAGCCTATCGCCGCAGGGCACACGGCTAAAGCGAGGCTGTGAGCATCGGGTATAAAGTGGTCACCAGCAAAATCGCCATGACAATGTTGAAGGCTCGGCGCGTGCGGGGCTGTCCGAGCCAATCCCGCAGCTGAGCGCCGAACAGCGCCCAAATCGCCACGCTGGGCGCATTGACCAGGGCATACACCGTGGCGATGAGGCATACCTGCAGAAGATCGATCGAAGCGGGCAGGTAATTGGCCGAAGCACTCACTGCCATGACCCATGCTTTTGGGTTAACCCATTGGAAGGCGGCAGCGCCCAGGAAGGTCATCGGTCGCCTCTGCGAGTTCTCGCTGGTAGGGGAGGGAGCTGTGGCGATTTGCCAAGCGAGCCACAACAGATAGGCCGCGCCAACGAGACGGACGAGCGTGTATAGCGCGGGGAACGTGGTGAACAGCTGGGCAAAACCCAGTGCCACAGAGAACACCAGCACAAAGAAGCCGGTGCTGATCCCGGCTAAGTGGGGCAGCGTTCGTCTCAAGCCGAAATTTACCCCGGAGGCCAGCAACATCAGGTTGTTCGGTCCCGGTGTAATGGAGGTGACCAAAGCGTATCCGGCCAGAGCGAGCAGAGTGTCGACGCTCATGCCGAAACCGACCGGGAGTGGAAAACGTCTCGTGGTTTTGTGGTGTTCATTCCCATAGCATGACACTTATGGGAATACGGTGCAGGTGTCATAGGACACTAAAGGAGCTCGTGTGAAGACACAATCGTCGTGGCATGCGTGGGTCGAGGAGGGCACTGCGACGCTGTACGAGCGTCTCGCAGCTGCGATCGAATCTGATATTAGGAACGGGCTGCTTCCTCCCGGCACCCGACTGCCGGCGCATCGCCAGCTTGCCCAACAATTACAGATAGCAGTAGGCACAGTCACACGCGCCTATTTGCATCTGGAACAGCAGGGTTTGGTTCAGGGCCAGCACGGTCGTGGTACGTTCGTCGCTACATCAGATCAGCCCGGTGCGCCGGCGCTCAGTGGGAGATCCAGTGCGTCCGGCGGGGCGGTAGAGTTGCTTGACTTATCCCTGAATGTGCCACCACCGTTGATCGCTGCGGAAAAACTTGCCACGACATTGGCGCAACTGCCGGATGCGTTTTTGGCCGCCGACTTTTCCAATTACGCAGATGCCTCTGGGGTACCACGGCACCGCCAGGCCCTTACTGGATGGTTGTCTGGGCAGGGAGTTCAGGTCGACGTTGAGCGTGTGCTAATCACCCACGGGGCCCAACATGCACTTGCCGTTGCTTTTGCTGCCACCGCGCCAACTCGGGGAACTGTCTACACCGAACCCCACACTTATGGGGGTGCCCTATCCGCAGTGCGTCAAGCACTCCGACAACTCGTTGCCGTACCTGTCGACGAAGAGGGAATGATTCCCGGGGCCTTAGCCGAAGACCTACAAGGTGCTAACCCTGAAGAGCCGGCAATTGTTTATCTCACTCCAACTCTCCACAATCCCTATGGCATCAGCATGCCACAGCATCGTCGGCGCGAGATTATCGCCGTCTGTCGCCACCACGATACAACCATCATCGAAGACGATGTCTACTCTACTTTTCGGACGCCCCACACAACCCCGCTGGTCGCACTCGCTCCCGAACGAACCTGGTATATCAATGGCTTTTCAAAGTGCATGGGTCCCGGTTTGCGAGTAGGTGTGCTTATCGCGCCGGCCCAGCAACTACAACGCGCGGCAACGATTCTGCAAGCTACGGCGCTGGCAGTCAGCCCGATCATGGCTGAACTGGCTACACGCTGGATCCAGGATGGAACCGCACGTGATGTCGCTACGGCGTTGCGCGCTGAATCCCAGGAGCGACTCACGCTCGCCGATACCATTCTCGGTGACTACCTCGCGCGTCGTCCTGCCGGCGGTTTCCACCTGTGGCTTCCGCTCCCACGACAGCGCGCCGAGGAAGTCGCTCACCACATCGCGCGTGCCGGGGTGTTAGTCACTCCGCCCGCATCTGTGCTGACCGACCCAGCCGGTCAATCCGCGGGCCTGCGCCTGTGCATTGGCCGTCCCACGCTTCACGAACTCGACCGTGGTTTGCGCAAGTTGCGACGCATCCTTGCCGGACCAGCGCAGCTCGCACCGCCCAGCTGATGCTGTCGATACTGGTGACCCAGTGGATGAAGGGCCGTTACTTGACCTGCTCAATGTTGCCGTTTTCGAGGTCGTATCCCGTCACCGTGAGATTGCTGGCCTGGTGCAACGAGTGATCGATGCGCGGGGGATTACCGCTCAGGCCCTGGGCGGACGGCGCTTGAGCGAGCCGGTATGACCGAAGCGATCGTCTACAGTTCTCGCCCAGACAAGCTAGACCACAAAGACAACACCATGTCGTGAAACAAGGCGGCGATTGATGACGATGAGCTTGCGGTCATTCACGCGAGAAATTCATGTCCCGCTTGAGCTGGTACGCGCAGCGACGTATGGCCCCAGTGGCGTCGCCGAACCCAAAGGTTTCCGTGCCCCGGGACTGAATACGCTCGGGAAGAAAGTCTCGGCAACGTATCGACTCGACGGGGAACAGTACTACTGGAATGTCACCGGAGCATCGGATGTGGTGGTCTTCGAGATTGACCCGGATTTTAAATACAGCCGTCTGATTCTCTCGATGGACGACCCGGTCGGCTGGGAACGAAAAATCAATAACGGGGTGGGAAACCCAACCCCTGGAGCACTGGCGTTCAGAGCGCAACAACGCGGTTCGCCTGTTCTTTATGGCCATTCAGACCAGAAAAAACAGGCGAACCGCCGTGCGAACCCGAATGTTCCTTAACCCTTGAGCTCGTCTGCCAATTGGTGGAACAACTTAGACGCGTTGCCGAACCGGTGCAAGGTCATCGAAATCGACTGTTCCTTGACCCAGTACCGCAGTTCCACTCGACCCGAGTGCGTCACAGGATCATCGAGCAGAGCCACCACTGGACGGTCGGCTACCTTCTCGCGGACCTTCGAGGCGATCTCACCGAGATGCCGAACCCGAGTCCCAACACCGAAGTCGTACTCGCCGCAGGCCAGCTTCTTCGCGAACTCCGTGTCCTTTTCCTTCGCCGGCTTGACGTTGAACTGCTTGGCCACGGTCTTCAGTGCTTTCACCGCACGCTGATCGGCGTCGGGGTGATATGACATCACAGGGGTGACTTCGGCAGTTGCTGCCGCCAACAGGACGCGGACTACGTCGTGGCTGGTTGCTCCAGGAGCCAGGCGAAGGACCACATCAGCACGGCGATAGCGGAAGATATTGGCTTCTGAGGACAAGCCGGTGGGATCCTGAGCGACACCGAATTCTCGGTCCCACCACACGGCGTCATCAGTGGCCGCAACCTTGAGTGCTTCCAGCTCGGTATCAGACACCAACGACTTGGCCTCGGCCGTTTCCAACAGGTCCTGAACGACCTCGTTGGCCGTGTGGGGTGTAGACACCTTGGTGGTGTCTACGGCGTCGTTCCAGGTACCAAACAGCATCACGTAGTTCGGCCCACCGGCCTTAGAACCCAGCCCCACTGAGGACGCCTTCCAACCGCCGAAGGGTTGGCGGCGCACGATCGCGCCGGTGATCCCGCGGTTGACGTAGGCGTTGCCGACGTGGACGTGGTCCAGCCATTCGGCGACCTCGTCGGTGTCCAAGGAATGGATGCCACCGGTGAGACCAAACTCGGTCTGGTTCTGGTACTCGATCGCGGTCTTTAGGTCCTTGGCCTCCATCAGGCCCAGGACGGGCCCGAACACCTCGGTGAGGTGAAAGAAGCTACCGGGCTTGACTCCGGTTTTGATCCCGGGGCTCCACAATCGGCCGGTGTCGTCGAGTTGTTGCGGCTTCAAGAGCCACTGTTCGCCGGGCTCCAGGGTGGTCAACGCGCGGGTGAGTTTCTCGGTCGGCAATTCGGTCAACGGGCCGACGGTTGCCGACAGGTTCTGTGGCCAGTCCACCACCATCGATTTCGCGGCGTCCACCAACTGGCGACGGAACCGCTCGGACTCATAAACGCTACCGACGAGAATACCCAGGGACGCAGCCGAGCATTTCTGACCGGCATGACCGAAAGCCGAGGCCACCAGATCCGCCACCGCTAGGTCGCGGTCGGCCGAAGGAGTGATCACCAGTGCGTCCTTACCGGAGGTCTCAGCATTGATGTTGAGCTCGGGCTTCCAGGAGCGGAACAGTGCGGCCGTATCGGAGGCGCCGGTGAGAATAATCCGGTCCACACCCTGGTGAGAAATCAGCTTCTTGCCGGCATCGCCTTCATCAGGGTAGATTCCGTGCAACACCTCCCGCGGTACTCCGGCATCCCACAGGCATTCCAACAACGCCATCGAACAGTGCGGTGTGGGGGTCGATGGTTTGTGAATCACCGCGGCACCGGCGGCCAGCGCGGCAGCCGTCCCACCGGTGGGGATGGCCAACGGGAAGTTCCACGGCGGGGTAATCATCACCAGTTTGTCGGGGGTGAATTCGGCGTGCTCGACCTGTTCGAGAGCCAACGCGCTGTGTGCGTAGTACCGCAAAAAGTCGATGGCTTCAGAGATTTCCGGGTCAGACTGTGCCACGGACTTACCCACCTCGGCGGCTGCCACAGAGGCGAGGTGTCCTCTGCGGGAGGCCATGATATCTGCGGCCCGGTAAAGAATCGTGGCCCGCTCGGAAGCGGGGCGGGCGGCCCACTGCTGGCCAGCAGCGCGCGCATTGGTCACCAAAGCGTCAACGTCTTCGGTGGAGACTTTCTCCGGTACCGACTGTTGTTTCAGCCACTCGGGGGTGGCCCGTTCGATGACCTGTTCGGCCCAACGCTGGTTGGGTTCCAACGACGGGTTGGTGTCGGGCTCATTGCGAAACTCGGGGACACCTTCGGAGTACTCGCCGGGCTGGTGGGACTCTTCGGCGAGCCGATCCTGTTGGTGGTTGGGTCCGGGAGCAACGGTACCCTCCGCGACGAGGATGGCTCCCAGCGATTCTACCGCGCTGCGGAACCGGGATTCTTCGCGACGGAAGATCTCGCTACCCTCACCTTTCTTGTCCACCGAAAGGTCAAAGATGCCCGACATGAAGTTCTCGCTGGAGGCATTTTCCTCCAGACGACGCACCAGGTAGGAGACCGCGACGTCGAACTCCTCGGGACGGACCGCCGGAACGTAGAGCAAGAGCTGGCCGACATCGTCGCGAACGGTATGCTGCTGTTCGGCGGCCATACCCTGTAGCATCTCGAATTCCAGGCGGTCGGTTACCCCGCGCTCGCGACCCAGCAGGTGGGCGAAGGCGATGTCAAACAGGTTCTGACCGGCCACGCCCAGGCGGACACCGCGCATCCGCTCTTGGGTGAGCAACCAGTACAGCACGCGCTTGTAGTTGGCGTCGGTGGCTTCTTTGGACTCACAGGTGGCCAGGGGCCAGTCCTGAATATCGGCGTGCACCGTTTCCATGGCCAGGTTCGCGCCTTTGACCAAGCGGATCTTAATACCCGCACCGCCGTTCTCAACTCGTTCATTGGCGAACTCGGCCAGTTCCTGGACTGCGCCTAAGGCATCGGGCAAATAGGCCTGGATGACGATTCCGGCCTCGTAGTTCTTCAGCTCTGGCTTGGACAGCAAGCGCTTGAACACCGCGATGGTTAACCGCAGGTCCTGGTACTCCTCCATGTCCATGTTGATGAACTTGGTGCCAGCCGGTGCTTTGGCTGCCTCAAGGTAGAGGTCGGTGACCCGGTTGACCACGTAGTCAACGGTCTCTTCGTAGCCCCACATCGAAATCTGGCTGGCAATCGAAGAGGCCTTGATCGAGACGTAGTCCACATCATCGCGACGCAACAACCGCACGGTGTCTTCAAGGTGCTTGGTGGCTTCGTCTTCACCTAGCACCGCTTCACCGAGCAGGTTGATGTTGAGTCGGTTGCCCTGCTTTTTAATTTCTTTAACGGCCTTGCCGAACTGTTTATCGCGCGCATCGACCACCATGTGGCCCACCATCGACCGCATCCGCCGACGCGCCACCGGCACCACGATATCCGGCATCAAACGTCCCAGAGCAGAGCCAGCTTGGATCTGCGCACGATCGAGCGCATCCAGAGTATCGGGAGCGATGTCGCCTAGCTCGTTCAGTGCCTTCGCTGCTGCCTTGGTATCTTCGGTGCGGATCACGCGGTCTACGAAGCCGACGGTAAAGTCCAGGCCCGTGGGGTGAGCAAGGACCTGAGAGAGTAGTTTGGCCGAGCTATGAGGTTTGACCCCGGATTTTTGAGTCTTCTGCAACCAGGTTCTGACCTTCTGCACGGCCTCATCGGCCAGTCGGCGGAGCTCTTGCTGCACGCCCTGTTCGGTGGAAGTGATTTCGCTCATCAGCTTCGTCCTCTCCTGACGTTGGACGACCCGGTATTCAGTAGTGTGTTGTGGGTCTCGTAGACATCGTAAGCAGTAGCTTTTTATCCTTCGTTAAAATCGAATGAAATCCTCCGACTCCATCGGAAGACGCTGAAAGACGGGGAGGGTACCGTGCTGAATCTGCATCGACTCCAGCTATTTCATGAGTTCCGCTTGCGTGGCACGATCTCAGCGGTGGCCACCTCATTGGGGTACAGTCCCTCCACGGTCTCCCAACAGCTGACGCTGTTAGAGAATGAAGTTGGGGTGGCCCTGTTTCACCGAGGCGGACGCACGCTACGGCTCACGACGGCAGGTCTTCGTCTGGCTGAACATGCTCAGACGATGCTGGATCTGCAAGAAGAGGCCTTGCGCTCGCTGACATCTGCTGAACCGGAAGTCGGTGGCCTGCTGAGACTGTCAGTTTTTCAGACCGTCGCGCTCACACTCGTTCCGGCAGCGCTGAGTCAGTTGCGCGCCCAGCACCCGGAACTGCGGGTGGAGATTGTGCAGGCGCCACCGGAGCGGGCCTTATTTGATCTGCAGGCTCGACGTCATGACTTGGTGGTGGCAGAGCAATATCCGGGGATGAGCAGGCCGAGGCAAGCTGAGTTTGACATTGAACCGTTGGGAACCGATTCCCTGCGTCTGGTGGTCCCCCAACAGCTAGCCGGGATAGACGCCGAAGACCTGGATGCCTATCCCTGGGTGATGGAGCCGGCTGGAACCGTAGCGCGAGAATGGTCCTTACAACAATGTCGGGCCCTGGGCTTCGAACCAGACGTTCGGTTCACCACGGACGATCTCGCCGCCCAGCTGAGGCTGATCAGCGCCGGGCTGGCTGTTGGGATTCTGCCGGAGCTTTTCCTGGCCGGTCACCGACTCGACAGCGTGGCGCTCAAACCATTGCCACAGAACCCGGTGCGCAGTATCTTTACCACGGCTCGTCGGTCTTCGGTACAGGCGCCAGCGGTTCACGCCTGCCGGCAGAGTCTGGCGGAGGCGTTTAAACAATTCTCTCGTAAAGGCTGGCGTCACGATTCGCCGTGACGTTGTCTGATAGGGCGCCTCTGGGCGACGATAGCTTCCCCGAGAGCCCGGGTCTCCGTACAGTGGGGGAACAACTATTGTGATAGAGAGCACTCTTGGAAGGAATTGCGGATGCCTGCTCAGATGCCACCGGTGGTGAACGAAAACGGATTATGGTTTGAGGACCTCTACGAGGGCTACACCTTCACGACCGGCACCCACGAGGTGACTGTGGAAGAAATCATTGCCTTCGCACAGCGATTCGACCCGCAACCGTTTCATACCGATGCCGATGCGGCCACAGCAAGCCTTTTCGGCACGCTGGTGGCCTCCGGGTGGCATACCGCTGCGATGAGCATGCGCCTGGTGATCGACTCTTTTCCTGTTGCCACCGGTGTGATCGGGGGACAAGGCGAAATAGCCTGGCCCTCTGCAACACTGCCGGGAGACATCCTGCGTGCAGAGTGTGTGGTGGAATCACTGCGGGACCCCGGCCCTGAGTCCCCGCGAGCCTCCGGCTGGGTGAAGAATACGACCACGAATCAACACGGTGAAACTCGTTATATCTCGCGACTCAAAGCCGTGCTGTGGAAGAACCCGACGTTGCGCTAGTGACTGTTCGCTTACGGTTCACAACACCAGATGCAGATATGCAGGTGGCCCGGCCGAACAGGTCGTTCGGGCCGGGCCACGCGTGTGCGCTGGTGGTGTCGAGACGATTAGACGGCGGTGTAACCGCCATCGACGAGGTGGTAGCTACCGTGGATGAAGCTTGCTTCGTCGCTGAGCAGGAAGGCGGCTACATCGGCAACTTCCTGGGCGCGACCCAGCCGGCCTAGCAAGTGCTTATCGGCCAACGACTGCTGAGTCTCGTCGTCGAGGTGCTTCTCGATCAAAGCGGTCAGGATGTAGCCGGGACCTAGGGCGTTGATGCGCAAGCCCTGCTCGCCGTATTCCGCAGCGGCGGTCTTGGTCAAACCGACCACGCCGTGCTTGGCGGTGACATAAGCGGCTGCGTGGGGGAATCCGACCGACCCCAGAATGGAGGCCAGGTTGACGATTCCGGACGCAGCGGGATTCTTGAGCAACTCAGGGATCTGGTACTTCATGCCGTAGAAGACACCGTTGAGGTTGACGTCGATGACCTTCTTCCAGTCATCGAGCTCCACGTCAGCGACCGGGACCGGCTCGCCACTGATACCGGCGTTATTCACCGCGTAATTCAGTCCACCGAAGGCATCTACCGCAGCCTGGACCGAAGCCTTCGCATCTTCCGGGACAGCAGCGTTGGCTTCAACAGCCTTGGCTTCACCGCCGGCTTCGATGATCTCGTTGGCTACTTTTTCTGCGTTCTCGAGGTTGATATCGGAAACCACGATCTTCAGACCGTGCTTGGCCAGGGTCTTACTGATGGCTTCACCGATTCCGGCGCCACCACCGGTGACGAGTGCGACCTCACCTGTGAAATTCATGGTTCAAACTCCTTCTGCCCAGCAGGGGCGTGGTGTTATTAGTGTGTTAGACATCAACACTAATCCTGACGCGGTTAAAACACCCGGCCCGGTTTTCTGCGAATTTGCAAAAACCGGGCCGGAGCAACGAGGCGATGAATCGCGTTAGGCGTTGGCCGTGACTTTCTCGGAGGCCATCAGCTCATCGAAGGCCTTCCGGTTCTTGGCCAAGTAGGCCGCGCGCTCAAATTCCTGCTCCACCTCGGGGTTGGGCTTGTAGGTTACTGCTGAGACAATCAGGGCCACCAGTAGCGACAGAATGAAGCCCGGTACGATCTCGTAGAGGTCGAAGATGCCACCGGTCAGTTCCGCCCAGACGAACACGACAACCGCGCCGACGACCATACCCGACAGGGCGCCCCAGTTGGTTAGCTTCCGGTAGTAGAGGCTGAGCAACACGAGCGGGCCAAAGGCAGCTCCGAAGCCAGCCCATGCGAAGCCCACCAGTTCCAGAATCGTACCGTTGGGATTCAGCGCCAGCAGGCCAGCAATGATGGCCACCAACAGCACCGCGCCACGGCCCATCAGTACCAGTCTGCGGTCGCTGGGTGGATCCTTGCGGACCACCTTGTAAATGTCCTCGATCAGAGCCGACGAGCACACGATCAGCTGTGAGGAGAAGGTCGACATAATCGCAGCCAGCACGGCGGCCAACACGAAACCGGCGAACAGCGGGTGCAGCAGTGCCTGGGACATCAGCAGCACGATGGTCTCGGGATCGGCCAAATCAACATTGTTTTGGTGTACCCAGGCCACACCGATGAGCCCGGCGAAAACGGTTCCGGCCATGGAGATGGCCTGCCAGGCCAGCCCCACACGACGGGCCTGCTTAGCATCCGAGGGTGCACGCAGTGCCATGAAGCGCACCACAATGTGTGGCTGTCCGAAATAGCCCAGGCCCCAGCCAATACCGGAGGCAATCACGATGATGGAGGCAGTGGTCAGTCCACCGCCGCTGAAGCTCAGGTGGTTGGGCTCCAGCGTGTTGATCAGTGAGACGGCTTCGCCCCAGCCGCCCACGGAGATCACTGCAAAGATCGGGACAATGATGAGCGCGATAAACATCATCAGGCCCTGGACCACGTCGGTCAACGAGGCACCGAGGAAGCCACCGAAGAGCGTGTAGAGCAACGTAACGGCGGCGACGATGAGCATACCGGTCAGGTAGTCAGCCTCGAAGGACGATTCGAAGAAGACACCGCCAGCGACCATTCCCGAGGAGACGTAGAGCGTGAAGAAGACCAGCACGATGACCGAGGAGACAATTCGAAGCACGCGGGAGGAGTCGCGGGTGCGGTTTTCGAAGAAGCTCGGTAGCGTGATGGAGTTGCGGGAAACCTGAGAGTAGGCGCGCAAACGTGGAGCAACAATAAGCCAGTTGACGAATGCGCCGATGGTCAGACCGATTGCGGTCCAGGCCTCAATGAGTCCGGCAACGTAAATGGCGCCGGGCAAACCCATGATCAGCCAGCCCGACATATCGGAGGCACCGGCCGACAGCGCAGCCACCCAGCCGGGTAGCCCCCGGTTGGCCAGCATGTAGCCTTCGTGGTCGCTGGTCCGCAGATAGGCCGCAACTCCGATGCCGATCAGCACTAAGAAGTAGATGCCTATCGCAAGGTAAATGAAAAATTGGTCGTTCATTGATAAAGATCCAAGAGGTAAGTGATGGTCGTTAATGGACAACTCGGGGCGAGTCAACCCCGCCCCGAGCACCCGGTTAAGTATAGGGGTGGTGGGTGGCTGTGGCTACTACGCTCGAGAACTGTTCCCCCCCTGGTCTTGCTGCGAACCGCTAAGATGAAAACCATGCCATGGTGGTGAAGGCCACTGTAATCATCACAGGATGAAGATAGAGGGCTTGAGTGAGTTTCGAATCCGACCTGTCCCCGGAGATGTTAAAACCGACCCAGAGTCCGGATAACCGACCCGATGCTCGTGGACCAAAGACGCTGGAGCAGGCGATCGCCGAATCAACGCGACAAATGCGTAAAGCCCGTCGTCTCACATTGGCGGAACTGGCTGGGCGGGTTGGTATCTCACGTCAAATGCTGTCGAAAATCGAGAACGCGCAGACCTCGGCCTCCTTGGCTACGGTGGATGCGCTGGCTCAGGGGCTGGAAGTTCCCGTGACCAGCTTGTTTCGGGGTGCTGACTATGAAACCCAGGCAGTCTTTGTCAAAAATGGAGGCGGACAAGAAACCATTCGCCGCGGCTCCCACTTGGGCCATCTCTACCACTTGCTGGGAAAATTAACCGGTCACCACAGCAACCTCGAGCCACTGCTGGTCACGCTGACTGAGGACTCGGAGACCGTTCCGCTGTTCCAGCACGCCGGAACCGAGTTCGTCTATGTACTCGAAGGAGAGATGGAGTACCAGCACCAAGAAACCACCTACCACATGCAGGTCGGCGACAGCATCACCTTCGATGGTGAAGGAATCCATGGGGCGACGAAGACTCTGCAGGCACCGGTCAGGTTCCTGTCGGTTTTCGTCTCCGATGAAAAAGTCCTGCACAGCTTTGAGCCCGAGGAAGGCTCTGCTACGGAAGAGCAGTAGTTCTCCGTCGGGTTTGGAGGGAAGCTGAGTAACAGGCGAGGAGTTAGAGCGCGTGGATCCCCACTTCTGCGGTGTCCTGGTGTAGTTCCTGAGGCCTGCGTCGTCGGGTGTGGGGTCGGTGCAGGAGAAAGACGATGGTGCAGGAGAAAGACGATCATGGGATGAAGGAGAGGTCCGTGAGGTTGTGGTCACTACACCCGCAACATCTCGATGCCAAGGGTCTTGTCGCGTGTTGGCGCGAAGCATTGCTGGCGCAGAAGGTGCTTGCCGGCGGAACAGTCGGCTACCGCAACCATCCACAGTTGGTGCGCTTTTGGGAACAACAGTCCCCATTGGTAGCGATCGGGGCCTACCTCACCGGAGTACACGACCAGGCCACCGACCGCGGATATCGCTTCAACCCAGAGTTGATCCAGCGCCCAGTCTCCGATTGGTCCACGGTGGCCCCGATCACTGTCAGCGACGGGCAGGTGGACTACGAGTGGAACCATTTAGGAGCTAAACTTGCCGCGCGTTCGTCCGCCGACTACCGACGCTGGCAAACCGAGTCTGCCGAAGTCCACCCGGTGTTTCGCGTCGTTCTCGGTGAGGTCGCTGACTGGGAAAAGATGTGAAAAACCTCGCAGGGTACCACCCCGTTAGGTCTCCGGGTCGGCTTCTAGACTGGGGATATGACCCACGATCCCAACACATCCGATTCCGCTGTCACCGGCTCAGGATTCGACTTCCACACCCGGAAATGGGTTAAGCCAGAAGATCTCAATGCCCACGGCACCCTCTTCGGTGGCGCCCTGGTGCGTTGGATCGACGAGGAAGCCGCGATCTACGCGATTTCGCAGATGGGCAATAAACGTGTGGTGACCAAATTGATCTCCGACATCAACTTCATCTCCTCGGCCGTGCAGGGTGACCTCATTGAGCTGGGGCTGAATGTCACCGGGTTTGGGCGCACCTCGATGAGCCTGTCTGCCGAAGTTCGGAATATCGAGACCCGCACCTTGATTCTGTCGGTCGACCAGATGGTGTTCGTGGCATTGGGAGAAGACGGCCGGCCCGCTCCGCATGGCTATACCGAGATCGCCGACGATCACGACCGTATCCCTACCCGATAACCTCGTGTGAGCTCGCCAACTTGTGCGTGAGGTGCATCACTGTCTAGAGTTACGCAGGTCTCAATAATTTATACCTGCGGAAGGTAGGGCCTGATGCACAACGAGCAGAGCGCACCGTCGCCAGAAAAGAAACCTCGTCGCCGAAGTTGGTTTGGTCCCGGTCTGTTGATCAGTGCCTCCTTTATCGGCCCGGGTACTGTCACTACTGCCACCGTCGCCGGTGCAGATTTCGGGTTCGCCTTAGCCTGGGCCGTGGTGTTCTCCATCCTGGCGACCGTCATCTTGCAGGAAATGTCGGCCCGCTTGGGCGTGATGACCAATAAAGGTCTTGCCGAAATCATGCGCGAGACCTTTACCCATCCGCTGAGCAAGACCTTCATGATCGTGTTGGTCGTGGCGGCGATCGGTGTGGGTGGGGCGAGCTACGCCGGAGGGGACACCACCGGTACTGCTCTGGCCATCGACCAGCTGATTCCGCTCCCGATGCCGGTCTTGGCGGCCATTGTCGGTGGCATCTTGCTCCTGTTGTTGCTGACCGGTAGCTACAAGATCGTCGAGCGGGTGATGACCGTGCTGGTGATCATCATGGCACTGGTCTTTTTCCTCACCGTGATCGTGGTGCGCCCAGACTTTGGGGCCTTCCTGTCGGGCGTTTTCGCACCCAGTTTGCCGGCCGGATCCGCGCTGACCGCTATTGCGTTGATCGGTACCACTGTGGTGCCTTATAACGTCTTCCTCCACTCCTCACTGGTCCAGGAAAAGTGGGGTCATGAACCCGACCGTGAGCAGTCGCTGAAAGAAGCCAAAGTTGATAACGCCGTGTCGATCTCGATTGGTGGTTTGATCACCTTGGCCGTGCTGGCCACCTCGGCCGGAACGCTGTTCGTGCACGGTGTCAGCGCCCAATCAGCTGCCGATATGGCCACCCAGCTTGAGCCCCTCCTCGGACCGGCTGCCCACTGGGTATTTGCCATTGGGCTCTTCGCTGCCGGTTTGACCTCCGCGCTGGCCGGGCCACTGGGTGCTGCCTACGCGATTTGCGGGATTGTCGGCTGGAAAGCCGACATGAGCTCCTGGCCCTTCCGGCTGATCGCGCTGGGCGTGGTCGTGATCGGCATCATCATTGCAGTCACCGGGGTTAATCCGGTGACGGTGATTGTTGTGGCCCAAGCTGCCAATGGGCTGATCTTGCCGATTATTGCCGGTTTCTTGCTTTACACCATGAATAAGGCCCGCGCATTGGGCACTCACCGTAATGGTGTGGCCGCCAACATCCTGGGCTTTGTTACCTTGCTGGTGGTCACCGGATTGGCGATCTTCCAGCTGGCGGATCTGTTTATTGGCTAGTTGCCACTGACCGCGTGGTCGTCCACGGCAGCATCCGACGGATCGGCCTGCTGAACCTCAGTCGGATCCTGACCGCGTTGATCTGCCCGCAACGCCTCGATCAGCTGTGCCTTATTCAGTGCTGAGCGTTGCGGCAGGTCACGCTGTTGGGCGTAGACATAGAGCTCCGCCTTGGACAGCCTGGAGTAGTCGGCGACCAGCCGGTAAGGCGGTTCGCCCTTGGCCTTCCAGTATCCGTGCACGTAGCTGTCGGCCTTGGACAGCTCCCAGCCGGAGCGGATGAACTCCCGCAACGGTCGCACCAGTGAGGATTCACCGACCAACCAGCCGAACACGTAGCCCTGCGGGCGGGGTAGCGAAGTGACCTTATCGACCAGCTCGTTGAGCGCCTTATTATTTTCGGGTGCTTCTAGCGCCTCGTCCGGGTGTGTCGGGTAGGCCCAGGTGATGGAGAAACCGGTCGGCAAATCCAGTTCGAACACTGCATCCGGGCCACTGGTGAGCACAAACAGCGCGCCCTGGGCGTTGGGCGGGAGCAAATCGATCCAGCGCAAGGTAGAGCCCAGCCCGGAGTCATCGGTGATCATCAGGTAGAAGTCGTAGTCGTTGGAGATCTTCAGCCCGGACTTCACACCCTGAATCCACACGGTGTCGCCGGGCTGGAGGTCCTCGGCCCATTCGGTACCCGGCCCACGTTGGTGGCGGGTGACGTAGAGCTCGATCGCGCCGGTCTCGGGCCAAAACCGTCGCACACTGTACTTGCGGGAGGCCGGCTTGGCCTCATCCCAGAACGGCAAGACGCCCTTGTCGGTTTCCCGCACCGTGCTGGGGGTCTTGACGCTTCCGTCCACGTCATGGGGTGGGATGAGAACGCGCACGTACTCTTCGACGAGATCTTCACTGACCGGCCGGATGTTGTCGGTTGCTGGGGTCAGCACCACGGAGATGAGGGTCGCCGAGATCGGGGTGATAGATTCAGCGCGCATCTGGTGGTGGCGTTGTGGGATCTTGACCTTGGCCTGTGCACGGGGACGCTGTGCCAACTGCTGTGAGGTCTCCTCAGCGTGTGCGAGCTGGTCTTTCAGCTCGCGCTGGGATTCTTTGGTGGCTTTCTTCTGTTGTTTCAGCTCGCGTTCGGCAGCCTTGAGTTTTTTCTTCAGGTCTTTCTTCTTCGAGCTCACAGCGATCTCCGAGGACAATCACGGCATGCACGCATGCCCCAGCGGTTCAGCATTTTTAGGCTACGTCGTGCGGTGGACAGACTCCAAAAAATGTGAGCGAGACCGCCTGTCAGCTCGGCGTGCTACCGGGGTGAGGGGCTGTCGTCGGCCGGGGCTCTTTCCTGCAGTGCCCGGCGATGATCGAGCAGGGCGACCATACTGGCGCCGGCCATGCAGAAGACAATCACTGCCAGGGCGGTCATAAAAGCCACGTCCCAGTTGGCTGCTGAGGAGAGCTCAAACAAGATGGTGGTGATCAGCGCAGTACCCATCGCGGTGCCAATGCGTTGGCCGGTCTGCATCACCCCGGCCGCCGCCCCAGAATTCTGGACCGGCACATCCATCAGGGTCAGGGTTTGATTGGGGGAGACCACCAGGCCTTGTCCCATCCCGCTGATGGTCAGCGCCAGCATCATCCACCACGGGCTCAGGCCCCAGACCAGGTGACCGGCGACCACACCGGCAGTGAGTGCCATCGAGACCATGACAATCCCCATCCCGATCGCGACCAGTTTGCGGCCGACGTTCAACACGAGTTTGCCACCCAGCTGTGCCGAGAAGGCGCCGATCAGTGCCGACGGCAGACCGATCAGTGAGGCAGCCAGCGCGGAGAAATCCATCCCGGCCTGCAGGTACATCGCCACGCTGACGAAGATCGAGGTGGAGCCGGTGAAGTACAGTCCGATCAGCAACACGCCGTTGCGATAGCCACGGATGCGAAACAGGTCGAGGTTGACCATCGGGTCATGGCCGGCCCGACGGTAATGGTGTTCCCAACCCAGCCAACCGATGAAGGCCAGCAGACCGGCGACGAGGATCAGCACCACCCACCAGCCTTCGGTGAGTTCGATGAAGGCCAACATGATCAACAACACCGCAACTGCCAGGGTGATCATCCCGACCGGGTCAAGGTCGGGGTGGGCGCGTGGGGCGACATCTGCGGTGCTGCCGGGCCGCTGCCAGGCCGAGGCGGGAAACCACCAGCGGGCAAAGATCACGGCAAAGATGGCGATAGGGACATTGACGAGGAAGGTCCAGCGCCAGCCCCATTCGGGTCCGGCCAGGCTGATCAGGGTGCCGCCCAGGACCGGGCCAATGGCCACCGAGACCGAGATCAGACTGCCGGAGATCGCAAAAGCTCGGGCGCGTTGTTGGCCACGGAAGTATTGCTGAATAAAGCCCATGGTTTGGGGGTTGAGCAGACCGGAGCCGATTCCGGTGAGCACGCGGGCGGCGTCTAGCACCAGCCCGGTCGGTGCTAGGGCCGAGAGCAGAGAGCCGACGCCGAACAGGGAGACTCCGGCGACGAAGAGTTTGCCCCGTCCGTAGATGTCTCCGGCCCGTCCGCCGGCGACCAGGGTGATACCAAAGGCCAGCGTGTAGCCGGAGAGTACCCACTGAATCTGGGAGGTGGTGGCATCCAGGGTGGTCGACAGGGAGGGGAGGACAACGTTGATGCTGGAGACCGCCAGCAGAGACATAAACATTGGCACCATCACCACCGCCAGAAGTTGTTTCTGGGTGGTCGTCATTGAGGGTGCTGAGGACACGGTATTGCTCAGGATTCCGGGGACGGGGCTCGACGGTTAGCGCACGGTCTGGGCGATGCCGGGCCGAGGCTGGGGGAGGGTGATGGCACGCAGGCTGGCCCGTCGGTCGAAGAGCTCTTGGGCCATGATCGGGGTCAGCGCCCGCTCGGGGAACAGCTCACCGAGGATCTCGAAGGCTTCGTGGTCGGCAGGGTCGATGAAACGCGGAACCAGCAAGAGCTCGTTGAGCACTCGGAAATCCAAGTAAGACCAGTTCACCGGCCCCAGGGCGTCCGAATGGGTCTGTGGAGCCGAGATGGGGATAATCGAGAGCCGACGGCCGGAGGCATCAGTTTGCTGGGACAGCAGGGCCTCGGTCTCTGCACTGATGCGGTGGTCGGGATGGGAGGGGTCGTTTTGCTGGTGCAACACCACGGTGCCGGGCTCAATGAAGTTCACCAGGTGGTCAATATGTCCGCCGGTACGCCCCCGGCCAGAACCGCGGGTGAGGCCCTGCGGGATCCACATGACTTTGTTGATCCCGGCCAGCCGGTGCAATTCGCGTTCTACGGTGTCGTGATTCCAACCGGGGTTACGTCGCTGGTCGGTGAGCAGTTGTTCGGAGGCGATGGCGGTACCTGCGCCATCACTAACCCAGGAGCCACCTTCGGCGACCATTAGCGACAGCTGACGGGGGAAGTTCTTCCCGCTGCGTCCAAGTTTTTCGGCCATGGTGCCCGGAGCAATATCATCGAGCCGGTATTCCACCCCGGGGGCGCGACCGAAGCCGTTGAAGGTCCAGTCAATCATGGTGACCCGTTTGCGTCCGGGACGTCCGGATCGGCGCGGAGTGGGGGGATCGGAGACCACAAAGCTGGGGCCGGTTCGACCCAAAAGTGCGTTATTTAGTGGCACGTGCAGGCGAGGAATCTCACGCAGCAGATACGTATCAACGGTCTCCCCGTCGGCGGGATCCACCAACATCGCCACCGGAACGGTGCGGTGAATTGTCTCAGCGACCCGGGACCAGAGCCGACGGGATGACGACAATTGCCAGCTGGTGGTGGCATTCAGGGAGTTCAAGGGTGGGAAAGCCATCCAGACGCGTTCAACCGGATCTGATTCAGGAACAAGTTCCCACGCGCTTGTACGCTGCGCGGACTGCATCATCACCCACCTTGTCGCCGTCGAAAAATGGCCCGATGTCCACCATCATACGGGGTTTTATTCACACCCGTGCCGGGGCTGTTTCACGTCTCGTGACCTCGGGGCTAATCTCACGACACCCGGCCGTTCTAGACTAGCTAATCTAAGTCATCTCGGGCTACTTTCACTGCGTGTACACCTGGTGAGTGTGCAACGCTCAATCGTTGCTGATCATTCGACCTCACAGCGCGCACCAGAGATAAGGCACACAACACACAACAGAAAACACCAGAGAAGTCACAATAGAAGAGAGGAATAATGACAATACTGCTGGGCCTGCTCGTGGGATGCATTATGCCAGCACAGGCCGCCATCAACGCCAGGTTGCGCGTTGCGGTCCAATCGCCATGGGTGATGTCGACGATCTCCTTTGGCGTCGGGACAGCCGGGCTCGCGATCCTGGCATTGATTGCCGATGGCGGTATCGGATTCGATCTCGTCGGGGTAGCAACTCAACATCCGTGGTGGATCTGGCTGGGCGGTGCCTTCGGCATGGTGGGCATGACGTCTATCGTGTTGTTGATCCCGCACCTCGGGGCGATGCTCACCACGGTTTCGCTGTTGGTGGGTCAGATTCTCACCGCCGCGCTCGTTGATCACTTTCAACTCTTTAACGCACCCCACCACCGGCTGACCCCGCTGCGCGTGGTGGGAATGGTTCTGGTACTGGTTGGCGCCATCGCCACGGTATATCTGGGCAACCGGGCTAGTCTGAGGTTGCAACGCAACCTGCAACGGATGGCCGATGACGATCCGATGGCCGGTCAGAGCACCAGACAGGTGTTGCTATTGTTGGCCGGTCTGGGCATCGGGTTGCTCTACGCTTTTCAGGCCGCGGTCAACGGCACCTTGGGTGAGGTGCTGGGGTCGCCGGTGAAATCTGCGCTGATTTCTTTCACCGTCGGATTCGTCGGGTTGTTGATCTTGCTGATCATTTTGCGCCCGCGACTGCAACTCACCGACCCCACCGGCAAGGGCAACCCCTGGTGGATCTGGATCGGAGGTCTGATTGGGGCCATCTATATCTACACCACCGCGGTGCTGGTGCCGCTACTCGGTGCTGGGGCTACGATGATTCTCTTGCAAACCGGCATGTTGATCGGCTCACTGATCATCGACTCCTTCGGTCTCTTCCACGCGGCCAAGAAGCCTTTCGTGCCCGCACAACTGTTGACCTTAGTGGTGATGCTCAGCGGTGTCGCGGTCATCGAATTCGTCGGCTGAGCCGTACCGAGCGATCTTGAGGTTTGCCGAGGAGTTGTTGAGAATGAAACAAGACACACGGTGAGAAAGGGACGGTGCACAGGTGAGCCCATCACAGGATCCCATCACGGACGAGTCGGTCCAGGCCTGGGCTCAGTCCCTGGCGCAAACCACCCAACAGCCCCTGCCGACGATTCTGCAAACCTTAGCCACCGATACCGACCGCGAGGTTTTTAGCGAACTCCTCCATCGTGTGATCCGCCCCGATGACCCGGGTGAAACCGTCGACGCCATCACCGAACTGAGGTCTCGCCCACGCCAGGGGTGGCCCGAAAACGTCGAGGCGGCACTGAAAACAGCCGCCCGCTTTGCCCGGCGCGCACCCGGCTATGCTCGCAACCAGATCATCAACGTGATGGCCGAAGGACTGGATGCTGTCATTGATACCCCGCAGACCGAGCCGACCCCCGGTGCCGACCTGCAGATTATGGAAGCTAGCGTGCTCGGCCGGTCGCAGGCTGCCAAACGCGTGGAACGTCTGCGGGTGCTGCTGGACCGACCGGCGTGGGGCTCGGTTACCGTCCCGTTGGCCGAGGTCTTAGCTCCGGCCCCGCACTGGGCGTTCAAAGAAACCATCCGCGACCTGGAAACGGTGCTGGGACCACTGCTGGAGTTACTGGCCAGCACGAACCGGGCCGAGGCCTCAGAGCACCCCGACGACACCTGGGAACCGCGGGCGGTCTTCCTCAAGATCCAGTACGACTGCCAGCTCACGGTGCTCGAGCACCTGGTGCTGAACCTGTGCGAACGCCAAGAGCTGCGCGGACTAGTGCTCGGCCTCGATCTGCCCACGCCCTTTGATACCACCAGCTCGACACAGCTGACCGAGCTACATCAGCGCTTCGCCACGGTTCTCCAGCGGGTCTATACCGCCACCGGCCACCGGGCAGTCATCCGGCTCAACACCGCCGACCACCGCGCGCTGAGCGGCGCCCAGCAGTCATATGTCCTCTGGTCGGCTTGGATTCAGCACGTCATGACCCCTGAGATCATGGAGCGGGCAGATCTGCGGATCCGGGTGGTCAACCCCTGGGATACCCAGCAACTGCACCGGCTGGCTGAACTCTACGACCTCGAAGCACACCTGTACCCCGGTGGATCGGTGACTACCGAGCTGATGCGAGGTGTACCCGCTGAACTAGTCGAGCACTTACAGGCCGAACACCACCGGGTACGGCGCTATGGTCTGCTGGTGTGGCAGACCGATACCCGGCTGATTATCCGGGCCCTGTACCACCGCCTCCTGCACGGTGACGTGGCTGCGGGCCTGGACCAACAGCCCTTGAACGGGCCCTATTTCGGATTCCAGACCCGGCCGGTGTACCCCCATCAGGATTCTCTGCAGCAGTTACGCGCCGGACGACAGATCCTTGCCTGCCTGCCCGACTCTCAGCTCGGGACACCATCGGTAACGGCACACACGCTGAATACGCCAGATGATGTGCGTGCCGTCGTGGATCGGGCTGTTGCAGCACAGCGACCAGATCAGCAAGATCAGCACCCCGAACCGGATGTCCTCTCCCATCTCTCGGAGCGAGTGGCTGTTGTCGATGAGCTCATCGCGACCATGGATACCCAGCGCGATCAATTGCTGGAGGTGCTATGTTCGGAAACCGGACGAACCCTGACCGACGCGGTGGAAGAATACGGTGACGCCATCGATGCGGTCCGGTGGAACCAGACCGTTGCCCAACAGTTACCCGCGCTACGCGGTGCCCGCCCTGTTGCGGCCACCCCGACCTTGCTTCTCAGTGGCCGATCCCATCCGCTGGTCGAAGTCTTCGGCGTGGTGACGGCAATCTATCTCACCGGCGGAGGCTGTGTCATCTCGCCCGACCCGCTCACGGCTCGCACCACCGCGGTGAGCGTGGACATCCTACAGCGCACCCTGGCCGAGCGTCTCGTCGATTTCGCGGTGGTCCGGGCCGGCGACGAGGACTTTTTGGGTCGAGTGCTCTGTACCGACCCGCGGTGGGCCACGGTCGTGCACTTCGGGCCCGATACCGCAGCCCACCGATTGCGGATCATGAAACCCGATATGCCCTTGATCTCCGGGTTCTCATCGAAAAACGCCATGATCATTACCCCCACCGCCGATATTGACCAGGCGGTGGCCGATGTGGTCACCTCGGCCTTCACCACCGCCGGACAGACTCCAGCGTCGTGTTCGCTCGTGGTGCTGGTTGGTTCCATGACCGGCTCCGCACGATTCAAAAACCAGCTGGTCGATGCCACCGAATCCCTCGAAATCGGATACCCTACCGATCCGCGGGTTCACCTCGGGCGACTCGTGGAACCACCGGCCACACCCCTCAACCGCGGATTGCGCGAATTAGGGCCCGGAGAATCCTGGTGGCTGGCCCCAGCCGAGCAGGACAGCACCGGTCGGCTCTACTCGCCGGGACTGCGAGCCGGAGTGCGGGTGGGCTCGGATGCCCACATCAGCGAATACCGTGGTCCGGTACTGTCAATTATGGAGGCCGACACTGTGGAAGACGCTATCGAGATCATCAACATGACTCCCTACGGTCTCAGTGCTGGCATCCACACCGCCGATGAGCACTCTCAACGGGTTTTTCGGGAGAAGATTCATGCTCCCATCCACTTCTACAACGCGCCCATCAACCGCATCCGCCCTGGAATCCTCGGGCTGACTGGGGTGAAGCACTCCGCCTCCGGGATGTTGGGGGCCCTGGGCGCCCGCTCCTGGCTCAACCAGTTCATGACGTGGCGTGACGCTGCCCGCACCACCCCACAATCTCAACCCTCCGCTTTGGTTAGCGCACTGGCAGGTCTACCCACTGCGGTGCAACGCCTCTTGGCCGCGGCCGAAGCCGATGGTGTGGCTAGCGACTGGGTCAGTGAAGCAGCCCGCTCGGATGCCCGCGAGCTAAAAACACTGCTGGGCACCCACCAGGTAGCCTCCCCGGCCGGGCTCCCACGACAGCACAGGATCATCGTCGAAGCCTGGGCCGAACCCACACCGGTGACCATCCGCTGGGAAACCGGACCGCTGCAACACCTGCTCCGCGTGGTCGCTGCAGGGTTAGCGATCGGTGCCACCATGACCGTCTCAGTGCCCCACGACCTACCCGAGCAGTTGCGCCAGCTGTTGGACCTGGATTCCACCGTGACCTACCGGTGCGAAGACGCCAGTAGCTTCCGGCGTAGCCTCCAAAAACAGCCCGCACCCGAACGGGCCACCGCCAGCGGACGTTTGATTCCCGAAATCACTGCCGAACCCCGGATTCGCCTGATTACCGATCACTCCACCCCCGAGGCCCAAGCCCACGGTAACCAGCTTGCCAGCGCAATCCTGCACGCCCGCGGTGCCGAAGCCCCGGTGACGCTGGTGCACCGTCCTGTCGTGAGTGCATCCCGGCTGGAAATGATGCCATTTGTGCACGAAAAATCGTCTCTGAGCAGTCGTGAAGTGCGGGAGAACTGACGCGACCCGCACCGCAACGGAGCAACGTTACCGGCAAGACACCTCACGTTATTCATACGCTAACCCTCGTATGTTGAGCTAGGCATCACCGGTTACTCACACCTTTGAATATTGCAACAGCGAGGTCGCCGTCGTGGAAAATGCGCCAACAACACGGGCAGAAGCCCGTCGTCAACAACGGGTAGCAGCGACGAACCGTTGGACGCGGCCGGTAGCGGTGGTGGCCGCAACCCTCGCCTCAGCGGTGGCGATCAGCTACAGCGTAATCGCCGATCCCCCGGCCACCTCGGCCAAAGCCGACGGCGATGCTCAACGCACCGTCTCAACGATCGATACGGCTCTGCCACTGGCCTCCACCCACGTTTCGGTCGAGATGGGGGCCACTCTGGCCTCCATGCGACTGGGGCTATCTCCACTGGGCGGACCGGCCTACGATGAAGCCACCCTCAGCGCTGCCGGCATCAATATCCAGCAGGCCGGAGCCGGTGGCATCAAATCCTTACCCGGCGATATCAAACTCTCTCATCCGGTGGCCTCCACCCGCATCTCCTCACCGTTCGGCATGCGGAAGAACCCCACCGGCCCCGGCTTCCAATTCCACATCGGCCAGGACTACCCGGTGCCGTCTGGCACCCCGGTACGTGCCTCGGCGGACGGTACGGTGCGCTTCGCCGGCTGGCACCCCACCGGCGGGATGCGCGTGGAAATCGACCACGGTCACGGCGTGGCCACCGCCTACTCGCACAACTCCCAGCTGGCCGTGCGCGTCGGCGATCAGGTCTCCCGCGGCGAGCTGATCGCAGCCGCCGGGTCCACCGGAAACTCGACCGGCCCCCACGTGCACTTCGAAGTCATCGTCAACGGTCGCTGGGTCGATCCGGCCGACTACCTGCCGGCCGTGCCAAACCAGCCACGGGCGATGACCGAAGAAGAACTGCGCCGACTCTACGAGGTGGACGAACCCACTGAGTCCGCCTCCCCGTCGGAGGAACCCAGCGAGTCCGCCTCCCCATCGGAATCCGCTTCACCGTCACCGAGCGCCGCACCGAGTTCGACCCCCCGGGAGTCTCGCTCTTCTGCACCGTCTCGGTCCTCGGCACCCTCGCGCGGATCCTCGCGTTCACAGGCACCCTCTCGGACGCAGGCCCCCTCGCGCTCGCAATCGCCGAGCCGACCACAGAGCACCCCGAGTCGTTCGTCCTCGGCCCCGTCTCCCCGGCCCTCCCGGTCGACCCCGACATCCCGGCCCACCACCCCGCCCGCCGAGCGCCCCACGCCCACGCAACCGACGGAAACGAAGGCTGCCGCAGCGACCTCGGTCCCCGGCACATCGAACGACTAAAAGACCACGGGGCGATCCTCCCGGTTGCGTTTGAACTCACACCACTTTGCAACGACGGGATCTCTACGCTCTGGGCGCTGGAATCTAGGACAGCTGGCTCACCGCTGGTCCGGCTGTGCCCAGATGAGGCTGATCTTCCTCGGCTCCGAACGAGCTCTGGTGGTAGCAACCGCCGCACTCGGCTGGTGGATACCGCTGATCGTCACGGTCCTGGTAGGCCCACCCAAATGATCGCTCACCCCACCACCACCGGACAGGGTGAGCCTTGTGAGTCTTCGTCCTAGACTAAACACCATGCCCCGTTCCGTCCCCCGCCCCGCTGACCGGCCACGCTCCGCTCCCGGTTGGTTGTGGGTGTTGGTCGTTGCGGCGGTGCTCACCCAGACCGGGGTGCAACTGTTGCGTCCGGTGACCAGCTATCAGCTGCTCTCTTTCGGATACGGTGAAACCGAGATCGGGGCCACCACCGCCGTCTACGCCATCTTGCCCCTCGTGCTCGCCATGCCACTGGGCCGAGCCACCAGCGTTATCGGCGATATCCGTTGGATCATGATCTGTGGCACGGTGCTGCTGGGCGCCGGCGGGGCCGTGCTGGGATCAGCCACCGAGCTGATCGGGGTCTTCGCCGGCTCAATATTGCTGGGGGTGGGCCACCTGATGTTCACCCTCGCCGGCCAATCAGTGGTCTCGCGCCGATCCTCGGCCACCGTCATGGATTTAGGGTTCGGACTGTTTACCGCCGCCTTCTCGGCCGGGCAAATGCTCGGGCCGTTCCTGTCGGGGCTCATCCTGGGATCTCGGGCTGAAGCCTCCGAGATCACCACCGCTCTGTGGGTCGGTTCCCTGCTATGCTTCGGGGCCGTGCCCCTACTGTTCGGCCTACGTGGTTCCTCGTCCGACCAGGACTCCGTAGCCAGATCCCGCAACGAGGGCGACCAGCGCACCCAGACTGGGAGCCTGCCCATCTCAGGCACCAAACCCACGGCGCTACGGATTCTTCGGGTCCCAGGCATCGCCTCGAACATGTTCGCCGCCCTGGCCATGCTGGCGATGATCGACATTCTCGTGGCGTTTATGCCACTGGTCGGCGAAAGCCTTGGCGTCTCGCCGCTGGTTATCGGGGCGCTGTTGTCGGCTCGCGGGCTGGCCTCGGTGATCTCCCGAGTGTTCCTGCCCATCGTCACCCGTCACGTCTACCGCAATACGGTGCTGATTGGCGCAGTGGGGATCTCCGGGATCGCCGTAGCCTTAGTGCCGGTGGTGCTGAACGATTCTGCGGTAGGCATTGTAGCCGCGGGCGTGCTGATCAGTATCGGCGGGGTCTTCTTGGGCTTGGGCCAACCGTTGACCATGACCCAGATCTCCCAGGCGGTACCACTCAACTGGCGCTCGCCGGCCCTGGCCCTGCGGCTGGTGGGTAACCGTGTTGGACAAGTCCTCATCCCGCTGGTGGCCGGGCTGGTGGCGACTCCCTGGGGTCCGGCCGGTGGGATCTGGTGCGCCAGTGCGCTCTTGCTGGTCTCCGCTACCGAACGACTGGGATTGAGACGATGGGGACCAGATCCCGATGAACGCGACCGCGATAACTAACGAGTGCGCTCCAGGCTGTTACGTAGCCTGGGTTTCATTGCCGGGACCGTGGTCGCGGTGGCGGGAGGCTATCACGAAGTAGACCACCGTTGAGGCCACGACCAGTAGCCCCAGGGTCAGTACGATCCAGACCCAGGTCTGTGAGTTCTGACGGGTCAGCGGGACTGTTTCTTCGCTCTGCTCAGCCTGTTCGTTCAATTGCTTTTGTTCACGTTCTTCGACGGAGTTCTCAATCTCGTCCCAGGACATCGCCGGCGCTGTCGAGCGTTGCTCAGAGGGCTCGACATAGGCGCCCTGTGGCGGGCGTCGTAAGGCTGCGCCCTGATCCGATCCGAGGCCAAAGGCATCGTGGATGACTCCGGTGGGTCCGGAGGCGACATAACCCCTCCCCTCCGGGACGTCCTCGGGGCTCGGAGTTTGCTTGATGTCGGGCTCACCGCCACCCGTGTCGCGGGCCCCACCGGAGCCGTCTGGTTGCTCGGCGCCGGGCTGAGGGGGCCCGCCGGGTTGCTGGGGTTGACCCGGTTGGTGCGGTTCTCCAGGTTGTGGTGGCTGTTCCGGTTGCGCGGGTTCTTCCGGTTGGTCGGGTTGGCCCGGTCTCGGGGTGTTAGGAGGAGCATCAGGTTGCTGTCCTCCAGAATCACCCGGCCTGGTTCCTGGTCCGGGACTGGAAGTGGGGGAAGGGTCCTGGCCGGGGGAGGGAGGCGACGTAGCACTTGGCGATTGACTGTCGGACGGAGCGAAGGGGCCCACGGTGACCGAACACGTGGTGATAACCTCGTCGTCGCGGGTGACCTGCAGATTGAGCTCTTCCTGGCGGAGGTCACTGCCTTTGGGCCAGTAGACCACACGGGAGTCAGTGATCTGTACCGTCCCGGTGATAGCGGGTGGAGCGTGGCTGATCTCGTCACCCTCAGCTAGCCCGGTGAAGGTAATCGTGACCGGGGCCTTAGTGGTCGAGGTCGACCGACAGGTGATCTCGTCGTCGGGATCAGCTGGGGGTGATTCGGTGGTCTCGTGACTGCTCGGCTCGCTCGTGGGAGAGGACGGCTCATTAGGTGAAGACTGCTCTGTCGGTGAGGCAGAGTCATCGACCAGCTCGGTGGTCGGCGAGCCGGTCCCGGGCTGCAGACGGGGCTCGCCACTGGGGGTGCTGGGTTGCTGTGTCGCACCGGGTGTCTCGGTGGGCGCAGAGGTGGCTGGAAGCGTCGTGAGCGTGAGGGGAGCAACGAGGGAGGCGAGGCAGAGTGGCGTGAGCGCAACGAGACGCCACGACGATTTCACCGTGCGCATTCTCACTCCTTGGGGCTCTCAAATCGGTGTGACCCGGTAGGTCTGCTGGCTAAGTTCTTATGGCATTCCGGATAGTGCGCGGACTTGTCGTGCTTGAAGCCCTCGGTCGGAGGGCTCAAGATCAAATTCTACGCGTTGACCTTCAAGAAGTTTCTTGAATCCTTCATGGTCAATAAATTTATAGTGTACGAACACGTCATCGTTTTGGTCGGACGTAATAAAACCAAAGCCCTTTTCGGCGTTGAACCAACGAACAGTGCCTTGAGGCATGGCCGAGTACTCACTCCCTGCTGCGTGCCACAGCGTTGTCTCCAGACGTCACGGATCTGCACGACGTCAATTCAGGGACTATTCTAGCCAGAATGTGAGCCAGTATTGGTGTGATTAGCGGGAGCTATAGCCACGTAACTTATCTAGTTGGCGACGTTCTTTCTTGGTCGGCCGCCCGGCTCCGCGTTCGCGATAGGGTACGGCAAGTAAGTGTCGCGGTATGGGTTCTGGAGAGTGGTCAACATAGTGTTGGACGGCCACCGGGGCCCCAACGCGTCGGGAGAGCAAACCGGTGACTTCGAGAATGCGTTCGCGACCGGGTTGACGGAAGCTCACGGTATCGCCGACGTGGACTTTTTGGGAGGGTTTGACGGATTCACCGTCAATTTTCACGTGCCCGCCTTTGCATGCTGCGGTGGCTGCCGAACGAGTTTTATACATCCGCACCGACCAGAGCCAGACGTCGATGCGCACCGCTGAGGGATGACCAGTGGCAGTGGAGTTACTCATTGCCTTCGGCAGTCTTCAGATCTCGGAAAGCTCGGCGGTGTCGCACCAACGGTGAGGTTTGCTCGGTGCTGGAGGCCAGACCGTGGACTTCGAGAAGGACAATGTGGTGGTCGCCAGCTGGCAATTCGGCGTAGACGGAGGTGTCCAACCACTGGGCGGCTCCCTGAAGAAAAATAGAACCGCGTTCGGAATAGCGCAAGTCCAATCCGGCAAACCGGTCCTTACTGCGTGAAGCCAGCTGGGCGCAGATGTGAGATTGGCGTGACCCCATGATGGAGACACCGATGTGATCGGCTTCTCGCATCCGGGGCCAGGTGCGGGAGTGGTTCTGAATGGCAAAAGACACCAGAGGGGGTTCCACGGAGACACCGACGGTGAAGGAGGTGGCCACCAAACCTTCTTTAACCCCTTGAGCGTATCCGGCTAACGCCACGACGCCGGTGGGGTACTGTTCCAGGGCGTGACGCAAATTGTGAGGTGAGATGTCCTGAGTGAGGTCGGCACGTAACTCCGAAAATACGTCAAAGCTGGTCGCGGTCATCACAAACTCTCTGTGTTTTGTGTGCGCCCCGAATTCCCCGAAGATGAGCTAAACTCGGACGCGGTACTTGCCACTGTGGGGTATCCACAGGACCGAATCGTCACCTGGAGCACCCCACTACTCGCGAAGAGGGTTGCCGTTCCATCAGCCAGGGCTGTCAACGATGGAAACTCGTGATTCACGTTGTCTCAGTGGTCTTTAGCTTAGGCATTGAAGCCTGTGGGGTCAATTCGATAGGTCACGTGATGTCATGCGTGGTCGGGGTTCGGTTCCTGGCACTCCAGCGGGTGCGTCACCCGCTGGATAAACAGGCAAGCGTCGTCCAGCACTTCATCAGCCACGGGATATTTGCTCCCGGAGGTGAAGATCCCGTGGGGGACCCCGTGTAGGTGCGGAATTGCACATCGACCCCAGCCTGGACCAGAGAGTGAGCGTAGGTGACGCCATCGGCGACGAGAGGGTCCAAGTCAGTCGACACGATAACTGCCGGGCAACAGTGGGGTCCAATCTCTGCGTGCAGGGGGCTCAGCCGTGGATGAGATGTGATGTCGGGGTCGCTGATGTAGTGGGAGACAAACTAGTCCATTGTGTCATCGACGAGGGGGAGGCCTTCGGTGAAGATGCCACGGGGTCAAAAGGTAGTGCTCCAGCCTCTCGGACCCACTCACAGACGGTCACCACATCGTTGAACGCGGCCGGGAATTTGTGCTCTGGTGCCCGACGGTAATCCACCGCGATGACAGGGTAACCGGTCCGGACCGCCAGTTGCCGGCGCAAGCCGTCGTGGGTGTCGAGGCTACCCATGACCCAGCCCCCGCCGTGTGCGAAGAGCGCTACCGGACTCGCTGCCGAGGCATCGGTGCGGGGTTCGTAGTATCGGGCCGTGATGCCGTTGACCTGGAATTCGTCGACCGATGCAACGGGAACTTGGTCAAAACCGACGGCCGCACAGTTTTTTTCGTAGGTCTCACGAAGTTCAGGAATAGCGAGCAAGTGAAAGGGTTGAGCTCGGCCTTCCCGGAACGGGCCCAGCACCTTGCGAGCCTCGGATGAAACCTAGCGTGCTTTGTAGCGGTCGTGGTGAGCCATAGCTATACCACCGTGTAGTCCTGGAAGTGCGGAGTCTTGAGGGCAACCCGGTAGTCTTCGACGGTGCTACTCCAATTGTTCGTGACGCGCCCTTCGGAGTTCTTGAACCAGGAGGAACAATCAGCGGAATAGGACGAAGCCTCGAGCTCTTTCTGGATCTTTTCGTTCACGCGAGCTAGCGCATCGGCATCAACCTCGACAGCATGCATCGAACCGGAGGAGATCCGTTTAATGAAATCAGCGATGTAGTCGTGCTGAATTTCCAGCATCGACACCACCGAGTTGTGGTTCAGATTTGTGTTCGGTCCGTAGACGAGGAAGAGGTTCGGGTAGCCATCAACTGTGATGCCATAATAAGCTTCCGGGCTGATGCCCCACCGCTGAGCGAGATCGACGCCATCAGTTCCGATGATGTCAATATCATCGATGAACTTCTGACGCTGGAAACCGGTGGCAAAGATGATGACATCGAGCTCGTGCAGCTCTCCGTCCGCAGTGATGATTCCTTGCGGGGTCACCTCTCGAATCTCTTCGGTCACCAGGTCCACGTTATATCGACGTAGCGTCGGGTAGAACGCGTCGCTACGGAGCGTGCGCTTACACCCGTAGGGGAAATCCGGAGTCAACTTCTCGAGTAGCTCAGGGTCGGTGATTTCGCGTTCGAGGAATCCCAGCGCCTGCCGTTTGCCTTCTTCGGAAGCAGCGGTTCCCTCCAGGGTCCGGTAGAAACCGGTTTCGCGATCGTTATAGATAAACTCCCGGACGTCGCGAAAGACCTCCGGATCCGTGTGCATTGCTTCACGTGTTTGGGTGTCAAAGAGCTGTTCTTCTCGCGGAAGAATGTAATTGGCCGAGCGCTGGAAGACATCAAGGTGGGCAACCTCGGGTGCAATCTCTGGCACGTACTGGATAGCCGTGGCCGCGGCACCAATTGAAGCGACCCGTTTTCCCGCGAGATCGATGTCGTGGCGCCAACGCGAGGCATGAAACTGCTCGCCCTCGAAGGTATCGAGGCCAGGAAAGTTTGGCGTATACGGGGACCCCAGTTGGCCACATGCCGAGATCACTGCTCGAGTCTGTAGAGACTCGCCGTTTCTCAGCGAGACGGTCCAGGTGCGCGTTGCGGAATCCCAGCGCGCCTGAGTGACGTCAGCGTGAGTACGCAGGTGTGGCAGGATGCCAAACTTCGTCGTGAAATTCTTGAGATAGGCGTGTAGCTCGTGCCCGGGAGCATACATCGAAGACGCTTCGAGGTGGAGGTCGTAGCTGAAGCAGTAAATAACAGATTGGGTATCGCAGGCGACTCCCGGGTAGGTGTTATCCCTCCATACGCCCCCGACGTCATCGGCCCGTTCCAGAATGACGAAATTGTCGATCCCGTGATGCTTCAACGTCGCTGCCTGTCCGAGTCCCCCGAAACCGGCTCCAATAATGACTGCGTCATACATGTGATGTCCCTCTTCTTCTCGTCTCGTTAGCTGTGCAGTGATGCGTGCGTTGGCGTTGACTCATCGTTGCTCCCCACGCTAGGGAGAGTCCAGCATGGGGAAGAGCCGTCGAAGCCCAGAGATTCCCTGGCATCGTCTGGCAGTACCGTGCTGGGGAGGAATAACGTTGCTGGTCGGCCCGCCGACAGCGGGTGGCCGATCAGAAAGACTAGGAACAAGACAGCGGGCACACGCAGAGACGCTGACCGGCTCGATCCAGATGAGCTGGTCAGCAGGGCGCGGGGTTTTTCCGGTTATGCGGGGCCGAAGGGACAGGCAAGGGGAATGTGTCGTGGGGTGATGGGGGCCACTGACAGCTAGAACAGCACCACAGCTCGTCCTGCTCATTGCTGCCTCGTTGTCTATGATCGTCCCCTGTCACACAGTGCGTTTGGCCTTGATCGGCGCACCACGAGCTTATCCAGATCAGGTCAAACTTGCAATTTTATGGACAACCGATAGTCAGCCAATGGTGAGATGTGCACAGTCCGCTGACTTCGCCATGGTCGCTGACGCTGTGTGAGCGTGTCGGGGGCACGGCAAGGCGGACAGCGAGTGAACCGGGACGCGACTAGACGCCTTCGCTGGCGGCCTGTTCGGAGGGGTCGGTCCATCTGCCCTTCTTGACCCCACGGTTGTAGATCATGCCCGCGGTGATGGAGACGATGAATAGGATCGCCATTGGGACCAAAATCCAATAGGGGTTGCCGGTCGCGAAGATGACCGGGATGGACAGTGCGGTGACCAGACCGCCACCGAAGAAGGGCTCGAAGAAGAGCTGCTTATAGCCGAAGGCCTCCATGGCCGGAGACTTGTCCTCGGGGTCGGCCACCCGCAACAGCACCAGACCGGTGGCGGTGACACCCATAGACTGACCGAAGTCCGCGATACCGCGTTCGAGCCAAAAGGAGGGGATAATCCGCGGGGTGAAGAACAGCAACATGAACGTGCCGAACAATACGCCGGCCAGAGAAAGAATTAAGAAGGTCTGCCAGTAATCCGCGATGACCTCGAGCGAGATGGTGGCCAGAGCGGCCACGATCAAAATGTCCAGGGCGAGACCCTGAATGCGTTTCATGGTTTCTTGATCCACCAGGTAACTCTTACCGGTGCGATCGAGCACGAACTGGATGATGACGCCACCGATCATCGCCAGAGGGAACAGGGGGACATAGCCCAGCAGAGTGAGACCTTCGCCGTCAGCTCCGGGCCAGACAGAGTCGGGCTGGCCCCATAGCTGGTCTTCGACCCACACGAGGCCTTCCAGCAATACCCAGCCGATAATGATGGCCAAACCCACGATCGCTACGTGGAGGGTGAGCGGCTCGATGGAACTGGGGCGAGAGGTCATCACGCCGGTACGGACGTGATCGGTATCGCTGTAGAGACCGCGCAGCTCGGAGGCAGACTGCTCAGAGACCTGCTTAATCACCCGGGTTCGACCGGTGCGCACACCCCAGTTGACCACGGCAATACCGATGATGATGCCTGTCACCAGACCCACGGTCGCCATGGCTAAGGCAAGGTCGGTTGCTTCGGGGATGCCCATATCTTCGAAGGCCGGTTGCATACCGGCCGCCGTGCCGTGACCACCTTCAAAGGAGACCTCGATGAGGGCACCGAAAATGGGGTCGACACCGAATAATGGGGCCAACACGAGTACCCCCAGCAGGATGCCGACGACGTATTGTCCAGAACCGTAGGCCAGACCAATTGACAGTTGAGGCCCGACTAATTTGGCGGCACGTTTGGGGGAGGGGATGGTCTCGCCGAGGAAAAGGGTTGCGAAAACAACCGAGATCAGCAGTCCGGGTAGTTCGCCCCACACCTCAAAGGCTCCGTCGGTAAACAGGCCACCATTTTCCAACCAAGACCAGTTCAGGGCCTCGCCCAGGCGTCCCAGGACTTCGGGACCGATCAACAGGCCGAGGAAGCCGGCGATAATGGCGCTGGGAAGGAAAAGTCGCTGAAAGAGGCCGACTTTCACGCGAAGGTATTTACCCAAGAGCAACAAGGCTGCCAGGAGCACGATGGCAAAGCCCACGGATTCTGCAGTCATGAGGCGATCGTAACATTCAGACCGCGATAAAGTCACTGGTCAGCTAGGGCTCAGCGCCTGAGATTCTGGGCCGGCAGAGGCCGGTGTCTCGGGTTAGTTGTGGTGAGCGCCTGGGGTGAGCTGGCGCGCTAAGACAGCTTCGGCGTGAGCGCGAAGGCCTTCCGATTCTGCCAGGGCCACAATCCCGGGGGTGACTGCAGACAGTCCGGATGCTGAGTACCGGATGCGTTGCTGTAAGCGCATGAAGCTCAGTGTGTTCAGCCCTGAGGAGTGTCGGGCCGTGCCGGAGGTCGGCAACACGTGATTCGATCCGGCCGAATAGTCTCCCAACGGGACCGGGGAGTACCCGCCGATAAACACTGCTCCGGCAGAGGTAATCTGCTCGGCGACCGCCTCAGGGTCGGCAGTATGAATCTCCAGGTGCTCGGTGGCATAAGCGTTGGCCACGGTGATGGCAGCCGGCAGGTCCTCGACGACTAAGATTCCCGACTGCGGGCCGGTTAGCGCCTCCCGGATTTGGTCTTCCAACGGCAAACCGGGGACCTGCTGATTGATCTGATCATTGACCTCCTGGGCCAGTGACTCAGCATGGGTGATCAGCACTGAGGCAGCCATCGGGTCATGTTCGGACTGGCTGATCAGATCGGCGGCAACCCAGGCGGGGTTTGCCGTCTCATCGGCAATGACGGCAATCTCGGAGGGACCGGCCTCGGCATCAATGCCCACGGTTCCCATCACGGCGCGCTTGGCAGCGGCGACGTACACGTTTCCGGGCCCCGTGATCAGATCCACCGGCGGGCACACCCACCCAGACTCGGCCGGACCGGTTTCTGCGGTATTGTCCTCCGCACGCTCAGCCTCTCGGACGCCGTAGGCAAACATGGCAATGGCTTGAGCACCACCGGCAGCGTAGACCTCATCGACGCCCAACAGGGCACAGGCGGCCAAGGTCACCGGATGTGGCTGGCCGTTGAACTCTCGTTGCGGGGGCGTGGCCACCGCCAGAGACTCGACTCCGGCCGCTTGGGCCGGGACCACGTTCATCACCACCGAGGAGGGATAAACAGCCCGCCCGCCGGGCACGTACAGACCCACGCGCTGGATGGGGACCCAGTGGTTCTCCACGTGAGCGCCATCGGCCAGTTGCACCACGGTGTCTTCGACACGCTGGGACTGGTGGACCATACGAGCCCGCCGAATGGATTCTTCCAGTGCTACCCGCACCGAGGGGTCCAAGTCGATCAGCGCCTGGGCAAGCACGCTGGCGGGAACCCGTAGCTGGTCGGGGCGCACCCCGTCGAAACGCTCGCCAGCCGCTAAGACCGCAACGACCCCACGTTGGCGCACATCGGCCAGAATCGGGGTAATTTTCTCCACGGCGGCGGTGACATCGACCTCTGCCCGGGGCAAATCACGATCCGGAGCAAAGGGACGGCCTCGCAGGTCAGTGATGTTGAGCATACTGGCTAGTCTACGTCGTTCTCGAGTGACGAAACCCCTTGGTCTTTTCAGCCTGAGTTCAGACCCGCATGGCACAGTGGAGATTATGCTTTCTGGACTCACCCTCTTAGCATCCTCGACCCCTGAATCAGCAGAGCCGAGCCCCTCCACCTCCGATGGCTTTGCCGAGGTAGAAGACGCGCTACCCCAAAATGTTCAAGATTCGGCCTCCTCCAACGTGGAATCGCTGGGGCCTGTCCTGGGCGTGGTGCTTAACCTGGCTGTCGGCGCCCTGGTGGGCCTGGTCGTCGCCGGCATCATTGTGGTGGTTACCTCCATGGCCTTCCGTCGGCGCAAGACCTTCCACGCTCAGTTGCGTCGCCTGTATACCCCGATGGTTCTCGCCCTGGTCTTTTTGGGTGCCCGCATTGCGTTGGGACTCTCTGGCCGAGATTTGGCCTGGTATTCGGGTTTGGCCTTCATCCTTTTGGTGTGTGTGGTAGCCAGCTTCGCCTGGTTGGGGTTGCGCGTGGTGAACTTCATTGAGTCGCGCATCGCCGATAAATATCACGTGGCCGGAACTGGTTCTTTGCGTGAACGTCGTATCCAAACCCAGATGCAACTCATCCGTCGCATCGTGGTTGCGGTCATCGTGGTCATTGCGGTGTCGGCCATTCTGCTGGCGATTCCCCAGGTGCGGGCGTTGGGCGCAGGTCTTCTTGCCTCGGCCGGCTTGATTTCGGTGATTGCTGGCCTGGCAGTCCAGTCCACCTTGACCAACGTGTTCGCCGGCATCCAGCTGGCCTTCACCGATGCGATCCGTGTCGGTGACGTGGTGGCGATGGACGACTACGAAGGCACTGTGGAAGATATCACCCTGTCCTATGTGGTGCTCAAGATTTGGGACGGTCGGCGGATTCTGTTCCCTTCCAGCCACTTCACCACCACCCCGTATGAAAACTTCACCCGTGTGGGCACCGCACTGTCGGGTGTGGTGGAATTCGACGTGGACTGGCAGGTGCCTATGGACAACCTGCGTGAACGGTTGCGCGCCCTGCTTGCCTCCACCGACCTGTGGGACGGCCGTGACGCCTCGATGCAGGTTACCGACGCGGCATCGGGCATGTTGCATATTCGGGCCGTGGTTTCAGCCCGCAACTACGGTGAACTGTGGGATCTGCGGTGCCTGGTGCGCGAAGACCTCGCCACCTTCATTCGCACCGAGCACCCCGAGGTGATCTACCGGATGCGCATCATGGAACCCAGCGGTCCGCTGAATCAGACGGAATCGTCCTCCCACGTGGCACCGGGTAAGAACGATCGTGCAGACTCGTCTCAGACCAAGCCCAACACGGAGTCCGAGACGACTCAGCAGGCAACACAAGACCAGCACCAACAACAGTCCCGCTGGGAGAACTGGTACGACACCAATGAACCTCCCGCGGTGATCTCGCAGTTACCGGTGATCCGTCCGGGTGAGACCCTGGACGAGGCCGTCCGCGGGGCAGATCAGTCGGCACAGTCCGCATCCTCGGGCACATCGAAGCCACAGAACTCCGATAGCGATGATGCTGAGTCCACCCCAGAGACTCAGGATTCCGGTTCGGTGCCGTTGACCCGGTCCTCGGATGCCTCCTCGGTCTTTACCTCCTCGATTGCTGGGCTGGAACGTGGTCGGGATATGGCCGGACCTGGTGAAGACGCCTACGCAGAGCGGGCGCGAAGGACTGCGGAATCCACCGGGGCGATCCCGGAGATCGATCCGAACACCGGCGAGCCGGTCGATATCGATAACCTCACCACCGAAGAGCTCGAAGAACTCAAACAGTACCAGGCCCGCAAACGCGCCGAAGAAGCCGAAGAATCTGATGGAGGGGCCGATGACGGTTCCCAGAGTTAAGGCCCAGCCGCGACGGGAATCTCCGCTGGGTGGGGCCAAACCCACTCGCCAGGATTTGAACGCGGTGGATACCACCGATCCAGAGATCACCGATGATGTGTTGCCGGTCGATCCCGAAGAACGGTTGCGGCTGTTGATCTGTGGCATCAACCCGGGGTTGTGGACCGCGGCGGTCAACGCTCCGTTCGCCCGCCCGGGAAACCGGTTCTGGCCCTCTCTGTACCGTGCCGGGATGCTCCAGGAACCGGTCGATGTCAGTGCCGGAATGAGTGCAGAGCTGGCCGATGAGCTGGTCTCGTCGGGAATCGGGATGACGAATCTGGTGCAACGTGCCACTGTCCGGGCTGACCAGCTGAGCACCGCAGAACTCCGGGAAGGTGGCCAACGGTTGATCCGGCGAGTGGGGCAGTTGCGCCCCGCGGCTGTGGCGATTGCCGGGATCACAGCATTTCGTACCGCATATCACGCACCTCAGGCCCAGCTGGGGCGGTTGAGTGCGACAGACCGGGCCACCTATGAGTTGCTAGCGCAGTGGCCTGATGAGGTGCAATTATGGGTGGTGCCACAACCGTCGGGGCTCAATGCCCACGAGAACGTTGACACCTTGGCCGATAAGTGGCGGACGGTGCTGGCCGGGCTGGAGACTGACCGGCCACAGCACGCGGACTAAGCCAGGCTGGAAACCCCGGCGCGGAACCCGGCCTCGGCCTGGTCGTTATAGGCCACCAACACCACCTGTTTCACCGTGGGTGCCCCATCCTCGCGGGCAGCGAGCTCGTCCAAAGTCTCAGCGCAACTTCGGGCGGCGATCCGGGTGGCATCATCCATCGGCCAACCGTAGACACCGGCTGAGATCGCCGGGAAAGCCACCGAGGTGGCTCCGAGCTCATCGGCAAGCACTAAAGACTTCCGATAACAGGATCTCAGGGTTTCGGTGCGGTCCTGTTTGACGGAGTACACCGGCCCGACCGTGTGGATCACCCAGCGAGCGGGCATATGCCCGGCCGTGGTGGCCACGGCCTCGCCAGCGGGAAGTCCCTCGGGTAGCTTGTCCGACCGTAGGGCACGACAGGCCTCCAGAATGGCGGGACCGCCGGCGCGGTGGATCGCTCCGTCGACGCCACCACCACCGAGCAGGGAGGAATTGGCGGCATTGACCACCGCGTCGACCTCGAGGATGGTGATATCACCGGTGATGACCTCGATGGGGTACCCGTGTGCAGAACTCGGCGATGGGGGTGTGAGCATCTAGGATTCCACCTGTTTCGGGTCGGCATCCCCGGTGATCTCCGGGGTGGCATCCGGTGAGGTGAGGTCCTGGTCCTGGGTGGCCTTGACCGCCAGCACCGGCTCGTGCATTTCTTGCAGAATCTGATCGCCCACCGAGCCCATCATCAACCGGCCGAATCCGGACCGGTGGCGGATGCCGATGACGATCATCGAGGGGCGAATCTCGGCCGCGACGGTTTTGAACTCGTCCATGGTGGTGTTTCCACGCGCATACTCGCGGAACTCGGTGGTGGCTGAGGACGCTGCCAAGATGGAGTTCAGCTCCCGCCGGGTCTCTTCGGTCATCGACGACGAAGTGCGGTGCTCGCCCCCAGGGCCAGCATTGAGGACCACGACGTTTTCTCCGGAACGTTCGGCGATCTGCAGGGCAGTGCGCAAGGCGGCCCGCGACTCAGCGGAGGGCTTATACCCGACAAGAATGGTCATGGTCGTTGTCGTCCTTTCGCCGGCGAAATCCCACCGGTAACAACCGGCGGAGGGAACACTTCTGAGCTTATCGTCTCTGGGCTAATCTTGCTCGGAGCTACCGGTTAGCGGCCGTTTGCGAGCAATGGAGGCCACCAGTCGGTTGGGTAACACCTTGGCGGAGCGGGCCAGCAACTTCGCAGCACGGCCGGGAATGCACAGCGGCTCGCCTTTATGCACCGCGGCCAACCCCTCCAGAGCCACTTGATCCACTTCGGTGAAACTCCACTTGGGCCGATGGGAGACGTCGACGCCGGAATTGACATGGAAGTCGGTGTCCAACAGGCCCGGACACAGTGCGGTGACATTAACACCGTCAGCGTGGTACCGAGCATGCGCCCACCGAGAGAAAGCCACCAGACCGGCCTTGGTGGCCCCATAGGAGCCGTCCGGGAACAACCCGGCGATCGAGCAGACATTCACGATCCGACCTCCGCGACGCAGAAATGCTGGTAGCGCGCCGTGGATCAGATGCATCGGGGCCGTGAAGCTGACCTCAATCATCCGGGCCTCAGTCTCCCAGTCGCTATCAGCAAAGTCCGCGGCCAGCCCCACACCGGCATTATTAACCAGCATTTGGACCGGGTAACGCGGATCCACCAACCGGTCGATCACCCGTTGGCGCTCGGCAAACTCCGCCAGATCGGCCACTAACGTTTCGGTCACCACCCGGTAGCGGGACTCGACGTCCTCAGCCACCGCCGCCAGCCCGTCAAGGTGGCGAGAGGTCAACACCAACCGATACCCCTGAGAAGCCAAATGCCGGGCAAAAGCGGCCCCCAGCTGGGAGGAGGCGCCGGTGATCAGTGCCACGGGTGCGTGGTCGGAAGCCTGCTCGTAGGAGGAGGTCGATGAGCGGTCATCCGTGTTTTTCACGGGAAACTCCTTCGAATCAGCACGGGGCGTGGGATCAGCGGTGATCGATCAGATACTGCAGTGTGGCAGCTACGGTTTGCACGGCCGGACCGCGCACCTCAGGCGGAACATCGGGGTAGACCTCGGTGGCTAAAGACTGCACTACGGGGTCAGCGACCTCGATATCACGACCCCGGAAGGCAGCAAGATCCACCATTTGCCGTAGCTGTTCGACGCGTTGCAAGCGGTGCGCGGAGAGCTGCCGGGCAACCTGCGCCAGATCCGATAACGGATCCCCGTGGGCCGGCAGACCACGAACGGTGGTGGCTGGATGATCAGTCAGGCCCTCGGCAGTGGCGATCAGGCGGTCCATCGTGGCCAGATAGTCCACCAGGCGGCCATCGGGATGATCCAGCATGGTGGTCCCGGCGCCCAGCACGGTATCCCCAGTGATCACCGCAGGGTCTTCCGGTAAAACCAGACAGATCGAATCAGAGGTATGGCCGGGGGAGTGCAATACCTGCACGGTGGTACCGGCCGCGGTGATGTGCCCTCCGTCGGCCACCGGTTGGGTATGGCGACACCAGCTGGAGGAGAATGCGGTGACCGGGGCCTGAAGCTGCTGGTGAAAGTATTCGACCGCGCCGGTGTGATCCGGGTGGTGATGGGTGATCACGATCAGTTCCACGCTCCGACCGTGCAGGGCCTGACGTACCCGCGCCAGGTGCTCGCGCTGTGAGGCGGCCTCGCCGGGATCCACCAGCACCACCGTCTGCGCCTCTGGGGCGGCGATCAGGTAGGTATTGGTGCCGGTCAGGGTCATCCCCGAGGCATTATCAGAACGGACCACTTCGGTATGAGCTGTTGTGCGTTGTACCACTGCCATAGTATTGAGTGTATGGAATTACAGGGCGCAACCGGCTACGTGACAAGCGGTCAAGAATATAACCGCGACACAAATTACATCAATGACCGGATCGTCGCCGACCCGGAAGCGATCACGGCCGCTGAACGGGTGGCCTATGACCAGGTAGGCCAGCTCACCGACCTCTCGGCCGGTTTAACCGACGAGGCGCAAGCTTGGCCCGTGGAGTCCGGACGCTACCGGCTGGTGGCCGCCCGCGCCTGCCCCTGGGCGAACCGGACGATGATCGTGCGACGACTGTTGGGGCTGGAAGACGCGATCTCCTTGGGTACCCCTGGCCCAACCCATGACGAACGCTCCTGGGTCTTTGACCTCGATGAGACAGAACACGACCCGGTGCTTGGCACCCACCGGTTGCAGGAAAACTACCTCGCCAGGTTTCCCGACTACCCGCGCGGTATTACCGTCCCAGCCATCGTCGACATTCCGACCGGCGCGGTGGTGACCAATGACTATCCGCAGATCACTCTGGACTTCTCTACCCAGTGGCGTGCTTTTCACCGGCCTGGAGCCCCTGACCTGTTACCGGAGGACCAGCTGGAGGAGATGCACGAGGTGGTCACCCGGATCTTCACCGAGGTGAATAACGGGGTCTACCGGGCCGGATTCGCGGGGTCGCAGCAGGCCTATGACCGGGCTTACACGCGATTATTTGATGCCATGGACTGGTTAGAAGACCGGCTGTCCACCCGCCGGTACCTCATGGGCGAGCACATCACCGAAGCCGACGTGCGCCTGTTCACCACCTTGGTGCGCTTTGACCCGGTGTATCACGGCCACTTCAAGTGCAACCGCCAGAAACTCACCGAATTCCCGGCCCTGTGGGGTTACGCCCGGGACTTATTCCAAACCCCCGGTTTCGGTGACACCGTGGACTTCGTCCAGATCAAACAGCACTACTACATTGTCCACGCCGATATTAATCCCACCCAGATCGTGCCGGCCGGACCCAATGTCTCCGGCTGGTTGAGCGCTCACCGTCGTGAGGAACTGGGTGGCACACCTTTCGGGGATGGCACCGCACCCGAACCGGTGCGCCCTGCTGAGCAGGTCACTGCCGGCCACAACCCGCTCTACCCGGCTACCTCGGCAAACCGGTCAGCCAGCTGATCTGCTGCGAAACCTGCGCACACCAGCAGTGCCAGCAGAATCCGGGCCTGATAGGGGCTGAGCGAACCGGCCAGCATCGCCCCGGCCGCGACCAGGTCCACACCCCCACCGTTACCGTAGATCGCCACCACCGGACCGAATGTGGTGCGGGTAGCCAACACGACCGGGATGTGGTGCTGACAGGCGAGGTCGACGACCGTCACAAATCCGTCGGCGGCATTACCGGCTCCGGTGCCCATCAATACCAGCCCGTCCAGGGTTATTCCACATGAGGCGGAGTCCTCGACCAGGTGGCGGGCCAACTGGGCCGAGCTGCCCAGGCCGGCTTCGAGAATCGGGATCTGCACCGAGCCAATCTCGGCGGTTGGCATCGGCAGCCCCGGCCCGGCGGCCGCCGTGGCCTGGCGAACCAGTTTTCCGTGTGTCACCGTCGCGATCTCGGTGCCCCCGGTGAAAGGCTCTGGAGCCAAGGTGTGGTGTTTGCGGGTGGCGCGAGCCGAATGAATCCGTCCGGCAAAGCTAATGGTGACCCCGGTGTCAGCCATGTGCGGGTGCCCGGCTGCCAGGATGGCCTCGCGCAAATTTCCCGGGCCATCCCCCGCTGGGTCATCGGCAGGCTTCTGGGCCCCGGTGATGACCACCGGAACGGTACCGGTGTAGACACAGTGTAAGAAGAAGGCGGTGTCTTCGATGGTGTCGGTACCGTGGGTGATCACCACGCCAACCACTTCCGGGTCGGCGATTGCCTGCTCAACCGCCAACGCGATCTGGCGAAGATCAGCGAAGGTCAGTCGGAAACTATTGACCGAGAAGAGCTGTTCACCGCTGATCTGATGCTCCGGCCAATCTTCGTGGGTTTCACGATCACCGGATGTGATGACTCCCAGGAGCTCCTCGACGCTATCGGAGGCCACTGAGCCGATGCTGTGATGCTCGGTCCGGGAGGCGATGGTCCCACCGGTGGCGATGACATGAACTCTTGACACAACGGGTCCTTTCGTCTGCGCAGCTGGCTGAAGGTCGGGGACTCAGTGTTCGAAGATTTCGCCCTCAAGATACACCCAACACCCGGGGGTATCGTCAAGAGTTTGGCGGATAAATTGTGAGCGCTCATGCTGGATGATGCGACCTGCGTGAGTATCGCGGGAAAAAGCGATGAATTCCACGATTCCGGTCTCATCCTGAGACCCACCAGCAACCACGTCACGAATCCGCAATGCGGTATACCGCTGGCGAGGGTCCAAAACCACTTGCTCGGGGCGAGACTGACTGGCCCAGGTGCGCATCACATAGTCGCGGTCTGCCACGGCGAAAGCCGTGTAGCGAGACCGCATCAAGGCTTCAGCCGGCGGCGCATACCGCTCGCCACGTAACAACGGTATCCAGCACTGCTCGGCCACCAGCAAGCTGCCACATAGGCAGGCGGGCAGAGCGGGTTGTGGAGGCGTAGGCTCGTCGGTCACGATGAATCCAATCGGCGTAGGATAATCGGGTTATCACACTATTATCGGCGACGATCTGTCACGAACACCCCCTGAGACGAAGGAGCGTATTTCGGTGTCCGCCTCTGCCACTGGCACTACCGCACCGCGACAATCCCCCTGGTTAGCCTTTACCGTCTGCGCGGTCACCGCGATTTTGACGATCCTCGATCTGGTCAAGGTCAACGTGGTGTTGACACCTATTCGAGAAACCCTGGGCGCAACCACGACCGATAACCAGCTGATCGTCGCCGGATATGTATTGGCCTTCGGAGTGGCCCTCGTTCCTGCCGGACGGCTAGGAGACACCTGGAACCGCAAATCAATGTTTTTGATCGGGCTGGTGACGTTCACCATCGCCTCGCTGGTAGCCATGCTGTCGATCTCATCGACCATGCTGGTTACCGCTCGCATTGTCCAGGGCATTGCAGCTGGCACCTTAATGCCCCAGGTCCTGGGCATCATTCAAAACTTATTCCAAGGCCAAGAACGTGGTAAAGCACTCGGATTCTTTGGGGCCAGCATTGGTTTGGGAACCTCTTTTGGCCCAGCGGTTGGTGGTCTATTTATTGGAGCGCTCGGGCCTGAACTCGGGTGGCGCTGGACATTCGGAATGAATGTTCCCCTGGTGATCATTGTGCTCCCACTGGCTATCTGGCTACTTCCCAAGGATCAGCCGCGCGATGTGCGCGACCGACAACTTGACCTGGTCGGCGTCGGGCTTCTGGCAGCCACCGTGTTATTCATGATGTTGCCCTTCGTGCTGACCAGTGGCACCGACCAAGACATCCCGGCCCGATGGTTGTTGCTAGTCCTCGGAGTTATCGCCGGTGCCGGATTCGTCATCTGGGAGTTTCGGTATAAGGCCCAGGGTAAATCACCGGTGCTCGATTTCGCGCTGTTCCGCTACAGCTCATACCGCTACGGCGTGATCATTACCAGCCTCTGGTTCGCCATGATGCCACCGCTGTTTCTGGTGATGACCCTCTACAACCAACAAGGTCTGGGCCACTCGGCTCTCGTGGTCGGGCTCATCACCGTGCCGTGGGCCGTGGTATCGGCTATCGCCGCGGCCTGGGTGGGGCGATATACGTTGCGCTACGCTCCTCAGCTGGTCTTCGCCGGTCTCATCCTGTTCATCATCGCGTTGCTGTCTCTGGCGCTGGGTGCCCGCCTAGTCTCTGTTGAATACACACCACTGATTATGGCAATAATTATGGGTGTAGCTGGTATCGCTCCCGGTATCGTCATGTCAGCTAACCAGATGAGGAGCTTGATTGACGTGCCGTTGCCCCAAGCCGGCGTTGCTGGCTCCTTTTATCAGGTCGGCCAGCGGGTCGGCAATGCCATCGGTGTGGCCGTGGCCACCGCGGTGTTTTATAGCATGACCGCTCACCTGCCGGTGAATGCCGGAAAAGACGTTGAGGAGATCAGACCAGAAACTGCCCGAGAATACCTCAACGCATTCGATGTCTCGATCCTCGTTTTAGTGGTCTTCGGCCTCGTTGCTTTGTTCGTCGCCATCGTGGACTGGCGAGGCAGTAAAAGAACTGAATAATTACTGATAAGTACCTGAGAGAATTCACGGTAGTATTGATGAAACCCTGGCGTTTCTTCCCACTTCTGTGGTGTACTATTTCTCTGACTAAACTCATTCCCCTAGCCGACTGGAGATTACCAGAACCAATGCCAAAACCAGTGTCGACTAAGGTATTCGTGAAACACAAGGTGTTCTACGTTTACAATTGTTTGTTCGCACTTTAAATACCCATCAAGGGCGAACTTTCGGGAAGGCAAGAGAGACAAGGAAGATGGCTCCACACCACTCACAAAGACGAAAAGCGCAGCTGACCCAGAAGGAAGCAGATATTTGGCGGCGCGCGGTAGCGGTTGTTATGACCGTGGGCCCGATGATCGAGACGGATCTTCAAAAAGCCGGTTCTCTGAGCTTCTTTGAGTTCCAAGTGTTGTCTGCTCTGCATGATGCAGACGGTGCGTTGACCATGTCGCAATTAGCCGAGCGGTGCAATTCCTCGTTGTCGCGCCTGTCTCACGTGGCCCGCAAGCTCGAAGAACGCGACGTGATTATCCGTACCCCAGCCACGAGCGATAAGCGTGTGACCATGGCTGAGCTGACTCCACAGGGTGAGAAGGAAGTGGAGAAGGTTCAGGGTCGTTACGCTGATTCGGTGCGTCGCCGGGTGTTGTCCGTGTTCGATGACGAAGATCTGGAAACGATTGACGACCTGTTCTCTCAGTTACTGGAAGAAATTGACCCCGATCACTGGTTGCTGGACTACGAGGATGAAGAAGACGACTGATCACCCGCTGTGATCAGCACGTCCCGCGGTTAATTTGCCCGCAAGTAGCGAAACTCCTACAATAGAAGTTTGTTGCGCGTCGTGCGAGTCCGCATCATGTACGTTGAGATGCGTCATGGTGTCCTCGTGCCGGAAAACGGCGTCGTTCCCTAAACTGGATCCCTGGTAAAACAGGGACTCACCGTCTTCACCCTAGCGATTAAGGGCACTTCGGTTGGTTCTCACCCAGCCTGGTTTACCTTCGGAAAGTCGCAGTAAGAGTGCGGTGTACACACTGGTGGCGGGATCCTCTTTCGGGTTCTGCCCGTCCTTTTACTAGTACTTAAATCGAGGAGTGATCATGGCAGCACATTGCCAGGTAACCGGAGCTGGGCCAGGTACTGGGTACCACGTGTCCCACTCGCACCGTCGTACCAAGCGCCGGTTCAATCCAAATATCCAAAAAAAGACCTACTTCGTGCCTTCGCTCGGCCGGAAGGTAACCCTGAATGTCTCGACCAAAGGCATCAAGGTGATCGACGCTCGCGGTATCGATGCTGTGGTCAACGATCTGATCGCCAAAGGAGTGAAGCTCTAAGATGGCAAAAGATAAGGGCCTGCGTCCCATTATTAAACTCAAGTCAACTGCCGGCACCGGCTTCACTTACGTGACCCGGAAGAACCGTCGGAATAACCCTGACCGGATTACGTTGAAGAAGTACGATCCCGTTGTCCGTCAGCACGTAGAGTTTCGAGAGGAGCGCTGAGGTTTGGCTAAGAAATCCAAGATCGCCAAGAACGAGCAGCGTAAAGTTATTGCCGCCCGTTACGACGAGAAGCGCAAGCAGCTGAAAGCCACACTGGTTGACCCCAACGCCTCCGATGAGGCTCGTGAAGAAGCTCGCGTCGGCCTGCAGAAGCTTCCCCGTGATGCTTCGCCAGTTCGGGTTCGCAACCGCGACTCCATCGATGGCCGTCCCCGCGGTACCCTCCAGAAGTTCGGTATCTCCCGCGTTCGTTTTCGGGACATGGCACACCGAGGCGAGTTGCCCGGTATCACCAAGTCTTCCTGGTAAACATCAGTTCATGCCAGCTAGTTGCTAGTGCGAGCTGTTCCGCTCAGTCGCAGTCAGCCAGCACGATGACCCGTATGCACACCCGTGGGTGGCATACGGGTCATTGTCTTTTGTCGAGTTGTCTATCTCGATAGAGAACGATAACGGGGATGATTGTGCTGTGTAGATCTCTGCGCTAATGTGAGCCAAGACACAAAGCGTGGGTTTCCTGACCCAAGGAACTGGCGCCCTGACATTTCTGGCCGTCACCCCGGCCACCCGTCTAAGGAGACCGATGACAGAACATAAGCTTCCTACGGTGCCAGTAGCCCTGCTGCCGATCGCGGTTTTGGTGGTGATGGCCCTGCTGTCGATTTCTGTGTGGGATATCGACATGGTGATCCCGTTGATGTCAGCCGTGATCGTCACTGTCGTGATCGGTAAAGCGCTGGGATATACCTGGCGAGAGCTGGAGCAGTCGATGGTCCGCGGTGTCAGTCGAGCACTGCCGGCCGTGTTCATCTTGTTTCTCATCGGTATGATTATCGGCACGTGGATCGAAGGTGGTCTGATTCCGACCATCATCTATTACGGTCTGACGGCCATCTGGCCGGTGGTTTTCCTTCCGCTGGCATGCCTGGTACCGGCCATCGTGTCGTTGGTGTTGGGGACTTCGCTGACCACCATCGCTACCGTCGGCATCGCCTTTATCGCGATTGGGCAGGGAATGGGCTTTCACCCAGCCCTGGTGGCCGGTGCCGTGATCTCCGGGGCCTTCTTCGGCGATAAGCTCTCCCCGCTGTCTGACACCACTAACTTGGCGGCCGCGATGGGCGGGGTTAAACTCTTCGACCACATCCGCCATATGCTGTGGGATACCATACCCGCTCTGGTGATTGCGCTGGCCATCTACGCGTTCATCGGCTGGCCGATGGGCGCCGAGGGGAGCGTGGGTGATGGCGAGGTGACAGAACTTCTCACGGCTTTAGACGCCGAGTTCGTGATTCACCCCTTGCTGTTGATTGTGCCCGTGATCGCCATTGGGCTGATGCTAATTCGGGTTCCGGCGCTCCTGACCCTGCTGATGGTGGCCCTTTTGGGGGCAGCCACGGCGTTAATCGTGCAGGGTAGCTCCCTGACCGAGGTCATGCAGTCGATGAGTGCTGGTATCGCCAGCGAAACTGGTGTGGAATTTATTGATTCTCTGCTCTCTCGGGGTGGTGTCGCCCAGATGCTGAGCACCATTGCCCTGGTCGTGGTCGCTACCGCCTTGGGCGGAATCTTGGAAAAAACCGGAGCCTTCAAATCGCTGGTGGGAACAGTGGTGCGCCGAGTCAAGCGCCCCGGTTCCATGGTCGCTACCTCGATGGGTGCCGGATTCACCGTGGCGATCTCCTCCGGTGAACAATATGTTTCTGTCCTGTTACCCGCACGCGCCTTCTTGGGCCCATACCAGAAGATGGGGTTGGCCCCGGTCAATCTCACCCGGGTGGCCGAGGCTGCTGGAACGGTCGGTATCAACCTCGTGCCCTGGTCCGTTCCCGCGGTCTTTGCAGCCGACGTTTTCGGCCTCTCGCCGCTGGAATTCATTCCCTTCGTGTTCTTTGCGATGCTCGTGCCGGTGATCAACTTGATCTATGCCTACACCGGATTCAGCATCAAACGCATCGACCCGCGCGATAACCCCACTGAGGTCATCCCTAGCTCCGATATTGATGTGAGCCAGTACCAAGATCTCAGCCCTGACACCCCGGGTTCGGCTTCCCACAAGCCGGCCAAATAGCCGAAGGAGGTACAAGACCGGTTGCAGACACTTCGCACGTGGAGAAAATGTCCACATGCTGAGAGATCGCGCAGAATTCGGCGTGAAACTCGAGTAATCGCGACGAAAACTGCGTGTTGGAGCCGAAATGATGGTAGTTTCACGTCAGGGAGCCCAGTCAGGTGCTGGGCGGATTTACCTAACAACCAAACGTCCAGGAGGACACATGGCTATGAATCGTAGTGAACTCGTTGCAGCTGTTGCAGAGCGTTCCGGAAACTCTGCCAGCGCCGTCAACGGCGTGTTGGACGCCGTTTTCGAGGTTTTCGCCTCGCAGGTTTCCAAGGGTGAAAAGATCACCATCCCTGGCTGGTTCTCTGTTGAGCGCACCGACCGCGCTGCTCGCACCGGACGCAACCCCCGCACCGGCGAAGCCATCGAGATTCCGGCAGGCCACGGTGTGAAGCTGTCCGCTGGGTCCAAGCTGAAGGCTGCTGCTTCCGGAGAGTAATCCTCCTCAGCATGTTGCGACAGGGCCTGGCTCTGTCGCGGTGCCTCCGCAGGCCGTCACAAATCCGTGGTGGACTGCGGGGGCATTATCGTGTGCGGTGGCCTAGAGTTCACGATGTCAGCCCTCTGGGTCAAGGAGTGGCAGAATAGGCAGAGACCGCACCACACTTCGAGCATGTAAGGGCCCACTGTGTCAGCCACGACCACTCTGATCGGAACCGGAGAAGCTCCGTTCCGCTCTCGTGGTGTGCCTGCACCCCGACACCACGGCCCGGCACGCCTGGCACGTGGCTGGCTGGTGGCAGCCGGCTCGGCCAGCGTGGCCACCGTGGCCCACGTGATGGCGCACGGACTGGCGCACGGGCCCACCGGCTACGGGATCCTCGCCGACCTGATGCAGTTGCTGATCTCACCGGTCTGGCTGTTGACCGTCGTACTCTGCGCCCCAATTGCGACCTTGCTGGCCGGTCGGCGCATCTCCGGGTGGGCGACCGCGGTGATCCTGACCTTCGGCCAGATCATTTTTCACGGCGCCTCCACCCTGATCACCGCAGCTGCGGGCACCACCGTGACTGGCGTGGTCGCCCCGGGACACCCTGACCACCACGTCACCGGTATTATCGTCAACTCCGCCGAGACCGGTGCCGTGCCGTCGGCGGGCTCCGCGATGTTGATGGCCCACCTGATGGCGGCGCTATTCACCACCGCGCTCATCGTCCACGGACAGCGGATCTGTCTGATCATGATCGACCGCACGGTGGTCGTCGTACCCCGCCGAATCTTCTCCTATACCGGGCTGGGCGTGGTGCCACAGCTACAGCCCCGGATACCTCGTAGCGCGCCGCGCTGGTGGATCCATCCCTGCGAGGCCTTATTCTCCTGGCACACTCGCGGACCACCGACTCAACCTTGTCTCTAAACCACCTCACCGGCCGAGCCGGCTCTTTGGCGTGGCCAGAATCACTAATTTTCAACGTTGTCACAACGTGTACAGACAAGGATGATGTATCGTGAACACCGCACTTGCCCTTGCACGCCATAGCGTGCGCATGACCACCATGATCACCGGCCTATTCATGGCCGTCATTCTCAGCTTCGGTATGGCACTGAGCCTGTCGGCGCCTGCCCAAGCCCACGACGTCCTCACCGAGACCACTCCGGCCGATGGTGAAGAAACCAGCACCACCCCCGATGAGGTGCGCCTGACCTTCTCTGGCCAACCCACTGAGGGGGCCAACCTCGCTAACCTGATCACCGTCTCGGATGCAGACGGTCAGGAATGGCAGACCGGTGAGGTCTCGGTCGAAGGCTATGACATCGCCGTCGATGTCTGCCCCGGGCTACCTGCCGGCGACTACGAGATCAGCTACCGGGTGATCTACTCCGATGGGCACACCGGCGAAGACACCATGAGCTTCACCAATGCTGATCCCAACGCCCCGGAGTCCGGCGACCCCGCGAAAGACTGCGATGGGGCGGCTGAGGAACCCACCGAGGAAGCCTCCAGCGAAGTCAGCGAGGAAGGCACCCAAACGGCAGAAGCCAACACGGCCACCCAAACCGGCGAGAACACCGAGGAAGCCTCCATCTTTACCTCCTGGGTGTTCTGGGCGATCGTTGCGGCTGTGGTCTTGGTGGTTGTCATTGTCGTGGCATTGATTATGCGTGCCGGCCGTGGCAACTCGCCCGAGGCCGATACCAAGCGCTAACACCTTGCTGATCCAGCCCCCAGTGGGCAGAAAGTGACCGGTTACCGTGAAGACCATCGAGAAAACTCCGAGCACCGCCCCGGTGCGGCAGTCGAGCGTCGGTATGCCCGCTTGGGTATGGCCGGTTGCGATCGTGCTCGGGGGACTCACCGTGGTGGTAGCTGGTCTCGCCGCTGGGGTCACCGGAGTCCAACAACTCTCTGACCCCGGTGGCCTAACCCGCTGGGGGCTGCCGATCACCAAAGTCATACACTCGCTGGCCTGGGCAACCACCGTTGGTGCGCTCGTGTTCGCCTGCGCCATCCTGCCACGCTGGGCTGGCCCCAGCTACCAAATCCGCCGGGCCGTGCACCGGGGAGAGACAGTAAACCTCAACGAGCATCCGACCTATACCCGCGTGATGCTCATCGCCTCCATCTCTTCGGTCATCTGGACCGTGAGCGCGCTGAGCCAGTTGGTATTCACCTACTCCGACATGGCCGGGATGCCGCTCAACGCCTCACCAGAGTTCTCCATCGGCCTGGTGGACTTCGTGCTCTCGATCGCGGTGGGCCGGGCCTGGTTCGCCATGACCCTCATCGCAGCGGTGGTGACCTCGCTGATTTTTGGACTTCGAGGTGCCACCTCGATGGCCTTCACCGCCGTGCTGGCCCTGATCGGTATCGTCCCTATGGCGCTGATCGGGCACTCTTCCTCCGGAGATGACCACTTCGCTGCCGTGAACTCGATCGGACTACACTTGCTTGGCGTGTTGCTGTGGGTGGGAGGGCTACTTGTCCTCGGTCTGAGCGCCACCACTCTGATCGGCCAGGACCGCGCCCGCGAGACCGCCGGTTCCGGGGTCGCCGACCAGCCCCTGGTCTACGTGGTGCTGGCCCGCTTCTCCGTGCTGGCCGCCCTGTCGATCATGACCGTGGCCCTGTCCGGGGTGATCAACGCCGACATTCGGATGAACAGCATCAACGAGTTGGCACTACCCTACGGGGTGCTGATCGTGGCCAAGTTCCTCATCACGGTGCTTCTCGCCCTGGTTGGGTTCGCCCACCGTCAGGTCGTGATTCCGCAGTTGAAAACCGGTTCAGCTGAACCCGGCCCCGGGGCCAAGCGACTGTTGTGGCGACTGATCGGGGTCGAAGTGGTGCTGATGGTCGTGATAACCACCGTGGCAGTGATCCTGGCCCGGACCGAGCCTCCCAAGCCCGAAGAAGAACCCCCAGAAGCTTCCCCGGCGCGGTTGCTGACCGGTTATGAGCTTCCGCCCGAGCTGACCTTTGACCGCTGGTTCACCGAATGGCGGCTGAACTGGTTGTGGGTGGCCATCATCGTGTTCTTGGCCCTGTGGTACCTGAGGGCCTTCCTGCGGCTACGTCGTCGTGGCGATAACTGGCCGGTGTTACGGCTAGTGTCCTTCATGGCCGGACTCGTGGTGCTGATGTGGGTCACTTCCGGGGCCCCGGCAGTGTACGGGATGATTTTGTTCTCCGCCCACATGGTCGCCCACATGACCCTGACCATGATCGCCCCACTCTTCATGGTGTTGGGTGCGCCCATCACCCTAGCCATGCGCTCACTACCGGCTCGAGCTGATGGCACCCGCGGGCCCCGAGAATGGATGTTGTGGCTGTTGCAATCCTGGTGGGCGAAGCTGGTGACCCACCCGATCTTTGCTGCTATCAACTTTGCCGGTTCCATCCTGATCTTCTACTACACGCCATTCTTCGGATTCGCGTTGGACCAGCACATCGGCCACGAACTGATGAACTTCCACTTCTTGATCACCGGGTTCATTTTTGCCTCGGTGATGGTCGGGATTGATCCGTTGCCACACCGCCCCAACTACCCGCTACGACTGGTGTTGCTGTTGGCCACCATGGTCTTCCACGCCTTCATCGGGGTGGCGATGACCGGATCGGAATCCTTGCTGGAAGCCGAATGGTTTTCTGCGATTGGACGCGACTGGGGTCCTTCGGCCATCGCAGACCAACAGATCGGTGGCGCGATCATGTGGGGCATCGGTGAATTCCCCACAGTGATTATGGCTATTATTACCGTGGTCCAGTGGCGTCGGTATGATCTGGCTGTGGCTGCCCGCCGGGATCGTCGTGCCGACCGAGACGGCGATGCTGAATTGCAGGCCTGGAACCGGATGTATGCGCAGATGGCGACCGAGGATGAGTACTACGCAGACAGCTCGTCACGATACCAATAGCGGCACGTACGCCCGATAAACCATTCACCAGACCACGAGAAGGGGATCACCAGATGGCCACCACACCAATTGCTCATGCCAATGCTCCCACGCTACTGGGTGTTAGTCTGGCCGGGCTGATGGTCGTTACCGGGTGCTCTTCAGAACCAGCTGACCCCGACCCGTCGGGAACCGAAGTAGCCACCGACGCTCACAGGGGTGTGGAAGCGCTACTGGATCCACAGGCCCGCCCGGATCAGCACGGGGTCGGTGCCGGGGCCCAACGTGCGGCCTCCTTCGGCTTCGACCGTCAAATCGTGGCCACCGACGACGAAATCTCCACCGCCCGCGACGAAGCCAACGAGAGACAAGATCAAGCCGAAGCCACCCAAGTCAGTCCCAGCTCGTGTCAACAAGCCGTCGCGAAGATGGACTGGTCGCCACTGCTGGCGGACTCCGAACAGATCACCCGCCTGGATTTTGGGACCGAGACCTTCAACGGGGCCGGGACCATCGAAATCGCCGGTCTAGACGCCGAGCGGGGCGGTGGCGCGCAGGCCCAGGAGCAACTGGACGCCTACCAGGCCACCGTCGAGGAGCTCACCGGGGACTGCTCCGAGGTTGACTTGGACATCCCCTCCGGGGAGACCACCCTGACCTATACGATGCGCTCTGAAGCCGTGGAGCCAGACCAGGGTAGCGGGCTGCTGTGGTCCCGCGTTCCCCGGGGATCAGCAACCCAACAACACGGTGAAGCAGTCACTGCCCTGGTGCTGACCACCGAACACGATGGGTACGCGGTGATGGTCTCTTTCGCCGGTGACAGCGAGGTGTCCTCCGAGGAGTTCCACACCATGGCCGATGAGATCCTGGAGGCGACCCTGTCGGGGATCGACGGTGAGGTCAACTCCTAGAAATCCTTCCAGACATACATCAGGCCGCCCGGAATATCCGGACGGCCCAACGTCGTGCTGTGAATGATGAGTCACCGATAGCTTAGCGACCGAGCAGAATGTGAGCGAATTATGACGTGAAGCTCAGCTTCTACTCAGTATGCCACTCTCGGCTTTAGTAGTAATGGCCCTGGCGGAAGTCCCAAGACAGGAAATGATCCGACAGGTTACGCAAAATCTGGTCCAGGTAGACACCTTTGCGAATGAGCATCGGAGCCGGAGTGACATCGCGCTCGCCCTTCTGCTCGGGCACCAGGGTTCCCTGATCATCGACGAAGGACACCATCACGCCCTGCTCCCACCGGGTCTCCACGGTGGCATCGGGCTGGATGGAGGCCACGTAATCATCGGCCTCAATGATCAGATCCACACCCTGTTCGATGCGTTCGCCGATCCCCGACACCAAGCCACGGTTACCCTGGCCGGAAGGATTCGCCGAGGACGCGAAGACTAGCTCGCCGTCTTCTTCCCACCGGGCCCGGGCAATCTGCTCACCGGGCTTGCCAAAGGCCATCACAAAACACGAGGTGCCACGACCGTCCATGACCAGCTCTTCAGCACCGGCGGGAATATAGCGCTTGGCCTCGTGCTTCCAGGGCAGAATGCAGCCCATCAGGACATCTTGTTCTTCGTGCGTGCGGTAGAAGGCCTCCACCTCGTCGTTGAGCTCGGCCAATTCCGTGATCTGGTCGACCGAACCGCACAGCACCACGGCCGGCTTATTGCGCTTGCGCTGTTTGAGGTCGAATTTGCGCTCGAGCCCTCCAAGATCCGAGGTCATCACAATATAACCAACTTTGGTGGGGGAGACGATGGCCTTCCCGCCGGCCCGCATCAGCGCCAGGCCCTCACTGTTGAGCTCACCGTCCCAATGGACCATCGGTGCTTTCTCGGACATGGATGGGTACTCCTTCGACTCGGAGGTTATCTGGGTCACGACCCAAGTGTAGCCAGGCCCCGCCACCGCCTTGAGTAACACGCCACCCGATGATCACTATGTGAGATAACGAAGCGTGAAATGCTCCGAGCTGAACGTCTCCGTCATCAGGGAGAATAGATCTATGGCAGATTCTTTCTCACAGACACCAGACCACCCCGAGACCTCAGCTTCTGCATCAGGTTCTACACCAGCTCCGGCCCCGCGCATTCGCGCCTCCGAGCTGATGGGTGAAACGTGGTTCAATACCGGTGGGGAACCGTTGGATGTGGCCAGCCTGCGTGGCAAGATTGTGTTGCTGGATTTCTGGAGTTTCTGTTGTATCAACTGCTTGCACGTCTTAGACGAGCTCCGACCCCTGGAAGAGAAATTCTCCGACGTGCTGGTCACCGTCGGGGTGCACTCCCCGAAATTCGATTACGAAGGGGAGACCTCCGCGGTGGCAGCGGCTATTGAGCGCTACGAGATTAACCATCCGGTGGTCAACGACCCGGCGCTACACACCTGGCAAGCCTATTCGGCCCGCGCCTGGCCGACCCTGGTGGTGGTAGATCCCGAAGGCTATATTGTCGGCCACTTATCCGGTGAAGGCCAAGTGAACGGACTCTTTTCACTGGTGGAAGAACTCGTCGATATCCATGACGCCAAAGGCACCCTGCACCGCGGTGACGGTCCATTCGTTGCACCAGCCCCCGCCGCACGTCAGCTCCGGTTCCCGGGCAAGGCGACCGCGCTGGGGACCCGTGGGTCCCAACCGGGCTCTTTTCTGGTCTCCGACTCCGGACACCACCGCCTGGTCGAACTCGCCGGGGATTTGACCACCGTGCTGGCCGTCTACGGTGGAAACGGGAGCGGTGACCCCCTGCCATTGAACGCCACTGACCGAGACCTGATGGGCCAGCGCGGGGACGCCGATGGTGATGCGGCCACCGCTCTGTTCAGTGAACCCGGTGGCACCACGTTGTTGCCAGCAGAACTTGCCGCCCGGGTGGGGTATGACGTGGTGGTCGCTGATACCGTCAACCACCGATTGCGGAGTCTGAATCTGACCACCGGCGAGGTCGGCACTCTGGCCGGTAACGGCATCCAGCGTCTGATCGACTCCGAACGCGCCAAACAGCCCAGCGACCACGTCCAGCTGGGCGCGCTGAGTACCGACGCTACGGAGACCTCACTGTCCTCGCCGTGGGATGTGCTGTGGGTGGACGAGCTCAACACCGTGCTGATCGCCATGGCGGGAACCCACCAGATCTTCTCCTTCGACCCCGATACGGCGGTGCTGGGGTTGTTTGCCGGAACCGGTTTGGAGGGTCTGACCGATGGTCCGGCCGGTACCGCTTGGTTTGCCCAGTCCTCCGGGCTGGCTACCGGCCGAGCCGGCACCGTGTGGGTGGCCGACTCAGAGTCCTCGGCGTTGCGTGAACTCCACGTCAGCGACCCTGACCAGATCAGCGTGTCTAGCCCCATCGGTCTTGGCCTGTTTGACTTCGGGTACCGGGACGGTGCGCCTGGTCAGGCTCGACTACAGCACCCATTGGGTGTGGCCGGACTACCGGATGGCTCGGTGTTGATCGCCGATACCTACAACCACGCGGTGCGTCGTTACGCCCCGGAGCACACCAACCCGGATGGAACCACCGCCGAGGCCACGGTCGCCACGGTGGCTCGCAATCTCCACGAGCCCTCCGATGTGCTCGTGGAATATAACGCTCAGGGGCAGGCGGTGTCGATTGTGGTGGTCGAGACCAACGCCCACCAGCTGGTCCGGGTCGCAGTGCCCGAACAATACCTCAGCGTCGATGAGGGGGCGATGACGACCCAGCGACCCACCACCCGGATTGCCGCCGGCGAGCTGGAGCTGACCGTGGGCTTCACCGCCCCGGCCGGGCAGAAACTCGATGACCGGTGGGGGGATCCCACCCAGCTGACGATCTCCTCCTCTCCGGAGGAGTTGCTCGTGGAGGGCACCGGCTCCCAGACCGGGCTACAGCGACAAGTGCAGATCAACCCGGACATCACCTCCGGGGTGCTACACATTACCGCCCGAGCTGCGGCCTGTGATGGCCAGCCCGGCGAACCGATCCCCGATGCGGCCGCCTGTCATCTCTACCAGCAGGACTGGGGAATCCCCGTTGAGGTCGCGAGCACTGAGAAAGCCGGGCAGAATGACGCAACACCGGTGCACCGTCGCCTGGATTTGGACCTGCGCGGGATTCACTGACCTGCCTGCTCAGCGCTGACCAAACCTGCACGAATTGCCCGTATTTCACTAGACTGTCACCGACAGTCCTGATCCCCTCCGGAGGTATCCCACTATGGCCACCATCGTCACCTGCGATTCCAGGCATCACTCCACTCGCGAGATAGCGGACTACATTGTGGAAGTGTTGCGTACCACCAACGGCTCGGCCGCGGTCTTCGCAGAGCTGGACGAGGTCGGCAACAACATTGACAACATCGACGCGCTGGTGGTGTTGGCCCCGATTTACCAGGGTAAGTTCTCCGAGGCTGCCAGCCGTGTGATCCTGGCCAATCAGGCCGAGCTGGCCCGTAAGTCGCTGTTCGTGGCCGCGGTCGGCATCGCTGAGCAGTTGCCCCAGGACGTCTCCGATGTGCTCACCAGCTACCGGCCCCGCGAACTCGGCTACTTCCGTGGCAAAATTGACCCCTCGGTGCTGTCTGGGGCCGAAAAGCGTCACGTGGACGAATCCGAATACGGGGACTTTCGTGACTGGGATGCCATCAAACGCTGGGCCCAGACCATCGGCAACCGCGGAGCCAACTAAACCGACAGGGTGACCTGTCAGCCAGGTTATTGCCAGTGCAGGGTCACCTCGATGTGCTCGGGGGTGAGTCGGAGGTCAGCCTCGAGCGTGAACGGCTGCTGGTACTCGGTCCGAGACTGCTCGCCGGTGCCCACATCGATTTCATCCACTTCCAGCTGGGCGATGGCTTCAATGCGATCGATGCCGGGTGAGCCCGGTTCGTCGGTGTACATGACTTCGGGACTATCGAGCAGAGACCACTCAATACTGTCCGGGTCTACCCGGTTGGCCGTGCTGTAACCGAACGGGCACCCGCTCGGTTGGAGCACCTGTTGGTCGGTGCAGTGGGTAAGTTCCTGAGAGACTTCTTCTTGAACTTTCTCGGTGACCTGTTCGGTGAGTTCCAGTGAACCGTCCTGGGTTTTGTTCCGTCCTAAAATGAGAGGATAGAACTATGCCAACCAAATACCCGCAGTCGTTTAAAGATCGTGCCACGCGCATGGTGTTTGATCGGCTCGAAGGTGAAGACGCGCCGAGCCGGTATGTGGTGATTCGTGAAACCGCGCCCAAGCTCAGTATCGCGACACAGACGTTGCGTCGTTGGGTGGAACAAGCTGAAGTGGATACCGGTCAGAAGTCAGGGGTGTCCACGGATGCCCAAGCGCAAATCCGGAAGCTGAAGCGGGAGAACGCGGAGCTGTGCTGGGCTAATGAGATCCTCAAGACGGCGTGCTTGGGTTCAAATCGTCAAGGCAACACCGGCGTGTTCGGCTTCAATCGGGGTGCGGTAGCCTAAACATTTCCGGGGCCGGGTGTTGAGTTCATGGGCGATCTGATCCAGGTCAGCTTGCGAGTACTT
>NZ_RDQR01000015.1 GCF_003703835.1 Auritidibacter ignavus
TGGGAGAGTAGGACACCGCCGGACAATCATTACACGGTCGGGGACGAACAGACCACACCGGTGACAACGACGCCACCACCGCCCAGGCTCTGTTCGTCCCCGACCACCATTTAACCCACCAAACACCACCCAGCTCTTCCGCGGACTGTCGATCGGTTGCGACAGATCTGCTGCGCATTCGCTTCGTCGAAATGTTTCCGGTGGTACTTGGGACGGGACTTGTGCTCGGGCACGCGGTTTTCAATCTGATTTGCTATTATTTGTTTCGCTGGGTAGGTCTTGATTGTTGTGTGACCGTTCACGAGGTAGAGCTCGGGGTGTTGACGCTTTTCTGGCTGAGTATCCGTGCGTACCACGGACACTGTCTTGGGTAGGTTGACTGAAGGAAGGAACCACCATGAATTTCTTTGCTTTTCTCGTACTTGGACTCTTGGCCGGCATCATCGCCAGGATGATTCTGGGACGACAACATGGCTGGTTCGCCACTCTGATTGTGGGTGCACTTGGGGCCATGGTCGGTGGCTGGCTCGGTAACCTCATCTTTGGTGTCGGGGTGAACGAATTCTGGTCGCTGTCCTCGTGGGTGCTGGCCGTTGGAGGCGCGGTGATCGTTCTGGCGATCTATGGAGCCGTGTCGGGCCGGAACAAAGTACAACGCTAAACTAGCTACGTGACCAGCAGAAAGAGGCTGCCCCACTGCGGGCAGTGGAAAGACCTGGACCCCTTACTCTGCTACGGTATAGCGCGTTTGCGATTCCAGGTTTTTGTCATGGAGCAAGGCGTGATCAGCGTCGAAGAATTAGACGGTCGAGATCTCGAGCCCGGCGCGGAGATGTGGTGGTTGCAGGACGGTGACGTCCCGATCAGCACGCTACGTGTGCTCCGTGAAGGGCCACAACGTATTGCCATTGGTCGGGTTGCTACCCATCGTGATTATCGCGGTCAAGGACTGGCTGGAGCTCTGGTGCAAGCAGCCGTGGCTGCTTATCCGGAAGATCAGATTGAGTTGCACGCGCAGGCGCATTTAGAAAACTGGTACACGTCGTTGGGTTTCCGCAGAGAGGGCGAAGTTTTCATTGAAGCAGAGATTCCGCACGTGATGATGCGACGTGGCTGAATCAACACAACGTGTCCATGTGTGAGCTACGAGACGTCTTTTGGATATTTCCGGTTGTGGGTTTATGATAGGTACTCGTGGCTGAAAGGCCACGGACTCAACCCACCGGGGTGTGGCGCAGTTTGGTAGCGCGCGTCGTTCGGGACGACGAGGTCGCAGGTTCAAATCCTGTCACCCCGACCACCTTTGAGCCCTTCGTGCATGGCACGGAGGGCTTAGTTATTTCTCCGATACGCTATTTTAGTCCTGGCGGGACCCTGGCAACAGATAGCGGAGCTCATCGATCATCACCTCAGCGTCCATCGGCCGGTTGAAGAGTTTTTCGCCCGGCTCGAGGACCCAGCCAGACGCGAGGTTTGGTAACGTGACCGGGGCGAACCCGAGTTGGTCGAGCATACCGGCAACCAGCGTGGCTACCTGCGGGACATCGGTGGCAAGTGCTGAGGCACGTCGTGGAGTGGCAGTGAACCGATCGGCGGCATCCAGGTCCCAATGCGAAATATGATTTAATGCCTTAACCACAGCCAGCGTGCTGGAGAAGTGCGCGGCAACAGCCTCGGAGGAGGAGAGCCCCTCAGATCGCAGTGCCTGCAGCCAGGCCGGCAATGGCTCCTCCTCCCACCGATTGGTGGCATCAACCAGCACCACTCCAGATAGGGTCTCAGGATCGACGTCGTCCAGATCTTCTTGGGGCACCATCAACACCACGAGGTCAACTTCGGCTGCAATCTCATCAGCCTCAACGGCATGAGCATGGGGAGCGTACTGTGCTAGATGGTACTTCAGAGCTCGCGGTGGCCGGGAAGCAGCAATATCGACCTCAAAACCGGCCTGGTGGGCGACCCGGGCCAGCGCGGTTCCGGCTCGACCTGCCCCAAGGATCCCGAAGCGAGTGACCGAGTCAGGACGAGACAATGTCATTATGCTGGACACCGAGTCCCTGAATGCGAGTTTCCACCTCATCACCGGGCACCAGCCACGGTCGGCGACCTTTGTCGTTCTTCATCGCCAGTGCGACGCCACCCGGAGTCCCGGTCAGGATCAAATCACCGGGTGACAGCGTAATAATCTCGGAGAGGTAGCTGATCAACTGTGCCGGGGTGAAGACCAGATCGCCCACGGAATCGTCTTGGCGCACCTCACCGTTGACCAGCGTGGTAATCCGGGCGTTGGGGTCAAACTCATCGGGGGTGACCAGCCAGGGGCCGATCGGGGTGGTAGCTTCAAAAATCTTGCCCTGTGTCCACTCCGAGGTGCGTCCCTGATAGCCACGCAATGAGAAATCATTGGAAATGGTGTAGCCGGCCACGTGATCTAGGGCCTGGTCTTCGGGGATGTTCCGACCCGGTGTCCCGATCACCACGCACAGTTCCCCTTCGTAGTCAAGCCGGTGGTCCACTGCGGGGATCGCAATGGATGCTTCTGCTGAGGTCAGTGTCTGGGAAAATTTCGTAAACACCGTGGGATAATCCGGAAGTTCCAGTCCTGTTTCCTTGATGTGGTTGCGGTAGTTCAGCCCAATGCAGAACACCTTTGCGGGGTAGGGGATCAGCGTGTCATAAGTAGCCTGACTGACATCGAGCAACTGGCGTGGATCCTTTGTCGTGGTCTCTAAGGCGCGTTCCGCCAGCTGCTGGCGGACCTCGGGCGGCTGAGTGACTAGCTGCCCCACATCTGTGAACTCGGGGATCTGGACTCCCAGAGTGGCGTGCTCGGTTCCCTGTGCGTCAGTTTCGGTTTCGGTAATCAAAGCGACGAAACTCGCACCGAGCTTATCGGTGGGCTCATCGGGGACACGGAAGGTCGCAAACTTCATATCCTCATACCACCACAGATTCTGTGACCACCACAATAGGCTTCCTCTCGTCTTCTGCCAGGTCAGAGCCTAGGGTGGTGGGTATGAGTAAGCAGGCCTCAATCATGCTGGGCACCATGGAATGGGACGACCCGGTGAGAGCGCGTGAGATCCTTTCCCGCTGGGTGCAAGCACACCAGCAACCGGGCTCTGCGGTGTTCGACCATCAGCTCTGGGTGGACACCGCGGATATTTATCGTCGGGGTCGTGCAGAGACAGCGCTGGGTTGGTTGTTGGTCGAACAACCCGAATGGCGCGAGCAGTTACAGGTGCAAACAAAAATTGGCGTCGTTGCCGGCACCGACGAAACCCCAACCTGCTATAACAACTCCGGCGACCACATCCGCGCCGGGCTGGAACGTTGCCTGCAACACCTCGGTGTGGACACCATTGACCGGGTGCTGATTCACCGTCCCGATCCACGGACTTCGTTGCGGGATACTGCTCTGGCCCTGGTCGGTGCACACCGACAGAAGATCACCCGGCAGGTGGGCGTTTCCAATTTTTCCGCGCCCCGGTTGGAGGCCTTCAACCAGGTGTTGGCCGAGGCTTCCCAGGGGACGTTAACGATTAGCGCTCACCAGGTGCAAGCCAGTCTGACCGTCCCCGACGTGCTGGGGGCAGTGGTGGACCCCAACCGGTACCCCGGCTGGATGGGAGTGATCGAACACCGCGACACGCTGGGCATTGAGATTCAGGCCTACTCGCCCTTGTCGGGTGGCGCGGTCTTTCAGCGGGCCGGTGGGGCCCGTATCGCCGAGGAGCTCTCCGCACGAATAGGAGCGGTGGCAACCGGATGGCTGATGGCCGCCGGGAGTGTGGCCTCAGCGATGAACTCATCAATAGCTGTGAACGGCGAGGTTGCCATAGGCGAGAATGGACATATGTACGAAACACTTGATTTACAGAGCGGGAACCTTCTGATCGGGCTGGGAGTCATCCTGGCGATTGCGGGGCTCGCCGTATCGGCTCATGCCGCCTGGCGGAAACGCCGTTACCGGGCTATCGACACCGGTAAGACCATGGCCTTTGAAGGCGCCGACGCCCGGGTGGAAGGTCCCGAGGGCCGGATCGATGCCCGCTTTGAAACCTGGGCGGGACTCGGGTTGGTGGTGATCGGCGCCGGGCTACTGATCTGGGGGCTGGTGACCAACGCGAATACCAACCGGGTCATCACCAACAACGTCACGACCAAATATCCCGAGGTCGTGGAAGTCGAACCCAATCGCTGGATCGGTTATGCCCTGGACGCCACGCTGGTCTATGAGGACGGTCGTGAAGAATCTGGAGTTCGGATCATCTTCGATGAGCACACCGGTGAACCCCATATCAGTGGCGAGACGGACGAGAATCAACAGTGAGGACACCTCGATGACAGCACCTACCGCTACCTACCGCGTGCAGCTGAGCGACCATTTCACCTTGGCCGATGCTGGCCAGCTGTGGGGATATTTGCGTCGGTTAGGAGTGACCGGACTATACCTGTCTCCGATATTGCAGGCCAACTCAGGGTCAGACCACGGCTACGACGTGGTGGACCCCACCTGCGTGGATGCTTCCCGCGGTGGTGCCCAGTCCCTGCAGGCGCTGGCCGAGCAGGTGCATGCCGACGGGGGACAGCTGATCATCGATGTAGTGCCCAACCACGTCGGGGTGGGGGTGCCAGCCGAAAACCCGTGGTGGTGGGATGTGCTCGCCCATGGCCCGACCTCGCGCTACGCGCGATTTTTCGACATTGACTGGGCGGCCGGCGACGACCGGCTGGTTATTCCGGTGCTCGGGGAGGGCACCGCACAAGACCCGGGCGCCGAACGCGACCGGCTGTGCGTGCGCGAAAGCACTGCGGAGGCCGGGGCCGGGGCAGACCAAGGCATAACAGATCTGCGGTTGTGCTACGACGACAATGAGTACCCATTGGCCGAAGACACCGACCTGTCGGGCCAACCCCCGCAGGACGACCCAGTTGCTTATGCCGCTTGGGTGCGGGGTATCCACGACCAGCAGCATTACCGGCTCGAGCCGTGGCGAGATGGCGAGTACGAGGTCAACTATCGACGGTTTTTTGCGATCAACGAGTTGGCCGCGCTGCGGATAGAAGATCCGATAGTCTTCCAAGAAGCCACGACAGAAATCCGTCGCTGGTTCGCCGACGGGGTGGCAGACGGGCTACGCCTGGACCACATCGACGGACTGGCCGATCCGGGGCAGTTTCTGCGTCAGCTCCGGGACCACATTGGCGACAACGCCTGGGTGGTGGCCGAAAAGATTCTGGAACCCGGAGAAGCACTACCTGAGAGCTTCCCCGTGCAGGGCACCTGTGGCTATGACACGTTGCAGGCACTCGACCGGGTACTCATCGACCCGCGCGGAACCCAGGTTTTAGCGGGTATGACCGCCAGCGAGGCAGCGGAAACACCCCGGCAGCACGATCCGGTCGAGCGGTACCGGGACCTGGTCTACCAGCTCAAACACCGGGCGGTGACACAGATGCTGACTCCGGACCTGCACGCGGTGGCCCGGCTGGTGGCCCCGGACCTGGGACGCGAGTCCGATGACCAGCAGTTATTGGTCGGATTGACCACGCTGATGTGTGCCTTCCCGGTGTACCGTAGCTATGTGCCACTCGGCGAGGAGTACCTGCATCAGGCCGCCGCGGTGGCGGTCGAGCGCGATCCCAGCGTCGCCGAGGTCGTTGGACAGCTGATGCCGGTCCTGGCCGACCCGCAACATCCCGGCGCCATCCGATTCCAGCAAACCACCTCGATGGCGATGGCCAAGGGAGTCGAAGACACCGCCTTCTATCGGTTCAGTCTGCTCAGCTCAGCCAATGAAGTCGGCGCAGACCCAGCCCAAATCGGCATCAGTGTCCAAGAATTTCACGACCAGCAACGCAACCGGCTGACCCGGTGGCCAGAAACGATGACGACCATCTCGACCCACGACACCAAACGCTCGGAAGACGTGCGCGCTCGCATCCACGTGCTCAGCGAGTGTGCCCAGCAGTGGGCCGAGACCTTCGCGCAACTGACGCGGATGATCACCGACCAGCTCCCACGGGTGGGGGACGATCTGGCGCTATGGAAAATCGTGGTAGAAACTGGATTCGGCGCTCAGCCACTGTCCAACGCTGGGCTGGAATATCAGCGGTGGGACGACTACGCGGTCAAAGCAGCCCGGGAGTCTGGGGCGATCACCTCCTGGACCGAGCAAGATCAGGAGTATGAACACCAGCTGGGCGAGGCCCTGGAATTGTTACTCGATGATGCCCACCCCGTCGGGGCGCTGTGGGAGCAGTTCACCAGCGAGCTGGTGCCGGCCGCGGTGTCGAATCAGCTCAGCCTGAAGCTCTTGCACCTGGTCTCGGTGGGTGTGCCCGATATTTATCAGGGCACCGAAATCGTGTTCCCGACTATGGTAGACCCGGATAATCGGTGCGCGGTGGATTTCGCCTACCGCGCCGATCTGCTCGATGAGTTGGACCGACGGGTCGAGGCGCTGGGTTCGCCCGGTCTGACCCCGCCGCCCGACCCAGCGCCCGGTGCCGGCATCGATCGAGCGGCCTGGGGCGAGTTCGCCGATCTGACGAAGTTGTGGATCACCACCCAGGTCTTGCACCTGCGTTCGGATTGTCCTGACTGGTTCACCGAATACATCCCGCTTGAGGTACATAGTGACCAGGCTGGGGACGACCACGTGATCGGCTGCATCCGTGGCCAAGCCATTGCGGTGGCAACCCGGTGGCCGCTGGGCCTGGAACGCCAGGGCGGATGGGACACCACGACCAGCATTGTGGTGCCGAAGGCAGAATGCGTCTACCTAGACCTGCTGACCGGTACCAGCTACCGCTCGGATGCTAACCGCCGCATCGAGGTGGCTGATGTACTCCACATTCTTCCGGTGGCCCTGCTTGCCCCACAGGACCTGGTGCACCAAGACGATCCGGACACAGCCGGTGACACAGAACAGGCAGGCTAGTCCCGTGATGAACAACGACTCGGCCTTTCACTTCCACTCTCCCCCGGCCAGCCGTCGCCGGTATGCGGTCTGGGCCCCCGAAGCTGAAGAAATCGAGCTGGTAATCGTCACCGAACCTGCCGGTGAGCTCGCTCAACGCACTGACGGGCTGGCCACCGCAGACACCTGGCCGGTGACTGCCCGCTACCGGTTGACCACCGATGATCAGGCCGGGGGCTGGTGGTGGTTGAATGAGAAACACCGGGGCGAGATCCCCAACGGGGCAGGGTACGGCTACGTGCTGGACGGGTCCGGGCCCTTCCCGGACCCGCGCTCGCGGTATCAACCCGACGGCGTGCACGGCCCCTCCCGGCCGGTACCACCGTTACCGTGCGCATCGTCGCAGACGGCACCCAGCCACCCAGCACGGTCCAATGAACTCGCCGAGATGGTGATTTACGAGCTACATCCCGGCACGTTCAGCCCCACCGGGGATTTTGCCGGGATCATAGAACGGCTGGACTATCTCGTCGAGCTAGGGGTTACCCACGTGGAACTCATGCCGGTGGCAGGATTCCCCGGTCGTTTCGGGTGGAGCTATGACGGCGTGAACTGGTTCGCTATTCAGGCCAGTTACGGCGGACCGGCCGAATACGCCCGGCTGGTCCAGGCGGCTCACGCCCGTGGGCTCGGAATCATTCAGGATGTGGTTTATAACCACTGGGGCCCCGAAGGACATTACCTCAATCAATTCGGCCCCTATCAAGGCGCCGACGAGACCCGGTGGGGCGCCGGCCCCAATCTGGACGGTCCCGATTCCGACGAGGTCCGGACCTATATTCTCGATCAGGCCCGCATGCTCTTGCTGGACTACGAGGTCGACGGGTTCCGGTTGGACGCGGTGCATGCGCTGTCCGACACCCAAGCAGTCCACATCCTACAACAGTTGCGCGCGCTGACCGATGAGATTGGCGCCCAGACCGGGGTGAACCGGGTGCTGATCGCCGAATCCGACCTGAACGACCCGCGCATGATCGATGGGCTCGAGACCAACGGCCTGGGACCGCATGGGCAGTGGTCCGATGACTTCCACCACGCCGTCCACGTGGCCGCCACCGGGGAGACCCAGGGCTACTACGCTGATTTCGCCGACCCGAACGCGCTACCCAAAGCCATTGATCAAGGGTTTTTCCACGACGGGACCTATTCCAGTTTCCGCGGTCGCCACCACGGCCGAGCCCTGAACCATCACCGGCACCGGCCCAGCCAGCTGATCGTTTCCATCCAAAACCACGATCAGGTCGGCAACCGGGCCGCTGGCGATCGTCCGACCGCCAGCATCGAGTTATCCCGGGCCATGGGGCAAGCGGCCCTGATGCTACTCGCCCCGGGGACCCCAATGCTGTTCATGGGCGAAGAATTTGCCACCCGCACCCCGTTCCCCTTTTTTGTCGACTTCGCCGAACCCGAGCTGATCACCGGGGTCTCAACCGGGCGACGTCTCGAGTTTGCCGCCACCGGTTGGGACCCCGACACCGTGCACGAGCCCACGGCAACCGCCACCCGAGACCTGGCGGTCTTGGACTGGGACGAGCCAAACCGCGTGGGGCACCGGCAAGCTCTGGCCTTCTACCGCCGGCTGATTCAGCTTCGACGACAGCTCCCTGCCCTGCTGCGGACCGGTGAGTCCGAATCGCCCGAGGCGCTCGACTCGTTTGACTCGGTGCACACCACGGTGGACCCGGAGACCGGACTGATCCACCTGATCCGGACTGTTCCTACCGCACCAAGCCCCGCAGTGCCACGATTGCATCTGCTCCTCGCCTGGGGGCCCGACCCCGTCGAGGCTCGGATCTTACGTCGTGAGCAACGCCCACAGGATGTGCACCTACTGACCGGATTTGATCCGGTGCACGAGGTGGTCACCAACGACCTGGAGGCGCTAGTCGTTCCCAGACGGGCCCTGATACGTCCCGGGGCGGTGATGGTACTCGGTGTTGGGACGAGAAGCCTGTGAGCGGGAGACCGTATCTGCGGTGAGGGGATCATCGGGAGCACGCGGTGTCAGAATCTCCTGGAGATAAGACGTCACGGTCTCTTCAAGGCTGACCTGCTGTCCGGCCCGTTCGGAGAGATACCAGCGGTGCTCCAAAATCTCGTGCATGATTTCCGCCGGCTCCATCTTGCCAGCCAGTTCTGCCGGTAGGTGCTGAATGATCGGGTCGAAGACTTGCTGTAGCCACAGCTGAGCAGACAAGTGTTCATCGGTCTGCCAGTGTTGTTCTCTTCGGTAGTCGTCAATGGCCTGCAACAGTCGGCGAGCTTGATTTTCTTCCACGCTCAGCCCGGTCAATTGCAGTAGCCGACGGCGATGGTGGCCGGGATCGACGACTTTGGGGTTCAGCACCAGTTCACGACCACCGCGGGCGGGCGTGACATCGTATTCTTCAACATCAAAACCTAGCTCGTTGAGCCGACGGATGCGGTCTTGTAGGTGCATACGCTGATCGGTGGGCACCGCAAAGTCGGTGGTCAATTCATGCCACAGGTTGCGGTAACTGGCAGAGACCTGCTCCGCGGTGGCCACCGGGTCAACGGTTTCGGCCAACAAGCCACCGGCGATCAGATCCATGAGCTCGCCGGCAATATTGGTCCGAGCAATCTCCATATCGTGGGCGCGTTGCCCGGCCGAGACGTTCGTGCGTAGCTCCCCGGTCTCGGCGTCGACCAGATAGGCGGCGAACCCGCCGGCATCGCGACGAAACAGCACGTTCGACAGTGAAATATCGCCCCAATAAAATCCTTCGAGGTGTAGTTGGACGATCAGTACTGCTAGCGCGTCGATCACCCTGGTGAGGGTGTCGCGGGAGAGTTGCTGACTCAACACGGCCCGATACGGCAGAGAAAAAGGTAGATGTTGGGTGACCAACATAGCGGGGAGTGGTTCGTCTGCGGGATCCCGGCGGCCGGTAATCACCGCCAGGGGCACCACACAGGGGATATCGCGCCGGCCGAGCTGGCGTAATAATCCGTACTCAGCTTGGGCCTGTGCCGGTGTGGTTTCTTTCAGCGCTACCACTGCCGAGGGCAACCGGACGAATCGCACGACGTGTCGCGAAATACCACGGGGCAGTGCGGTGATCACCTGCTCGGGCCAATCCTCGAGGTTCTGGTGCAGGGGTAGGTCCAAGAGCTCGGCGCTGAGCGTGGGAGAGGAGTGTGTCGAGGAAATGCGGACCTGGTCATTGATGGGATGTGGAGCGGAATTCATTAGTACATGAGTGTGCCCCGAACTCCGGTTGCTGTCGAGTCCTGTGTAGCTGAGACACAAACTTTAAGATATTCAGATCCTTGGCACGATCACCGGTTATGCTATCCCAGGAGCCCGTGACCACCACGTTGTCGAGGATCAAAGATATGGCCAAAAACTCCAAGTCCGCAGGGGATGCGCGAACCAGAGCGCGCCAGATGCACGAAAAACAACTGAAAAAAGAAAAACGCAACGCCCAGATCACCACCTGGAGCATTGTTGGTGTGGTGGTTCTAGTCATTGCGGTGATCGCCGGGTTGCTTATATGGAACCAAAACCGTTCCATTCCTGAATCTGGTGAAGCCCCGACCATCGCCAATGAACACGGTGGTATTACCTTGGTGTCTACGACAGAATTCGCTGAGGGCGAGTCTCTCGGCGAAGTCAGCGCCAACGAGGTAGGCGAATCCAATATCACCGATGAACCCCCCGAAGAGGTGCCCGGCGGGGAAGAACGTGACCAGGATGAGCCCGCCCAGGTCATTATCTATGCCGACCCGGACTGCGTGCACTGTGCTGACTTCGAAATGGCCAATTCCGAGTTCATTAATGAGAAGCTAGACGCCGAAGAGATCACGGTCGAGTACCGCTTGGTTAACTACCTGGATAACCCCGGAACGAATAACTTCTCGTCTCGGGCTGCCAACACCGCGCTGTGCACCGCTGCAGAGCATCCCGAAAAGTTCAATGATGTGCTCACCGCATTATTCGAAACCTATAGCACCCATCAGGGCCAAGGCCTGTCCAACGATGAGCTGAAACAGCTGGCCAGCGATAACGGTGCTGACGTTTCAGACTGTATGTCGAATAACACCTACCGTCCGTTCGTGGACTACACCGCGGCGAAGGCTCGTGAAGGTGGTATTGCGGGAACTCCATCCATTTGGGTCAACGGCACGTTTACCACTCAGGATTCCTTCCAGGACGATGTGAATAACGCCATCGAGGACTAGGCACTCGAGGCATGAATGCAGCTGGGCGGCCCGAACCGGTTGGCATCTGCCACAGTTCGGGCCGCTCGCGTCTGCAAGATGAAATCGCCGACAAGTCTACCGATCCGGTATGCTAGAGAAGTTGCCTGAGGGCTTTGCCTCCTTAGCTCAGTTGGCCAGAGCATCTGTCTTGTAAACAGAGGGTCGCCGGTTCGAATCCGGCAGGGGGCTCTGACGCTGAGGGCCCTGTATCCACTAGTGGATACAGGGCCCTCGGCGTTGAATTCGGGGAATAACCTGCACGCCGGTCACCTTCCGCCCGTGGCTGGCATCCTGGGATTGATTCCCAGACAGTCCTCAGGCATGGTCGGGGCTAACGATGCAGTGTGGTCACCGCGACGTCCGATTTCGCGTTGACTCATCTTCCTGCTAAAGTATGACCTCTGTACGGATCCTTAGCTCAGCTGGTTAGAGCGTTCGCTTCACACGCGAGAGGTCGCTGGTTCGAATCCAGTAGGATCCACGGCGAGTCCCTGTTTGCTCCGAGCAAGCGGGGATTTTTTCATGTCTAAGATGTAGATGATAGACAACGCGGAGAGTGATCTGTGTTGCACTCCGATTATTGTCATGTGTACATATTGCAATATCTTTATATGTCTGGTGGAATAGAAATATGGACAGCGAATCAGGCGTTGCCGAGGCGGCGAAATTGTTCAAAGTTCTCGGTAGCGTTCCCCGATTGGAACTGTTGCACGAGATTGGACATGAGCCTCGCACTGTTGGGGCGCTTGCGGAAGCGACAGGACTGTCGCAACCGCTGGTCTCCCAGCATCTGCGGACCCTTCGGCAGGCCAGTTTGGTGACCGCGGTCCGATCGGGCAAAGAAGTGATCTATCACTTGGCTGACCTTCACGTCAGTCACGTGATCGATGATGCGCTGGCCCACGTTCAAGAACCTGAGACAAGCGTTGACGCGCCAATAGAACCCACAGGCACCGATGAAAAGGAGTCGTCATGACCGAGCAAGATGTACACGCTGAGCACACCATTGAAGAGCACGAGCACGGCGAGGACTGCGGCCACGAAGCAGTTCAGCACGGTGATCACGTGGACTACATCCATGGGACCCACCGTCACGCGTTGCACGGTGACCACTACGACGAGCATGAGTCCGTCGCCGAGCACACCATTGAAGACCATGAGCACGGCGAGAACTGTGGCCACGAAGCAGTTCAGCACGGTGATCACGTGGACTATATTCACGATGGCCACCGTCACGCGCTACACGAGGATCACTACGATGAGCACTAAGCGCTGAGTTTTGGCTCTGGATGTTAGCTCAGTGGGGATGCCCGAATTGGGTAGCCCCACTGAGTTTTTTTAATCCCGGGCTAACGCGCAGCTCACGACGGAACAGCAACGTGCATCACTGTTCGTGTGCTTTGCCAATTCACGTCGCATAAAGCGCCTTACTGGATAGTAGAACGCGATGAGTCACTCTCACGACAACTGTCACGGACCAGCTCAACACGGCCTAAAATTTAGGGTGGGTTAAGGCTGAGAATCTCGGCATCAGAATGAACTTTTTGAGGAGGCAGTATGTCTAAAAATGTGCGTACCGAACGCGACGAAGACGTCACAGAAACCACCTCAACGGATCATTCTGAGGCCCCGACAGAACAGCCCAGCACAGATTCGGACGTCATTCCCGTCATTCGCCCGGCTGTGGTGGCACCCAACCCGGATGCGTCAGCGCCACAGACCGCACCGGTGTACGAAGAACCGGAACCGGTGGCTGATCATGACCCGGTGCCTACCTCGGTGCTGTCGTCTACCACCACGGACCTTCCCTCGGTTACTCCCCGAGACTCGGAGGACCAGTCCGAGCGCGGTGGCTCCTCGCCCGAGAAGACTAGTGAGGACCAACGTCATGAGTTTGATGAATGGCGGCGTCCCGCGACCGACCCTCAGCCGATAGTTCCAGCTGGCTATGCCTCGGAGACCGAGACGGAAGCCGAGCCTTCCCGTCGTCGTTTTCCCGGGCTACCGACCTGGAAACCCAATCTCGGCGGGCGCACCCGCGGGGGCGTGTTTCGGAAAAGCGCCACTGATACTGCTCCCAGTAACGCCGCAGAGGATCGTCACTCCTTCGTTGACTCGATCCCTACCCAAGCGCTCCAGCTCAATAACCGTCTTTTCCAGTCGCCCTATCAAGCCCGACGAGTTGCCAACGCTGGACGCGACTATCGTCAAGTCGCTGAAAATGCTGATGTTGGCAATACGTTGCAATTTGCGTTGCGTTTGGGTGAGACCATGTTCCGTTTCGGAGCTGGTGCGCTGGAGGTCGAAACCTCCATTATTGTGGTCACCCAAGCATTCGGCGTCCCCGACGCGGAAATCGACATCACCAACCAAGCGATCTCTCTGAACTACGTTCCCGCCGGGGAAACCCCCTTCACCTATCAGCGCGTGGTGCGTTCCTGGTCCTCGAACTACGCGGGGCTGTCCTTCCTCCACCAGCTGGTCACCCGGATTGCCAACGGCGACGCCACCCGAGACGAGGCCGAAGCAAAACTGGCCGAGATCCGTCACCAGTCCAAGACCTTCCCGGGCTGGGTTGCACTGCTGGCCACTGGACTATTCGGCACGTCGTTCGTGATGTTCATCGGCGGTAGTCCAATGGCCGGCTTGATGACGTTTTTCTCGATGATCATGACCATGACGGCCGTGGATCTGATGGGACGGATCCGCATGCCTGAAGTCTTTGCCACCATGACCGGTGGCGCGGTGGCTACCGGGGTGGCGCTGGCTTTGTACGCCTTCGATGTTTTCCAAGACCCCTCGGCGGTCATCGCCGGGTCGCTGATGATGCTCCTACCTGCGCTTCGCATCGTCTCGGCTGTGCAGGACGGTATTAACGGCTTCCCGATGACGGCTGCCGGACGTATGGTTTCATCCCTGCTCAGTTATATCGGTCTGGTGGCGGGCATTGTGGTCGCTGTGGCGATCTCGGACCTGATCGGAGTGCCACAAATCGACCTGACCCGGGTTCCGGACTATGAATACCCGGTATGGCTGCTGGCCTTATTCGTCCTGATGGCCGCTCTGTTTGCGGCCATGAGTGATCAGTCTTCGGTGCGACTGCTGTTGCCCACCGGCTTGGTCTCCGGCATCGGTTACTTGGCGTATGTGGCCGGAGAAAATCTCGGCCTGGGGCCCACGGTCACGCCCGCGTTCGCAGCAGTGGCTGTCGGTTTCCTAGCACGTATTGTCGCGCTCCGATTGGGCGCACCCCAGCTGGTGGTTGCCGTGCCGGCGATCATGTTCTTGCTACCCGGGCTGATGATCTTCCGCTCGATGTACCGGATCACCATCTCAGCTGAAACCGTCCCCTCGGGCTTGATTGGAATGTTTAACGCGATGGTGATCATTCTGGCTATGGCCTTCGGGTCGGTGCTCGGTGATACTCTGGCTCGGCCGCTGACCGGTCGACTCTCCGATAACGAGCGTCGCCGGATTGGTCGTCGTTAGTCGCAAAGACGACAGGGGTTCACCTACTGCGGAAGTTCCCAGTCAATCGGTTGGAGCCCGTGGGCGACCAAGAACTCATTGGTGCGGGAGAACGGTCTGGACCCAAAAAAGCCCCGTCGGGCCGAGAGGGGTGAGGGGTGCGGTGACTCAATGACCGCAGTGTTGGTGCCGCCGAGAATCAGGGGCTTGGTTTTGCGGGCATCAGCGCCCCACAGCAGAGCTACCAGCGGCGTTCCTCGAGCGACCAATGCTTCAATTGCCTGCTGAGTGATCTCCTCCCACCCCAGTCCGCGGTGTGACCCCGGCGATCCAGCGGTGACGGTCAGCACACGGTTGAGCATCAGCACGCCTTGATCGGCCCAATGAGTGAGATCGCCATGCTGCGACGGGGTGATGCCCAGGTCATCGTGTAATTCCTGAAAAATATTGGTCAGCGACCGTGCCAGGGGCCGGACGTTACGATGAAGAGAAAAACTCATCCCCATCGGATGCCCTGGAGTGGGATAGGGGTCCTGTCCCAGCACTAAGACCCGTACGCGATCAAAAGGCTGGCGAAACACCCGGAGAATGTTGTCGGGTTCCGGCAAGACTTCCACATTCCGTGCGTTCAGGTCACCCAGCCGGTCAGCAATGAGCTGAAACTGTGTCGCACACGGTGCCAACGCCTGGGCCCAGCCAGGATCCAATGGATGACGCATCGGCGGTAACTGTGAGGCGGTAGCGGCTGAGTCACGGGCCGAGCCGGAGGCGCTGGAGGGTCTGGAGGAGTCTGCCGAAGGTGCAACCATAGTGCGAGCCTAACCGGTGAGAACCAGCCTGCTCTACTAGACTGGGCCACGATGACGAAGTTGGAACCGCTGAACGACCGTGAAAAAAAGGTGCTGGACTTGGAGCGCCGTTCTTTCCGGTACTCCGGAGCGAAGGACCGGGCCATTCAAGATGACTTGGGCATGACGCCCACCGGCTACTACCAGTTGCTGACACGGCTCGTTGACGACGAACGCGCCATCGCCGCCGACCCGATGTTGATCAACCGCATTCGCCAACGTCGTCGCACCGCCGACCGCGCCGACCGCCACCCACAGAGCACCACTAGATGAACAAGATGTCCAAGACAGAGTATGAGCCAGACCGGTTCTCTCACGTTCCGGAATACACCACCGAGCACGGGGCCCACCGGGCAGATTTCCGTGGCCCCGAATCCAGCGCCCACCTGATCTGGATCATTCTGGCCGCAGGGTTGGCGTTGGCCATTGGTGCTTTCAGTTTCATTTTGCTCCCTCAACTACGGTCGCAAATTTTCGCTGATGCTCCTGTGGTGGCAGGCCCCTCGCCCGAGGAGGATCCGGACGCTGTCTTGGAATCACCCACAGACGCCTCGGATGCTAGCAACGATGTTGGCTCGCCGGATCCCGCTGATTCCGCCGTCCCGGACGACGCTGAGACGGCTGTCGACGAGGACGCAACCGGTGCTGAGCCCTCTGCCACGGAAGAGACTCAGGAATCCGCGGAGGTTGACTATCAAGCTCCCGTCTCGGTATATAACTCGACCACCATTAACGGTCTCGCTGCCCAAACCGAAGCTGAGTTGACCCAAGCTGGGTTCAATGTTGTGACCGTCGGAGATTGGAATGGGGGCCCGGTGACCTCCAACATCGTCTACTTTGATGATCCAGCACTGCAAGCCACCGCCGAAGAAGTTGCCTCTCAGGTGGGTGGCCAAGCCCAGCAGAATGACACGGTCAGCGGTCTGACCGTAGTGGTCGTTCAGTAGGGCTCCTCTTGCGATGAACAGCCCCGGAACTCTACTTGCACTCGCCCGGGGGGAGTGCTAATAATGGAGTTAGCACTCTTAGGTTGTGACTGCCAAAGTTGCCCTAAGAAGTAGACGCCCTTCACTCCAGTGAGGTCGGGAGTAAACCGCCACCCGGTGGTTGCTCCTCACCGTCCGTCGCGGGCACTTGAGTGTGGGACTTCACCGAGAGATTCGTCCAGAAAGGACTTGTGCATTTCATGGCTAAGACCATTGCATTCGATGAAGAAGCACGCCGTGGCCTCGAAAAGGGTTTGAACACGCTGGCTGACGCCGTCAAAGTGACGCTCGGCCCGCGTGGTCGTAACGTCGTCCTGGAGAAATCCTGGGGCGCTCCGACCATTACCAACGACGGTGTGTCTATCGCTAAAGAAATTGATCTCGATGACCCCTATGAGAAGATCGGGGCCGAACTGGTCAAAGAGGTCGCGAAGAAGACTGACGATGTTGCCGGTGACGGTACTACCACTGCGACCGTGCTGGCTCAGTCCCTGGTGAAAGAGGGACTGCGCAACGTCGCTGCCGGGGCTGATCCCATCGCGATTCGTCGCGGTATCGACAAGGCCGTACAGGCTGTGACTGAGAAGCTGGTTGCTCGCTCCCACGAGGTCGAGACCAAGGAGCAGATCGCAGCGACCGCCTCTATTTCTGCTGCTGACCCACAGATCGGCGAACTGATTGCGGAAGCCCTAGATAAGGTCGGCAAGGAAGGTGTGGTGACCGTTGAAGAGTCCAACACCTTTGGCCTGGACCTGGAATTGACCGAAGGCATGCGCTTCGATAAGGGCTTCCTTTCCGGTTACTTCGTCACTGATACTGACCGTCAGGAAGCGGTTCTGGAAGATCCCTACATTCTGATCGTCAACTCCAAGATTTCCAACGCTCGCGACATGGTCGGTCTGCTGGAAAAGGTCATGCAGTCCGGCAAGCCGTTGCTGATTATCGCTGAAGACGTTGAAGGCGAAGCCCTGGCTACCCTGGTGGTCAACAAGATTCGTGGCACCTTCAAATCTGTGGCGGTCAAGGCTCCGGGCTTCGGTGACCGTCGTAAGGCGATGCTCAACGACATCGCTGTCCTCACTGGCGGGCAGGTCATCTCTGAAGAAGTCGGCCTGACCCTGGAGAACGCCACCGTTGACATGCTGGGTACCGCTCGGAAGGTGACCATCACCAAGGACGAGACCACCATTGTTGAAGGTGCTGGCGAGGCCGATGCGATCTCCGGTCGTGTGGCGCAGATCCGGGCTGAGATTGAGAACTCTGACTCGGACTACGACCGCGAAAAGCTTCAGGAACGTTTGGCTAAGCTGGCCGGCGGTGTGGCCGTGATCAAGGCCGGTGCTGCTACCGAAGTTGAGCTCAAGGAACGCAAGCACCGTATTGAAGACGCTGTGCGCAACGCTAAGGCTGCTGTTGATGAGGGCATCGTTGCCGGTGGTGGCGTGGCACTCATTCAGGCTGCTGCTGAAGCGTTCGCCGAGCTGAAGCTGGAGGGCGATGAAGCCACCGGTGCTCGGATCGTTCAGATCGCTGTGGAAGCGCCAGTGAAGCACATCGCCGAAAACGCTGGCCATGAGCCCGGCGTCGTGGTGGCTAAAGTCAAGTCCCTGCCTGCTGGTGAGGGCCTGAACGCTGCCACCGGTGAATACGAGAACCTGCTGGAAGCTGGCGTGAACGACCCGGTGAAGGTTACCCGCTCGGCTCTGCAGAACGCTGCTTCGATTGCTGGTCTGTTCCTGACCACCGAGGCTGTTATCGCCGACCAGCCGGAGCCGGCACCTGCCGGTGGCGATGCCGGCATGGACGGCATGGGCGGTATGGGCGGCATGATGTAACCACCCCACCCTCCCCCCCCCCGGGGGTGATGGACCTCTTGAGATCACAGCGGGGCGCGAACCGGATGGTTCGCGCCCCGCTGTGATCTGAGTCGAAGTCCGCTCTAACGAGCGGACTTTTTGGCTTGTTCTATCTTCTTGATCGCCTGCTTGCGGGCACGCTCAATACGCTTGACGTCGTCGAGCTGGCGGGCTGTTTTCGTCTCTGAGGCGGGATCCTTCTCGATGCCTTTCGGTCGTGGATAGATCTCGGCAATCAAATTCTTGCGGGCCTGACGCTCCCATCGCTTGATCGCGGTCGGGGTATTGAAAATCGGGTTTCTCGCCAGAATTCCGCGTAGCACTTTCTCCCGCCCGGTGGTGAAGTCGTCATCCGAAACCTTGGCGAAATCCCGACGAACCGCTTGTTGGTAGCGCTGATACGGGCCGGGGTTGCGACCTAAAACTTCCAGGTCTGCATCGCAAAGGATGCGACCAGCTGCGTCGTCGTTATGCGGGTCGTGGGTGAAAGTCAGGCGGACCAGACGGGAGACTTCAAGGATCTCGGGGCCGGGGACGCCGAGGGTCGGCAAGACACGTTCGGCCAGTCGGGCTGAATCCTCTTCATCTTGTCCGGGCGGAAGATGGGGGTCGGCCCGATAGACCGCGTCGTGGAACCAGGCCGCTAATTTTGCCGCGCGAGGAAACTCGCCCAGAGGTTCTCCGGCCCGCTCGAGAAGATCTATCCCTTTTAAAACCGACAGTAGGTGTGAGGGGTCATGGTAGTGCCGGTGCGGCTGCGACCACCGTTGATACAGATCGGTGAACACCGGGTCTCGATCCAGTTCGGATGTTTCTGGGAACAGTCGGTCGAAGCGACGGTGGAGGATTTTTTCGAGTTTGGAACTCCGCTCAGCGGCAGTGATGCGTAGCCCAGATTTCACCAAACGACGCACCAGCTCATGACCGGAGACTTCTTCGGCACCGGCTGCGACCAGATTGTCGTAGAGCTCGACCGGAACGTCGTAATGATCACCGTCAAAAGCCCTCGGATCGAGGTTATTCACCCGCGCAAACTCGTGTAGTTCCTCGAGAGACTCATCTGAGACCAGATGAGAAAACACGGTGCCGTAAGCCGGCCACCGCGCCGGGTCAATGAGAACGGTCATGGTCCCAGCTTACCCATTGTCAGCTGGATCCATGACCGCTACTCTCTGGTACTGGACTAAGATCAGAACATGAAGAACCTGGTGTTAACCACGGAACATTGAAGCATTTGAGGTTTCGGTATTCAGGTACTGGGTGGCTGCCTGTGACATCGCTTCACGAATGGAGGACAAGGATTCTTCCACTCGGGCTTGTACCGCGCGCCATTCGCTCAGTAGCGTCTGGAAGTTTTCTGAGGCCTGCCCTTTCCAGGTGCCCTCGAGCTGGCGCAGGTGGCTTTCCATGGTGTTGACTTCGGTTTGCAACCGTCCCACTGAGGTTTCTACCTGGCGGGATTTGGCCAATAGGTCGTCGGTGTCGATCTGAACAATAGCCATGTCGTCTCCTGGTCATTTCATAAGGATCGGGAATCTCCGGCGCCGGAGTGGGCCGGTGATTTCAGCCTAAGAAGTTCTCCCGAGGACACCGTGGCACCGCACGATTTTGTGGATAACAGATCTCACGTGGCGTTGTGACCTAAGAAGGTGTGGATGAGCCCGAACTGTCAGGCCCCGCGGGGGTCCTCAGACCGGTGATGCTGATCTGCACCTGCGTTCGTCTCGTCCATCTCGTCCTGATCCGTGGGCTCGTCGTCGGTAGCGTCATCGTCGTCACTATCATCCTCGACTGCCTCGTCACTGGGACGCCATGGCAAGCGAACCGACATCGTCGCGCCACCGCCTGGTGTCTCTTGCAGGCGAACGGACCCGTCGTGTTGGGAGACAATCCCGGCAACGATAGCCAGGCCCAGTCCGGTGCCCCCGGTTTGGCGATGTCGTGAGGAGTCAGCCCGATAGAAGCGTTCGAAGATCCGGGAGGCATCTTCTTCGGAAATGCCTGGGCCGTGGTCACGGATTTCGATGACGGAGTTGCGCTCTTCAGCGTTGCTCGCACCGGAACTTCCTGGCAGACCTGAGAGAACATCCACGGACCCCACAGCAATCTCCAAAGGAGTGCCGTCGGGCGTGTAACGTAGCGCGTTGGTAATCAGGTTTGAGATGACCTGCCGGAGCTTATTTTCGTCTCCAGTGGTCATTGCGGACTCGGGTTGATCGGTTTCGAGTCCCACCAGTTGGATAGTGCGATCCGGAGCTGAGGCTCGGGTGTCCAGCACGGCGTCACTGGCCAGAACCAGCAGATCGACCGGTTGCTGGTCACTGTCACGCAACTCGTCCAATCGAGCTAGGGTCAGAAGATCCTCCACCAGCTGGGTCATACGGGTGGCTTCGGATTCAATACGGCTCATGGCCGTTTTCACGTCATCGTCATTCGTGATCGCCCCGTGACGGTACAACTCAGAGAATCCTCGGATCGTCACCAGCGGGGTGCGCAACTCGTGCGAGGCGTCCTGGACGAAACGGCGCATTCGTGATTCGGAAGACTCTTTGGCATGGAAAGCGTTGTCAATGTGGGCCAGCATCGCGTTCAAGGACCGGGCCAATCGGCCAACCTCGGTATCCGGCGGGCCCGGAGGCACGCGTTGGGTTAAATCGCCAGCAGCAATCTTGGACGCGGTACGTTGCACTCTATTCAACGGCCGGAAAGACCGGGTGACGACCACGTAGGCAATGACGGTCGCCACCACGGTCGCGAGCAGTCCGATGCTGACCACCAAGGTGGTGACACGTTCCACCGACTCCTCAATCGGCGCCATGGGCAATGCCACCGCGACCGACCCGGACCCGGAATCCAATCGATAGACCTGGACACGCCAGGACTTACCTTCCTCATTGCGCCCGGGTACCGTAAATGGCGTGTTGCCTTGGGCGATGGCTTCCTCGGCGGTCATGGGCTCGATGGCTGGAGTATCGGAGCCTTCTGAGCGGATGGAGGCTACGACTTGGCCATCGTTGGTCCACGATTCCCCATAGAACCGCACAATAGATTGCTGAAAGTCGCCCAAATATTGGTCGGCTTGACCCAGCGAGGTCAAGTACACCGAGACATTGGAGCGGTTCGCGAAGAGATCTTCATCCATACTGCGAATCAGCTCGTGGCGGTACAGCGAGGCGGTCAGGACCGCGGTCACCATCACCGTAGCCAGCATCAGCAACGAGGTAATCACGGTCAGCTGGGTGCGCAAGGAAAAGCTACGCCAAGAGCGTGAGGCGTACTTCACTGGATTGCGCGTGCGCGGACCGTGATGCGGTCGCGGGGGCGGATACTGCGGAGGTTGCGGAATCGAAGCGGACGAGGTAGCGGACATAGCTGAGTGAGTGACAGCCCAGAATTAGCGTTTGCCGGCCGAGGTACGCAGAATGTAGCCCACACCGCGTTTGGTGTGGATCATTTTTTCTTCGTCGTCGGTGTCGATCTTGCGGCGCAGATAAGAAATATAAGACTCGACAATTGAGGCATCACCGTTGAAGTCGTACTCCCAGACATGGTCCAGAATCTGTGCCTTGGACAGCACGCGGTTGGGGTTTATCATCAAGTAGCGCAACAGCTTGAACTCTGTCGGTGACAGATCGATGGAGCGTCCAGCGCGTCGCACTTCGTGGGCGTCATCATCGAGTTCCAGATCGTCGACCCGCAGGATAGCCTCGTCATCTTCGGCCGGTGCGGTGCGACGCAATACGGCACGAATACGAGCGACCACCTCGTCGAGCGAGAACGGCTTGGTCACATAGTCATCGCCACCCACCGTAAGGCCGGTGATTTTGTCGCCGGTATCATCGCGGGCGGTGAGAAAGACGACCGGGAAGTGCATACCGTGAGAGCGCAACTTCCGGGTGACGGTAAAGCCATCCATATCGGGCAACATGACGTCGAGTACAGCCAGGTCAGGTTGTTCTTGTTCGGCAGCCTCCAGTGCTTCACGGCCGTTGGCGGCTGCGACAACCTCGAACCCTGCAAAACGCAGGGACGTTGACAGCAACTCACGAATATTCTGCTCATCGTCAACGACGAGCAACTTCGCCTCGGCAGGCTGAGCATTCATATTGGTCATGCTGTTAATTCTGGAATACTTAGCTGGAAGATGTCTGAGATGTTGCTGAGTAACTTCCCCGGCGCGGTCAGGGTAGGTGGTCTGGCAGATCGCCGGCATCCAGGATCCGATAGCTATAGCCTTGCTCACTCAAGAAGCGCTGCCGGGAGGCGGCATATTGTTGGTCGACGGTGTCGCGGCTGACGACCGTATAGAAGTACGCATTGCGTCCATCGGATTTGGGGCGCATGAGTCGACCTAAACGCTGTGCTTCTTCTTGGCGAGAGCCAAAGGCCCCCGAGACCTGGATGGCGACTGTTGCTTCGGGCAGGTCCAGGGAAAAGTTTGCAATTTTAGACACCACGAGCCGTTGCACTTGCCCGGCGCGGAAAGCATTAAAAAGCTTCTCCCGTTGAGCCACCGAGGTCGACCCGGTGATGACCTCAGCGTCGATGGCATCCCCGATGGCTTCGAGGTGATCCACGTACTGACCAATGACCAGTAGTTGCTCGTATCGGTGGAAGTCAACCAGCTCAGTAATGACCGGCATCTTGGACTCGGCGGTGGCAGCCCAACGATATTGATCGCCACGGTCACTGATGGCGTACCCCATCCGGTCCTCGGCTGAGAGAGTAACCCGAATTTCGGTGCAACTGGCCGGGGCGATCCAGCCTTGTGCCTCAAGATCTTTCCACGGTGCGTCATAGCGTTTCGGGCCGATCAGCGAAAAAACCTCATCGGCGCGATTGTCTTCACGCACGAGAGTGGCGGTCAGTCCCAACCGGCGCCGAGCCTGCAGATCCGCGGTCATCCGGAAGATCGGGGCTGGCAAGAGGTGAACCTCGTCGTAGATGATCAGCCCCCAGTCGTGATCGTTGACCAGCTCAAGGTGCGGATAGATGCCACCACGGCGAGTGGTCAGCACCTGGTAGGTGGCGATGGTGACCGGGCGGATCTGTTTCTTCGATCCGGAATACTCACCCACATCAGTCTCGGTCAGGGTGGTGCGGGCCAGCAGTTCGGCTTTCCACTGTCGAGCCGAGACAGTATTGGTCACCAACACCAGGGCAATGGTACTGGAGGCAGCCAATGCGGCCGCCCCCACCAAGGTTTTTCCCGAGCCCGGAGGCATCACCACCACCCCGGAACCGGTCGCGAAGAAGTTGTCCACCGCCATCCGCTGGTAGTCGCGCAACTGCCAGGTTTCGTTCTCGGTGAGCTGGATCGGGAATGCGGTGCCCTCGACGTAACCGGCCTGGTCATCGGCCGGCCAGCCCAGCTGGACCAGGGCCTGTTTGAGCTCACCGCGGGCGGTGGAATGAACTACCACCGTGTAGCCATCTAACTGTGCACCCACCAGGTCCCGGGTGGTCTGAGCACGGAGCACTTCTTCCAGGACCGCGGCATCATCGCTACGCAACACGAGCCCGTGTTGGGGGTCAACGGTCAGAGCGAGTCGTCCATACCGCGACATCAGCTCGGCAATATCGATCAGCAGGTTCTGCGGTAGGGGATAGCGCGAATGGGTGAACAGCGTATCGATGACTTGCTCAGCGTCCACTCCCGCCGCCCGCGCATTCCACAAGCCCAGCGCGGTCATGCGATAGGTATGGACATGCTCGGGCGCGCGCTCGAGCTCGGCAAATTGGGCCAGGGCCCGCCGGGCGTCGTCGGCGGCAGGATGTTGGAGCTCGAGCAGAATACTGCGATCGGATTGGACGATGATCGCCCCGGTGGGTTCAGGCGCTGGTGAATTCATCTCACACTCCGTGCTTGCTGATCATAGTGCTGGATGGGGTACTGATTCCTCGGTGTCTGGGTCCTTTTCGGTCACATCGGATCGTCTGGGTCCACGTCGTTAGCCTCGGGTGGTTCGGCCGAAAGAATACGGAACAACGGGATTGGTGGCGTTGGATCCGACTGGCCCTGAGGTTCTGCCGTCTCCACGACCGCGCCGTGTCGGAGACGGGGACTGCGGAGGAAGTGTTGTTGTAAGTGACCAGACTGGTCGGTGTAGGTAACAAGCATCGGGATCCCACGTTCGGCGGCGAGACGAATCACCGACACGGACACGGCCTGCTCGGTATCGCGCGACAAGGGTGTCGTGGCGGAGGTCAGAGCAGAGTCGGTGTGGTCTGCGGTGTCTGCCTGGGTGAGGTACTCGGCGAGCTGATGCTGGTGCCGACGATCATCGGCGGTGCGGCACAGCCCGGCCTCGGCCAATTCGGCGTCGACGTACCGCGCCAGTTCGGCGTAGTCATCCAGCACCGTGTGCGTGGTCTGTCCCTCGGCGGTGCTGGAGCCGGATGATGCCTGCGGTGGTGGCACCGTCAGACCTAGCTCGGTGAGTGCGCGGTGGAGTTGGTGGGCGGTCAGGGAGCTGACCGCCACGGTGTCGGACAGGCGCTGGGCAGCCAGCCTGTCGGCGCGCGGGCTATTCAGTAAGACATCTAGTTCCTCGGGATAACGACACCGGATCCAGGACCCGGCGGATCCAAGGCGGATCCGCTGATAGTCGGTGGTGGTCTCGACGATCAACCGAGTCAGCGTTTCCGGGATAGGGTCCTCGGAAACCTGCTCGAGGAACTGCAAGAGCTCATGGTGGCTGGCCCCGGTGTCGAGTCCGGCACGTACGGTCTGTTCCTTGATGCGGTACACCGTGGCGTAGCCGGAGGATTCGACTTTCGCCCAGCGGGCCAAGATCACCGCCAGTTCAGGGCTGGGTGGGGCGGTGGTGATCAGCGTGTGGTCGGGGAGTATCCGAACGGTATCGGCGGTCTCGGGCAAGAGGTCTCGCAACGTAGCCAGGGCTTGTAGAAACCGGTCGTGGGCGATCAGTTGCCCGGGTTGGGTGAGCGCTCCGGCACAGAGCAGGCCCAGAGCCACCGCGTCGTCGATGACCTCGGCGATGGGCCGGGATAGGGGAGTGAAAGGATCCTCGCCGGCTAGCCAGCTCATTCGGGTGGCCAGGACCGGCAGAATGCGTCGGGGTGATCGCGTCGTCTGCGGGCTGGACAACTCAGCAGCGGCGCGGAAAAAGATCCGGCGCCACCGGCCTTGATCCTCCTGAGTAGCATCCGAAGACAACGCCCGGTCTGTGCGACGGGTCAGCGCTGGACCCGTGGACTGTAGCCAGCATCGAATCAGCCACACCCACCGTCGTTCGGGGGGCAGTCCCCTGAAACCGTGTCCCAACGGGGTGAGTGTCCACCGTGAGTGGTCGCGGTCTCGGGTGAGCAGGCATGCTGTTGCTGCCAGTTGCAGGAGAAAGTGTAGGCGGGACTCGCTGAGGCGGGCTTGGGCAGCGATCTCGGTCTGGAGAGCTCGGAAGCCCCGCACGGAGAGCCCCCCGGCTTTAACCTCGGGTAACCCTTCACGCACCATATCAGCGTCCAAAACGAGCTGAAGATGCTCCAGTAGCGTGCTGACCTCGGTCACGGTGGCGGTGGCCAGCTCGTCGGGGGAGATCTGTTGCAGCGGGGGTGTCACCGGGGTAGCACGAAACTCTCGATTGATCAGGGTGCCACCGGTCAGCGCCAAACCGTAGCGTGCTGGAAAGATGACCTGCTGTGTTCCGGCAGGAGTGCGGACCAGGCCGAGGTTTCGTAGGCGATGGATCAAGGCTGTCGCGGTGCGTTGTGACCGAACCGGGTGGATCCGGAGCCGGTAGAGCTCACTGATCAATTCTGCCTGATCCGCAGAGCCATCCGCTGGGTCGGACCCACTCTGCTCATCGATCTCGGACAAAGTCGTAGCGCGAACCGTCCGGGCTTGAGTTAATAAGGAGCGGGCGGTGGCGGGTAGCTCGTTCAGTTCAGGGGCCGAGACCTCGGTAGCAAGGCCCGCTGGGTGGGGCCCGATGGCTTGGCGCACTTCCGCCGGCAACATCCAGTGCTGCTGGGCAGAGTCGTACGAAGGGGATTGCGCGAAGATCAACAAGACCCAGGACAACTCGTCGAGGACCTGGTCCACGTCCGGACTGGCTGAGTCGGGTACTGCGAGTAAGTGTCGTATAGTTGCGGAGTCAACGGTGCCAGCAGATGAGGATAAGGCAGAGGCACCCGAGAGATCGGTAGCCACCGCCAGGGCTTCGAGAACATCGCGTTGGCTACGGTTGAGTCCTGCAAGGCAACGGGTTAGCGACGAAATGCTCAGGCACCGTCGAGCTAGCTCTTCCAAATTCTCAGGTGGTGGGAGACTCCCTGTCGTGGCGAGATCGGGGCGGGACGTGAAGAGCTCGACAAGCTGGTTTTTGTCGCACCGGTGTAACCAGCCCTTAATTCGGCGTACCGGGGTAGTGGTTAGCCTGCGTGAGAAGGTGTGCTCAGAAGGCATCCGCGCAGGCTACCTGGTGTACTCAGATTGCTCGGATTGCTCATGGGCTCTTCGAGAGGTCCGGTTCCGGCGGAGAACAATCATGCCGACCAGATATACCAAGACAAGAATAAACCCAATCGGGAACCCATACAGGCCCATAAAGAACAGGAAGGGCGGCTCGTGGATATCGGTGAAATACACCACCACGATCGCCACCAACGAGATAAAGGAGGCCACGACGAGCACGACCCCGATGCAGAGAACGATCGGAAGCCATAGCGGTGCTCGCACGGGCTTGGCGCGCTGCACGGAGGCATGCTGAACGGTGTGGGGACTCTCAGACGAGGAGGGCATGTCGTCATTCTACGCCGGGGGCGATGAAGGCCCGAATGACGGGGCTCTTTTCAGCGGAATATTGCTGAAGCGGTTATCCTAGAGGTCAAGATTTGAGTTTCTTCCGCGAGCAAGGATGAAGAGAGAAGACCTATGCCAACTGGCAAAGTGAAGTTTTATGATGCCGAGAAGGGGTTCGGGTTCATTCGAACCGATGATGGTCAAGATATCCATCTGCCCTCCTCAGCCCTGCCTGCAGAGGTTAATAAGGTCCGAGCAGGGACCCGCGTCGAATTTGGCCTGGCCGAATCGCGACGGGGCCCGCAGGCACTGAGCGTGCAGTTTTTAGAAAAGACCCCGTCGGTGGTCAAAAATACCCGTCCGCATGCTCACGATATGGCCTCGGTGGTCGACGATCTGATCCGTCTGTTGGATCATGCCTCAACTGAATTGCGTAAAGGCAAGTACCCCTCCTCACACCAAGCCCAACGCATCGCGCAGGTGATGCGGAGAGTCGCCGATGATTTCGACGCCTAAGGTTGCTACTGACGAGACCGTTAATCCTGAAGACGGTACAGCGTTCCCGGTTTTCGGTCCACCGCGGCGCCGAATTCGTCGTCCCCGCCACGATGAGTTGCTCATAGAGGCCGTGGAGGTTGCCCGTAGCGCTCTGCTGGAGATCACGCACCCGGCCGAGCTGGGGGATCATCTCAGCGCGGAGATGGACGACGAACGACTAGCTACCCACCGGTTCGTTGCTCAGCTGCCGGGTTATCGCGGGTGGAACTGGTTCGTTACCGTGGCTCGCGCGCCGCGGTCGAAGACAATCACGGTGTGCGAGCTGGGACTACTACCCGGTGAAGATGCCCTATTGGCTCCAGAGTGGGTTCCCTGGGAGCAACGTGCCTCCGAAGAAGAACGTATTCGGCTCAAGGCCATTGCCGACGGGGAAGACCCGCAACAGGCCCTGAAAGCAGCCGGATTCGAGCCTGAGGCTGGGGGCACCGACGCCGAGCACTCAGATTCTGCGGACAAGCCTCGTCAGGACATCGCGCAGGACATAGAGGCCTCTCAGAAGCAATCCGAGGCCAAGGAGAAAAAGAAGAAAAAGAACAACGCATAACTTCTTCTTCTCACACGGTCTTTTTACACCAGAGTGGGCGGTGGTTGCTGCATCCAATGCAGCAACCACCGCCCACTCTGGTAATAGTAGCGTTATCGGATTTGGTCGATCACGTAGTCAATGCACTGTAGTATCTGGGCTACGTCGGTTGGCTCGATGGCTACGAAGGTAGCGATGCGCAACTGGTTGCGCCCGAGTTTACGATACGGCTCAACATCGACGACACCATTGGCTCGCAGTATGGAGGCGATGTGACCCGCATCGATCTCATCGATGAAATCGATGGTGGCAATCACCTGAGAACGGTCCTCCGGTTCGGCCACAAAGGGGGTGGCTACGTCACTGGCTTCGGCCCAGTGATAAATCTGCTCCGCAGACTCACGGGTCCTGGCTGTGGTAAATTCGAGGCCACCGTTGGCATTCATCCACTTGACTTGCTCATTCATGGTGATCAAGGTGGCCAACGCGGGGGTGTTGTAGGTCTGGTGCTTGCGAGAGTTATCCACGGCGGTTTTGAGATTTAGGAAGTCAGGAATCCACCGCCCGGAGTGTGCGATTTCATCGACACGTGCCAATGCGGCCGGCGAGAACAGTGCGCACCACAGGCCTCCATCGGAGGCGAAGTTCTTTTGCGGGGAGAAGTAGTAGACATCGACGTTGGTGATGTCTACCGGCAACCCACCGGCGCCCGAGGTTGCATCGATGAGAATCAGAGCGTCATCGTCGGCGCCTTGGACGCGTTCTACCGGTACGCAAACCCCGGTTGATGTTTCGTTGTGGGGCCAGGCGTAAACATCGACTCCGGGCTCAGCCTGAGGAACGGGGCGAGAACCCGGCTGTGCTGAGATGACGGTGGAGTCCTCTAGGAAGGGTGCCTTCGTGGTTGCTCTGGCGAACTTGCCACCGAATTCTCCGAACTCGAGGTGCTGTGCTTTGGAACGGATGAGGCCAAAGGTGGCCATATCCCAGAAAGCTGTTGCGCCACCGAGACCCAAGATGACCTCGTAGTCATCCGGCGCTTGGAACAGCTCTTTCAAACCGGCCTGGAGTTCTGCCACGAGGTTCTTCACTGGTGCCTGGCGGTGAGATGTTCCCATAACTGACTGGGAAGCATCAACAATCGCTTGAATTTGTTCAGGGCGGACTTTAGAAGGTCCTGCGCCGAATCGACCATCTCGGGGTAGTAGTTCTGCAGGGATAGTGATGTTGTCCTGAGTTGACACGCAGACTCCTATAAAAGATTGGCAGGCGTACACAGCTGGGCAACATTATCTTTTCATTCTTCTGCGCTTCATGCACCTCAACACCACGAAATGTTCAGATTATTGTGAGTTACTACATATAAAGGGAACACACTTTGGTCACTCGTTCTGATAGCTAGTATGGAAGGCGACATTGCGTGACCTCCCAGAGAGGGGCTCGGGGCGAGAACGCGTCAGGATGAGGGGTTAAGAGAAAAATGTCGGAGCTCATCGACACCACGGAGATGTATCTTCGGACCATCTACGAATTGCAGGAAGAAGAAATCGCGCCACTGCGAGCACGCATTGCTGAACGCCTTGAGCACTCTGGCCCGACCGTGTCTCAGACCATTAATCGGATGGAACGGGATGGACTGGTGGATCTTGGTGCGGACCGTAGAATCCGGCTGACTGACAAGGGATTGGCTATTGCCGCAAAGGTGATGCGTAAGCATCGCCTGGCTGAACGGTTGCTCTCTGATGTGATTGGACTTGAATGGCCCCAGGTTCATAACGAAGCGTGTCGGTGGGAGCACGTGATGAGTGATGAGGTGGAAGCTAAACTCCTCAACTTGCTACCTGAGGTCTCGACCTCTCCTTTTGGAATCCGGATCCCCTATGTCTCGGAGCTTGAGGGAGGTTCGGGTCATGAAGGCCCAGAAAACTATCCGGGGCAGCGACTGACGGATCTGCTTCGTTCGCACCGGACATTTCGCCTCTTGGTCATCACCGAAGCCATTCAAACCGATCACGGTTTGCTCAACCACTTCATGGCGGCCGGCATCGTCGTGGGCTCAGTATTCACCGCTGAACTTGATGACGGATATATCGACATCCAGGTGATTACTCCGGGCCAAGCTGTCACCGGTGCGACAGGGTACAGTCGCGAAGGTTTGGAAATCGTCGAAGAACTTGGGCAACACCTCAGAGTCGAGCCCGTGGATTCTGTTTCCTAAACCCCAGTTGCCCTCAGGCAACTTCGCAGTTCCACCCGCTCGATGATCATTAGGATCTCGAGCGGGTTTTGGGTTTATGTAGCGTTGATACGCGCACAGTGACAAAGATCTCGATAGTCAGATGTCAGTCAGCGCGTTAGGGAGCTCAGCCCAGGAAATCGCGCGCTGAAATCGCGCTCTTGGGCGTTATATCGCCGATGATTCAGAGGTTTTGCACAGGTATCCCGATCCCTTGACGATAAAAAGTCACAGAAAATAACGACCATAGATCCGCATGATCATGCGGATCTTGGCCCAGATTCTAGGCCTGTCCACAGTTTATCGTTATCTCAGCGTGACTTTTATAAAGGATTGATATACGCTGTACGAGGTACCGGAGACAACCGGTGTCCCTCGAAGGTCTAGCACCTTGAGCCCCGTGGCCTTTGGGGACAATGCAGTCGTAACTATTCATCATGACGGGGCAGAGCTTAAAAGCTCCGGATACTACGTGAGAGAGGTTCTCAAGTGTCGAAGCGTTCCACCGCCCGCCACCGCGCCACCCCTGCAAAGGGAGCTACCTTAGCCGCTTTGTCTCAGTCTGTGACGCAGAATGCTGGTAGCTTTGGTCGTCAAGCCGCTATTGTTGCTACCGCATCCGGCCTGGCTTTGACTTTCGTTCCGCAGGCAGAGGCCGCGCAGGCTTCCACCGCCCGCGAAACCTCGGTCCTGCCAGCCACCGGCGCTGACCTGGAACGTGCTTCTCAGAACGAGACCGTTACTGTTGACTCTGACGCTGAAATTGATCTTGGTCGCGTCCAAGTCACCTCCACACCGGCTCCAGAACCTGAAGTAGAAGAAGAAAACGACACCGAAGACGACACTGACTTCTCTGCTGTGACGTCCGCTGAGCAGTTTGACAGCTACAGCGACGACGAACAGGACACCCCCTCGTCCGAGACCTCCTCTTCTTCTGAATCCGAAGATAACGATGTCGAGACTGCTAGCGCAGAAACTCCTGAAGCACCGGAGAACGCAGCTTCTGGTGCTATGGGCCAGGTTGTCTCGGCTGCTTACTCCGGCATCGGGACCCCCTACGTCTGGGGCGGTAAGACCCCGGCCGGCTGGGACTGCTCGGGCTTCACGTCCTGGGCATACGCTCAGGCTGGTATCAGCATTCCCTCCTCGACCTCTGCCATCCTGGGCTCCGGCAAGTTCGTCCGCACCTCCAGCCCGCAGCCTGGCGACCTGGTTTTCCAGAACGGTGGTGGCCACGTGGGCATCTACGTTGGCAACGGCCAGATGATCGGCGCCCAGAATCCTTCCGTGGGCACTCTGCTCCACAGTGTGGACCGTAATCCGTTGATGGGCTACTACACCTACGTTGGCTAAGACCAACATTCTGCGTCTCGGATAAACTCCGAGCCTTTGACGACTGCAACATCAGGGCTTCCTCCACTCGGAGGAGGCCCTGATGTATTTCTATCCCGGGCGTACTGACAAAGGAGTCACGGTGTCACACATCCCACCCGTAGCCCACCAGTTCTCTCCGCAATGGGCCCACGCTCTGCTGCAGGCGTTAGAAATTGACCCCCGCATCGAGATCAATTCCGCGCAACTACATCAGATCAGCTGTGAACAACACTTACAGACCGCACCGGAGCATCTCACCTTGGGTTTCATTGCCGGCTATGCTGCCGGATTGGCTGAAGGTAGCCGACAAGCTGAGTTTCCCCAAACTCACCGTGCCAGCTTGCGCTATATTGCCAGGGTGCTACCCGAGATTCTGGCTACTGGCTCTCACAACGAGGGCGGGACGCGCTCATGAGCATGGACCGCGCTGCGCATTTGACCATGTTCCGGTTGCAACGCCACGCCGGACAATCGCACCCGGGGTTGCGCCCCGGCACGATCGCTCGATGCTTCAGATTCCTGGGTCGCTATCAACTACGAGTGCTTAGCTACGTGGCGGTGTCCATCTTGGGGGCGGCATTGACGATCGTCTCTCCCATCTTGGCCGGACGTGTGGTAGACGCTATCGTCGAAGGTCACAGCACCGAGGACGTAGGAACCGTGATCCGCCTGGCGCTACTCATCGCCGCGGTAGCGGTCGCCGAGGCCATACTTGCCGTACTCTCCCGCTGGCAATCTGCCTCGTTGGGCGAACGGGTCATTTTCGACTTACGTACCCAGGTTTTTGATCACATCCAGACCATGTCGGTCGCCTTTTTCACCCGGGCTCGGACCGGTTCACTGGTTTCGCGGGTCAATAACGATGTCTTAGGCGCGCAAACCGGTATTGCCCGAACCTTTCCAACCGTGGTGATGAATGTCGTCACCCTGATTTTGACCCTAATCGTTATGCTGACCACCTCGTGGCAGATCACAGTACTGGCTCTGGTTCTTTTGCCCATCTTCTTACTGCCGGCACGCGCACTGGGGAACCGACTGGCAGCACTGACCCGGGCGCGAGCCGATCACCAAGCTGCCATGGGATCACACATGACCGAGGACTTCTCCGCGGCAGGCTCCACCTTGATTAAGCTCTTCGGCGACGCCGAGAAACAATCGGCGCGCTTTCGCAGCCGCGCTGATCGAGTCCGTGGCTCAGGGGTGGAGATCTCGATCTGGCAGTCGGTGTTTACCACACTGCTCACTCTGGTTTCCGCACTGGCGTTGGCCGCCGTCTATGGCATCGGTGGGTGGCAGGCTATCGTCGGTGATCTCAATGCCGGCGAGGTCGTCACCATGGCGTTGCTACTGACTCGGCTCTACACGCCGCTGACCGGCCTGGCCACTGCCCGGGTGGAGCTTATAAGCGCACTGGTGAGCTTTGACCGGATCTTTGAGATTCTCGACCTCACCCCCTACGTGCTCGATCCGGAACACCCCAGAACAATCCCGGCCGGTCCAATACAGGTCGTCGTAAAAGACGTGGACTTTTGGTACCCCCGGGCCTCGGATGTGTCTTTGGCTTCTCTGGAAGATGTTGCCCAGCTCCATGATGAAACCCCGCACCAGGTGTTGCACCAGATTAGTTTCGAGCTCAAACCGGGAGAGACCGTGGCGTTGGTGGGCTCGTCCGGAGCCGGCAAATCCACTATCGCTTCCCTGCTGGGCCGGCTTTACGACCCGGTTGCCGGGTCCATCACCTTCAACGGCATGGACCTGCGGGATACTTCACAGGCCCAGGTCCATTCCCGGATGGGAATGGTGACTCAGGATGCACACTTACTCCACGACACCATCCGCAGGAATCTCACCCTCGATGTGCACGAGTCCACCGATGAGCAACTACTCGACGTGCTCGAACGGGCCCAACTAGGCCAGCTGATGTCCCAGCTACCTCATGGGATCGACACTGTGGTGGGCGACCGAGGGTACCGACTCTCCGGTGGCCAACGGCAACGCCTGGCCATCGCACGGGTACTACTGGCCCAACCCGATCTGGTGGTGTTGGATGAAGCCACCGCCTCGCTGGATTCCACGTCCGAACAAGCTGTCCACGCTGCCTTGGATGAAGTGCTGACCGGTCGGAGCGCGGTGGTGATCGCCCACCGGCTGTCCACCGTGGTTTCGGCTCACCACATTCTGGTGGTCGAAGATGGCCACATTATTGAGCGCGGAACCCATTCCCAGCTAGTGTCAGCCCACGGACGATACGCTGAGTTATATCGAACTCAATTTGCCACCGACGACTAGTCACAGAAAGCGGTGAGATAGATGCCACGTTTCGCCGATCTCGATGCTATTACCGAAGAACAACTACGCGCTACCGGCGCCACCAAATGGGTGCACCCCGATCGCGCCATTGGTGCCTTTATGGCAGAAATGGACTTCGGCACCGCCCCCGAAATTACCGCTTCGTTGGTTCGCGAGGTGCAACGCGGTCGTTTCGGATACCTGCCACAGGACCTTGCCGAGTCGTTAGGGGAGGCCGTGGCTCAGTGGCAAGCTAAGCGTTATGGCTGGCAGGTCGATCCGGCCGATGTCCACCCGGTCGCCGATGTGATTACCGCCTTTCGGGCCGCTATCGAACGCTTCACCACCCCGGGTTCCCCAGTGATCATCCCGACACCGGCCTACATGCCTTTCCTCCGCATGGCGCGGAGCTTGGACCGGCCCATCATTGAAGTACCGATGCTGACCGAGGTGAACGAACAAGGCCATCTGGTCTATACCCACGATCTGGACGGCATCCGCCAGGCCTTTGGTGCCGGTGGTGAAATTCTCGTGGTGTGCAACCCTCATAACCCCACCGGTCGGATCTTGACCCGCGAGGAGCTCACCGATCTCGCAGCGGTAGTCACCGCAGCGAATGGGCGGGTTTTTGCCGATGAAATCTGGGCTCCGCTGATCTACGATGAGTCACCACACATCCCCTATGCCTCGGTGTCACCGGCTGCTGCCCAACACACCATCACCGGTTCTGCTGCTTCCAAAGCCTTCAATCTCCCCGGCCTGAAATGCGGTCAGTTGATCACCGCGAATCTCACCGACCGCAACCACTTCAACGCCACCGGTTACTTTGACCGCCACGGGGCAGCCAATCTCGGTGCGGCCGCAACCGTTACCGCACTGACCGACCCGGCGGCTGCCGCCTGGCTCGACGATATTGTGGCCTACTTACAGCGCAATCGAGATGAGTTGATTCGATTCGTGGACGAACGACTGACACGTCATGGTGTGCGGGTTACCGAGATTTCCGGGACCTATATCGCCTGGTTGGACTTTAGCCAGACCGTGCTGGCCGGCCAGCCCACCTCGGTGGCCCGACAGCTGGTGAAAACCGCCGGGGTACAGCTCACCGACGGTGCTCACTGCGGTGAGGCCGGCATCGACCACACTCGCTTGGTGATGGCCATGCCACACCCGATACTGCAACGGGCCCTAGAACAGATCGAGAAGGCCCTGCAACGGGCCGAATAAAACGACAAGTCCCCCCGACTGGAGTCGAACCAGCGACCTACCCTTTAGGAGAGGGTTGCTCTATCCTGCTGAGCTACGGGGGGGATGCGGTACTACTCTAACGTACCGCTACCGGCTCTGAAGCGCGGGTGGAGGTCACGATCTTGCGGAAAATTGCCACGATCACACCCACCGCGAGCAATACCAACAGCACCCACCGGCCGATGGTCAACGCGGAGGCCAACGATACAGCCTGTTGTGTCACCTCGTGCAAGGCCCGCTCGATCGCGATGTTCTCCCACATATCGACCACAGCAAAGACCACACCGGTGGCGATCATCACCGCCCGTGGCACCCACGACCGCAGGGCCCAGAAAGCAACCACCACGGCCAACAGGGCCACCAAGACCGGAAAAATCACCCCGGCGGTCTTGTGGGTCCAGTTTAGTTGTCCCAGTGCCGGATCATCCATTGCCGTCGCGACAGCCTCAACCTCGTCGAGACGGTAGCCAAAAGGGCGGTGGTCCAACATCGGCATCCCACCGGTGAGCTGGCGCATCTGGTTCAGCGCCAAGACGTGATAATAAAAGCCCATGAAGATCACCGTGCCCGCCAGGGCCAGCACCAACATCCCCGGGGAGGACTGCGGTTGCTCAGCAACCGGTTGCGCGGTGGCAGTGGGTCGGTTCTGGGTGTTGCCCACGAAACGTTTTCCTCCTCGTACAGTGACTGACCGTCACGGGGTGCGTTGCAGTGCGGGGGGGGGTGCACGGTGATAAGTGTTATCCCCACGCCCACCCATCCTAGTCTGCTGTGTCAGTGGAGCTGACTAGACTGGGGGACTATGGCATCGATGATCACCCCCTCGTCTTCGGATCCTGACACGCTGATCGCTGACCTGAACGACCAACAGCAGGCCGCAGTCGCTCACCGCGGGGGACCGTTGCTGATCGTCGCCGGAGCAGGCTCGGGTAAAACCAAGGTGCTCACCCACCGCATTGCTCATTTACTGGCCACCGGGGAAGCTCGTCCCTGGGAGTTCTTGGCCATTACCTTCACCAATAAGGCCGCCCGAGAAATGCGCGAACGCATCGAAGGGCTGATCGGTCCTGATGCCCAAAAAATGCGGATCTCGACCTTTCACTCCTCAGCGCTACGCATCCTAAGAGCTGAAGCTAGCACCGTGGGATTGAAATCCAATTTCTCCATCTATGATGCTGCTGATTCCTTGCGGTTGATAAGCCAGCTTGTCAAGGTGGCGGACCTGGATCCCAAACGGGTGAAACCTAAATCGATTCAGCACAAGATTTCCTCGCTGAAGAATGATTTGGTGGATGCCGACGAGTTCGCCTCGAACAACAGCGGGGACCCTTTCCAGCAGGCGGTGGCCGAGGTCTACACCGAATACACCGCGCGCTTGCGTCAGGCGAATGCGATGGATTTCGACGACCTGATCTCCACCACTGTCAATATGTTCCGCGCTTTCCCCGCTGTGCTCGATAACTACCGTCGCCGGTTCCGTTACGTGCTGGTCGATGAGTACCAAGACACCAACCATGCCCAGTATCAGCTGGTCCGATTGCTCACCGGGGAACCCGGAGACCCCTCCGGGTGTGAGACCAGTGGGGGGCAACTGACTGTCGTCGGGGACTCCGACCAGTCGATTTATGCCTTCCGCGGTGCCGATATCAGCAACATTATCGAGTTTGAGCGGGATTACCCTGATGCCACCGTGATCAATCTGGAGCAGAACTACCGTTCCACCCAGAACATTCTCGACGCCGCTAACGCGGTGATCTCGCATAATCCCTCCCGAGAGGCCAAACGGTTGTGGACCGATGCTGGGACCGGGGCAGCACTGATCGGTTACGCGGGCGAGAACGAATCGGATGAAGCCGGCTGGGTGGCCGATAAGATCGATGAGCTGATCGACAATGATGAGGCGATCCCCGAAGACATAGCGGTCTTCTACCGCACGAACGCCCAGTCCCGTGCGCTGGAAGAACGCCTCATCTCCGCGGGGATCCCTTACCGGGTGATCGGAGGAACCCGATTCTATGATCGCAAAGAAATCAAAGATGCCCTGGCGTATTTGCGCGTGATCGATAATCCCGATGACGACGTGAACCTTCGCCGGATTCTCAACGAGCCCAAACGCGGTATTGGTGACCGCTCCGAAGCGGCCTTGGCGGTACTACAAGACCGAGAACGCATCAGTTTCTTTGACGCACTCCACCGCGCCGATCAAGCACCCGGGATTGGGTCTCGAGCCGTGAAGAAAGTCCAGGAGTTTGCCCAGTTATTGGACGACCTGCAACAGCTGGCCACGACCGAATCCCCGGCCAGGGTGCTCGAAGCTGTATTGGAACAAACTGGGATGTTACACGCGCTACGCTCCTCAGAAGACCTGCAGGACGAATCCCGGGCCGATAACCTCGGAGAGTTGGTGGCGGTGGTGCGGGACTTCGAGAAAACTCACCCCGACGGAGATCTGAGCCAGTTCTTGGAACAAGTCGCCCTGGTGGCCGATACCGATCAACTGCCCACCCCTGTCGAAACCGACACTGAGGGTCAGGACTTGGCTGAGCAGTGGGGCCAAGTAACCTTGATGACCTTGCATACCGCTAAAGGTTTGGAGTTCCCGGTGGTATTTTTGACCGGAATGGAACACGGCGTCTTCCCACACGCCCGGTCGATGGGGGACACTCAAGAGCTGGCCGAAGAGCGCCGACTGGCCTATGTGGGGCTGACCCGGGCCGAAAAGCGACTGTACCTGTCCCGGTCCGAATCCCGTTCGCTATGGGGTCAGCATCAGTTCAACCCGCCCAGCCAATTCCTCACCGAGATTCCCGACGCCCTCATCGAATGGGAACGAGAAGGGCGCTTGAACGGCGTCGACACGCGTGGGTCCTGGAACGATATCGGTGCGGGGCTAGGATTTGGCGCCCCCGGATCTCGGTATCCAAAACGGTTCACTGGCTCCCATTGGGGCGCTTCAACCTCACGCAGCCACTACGGCAAGCCCGGCCAGAGTTCTGGGTCCCGAGCTGGGGCTACCGGGATCACCGAGGCGCAAGAACGCGCCGAGGTGGTTCGAGGCGAAAAACCGACCCGAGTGGTGCCCGACCACGAGGTCATCAGCCTCAGCCCCGGCGACCACGTCAAACACAAAAGCTTCGGTACTGGGGTGGTCACAGCCATCTCTGGCAGTGGAGACAAGACCGTTGCCACGGTGGCGTTCTCCGGTTCGGAGAAACGGCTGTTGCTACGCTACGCCCCAGTCGAAAAAATCTCCTTCTAATGCACGCCTTTGACCTGTACCGGCCCGGGGATGTGCTGACGGTCCTGGTGGGCACAAAAGCCCGTCATTTCTGGGTCAGTGGCTAGTTTTCAACTGTCTACAAAACCCCAGGCAGTGCACTAAGGTTATTTACTGGAGCCCGCAGTGGCGGGTCGTCGAGTGCTACCGCGCAAACATCGCCGGTGAGACTCGAAAAATCGAACTATTGTCGACGTTAAAGGACTCCAACCCGTGGACCTGTACGAATACCAGGCGCGCGATCTCTTCGAAGCACACGGTGTTCCCGTGCTCGCCGGAATCGTGGCCGAAACCCCACAAGATGCCAAAGCAGCCGCTGAAAAACTCGGTGGCGTGACCGCCGTCAAAGCCCAGGTCAAAGTCGGTGGGCGTGGTAAGGCCGGTGGCGTCAAAGTCGCCAAGACCCCGGACGAGGCCTACGAATACGCCCAGCAGATTCTGGGCATGGACATCAAGGGCCACACTGTCCACCGCGTGATGATCGCTGCCGGTGCAGATATCGCTGAAGAATACTACTTCTCGGTGTTGCTGGACCGCGCAAACCGCACCTACTTGGCCATGTGCTCCGTCGAAGGTGGCGTGGAAATTGAGCAACTGGCCGCTGAACGTCCCGACGATCTGGCACGCGTTCCGGTCTCCGCTCTGGAGGGAATCACCTTCGAGGTGGCCAAGGACATCGCCACTCAGGCGAAATTCCCCGCTGAGCAGGTTGATGCTGTGGCCGAGGTACTGGTCAAGCTCTGGGAGGTTTTCGACGAAGAAGACGCCACCCTGGTTGAGGTCAATCCGCTGGTCAAGACCGGTGACGGCACCATCTTGGCCCTGGACGGCAAGGTCACTCTGGACGACAACGCGGATTTCCGCCACGAAGACCACACCAAGCTGGTCGATGAGCGCACCGAGAATCCGTTGGAGGCCAAGGCCAAGGCTAAGGGACTGAACTACGTCAAGCTTGACGGTGATGTGGGCATTATCGGCAACGGGGCCGGTTTGGTGATGTCCACCCTCGACGTGGTTGCTTACGCCGGTGAGAACCACGGCAACGTCAAGCCCGCCAACTTCCTGGACATCGGTGGCGGCGCCTCGGCGCAGGTGATGGCCGATGGTCTGGATGTGATCCTCAACGACGATCAGGTCAAGTCCGTGTTCGTCAACGTCTTCGGTGGTATTACCTCCTGCGATGCCGTGGCCAACGGTATTGTTCAGGCCCTAGACATCCTGGGTGACAAAGCTACTAAGCCGCTGGTCGTGCGTCTGGACGGCAACAACGTGGAAGCCGGCCGCCAGATCCTGGCCGATGCCAACCACCCGCTGGTGCACATTGCCAAGACCATGGACGCCGGTGCTGACCAGGCCGCTGAGCTGGCCCACGCCGCCAAGTAAGTTAAGGACGGATTGAACAACAATGTCGATTTATCTCAATAAAGACTCCAAGGTCATCGTCCAGGGTATTACCGGTGGTGAAGGTACCAAGCACACCGCGCTAATGCTCAAGGCCGGTACTAATATTGTCGGCGGTGTCAACGCTCGCAAGGCTGGCACCACCGTGACTCATGAGGACAAAGACGGTAACACCGTTGAACTACCGGTCTTTGGTTCCGTCGAAGAAGCCATGACCGAAACCGGTGCCAATGCGTCGGTGATGTTCGTGCCTCCGAAGTTCGCGAAGGACGCCGCGATCGAGGCCATCAAGGCTGAAATTCCGTTGCTGGTGGTCATCACGGAGGGCATCCCGGTTCAGGACACCGCCGAGTTCTTCGCACTGTCTCAGTCGATAACTGACGAGCAGGGTCAGGCCAAGACACGCATCATCGGCCCGAACTGCCCGGGTATTATTACCCCCGGCGAATCCCTGGCGGGTATTACCCCGAACTCGGTCACTGGTTCCGGTCCGATCGGTCTGGTCTCCAAGTCCGGAACCTTGACCTACCAGATGATGTTCGAACTCTCGGACTTCGGTATCTCCACCGGTATCGGTATCGGTGGTGACCCGGTGATCGGCACCACCCACATCGATGCGCTGGAGGCCTTCGAAAATGACCCCGACACCAAGGCCATCGTGATGATCGGTGAAATTGGTGGTGACGCCGAGGAACGTGCCGCCGAGTACATCAAGGCAAACGTCACCAAGCCCGTTGTCGGCTATGTGGCCGGTTTCACCGCGCCCGAGGGTAAGACCATGGGCCATGCCGGCGCGATTGTCTCCGGCTCCTCCGGAACCGCGACAGCGAAGAAGGAAGCTCTCGAAGCAGCCGGCGTCAAGGTCGGTAAGACTCCGACCGAAACCGCGGAGCTGATGCGCGAGATTCTTAACAACGGCTAAGTGCGCGCAGTGTGAACTATGTAGTGACCGGTGCCCCGAACCGTTCTGGTTCGGGGCACCGGGGTTTAACGACTGGTGTCTTAATACGGCATGCACCCCACCCGGTGAGTGACAACGGCGGTACCCTAGATAGCGTTTGACCGTGGCCAACACAGACCACCGGGGAAGGAAAGCACATGGCAGAGATGCTGGCGACCATGGTCCCGCTCTTTCTGATTTTGGGGCTGGGCTTTGCCATCGGATTCTCGGATAAGATTCTGGGATGGCAACCAGCCCTGAACGGGTTTGTCTTCCATATCTCGTTGCCGACTTTCGTGTTCTCCTCCATGGTGACCGCGCCCATACCCGACGTCGTTCCCTGGGGAACACTGGCGATCGCAGGACTGGTGCCCATCGTGTTAGCCATTGTGCTCTACTTCGGGGCCCGCTGGCTGTTAGGCTCACAGGAGACACAAGCTTCCACGCTGTCGGTCTCAGCGGTCTTCGGCAACGTGGGATATCTGGGCATCCCGTTATCGATCGCATTCTTCGGCGAGGAGTCCATCATTCCTGCCGTGGTGATCGGCATGGTGCACAATATGGTCTTCCTGCTGGGATTCCCCTTGGTGCGCACCACCGTGAATATGCGACAGAACTACCGAACCCTGGCTCAGGCTGGTGGATCAGCTGATCCCGTCCCAGCACAGCAACGAAAAACCCACGGTTCGCTGACTTCTGTGCTCATTCGTGTGGTGGTCGATGGGCTCTTTTTCAACCCCTTATTCATCGCCGCCGCCCTGGGGTTGACCGTGATGCTCACGCCCTTTGAGCTACCACAGGTCATCAGCGAGTCCGTGGCGCTGTTGGGTGCAACTGCGGTGCCTTTGTCCCTCTGCGCGGTGGGGCTGGCCATCCACCCGGCCCTGCAGGCTTTCACATCCGGTTCGTTGAACTACGTGCTGGTGCTGATTGGTGTGGCGACGAAGGCTTTTGTGGTGCCGGCGATGACCTTCCTGGTGGCGGTGGTGTTGTCGTTCTGGGTGCCCGAAGACTGGCTCGGCGTCCTGGTGCTGATGGCAGCCACACCCTCATCGACGACCGTGTTTATTCTGGGCACCCAATACGACAGACAAGGGCCCTTGGCCGCTTCCATCTTGTCCATCACGACGGTGGCTTCTCTGTTCACCGTGCCTGTGATGCTGATTATGATTTAGATAACGTTTAGACTCACAGAGAAAGCCCAACGCCAGAACGTTGTTCAGACACCCCACAGGAGGATCGTCACGGTGAGCACCGAGTACGTAGAAGCTGACCCGACAATCACCCCGGAGCAGATCGAACAAGGTCAGCAGGCCTATCGTCTCGATCGTGAACATGTCTTCCACTCCTGGGCGGCGCAGGCGCAACTAGACCCGATGACCGTCATCAAAGCTGAGGGCAGTTACGTCTGGGACGGTCAAGGACATAAACTGCTGGACTTCTCCTCCCAGATGGTCAACACCAATATCGGGCACAGTCACCCCGCCGTGGTGGCCGCTATCCAGCAGCAGGCAGCGCGGATTGCCACCATCGCTCCGGCACACGTCAATGACGCTCGCTCGGAGGCTGCTCGGTTGATCAGTGACCTCGTTCCGGACCATTTGAACCACGTGTTCTTTACCAACGCTGGTGCTGAAGCGGTCGAGCACGCCACCCGCATGGCGCGTTTGCATACCGGACGGCCCAAGATCCTTTCGGCCTACCGTTCCTACCACGGAGGCACCGAACGAGCCATCAACATCACCGGCGACACCCGTCGGTTCCCGGTCGATACCGCCAGTCAGTCGGTGGTGCACTTCATGCCCGCTTACTTCTACCGCTCCTTGTTCGGGTCCACCACCCTGGAAGAGGAAACCCAGCGAGCTCTGGACCATCTGGAACAAACCATCATTTTTGAAGGTCCCGACACCATCGCCTGCATTATCCTCGAGACTGTTCCGGGAACCGCCGGGATTTACGTGCCACCTCCCGGCTACATGGCGGGGGTACAACACCTGGCTCGTCGCTACGGGATCATGTTCATCACCGATGAGGTCATGGTTGGTTTCGGTCGAACCGGTGCGTGGTTTGGTTTCCAGCACTGGGACCTGACACCGGATTTGGTGACCTTTGCCAAGGGTGTGAATTCCGGGTACGTGCCGTTAGGCGGTGTGATCATCTCCGATGAAATCTACACCAGCTTTGCTGACCGGGCCTACCCCGGGGGGCTGACCTACTCCGGTCACCCGTTGGCCTGTGCTGCCGCGGTGGCCTGTATTCGGGCGATGGACGAAGAAGGTATGGTGACCAACGCCGATCGGCTGGGTCGGGAGATCCTGGGACCGGGAGTCGTCGAGTTGGCCGAAAAGCACCCCTCTGTGGGAGACGCCCGTGGCCTCGGGGCCTTCTGGGCTCTGGAATTGGTGACGAACCGGGAGACCAAAGAACCCTTGGCACCCTATGGTGGCTCGTCGCCGGCCATGAACGCCGTGGTAGCAGAGTGCAAGAAGCTCGGCCTGTTGCCGTTCTCCAACGCCAACCGCATTCACCTGGCCCCGCCATTGAACATCAGCGACGCGGATGCCCGTCGTGGCCTGGAGATCCTGGATTCAGCCCTCGACGTTGCTGATAGCTACTACGAAGGCGCCTAAACCCCGAAGATCAATCCCACCAGGTAGGTGATCATCGCGGCACCTAAACCAATCGCCAGTTGGCGCAGTCCTCGCGTGACCGGGGAGGTTCCTGACAGCAGACCGGTGACACCACCGGTAAACAACAGGGCTACCGAGACCAACCCTGCCGACCAGAGGATTCCGGCAGTACCGGTCACTCCGAAAAGGAACGGGAGGACGGGAATGATCGCTCCGGAGGAGAAGAAACCGAACGACGAAAAGGCAGCGCCCCACGCGCTACCGAGTTCTTCGTGCTTCGGAGAGCGCTCCACCGGCCCCTGGGAGCCATCAGGGCGGGCCGACAGGCTGGGGTTACAGTCGCAGTTGAAATAGCCCATGCGCTCCATGGCGCGATGTCGGGCGTCCTCTTGAGACATGCCACGGGCCCGATAGACGAGCTCGAGCTCATTGGAATTCAAATCCAGATGCGGGGCAGCTTCCAGGGTTACTTGGGTTGGTGAGGAGGCCTCGATCAGCTCGCGTTGGGACCGCACTGAAATGAATTCACCGGCGCCCATGGACATCGCCCCGGCCAGCAGTCCGGCGATGCCGGCTACGAGGATGAATTCATTGGTCGCTGAGGTGGCTGCGACACCCATCACCAGGGCCAAATTCGACACCAGGCCGTCGTTGGCGCCAAAGACAGCCGCACGGAAGTTCCCGGCTAGTTTTTGACGGCCTCGGGCCGCCAGTCCACGGACGACTTCACTGTGGATGGCCTCATCGGCGGCCATGCTCGGGGTGGCATCGGCGTCACGGGCATACGGGTTATCCGTCTCGGCACGTTGCATCAGTGCCAAGACAAACACCGAACCAAAGATGCGAGCCAAGAAACGTAATAGCGAGCGTCTCAGTGATGGTCGGGGCGGATTGTTGGCGTGTTCTCCCAACAGATCGCGCCAGTGCTCTTCGTGACGTTTTTCCGCTGTGGCCAGATCCAACAAGATTTCGCGTTCTTCGCCGGTTTTTCGCTCGGCGAGCTGTTCGTAAATGGCCCCCTCGGCGATCTCGTCTGCTAAGTAGCGTCGCCACCGGCGTATCTGCGCTTTAGTGGGTGCACTCATTCGTGTCTCACGACTCCCTTAGTACTGCAAGCCCCGATTCGTGTACGAGTGTGCAGCTTCGGCTTGTAACCTGGTCAAGTCTACTGAAAGCGGGCACGCCCAGAGTACTGTGAGAGGTATGGGCACTGATCCACACGATTCATCGAAAGCGTCATCGTTGCGTACGAAACTCCTCGCCGAGGGGGAGGAACCAGATGCCCGCTTTTCATTGGCCAACGAACGCACCTTCTTAGCCTGGATCAGAACCGCGTTGGCACTGCTCGCAGCGGGGATCGGGATTGAAGCCTTTACCACGCACGTGTTTGAGACGCCAATTCGTCAGATCCTGGCCTCGATCCTGCTGATATTGGGAGCCTTCATGGCCATTTCAGCGGCGATTCGGTGGGTGCGCGTCGAGCGGTCCATGCGCACCGGACGTCCGCTACCGTTGCCACTGTGGGGGCCACTGGTGGCTGTGGTCTGCGCAGTGACGGCGGTGCTGGTGATGCTCGCTGTGGTGACGGGGTAGTGTGATGGCCACCACTTACCGTCTCCACGAAGATCCTGCGTTACAACCGGAACGCACCATCCTGTCCTGGTCCCGCACCATACTGGTACTGTGTGTGGTCTCGAGCCTGTTTCTCCGCTGGTATCCCGACGTCGGGCTGATCTCTCTGGCCCCTGCGGTGGGATGCGTGGTGGCGGGGTTGGTCATCCAGCTAACCCAACGCCACCGTTACGCGCTCCAGTCGCGCGGAATCGTCCGTGGCCAGGTTGAAGCCAACCTCATCGCGGTGGGACTGATGACCGCTTTGGTGGTCGCGGTGGCCGGCTTGGGGCTGATGGCGTTGTGGCTCTAATTGGCTGAACCGTCGTGGCGAGACAACCGAGAGGTATCGGGGTGGCGCGGTGGCTCGGAGGTTTTCAGGTCCGGATCGTAGCGGAACCCACCGTCCTCGTCGCGCTCTGGTTGCCGGCCAAAAATGAAATGGCGACCGGATAATTCCTCGATTGAGATTGAGGCGAAGAAGTCTTTCAGTGTCGGAACCCAGGGAGCAATACCGAGTTGGCGCACGTGTTCAAGCTCCGCTGTATCGGTGACCATCCGCGCGACGCCACGAACCACCACCGACCAGGCCTGCTCGGGGAGAATCCCGTCGGTTTCAAAGGCCACATCGAGTCCGTGTTCGGCGGCTGCTAATTTACTCCCGGGTGCGGTGCGGAAATAGAGCAAGTCACCGTCGCGGACATAATTGATGGGGAAGATCTCGATCTTGGGACCATCGGCAAAGGCGAAACGACCGTGGCGAGTGTTGTCCAGCAACTTCCGGCACTGTTCCTCGGTCAGGGTCAGGACCGGTTCGTTTTCGGGGTGCTCAAACATCAGGTGGTTCATCTCACTATTGTCTCCCATTTAGGTCATGAGGGGAATCGATGACGCGCCGAGGATCCGGTGATGCCCTGCTGATCATCGAGGTAGGTGCAGAATCCGCTCGAAGATCTCGCTGGCCGCAGCCGGGTCTCTGCCCGGTGCGAGCCCGAGGTAACACGGCGCCCTGTGCGCCGGACCGGACTCGGCAGGGGAGAACCAGCCGGGGCGGTAATGGCCACCGGCACACTGCAGAATCAGCTGTGCGGCCGCGATATCCCAGGGTTTGGTGTCCACCCCGATGACAAGGTCGAAAACTCCTTGGGCGGCTAAACACAATTCGAGTGCTCCGGAGACCATTCGGCGTACGGTGGAAAACTGGCAGACCGCCTGTCCAAAAATCTCCAACGCGGTGTGAGGAGTCGGTGGGCTAGCCTGCAAGATTTCGGCTGCCGGAAACGAGGTCACCAGATTGTAGTCCTGGAGCCGTTGCGGGCACGGACGTCGGACGCGGAGTTTGGAGTCGTTCACCCAGGCGGTGCCTGACTCGATATCGGCAGAGAACTCGAGGCCCATCGCCGGGGCAACGACTACTCCGGCGAGCACCTGGTCGTCGATCACCGCCGCGATGGAGATGGAATAGGTGTCGAGACCGTGGGCCAGGTTTGAGGTCCCGTCAATCGGATCGATGAGCCACACCACGGCATGGTCTGGTCGGGGCTCCAGCGCCGAGGTTCCAGTTGGGGAGTGCTCACCGAATTCTTCGCCAAAGATTTGTGAGGTCGGTAACCGCTCGTGCAAAAACTCCCTGAGGTGGATCTCCACAGCACGATCGAGGTCGGTGACCACATCGTGGTGGTTGGTTTTATGGGTAGTTCCCCACCGAACTGTTCCATCGTTAACCTGATGTTTGTTTGGTGGGTCTAAAACTCTCGTGGCAGAGCGTGCAGCCGCGAGCGCCAGCTGGCGCAAGGCTGAGGGTCCAGAGATCGTTGTGCTATGACGGGATGCAGTGGCCACGGTGTGTATCCTAGCCAGTTTTACATCATCCAACGGTTCAGGCAACGGCCACGCCCGTGTGGTCACAGCAGCATTAATAATGGGGGATACTAGAGAGCATGGGAAAAATCTTTCGCCGCGCCGGACGTCAGAGGGCCACATCGACCACATCATCACGGCGGGACACCTCGGCGCTTGCTCAGCGGAAGTTGGTTCAGGGGCGAAACTCTATCCGTGCTGCCGCGCAACACGATCGTCAGGACCCGGTGCCAGAACGCTTGGTGACCTGGGCTTATTACCGGTACCAAGGCATGCGCAAGAAACAAGCTCTCGACCGCGGAGATGTGCCGACTCTGCTACCGTTCATCGGATACGGTTCCACCAGCTGGGTCCGAGTCTTTGCACGAGTGTTGCTCGCCCGTGAGGACGCCTTCGAAGCTGGGCACCGGTTGACTAAAGTCGTTCAAGATGGAGTCCGCGGGTGGCGTAACTTCGTCTCCCCACCGCTGCCGTATGCAGAAGTCCACGTCGATATCGACGGTGTCACCCACACGGTGCGTGCTGATCGTAGTGGCGTGGTGGACACAGTGCTACCGGCCGCGCTCGACGAGGGATGGCAGTCGATCACCCTTCATGTAGCTGACGGTGACTCCGCTAATGCCGATATTTTCGTGATCTCCGACCAGGCCCGCTCCGGAGTGATGTGCGACGTCGACGACACCGTGGTGGTCACCGCCCTACCACGTCCGTTGTTGGCAGCCTGGAACTCCTTCGTTCTCGACGAACACGCTAGAACGCCCACTCCGGGGATGTCGGTGCTACTCAACCGGATCGTCGAAGCCGAAGCGAAGTCCCCGGTGTTCTATGTCTCTACCGGGGCATGGAACGTCGCCCAAACTCTCACGCGGTTCTTAGCGCGTAACCTCTACCCGTTCGGCCCACTGTTACTGACTAGCTGGGGGCCCACCGAACACCGCTGGTTCCGCTCCGGTGTGGAACATAAGGTTACGGCGCTGCGCAGACTGGCCGAGGACTTCCCGCATATTACGTGGATTTTGATCGGTGACGATGGGCAGCACGATCCCGAAATCTATGCCGATTTCGCCCGAGACTATCCGCACCAGGTACGCGCGATTGCGATCCGTCAGCTGACGCCTTCTGAAGCGCTCTTGGCTGGCGGTCGGGCTGAAGAAACCCGTTACTCGACGCCGGGCATCCCGTGGGTATACGGCCCTGATGGGGCCACATTGGAATTGCAACTAGAGCGTTTAGGTATCCTGGATCCCCAGTCCGAAACTGCCTCGCCGTTGGCCTGGCCGGCATCCATTCAGCAAAATGAGTCCAAGGCTGTCGCTGAGCTACAACAAGACTATCCGCGATTTACCCAAGATATTCCGCGGGAAGACTAATGAGTCAGTGGCGGGCTAGGTCAGCAGACACATTCGAGGAGGCCACCACCATGAGTCCGGTATCAACCAACAGCTCCCACGGTGTCAACACCACCGTGCAGATCCACCTGCGCTGGGGCGATATGGACGCCTATGGGCACGTCAATAACGTCCAAATCGTGCGTCTGATGGAAGAAGCCCGCGTGCTGGCTTTCGGAACTCCCTCGGGCACTGGAGCTCCCGAATCCGAAGACCAGCCGGAGGTGGCAGCCCCGATTGACTTGATTAGTTCCGTCCCCGAAGGCGTGCTGACCCTGATTTCCGAGCACACCGTGAGATATCGGCGACAACTGCCCTACCGACGCCAACCGGTCCCGGTCCGTCTGCAGATCACGAAGGTGAAGGCCGCCGCGATCGAGGTTGGCTATGAATTCATCGACCCGGTGACTGCCGAGGTGGCAGTGACCGCCAGCTCCACCATGGTCTTCGTTGATGCCGAGTCAGGACGACCAGTGCGGCTCAATGATGAACAGAAAGCGCGGTTGCACGGTTAGCGCGCCGGTGCCTCTGGGACGCCGAGACGGTGGTACCGGTCATGACCGGATGGGACGGGCTCGCCGAGTTTAAACAACACCTTGGGCCAGCATCGCGTCGGCGACCTTGGTGAAGCCAGCGATATTAGCGCCCATCACATAGTCACCGGGGACGCCGAAATCCTCGGCAGTAGCCACGCAACGATCGTGAATATCTGTCATGATCTGCTCGAGACGGTCGTGAGTGTAGCTGAAGCTCCAGCTGTCGCGCACCGCGTTCTGTTGCATTTCCAAAGCCGAAGTAGCCACACCGCCGGCATTGGCAGCCTTTCCCGGCCCGAACAATACTCCAGCTTCTTTGAAAGCTGCGGCGGCGTCGTGAGTACATGGCATATTCGCCCCCTCAGCCAGAGCCACCACGCCGTTTTTAATCAGGGTCTTGGCATTCTCTTCGGTTAGCTCATTCTGGGTAGCGCACGGTAGAGCGACGGTGACCGGAACATCCCACACCGAGCCAGAGGATTGATAGGTGGCCTTGCCACCGCGGCGGTCGGCGTAGTCTGAAATCCGGCCACGCTCAACTTCCTTGATCTGGCGCAACAGATCCAGGTCAATGCCGTCAGGGTCATGAACGTAGCCGGAAGAATCCGAGGCAGTCACCACGGTGGCTCCCAACTGGGTGGCCTTCTGGATGGCGTAAATGGCCACGTTGCCCGAACCGGAAACCGCAACGGTTTGGCCATCCATGGACTGGTTCTTGGTGTGCAACATCGAATCGGTGAACATCACCGCGCCGTACCCGGTAGCCTCGGTACGGGCCAAAGAACCACCCCAGGAGATGCCCTTACCGGTCAACGTGCCGGCCTCCCACTTATTGGTGATGCGCTTGTATTGGCCGAACAGATAGCCGATCTCACGGCCACCGACACCGATGTCTCCGGCAGGAACGTCGGTGTACTCACCGATGTGTCGGTACAGCTCGGTCATGAACGATTGGCAGAAGCGCATGATTTCATCTTCGCTTCGTCCGGCCGGATTGAAGTCAGATCCGCCCTTACCGCCGCCGATCGGCATACCGGTCAATGCGTTCTTGAAGATCTGCTCAAAGCCGAGGAATTTCACGATTCCTAGATACAGCGAGGGGTGGAAACGTAGACCGCCTTTATAAGGGCCGAGTGCGGAGTTGAATTCCACCCGGAAGCCACGGTTGATGTGGACGTTGCCGTCATCGTCGAGCCACGGCACCCGGAAAATAATCTGGCGCTCAGGCTCACACATCCGTTGCAAAATGGATTGTTCAGCGTATTCGGGATGGCGCTTCATGACCGGGGACAGCGTCTCGAAGATCTCGGTGACCGCCTGGTGGAATTCCGATTCGCCGGGATTGCGACGGAGAACTTCTTCGTGGACTTTCTCTAATGCTGCATCCATATCAGGCAACCTCTTTTATCTTTGGAGTCATAGATCATTCGGTGAGGCTGCCTCCGAAAGTAGGGTACGGCTGCACCCTCTCGGGGAGACAGCCGTTGTCTACCACGTATCACCATAACACCTTGAGGCGACAAAGGAAAATACCAGTTGCCATTATCTCGCAACATTTACCTTCAGCGGGTTCGGAAGTCTTTCGCTCCGAGACAGTAAATCCCCAGATCGAGCGTCGATAATGGCACCATAGGGAATGTGCCAGACAAAACTTCCCCCCAGCCTTCCCACGGGGTTCGTCCCCTGCCGATGCCGTTGTGGCTTCAAGGCGTGATCGAATCCTGTGCTGCAGCTCTGATGGGTATCGCCGGGCTTGCCGTGCTCCTGATTGGGATGTGGCTCTTTGGAGCCTGGGCCAATATGGATCTACTGGCGGTGGGACAGCTTGCTGGCGTGTTGTGGCTGGCCGGTCAAGGAACCCCGGTAGCACTGTCGGTTCCCCAACCTGGGACCGAAGAGATCATGTCGGGAACTCTGTGGTTCCTCCCGCTGGGCCTGACCGCGATCCTGCTGTATCTCACCACGCGCGTCGGGCACCGACTGGCTCGAGCCAGCGAGGCTCGCAAACTCTGGCAGGCGCTGATCCCCGCGGTACTGGCCTACGGGCTGTTCGCTTTTGGGCTTTCCTCACTGATTTCTGTTGAGCGCATCCACGTTCCCCCGGCGGGCGTGCTGGCACCCCTTGGGATCTTTGGACTCGGTATTGTGCTCGGGCTGCGCCGACGCTACGGTAGCTGGCGTTTTCTGGGGACCGAGGCGATCGGCACCTGGATGAGTGCCCGTTCCCAGCAGGTGCGCTGGATGTTGAGCTTCCTGGCCTCGATGGTCAAAGCTGCCACCGTGGGAATCCTGGCCGCAGTGGCCAGCGCGGCAGTACTGACCGTCGTGCTCATCGGAGTGCAGTGGGCGCCGATTACCGAGGTCTATCAACGTTTAGGTACCGGAATATGGGGTGGCCTGGCGCTGACCCTGTTGCAGGTGGCGCTGTTACCGAACCTGGTGCTGTGGGTGTTGTCGTGGATGACCGGTATTGGATTCAGCCTGGGCACCGGCTCACTGATCGCCCCAGCCGGAACGATTCTTGGCCCGCAACCGGCCATACCGTTACTGGCTGCCATTCCACCGGAGTCTTCCTTGGCCGATACGTGGTGGGTGCTGTTGATCCCGGTGGCCTGCGGCATCGTCGCCGGTGTGTGGCTCTTCCGTGACGGGGAAAATCACGTAGAAGATTGGATCACTCAACGGGTTGGCCACCCCATCGTCGCGCCCGCGCTGGCCACCCTGACGACTGGGGTCATCTTGGCTGCGATCGTCGCGGTGGTCATGATGTTGGTATGGTGGCTGTCCTCAGGGTCCTGGGGCTTCGGCAAATTTGACGAGGTCGGCCCCACCGCATGGCTCAGCGGGTTGACCCTGGGCGGCGAAGTTGGGGTCGGGGCCATGCTGGGCTATGTGCTGGCTCCGCTGGTTGACGCTCCGCTGTACTCCAGTACGACAGACCAGGCCCAGCCAACGGTCACATCAGGATCGGCTGACCCCGACTGAGTGCTACTACTCAGTCAGTCTGAGCTGCTGAAGGATATCGGAGTATTGCTGATCGCACTCACTGACCGCAGTGTGGGTGATCGCCGAGTGCAAGCATTGTTCATAGTCCTGGGTGGGGGCCCACAAGACCATCTGCGCAACCGCAATGGCGGTAAACAGGACACAACCCAGTGCTCCGGCAGTGCCTGCTAACCAGGTCAGCATGGTGGTTTTGACCTGAGTGGCACCTCGGAATAACACGACCGCAACCACGACACCAGCAATCCCAAAGATCGGGGTGACGACTTTATACGGCAGAGGTAACACCGACCCGGCGTAGGTGGCGATCAACGCGGCCAACAACCAGAGCACCAGCTGACTCAGCGATCCGGTGCGAGAACTGGTCGATGAGGCCGAGGTCTTATTCGACACGATCCTGGTGGTCCTCTATTCCGTCGTTGGGGTGATGTCCAGAACACCATCCTAGCCAGAGGTAGCCACTCTTTGCGTCGGGCCTCGCGTTAGAGTTAAGGCCGGTCATGATCGTCTGGCTCGCATCCAGCTCACCTCTGGCGGAAGGATCCCCCATACTATGCGCGTTGTTGTATTGCTATCTGGCTCCGGTTCCAATTTTCAGGCGGTGCTCGACGCGGTTCAGGCCGGGCGCCTGGCGATCGAAATCGTTGCGGTGGGGTCTGATACCGCCGAGGCCTATGGTCTGCGTCGTGCCGACGCAGCCGAGCTGGAGACCTTCGTGGTCGACTGGACCAATTATCACAACCGCACCGAGTGGACGAAGGCGCTACTGACCGTGGTGGATAGCTATGCACCCGATCTGGTTGTCTCTTCTGGTCTGATGCGGGTGGTCGGTGAAGAATTTGTCCGGGCCTACCACGGTCGATTTATCAACACTCATCCGGCGTTACTACCGAGCTTTCCCGGAGCCCACGCGGTCCGGGACGCCCTACAGGCCGGGGTCATCACCACCGGTGCCACCGTGCACCTGGTGGATGCCGGGGTGGACACCGGCCCGATCATTGCTCAGACCGAGGTCGAGGTCACCGCAGATGATGACCAGGACAGTCTGCACAAACGCATCAAAGTCGTTGAACGAGACATGCTGATTGACACCCTGGCCGCCGTGGCTGCGGGGCACACGGCGCTGGAACTGGCCGAACAATTTGCCCAGAAGCGACGGGGCCGCGCCGGTGCGGACGCTACTGAGGCATCAAAAGAACACTCGAGTCCAGACTAGACTTGAACTGTGAATGGAGCGCTGGCCCGTTCACGCCAAATGTATTTTCGAGTGACCGCGAACCGATGGTAGGAGTAGCTGGCGTGGCAGAATCCACAGATAAAATCCCGTTCAAACGTGCACTGATTTCGGTTTACGACAAAACCGGTCTTCAGGATCTAGCTCGCGGTCTAGCTGATGCCGGTGTGCAGATTGTCTCGACCGGGTCGACTGCCAAAACCATTGCGTCCACTGGGGTGGATGTTACCGAGGTCGCAGATATTACCGGGTTCCCCGAAGTGCTTGACGGGCGGGTGAAAACTCTGCACCCGCGCATTCACGCCGGCATTCTGGCTGATCGCCGCCTGGAATCGCACCGGGCCCAGCTGGACGAACACCACATCGAACCTTTTGACCTGGTCATCGTCAACCTCTATCCCTTCGTCGAAACCGTTGGTTCTGGCGCGGGGGAAGACGACGTGATTGAAAAGATCGACATCGGTGGGCCCTCCATGGTTCGGGCGGCAGCGAAGAACCACCCCTCTATCGCGGTGGTCGTCGACCCGCGCTCCTATCAAGACGTTGTCACCGCAGCCCAGCAGGGTGGTTTCGACTTGGCCACTCGCAAGCGACTGGCCTCGTTGGCTTTTGCGCATACTGCCGCTTACGACAACGCGGTGGCGGCTTGGACTGCCGCGCAATTCGGTGAAGCTCCCGAGCAGGAATCCACGGTCAGCCAGCTTCCGCCCTACGTTGGGGTATCGCTGAGCCGTGCCGAATCGTTGCGCTATGGTGAAAATCCCCACCAGCCCGCTGCCCTGTATGTCGAGGATGGGGCCAGTACCGGTATCGCCCAAGCGCAGCTGCTGCATGGCAAGCCGATGAGCTACAACAACTATGTGGATGCCGACGCCGCGGTGCGCGCCGCGTTCGACTTCAGCGATCCGGCCGTGGCCATCATTAAGCACGCCAACCCCTGCGGTCTGGCCGTCGGGGACGCACATGCCACCGACCCGATCGCTGATGCTCACGCTAAAGCTCACGCCACGGACCCGGTTTCTGCTTTCGGGGGAGTGATCGCGGCGAACCGTGAGATCACCGCGACGTTCGCCACCCAGGTCAAGGACATTTTTACCGAAGTGATGGTGGCCCCCAGTTTCTCGGCCGAGGCGGTTGAGATCCTCTCGGCGAAGAAGAACCTGCGCCTGCTCGAATTGCCCGCAGGCTTTCACCGCGACTCCGTGGAGTATAAGCAGGTCTCCGGGGGCATGTTGTTACAGGTCGCCGACACCTTCCAGTCTCAGGGCGACAACCCTGCCGACTGGGAACTGGTTTCGGGCGAGCCCGCCGATGAAACCACCCTGGCCGATCTGGCTTTTGCTTGGAAAGCCGTGCGCGCGGCTAAATCCAACGCCATTTTGTTGGCCCATCAGCAGGCAGCCGTGGGTATCGGGATGGGCCAGGTCAACCGCCTGGACTCCTGCCGGTTAGCCATCGAACGTGCCAACACCCTCGGTATGGCAACCACCGGAGCTCAACAGACCGGCACCAACGATCAGGTGAGATCGGTCGGAGGCGCTAGCAACCCGACCTCGACCGAGCAGGCCCCGGTGCGCGCTCGCGGTTCGGTAGCAGCCTCGGATGCGTTCTTTCCCTTCCCCGACGGGCTCCAAATCCTCATCGATGCTGGGGTGCGTGCCGTGGTGCAACCCGGTGGCTCCATCCGAGACGAGGACGTTATCGCCACAGCGCGCCAGGCGGGGATCACGATGTACCTGACCCATTCCCGACACTTCTACCACGGCTAAGCACGGCTGTAATCATTCAGGTGGTGCCAACTGACCGCAGGCTGGCAAAGTTTGAAGTTGGTCTCTGCGGTCGGCTAGTGTTAGTGACCGTTCAGCCAGCGCCTGAGCGACACAGCCTCATCACTCAGCTCTTTCAGATAATCCCGCGTAGCCACCGGCGTCTCCGGGGTCACCGTGACTCCTTCACGGTGTTGACCGACGTTGAGCTCAGGTGTTGCTGTGTCCCCACGGTGCCGGCGCGTTTGCAACGACTCCACCCTGGGCCGCACTCCCGGTCCGGACGGTGGCCGGTCGTGGCCTGATCTGGGGAACTGGAGGCGGGATCATGTCGAAACAGCAGACCACGATCTACGACGTGGAGGCACTGGAAGAGTCCATCCAAGACCACCTCAAAGAAGATCGACTGGCTGAAGCCACCGTCGAGCTACGACGGTTACGCCCCTCTGATCTGGAGCGGTTCCTGGACCGGACCTCTCGCACGATGTTGCCGGTGGCCTTCCGCCTGCTGGATAAAGACGCAGCCGTGACCGTGTTTGAGACCATGGAGCCGCAGTTGCAGTCGGATCTCATTGACGGGTTGCAAACCAGCCGGGTGCAGGAAATTTTCGGGGAACTGGAATCGACCTCCCAGGCTCGGCTCCTCGATGAGGTGCCCGCCGAGGTCGCCCAACGGTTGCTGTCCGGACTCTCGGCTGCCGATCGCAATCAAGCCGGGCGCGTGCTCGGGTACCCCGAAGACGCGGTGGGTCGACGCCTGACCCCCATCACGGTCGAGCTCAGTGCCCACATGAGTGCCACCGAAGCCCTGCAAGCTGTGCGAGCCGCTGACGTCGATGCCGACGATGAAAATGAGCTCGCCACCCTGCCGGTCGCCTCCTCCACGCACAAGGTCCTGGGCTTGGTCGACCTGACCCGCCTCGTGCGGGCTGAGCCGGATACCTTGGTCCGCGACATCATGCACGACACCGATACGGTCAATGCGACCGAAGAAGCCGAAGTGGCCGCGCGGATGGCTGTGCACCACCGAGTGCAAGCGGTGCCTGTGGTCGACGACGCCGAACGGCTCATCGGTATGCTGCTGGTTGATGATGCCCAGCGTATTCTGGAAGAAGAAGAGTCCGAAGATACCTATCGTTCCGGTGGTGCCGAACCTCTGGGCCAGCCGTATCTGACCACTTCGATCATGCAACTGGTCAAGTCCCGCATCGTCTGGCTGCTGGTGCTGGCGATCGGCGCAACACTGACCGTGCAGGTATTGCAGGTCTTTGAAGAGATGCTTGCGGTCATGGTGGTGCTGACCTTGTTCATTCCGTTGCTGACTGGCACCGGTGGAAATACCGGTAACCAGGCGGCCACCACCGTTACCCGTGCCATCGCCCTGGGCCAAGTGACGCCCCGAGACGTCTGGCGGGTCATCGGTCGAGAAGCACTGGTGGGTTGCACCCTGGGCGCCTGTTTAGGTGTCCTCGGGTTTGTGATTACCGGACTGATCTTCGGGTGGGATATTGGCACAGTGATCGGACTGACACTGCTGGCGATCTGCACGGTGGCTGCTACGGTGGGCTCGATGATGCCGCTCATCGCGTCCAAGATCGGTGTGGACCCGGCGGTGTTCTCCAACCCATTTATCTCCACGGTGGTGGACGCTCTGGGGCTGATCATCTACTTTATGGTCGCCCAGTCCGTTCTGGGGCTCTAAGCTCTGCGCCAGATCTGCCGGCAACTGCCTTTACCTATCGACCCATGACTCCGGTAGATTAAGAAAGAACCTGTGTTGGTCGACGGTGTTCGCACCGTTGGTCGGTGTGCTTTAGGGCGCACCCATGAGAAATCCGAGACGGATGAGCATCCACGAGGAGATTGGTACACCCATGTCCAAGATTATCTATACTCACACCGATGAGGCCCCCATGCTCGCCACAGCATCGCTGTTGCCGATCGTGAGGGCTTTTGCATCCACCGCCGGTGTTGAGCTGGAGACGCGCGATATCTCCCTGGCCGGACGTGTGCTGGCTGCTTTCAACGACGTCCTGCCCGAGGAACAGCGCACCAATGATGCGTTGGGCGAACTGGGTGAATTGGTCAAAGAACCCGAAGCAAACGTCATCAAGCTTCCTAATATCTCCGCCTCCGTCCCGCAGCTGGTGGCCACCATCAAAGAACTGCAACAGGCCGGCTACGAGTTGCCGGACTACCCTGACGAGCCTGCCACCGAGGAACAGAAGGATGCTCGGGCCCGCTATGACTCGGTCAAGGGGTCGGCGGTTAACCCGGTGTTGCGCGAAGGAAATTCGGACCGTCGCGCCCCGCGGGCGGTCAAAAACTTCGCCAAGAAGCACCCGCATTCCATGGGGGAGTGGTCTGCGGACTCCCAGACCAACGTGGCCACCATGCACGACCATGACTTCGTCTCCAATGAGCAATCGGTGACCATGGATTCCGACGATGTGCTCACCATTCGGCATACCGACGCTGACGGCAATGTCACCATCCTGAAAGACGAGCTCAAAGTCCTCAAGGGCGAGATTGTGGATGCCACCTTCATGTCGGCCCGTGCCCTGGATGACTTTTTGGCAGAACAGGTTGCCAAAGCCAAAGAGCAGGGCGTGCTGTTCTCCGCTCACCTGAAAGCCACCATGATGAAGGTCTCCGACCCGGTGATCTTCTCCCACGTGGTTAAGGCCTACTTCCCGGAGTTGTTTGAAAAATATGGTGACCAGCTGGCCGCTGCCGGGCTATCGGCCACCAACGGGCTGGCTTCGATCGAAAACGGTTTGGACCAGCTGGACGACCAGACCGCTGAAGGCATCAAACAGGCGATTGCTGATGGCTACGCCAACGGCCCGGATTTGGCCATGGTCAATTCGCATAAGGGCATCACCAATCTCCACGTTCCCTCGGATGTGATCATCGATGCCTCCATGCCGGCGATGATTCGCACCGGCGGCCAGATGTGGAATAAGAACGATGAAACCCAGGACACCTTGGCTGTGATCCCGGATTCCTCCTATGCTGGCGTTTACCAGACCGTGATTGACGACTGCCGTGCCAACGGCGCCTACGATCCGACCACCATGGGCACCGTGCCCAATGTGGGGCTGATGGCACAGAAGGCTGAAGAGTACGGCTCTCACGACAAGACCTTTATCCAGGACACGGCCGGCATCGTGGAGATCATCAATTCGGACGGGAATGTATTAACGAGCCACCAGGTGGAAGCACATGACATCTGGCGGGCCTGCCAGACCAAGGACATCCCGGTGCGCAACTGGGTTAAGCTTGCAGTCACCCGCGCCCGGGCCTCGAAGACTCCGGCGGTCTTCTGGTTGGACGCTGAGCGCGCTCACGATGCGCAGCTGATTGCCAAAGTCAAAGAGTACCTACCCGAAAATGACACCGACGGACTGGATTTGCGCATCCTGGCACCCGAAGAGGCCACGCGGTTCACCCTGGAGCGGATCCGTGCCGGTGAAGATACCATTTCGGTAACCGGTAACGTGCTACGCGACTACCTCACCGACCTGTTTCCCATCCTGGAGCTGGGTACCTCGGCGAAGATGCTCTCGATTGTTCCACTGATTAATGGTGGCGGGCTCTTCGAGACCGGTGCCGGCGGATCGGCTCCCAAGCACGTCCAACAGTTCGTGGAAGAAAACCACCTGCGCTGGGATTCACTGGGTGAATTCTTGGCCCTGGCCGTCTCCTTCGAACACCTGGCCCAGTCCTTCGACAACTCCCGCGCCCAGGTGCTCGGCGATACTCTGGATGCCGCCACCGGTACCTTCTTGGAAGAAGGGCGTTCCCCGTCCCGTCGAGCCGGGGAGATTGACAACCGTGGCTCCCACTTCTATCTGGCGCTGTACTGGGCTGAAGAACTGGCAGCCCAGACCGATGACCAGCCGCTGGCTGATGCCATGAAGGATGTCGCTTCCCAGCTACGGGCCAAAGAAGACCAGATTATGGAAGAACTCAATAGCGTCCAGGGTGAGCCGGTGGATATCGCCGGATACTACTACCCCTCGGTGGAGAAGATTTCTGCTGCTATGCGTCCCTCCGAAACGCTCAACAGCATTATCTCCAGCCTCGACCAGCGCTAAAAAATTGACGACCCGGGTCAGAATCGGCCGGTTCCTGCTTTCAAAGCGGGCACCGGCCGATGGTGGGTCGGTGGCCTGGCGCCGAGTACGCTGCCGGCGCTAGTCAGCGAATTCCTCACGAGCGCCGGCCTCGCGGGCTGACTGTTCCAGTACCGTGTAGGCCTCACGTGTCAAAGCGGTCCACAGCTTGATCGCCAGGTTCGGATCGGTTTCTTCCACCGATGCGATCATCTGGGCGGTGAGCACCAAACACACCACGTCGTCCACGGCACGAATCGTGGAGACCTGACGCCCGCTACGACCCAGGGCGATCTCCCCGAAAGTGGTACCGGGGGAGAGATAGGTCTGCCGATACCGGGCACCACCGGAACCGTGGGAGGTGGTTTCTACCCGCCCGGAGCGGATGAAGTAGATGCCGCCGAAAGGCTGGCCGGCACGTCGGATAATCTCCCCGGCTTTGTACTTGCGCCGTTCCATGATCGCAGCCAGCACATCCACGTCGCGATCGTCGAGGAACTCGAATAACGGAGCTGATTCTGGTTCTTCGCTCGAAGCGGGCAGATTGTCCTGTGCGTACCGTTGCGCCAGTCGGTGTTCGGCCCATTCCAGCGCTGCCGCACGGTTCTCGAACAGGCGGAAAGTGCCCTGAACTTCGGCGTTCGAGGATGCGGACCGGGGGCCATCGGAGAGTACCAACTCGCCTTCCGAGGCAGCCTTGGCCTTCTCCCGCGGGTCTTCGACTTCCAGCCCCTCGGTGCTGTTGACGAAGTCCATAATATGATCCACCAGCCGGTCTTCGTGATCGATAATTGCCAGGTCTCGGTTATCTGCATTGAGCTTGGAAGCCAGGGAGGCTAAGACGCGAATCGCGGAACGACCGAACTCATCGATCCCGTTGAGATCGATCATGATGGTCGAGACGTCGTCGTCGAATTCCACGATGCTACGCTGCAATGCTTCGGTTTCGGCAAAGCCCAGATCGCCAGAGATTTCCAAAATCTGGCATCGGTGGCCATAGGCTGAAACCGCCCGGGACAGGTCGGTGGAGCGGATGACACCTGAGAAAGCATCGGCCAGGGAGTAGTGGGCACGCAGGGTAGACCGGCCCAGTGGTGGGGCATCGGCGTAGTGCAGGCCCAGATCACTGGTGATCCGTGCAATGGCGGCGGCCCCGCGCACTGAGGTGCCGTGTTCGTCCAGTGGGGGAGAGAACACCCCGATGCCCAGCTGTCCGGGAAGCACCACCATGATGCCTCCATCAACCCCGGACTTTGCCGGCAGTCCCACGTCAATGGCCCAGTTACCGGCCGAATCGTACATACCGCACGTGTTCATGACCGACACCACCTGACGTACTGTTTCAGGCGTGAAGACCTGACGGCCGGTGACCGGGTTTTCACCGCGTCGTGCCAGGGTAGCGGCCATCATGGACAGCTCAGCACTGGTGAGTCCGACCGCACATTGCCGGAAATAGTCGTCCACGATGGGTTGGGGGTCTGATTCGATGATGTCGAAGGAACGTAGTAACCAGGCCAGTGCCCGGTTACGGTGGCCGTGCTTATTCTCCGCCCGATAAATCTGCTCCATGATCTTCAGTTCCCGGTCGCATCCGGCTGAGGCTTCCTCGAACGCGTGCATGAGACGTCCGATGCGATTACGACCACCGCGACCTTTAATCAGCCCGACGGTGGCGATCGCCCCGGCATTAATCATGGGATTATCTGGGCGTCCCGTCCCGGACTGCAGAGAGATTTCGTTGAACGAGTCCCCGGAGGGTTCCACATCGACCTTTTCCCCGACTTTCTGGGGGCCCAAATCGTCCAGGGCCAGCGCGTAGGCAAAGACCTTGGCGATGGACTGGATGGCGAAGCGCTGATCCACATCGCCGGCCGAGTACTGTTGGCCGTTGACCGTGGTCAGCGTGATGCTGAGATGGTCTGGATTTGGGTTGGCCACTGATTCGGTTACGGGATTGACCGCGCCATGGCGCATCGGACGCAAGTCGGTGACGAGCTGCTCCAAATAATCCTGCAGAGGAGAACGCATGATGAGCGACAGACTTCTTTCTCCCGCGCATCACGCGCGGGCCTCGTCGAGTGAATGGGCGAAGATGGGATCGGGGGGGGAGACGGTGAGAGAACTTAGTAACCCGCGTCGAGATCGACCCGCCCCTGCAGGTCGGCCTCAGCCAGGTCACGATGGCGTAGAGCTTCGATGAGATTGTGCTGGATCCGCTCGTCCAACAGCGGAATGCACATTTCTGCGGTATCGGCCGAGTGTGGGGTGATGATCACGTTGGGTGTTGACCACAGCGGGTGGCCATCGGGGAGTGGCTCCGGGTCGGTGACATCCAGGCCGGCAGCCGAAATCTCCCCGGTTGTCAGGGCCTTGAGTAGATCGTCGGTGACGACCAGGCTCCCGCGCGCCACATTGACCAGCACCGCTGAGGACTTCATGACAGCAAACTCTCGGGCCGAGAACATCCCGGCGGTTTGATCTGTGGCAGCAGCTGCCAGGACGACGACGTCAGCGTCGGTGATGGCCTCGTGCAGATGCTGTTGAGTCAAAGTCCGGTAGGCGCCTGGGACCTCGGCTTCGGTCCGGCGCACCACAGTGATCTTCGTATCCCAGGTGGAGAATAATCGCACGAGTTCTCGGCCGATGCCACCACCACCGATAATGGCGATATGGCAACCGTCCAAGGTGGTTCCTTTGGGCTGGCCCCAGCTAGTGGCACGAAGGCGTTCGGGCAGGTGGCGCAATAATGCCAAGGTTAGCGCCAAACCATGCTCGGCCACCGGTGGGGCGTAGCTACCGGCCGCCGAGGTGTAGGTGATCTCGGGGGCCTGACGAATCACCGGTAAAAGTGGCTCGATTCCGGCGAAGGGGAATTGGACCCAGCGAAGGTGCGGGTTCTGCTCCAGCGCGGTGCGTAATGTCGTCGGGGAAATGGTTTGGACAATGACCAGTAGCGTCGCGGTGCCCTCGGACTGCTCGACTCGCGGGATGCCGTGCTCATGGGCCAACTGCTCGGTGACCCGGTGCGCCTGGTCGTACCGGGTACCGCGTCGGTCCTCGTCACTGGGCAAGATCAACAGGCGATCTGTCGTCTGCGCGCTACTGTGCTGTGTCATGATTCTATCGTTGCATATCAGGCTCCCTGATGTCAGGGACTCTGCGGCAAGCAGAGACCAGATTGCAGGTGTGGTGGCGAGCGCTGACCACGTAGTGGTGGAAGCCGAGGTGGGGATGACCAGAAAAAACTCACCCGCGAGTGTCGATGAGCCCGAGATCTGTATTAGAAGTCGGGACCCTATCCTTCTCTGGTAGAGCTCGGCGAGGTTGCCTTGGCCCACCGCGCCAACGAATCGGAAGCTTTGACTGAACTAATTGCGCTGGTCCGGAGCTTGGTTAAGAGTCACTCATGTATGTGCTGGTGTAATGTGGCTCTTCGTAATTGAGGGTGTGGATCAGTGATTCCAGGACACGGCGTGGCGCTGTCCGGATAGACGTCGAGGTCTTCCGATGATGGAAGTTCTTACACAGTCCATCCGAAAGACCTCGACGTGTCCAAGCTTACTTTATCATCTCCTGATCTCACGACGTTCTGCCGGCTCGACTCCCTTGA
>NZ_RDQR01000047.1 GCF_003703835.1 Auritidibacter ignavus
AAGTCACCAAGCACTATGCGGCCAGGTATGCTGCGGCTTCCAAGAAGGTCAAGGGTCAGATTCTGGATACGGTGGTGGAGCTGACTGGCTGGCACCGGGATCATGCCCGTCAGCAGCTCAAGCGCCGATTAGCTCAGCCTAAGGGTCGGGCCACCGCGACGGTGGCGGTCATCGATCGGCGCAAGACCAAGGCCCGCAAATACTCCTATGACGCCGTGAAAGTCTTGCAGTCGGTGTGGTCGGTCTCGGGTGGGTTATCGGGCAAATATTTGGCTGCCTCGATGGCTGATTGGCTCGAAGGCCTGGAGGCCTACGGTGGGCTGGTGGCCGGTCACAACCGCTACAGCGCCACAGTACGAGCAGAGTTATTGGCGATGAGTGCTGCCACGATTGACCGGTATTTGCAACCGGTGCGGGCCAAGGATCCGATCCGAGGCAAAGCCGCTACCAAACCCGATAGCCTGTTGCGCAATTCGATCACGATTCGTAAAGCCGGTGACGAGCTCGACGACGAACCCGGACTGTTTGAAGTCGACACGGTGGCCCACTGCGGGCCCACGCTCAAAGGCGAATTTGTGCGCAGTGTCAATTTCACCGATGTGCGCATCGGCTGGGTCTACACCACCGCGATCCGCAATAACGCTGCGAAACACGTTGTGGCCGCCTGCACCAACTTTGTAGACGCGATCCCGTACCTGGTCACCGCCATGGACTTCGACAACGGCAGTGAATTCATGAACTACGACCTGTTGGACTGGTCCGCCGACCACAAAGTGTTTTTCACCCGTGGCCGGCCCTATCAGAAAAACGACCAAGCCACCATCGAATCCAAGAACCATCACGCGGTGCGCAAATACGGGTTCTACTACCGCTACGACACCGCCGAGGAACTGGCGCTGTTACAGCGGTTATGGCCACTGGTCAATGATCGACTGAATTTCTTCACGCCAACCAAAAAACCCACCGGCTGGACCACCGACGCGGTGGGCCGCCGCCAACGAGTCTATGATCAGCCCACCTCGCCCTATCAGCGCCTTGTGGCGTCGGGGATCCTCAGCCCGGCACAACACCAACAACTCGCTGCTTACAAGGCCAGTCTGGACCCTGCGGCAATGGCCACCGAAATTGATGCCATCCAGCAGCAACTCATCCGCTTAGCTGCTGCTAAAACCCGCCAACTCCAACGCGAACTTGACGCCGCTGATCGGCCACCACACCCTGCTGGCATCAAGATCCACCGCCGCGCCAGCTAATCGAACATCCGGGGATTATTTGTCTGAGGCACGGCCTACCTTTCGCGGGGATCTTGACATGAGGCACCCCG
>NZ_RDQR01000016.1 GCF_003703835.1 Auritidibacter ignavus
AAAAACCCACCACTGGCCAAACCACAACCCCAAAACCAACGAGGCAAAAAAGAGGCCATGGCAACCAAACAAAAAAAATTTGGCATCAACAAACTTGGCACACTATCGAGTTATCAAACAACCGTTCACTTTCGAACTTTAGCGAATTTTTATCGTTTCCGTCCGAAGCAACTTTACTAATATATGCTCATCACTCTCAGCTTGTCAACTTGATACGTCGTGATCTACATCACAAGCGCTCTGGTGCGAGCTAATATTAGGTTTTTTGTGGATGATGATCCGGTTCGTATCCCGTTCTCATCTGTGCCGACCGATCTTCGTTTCCGAACATCTCCCGGGCACGAGTGACAACATTACACGCTTTTTGCGTGAGTGCAAAATCGGGGTGAACTCCTTGTACTTCCCCGCGATGTCAAGGGTTTTAGCGCGGTGAGAGGTACAGGGTCGTCAATGTGGGAATAGTGATCTGCGCTTCATTCTTAGAGGGGTTTTCTGCGTTTGGGTGCGTGGTGACCTGTCCCAGGTTCCCTCCTCCGTATCCACCGTATTCAACGGCGTTGGAGTTGAAGATTTCGTGCCAGACTCCGGGTACCGGCAACTCGACGGTGTGGTCTCGGTGCTCAATGCCGGAGAAGTTGGTCAAGCACAATACCGGGTGCTGGTTACGGTCCCAGCGCAGGAACGCCACCAGGTTTTTCTCTGCGGCGTGCGCGTCGATCCACCAGAACCCTTCCGGATCATCGTCGAGTTCCCACAGTGCCGGGGTCTTACGGTAGAGCTGATTGAGGTCGGCGATTTCGTTCATCACACCACGGTGGCTGAGATTTTCGATCAGCCTCCAGTTCAACCCGGCATGTTCGGACCATTCACGGTCGGTGGCAAATTCTCCACCCATGAACAATAGCTTCTTGCCGGGATGGGCCCACATGAAACCGTAGTAGGCGCGCAGTGTGGCCAGTTGTTGTTGTCGGGTTCCAGGGAACTTGTTGACCAGGGCGCCTTTGCCATGCACGACTTCGTCATGGGAAAGTGGCAAGATGTATTTCTCCGAGTAGGCATAAACCATCGAGAAGGTGATCTCGTTGTGGTGCCAGCTACGGTTAACCGGGTCTTCGGCAAGGTAGTTGAGGGTATCGTGCATCCACCCCATATTCCATTTCTTACCGAAACCGAGTCCGTCCCAGGAGGTCGGGGCTGTCACTCCGGTGAAGGCGGTCGACTCTTCGGCGACCATGACAATGCCGGGATTGCGCTGGTAAGCCAACTCGTTGGCCCGCTGTAGTAACGAAATCGCTTCGAGGTTGTAGTTACCACCGTAAACATTGGGGACCCATTCACCATCATTGCGCGAATAGTCGCGGTAGAGCATGGAGGCAACGGCGTCGACGCGCAGACCGTCGACGTGGAATTCTTCGAGCCAGTACAAGGCGTTAGAAATCAGGAAGTTGCGGACTTCTTGACGTCCGAAATCAAAAACCTTGGTCCCCCAATCGGGGTGCTCACCTAACCGCGGGTCCTCGTATTCGTACAGTGGTGCCCCGTCGAATTGGGCCAGTGCCCACTGATCTTTGGGGAAATGGGCTGGTACCCAGTCGACCAGGACTCCGATTCCGGCTCCGTGGAGTCGATCGACCAGGTATTTGAAGTCATCGGGAGTGCCGTAGCGTGACGTGGGGGCATAGTATCCGGAGACCTGATATCCCCAGGACCCACCGAAGGGGTGCTCGGCCAGGGGCATGAATTCCACATGGGTGAAGCCGTGGATGGTCACGTAGTCAACGAGTTGATCCGCCAGGGTGCGGTAGCTGACTTTGGTCTGCTCGTGCATGACTTCGGGGGACCAGGACCCGGCGTGAACCTCGTAGATCGAGATGGGACCGTTGTGGACATTATGGGTTGCCCGGTGAGTTATCCAGTCCTGGTCGGTAAAGGTGTAGGCCTTCGGGTGATTCGGATCGAACACCCGCGATGCGGTGGCCGGGGGGACTTCCGTCCAGCGGGCCATGGGGTCGGCTTTGTCGACCCACTGACCATGAGCGCCCAGGATCTGGAACTTGTAGTGGGCGCCGTGACCGACTTCGGGCATCAGTAATTCCCAGATCCCGGATTCTCCGAGGCTGCGCATGGCGTGGAGTCGGCCGTCCCAGTGGTTGAAGTCGCCGATCAACCGCACCGCGCGGGCGTTGGGGGCCCACACGGTGAAGGAGGTGCCACCGGTTTCGGGGTGAATCCTGGCTCCGAGAATCCGCCAGAGATCTTCCACCCCTTCCTCGGAGTGGAAAGCTGCAAGATCCTCGTTCGACACGGTCGGCCAGTGGCGGTAGGGATCGTCGATCTCGAACTGGTCATGTTCGTCATCGGTGTAGCTAATCACCAGACGATAGCCGGGAATATCTTTGGGGTCCTCATGAGCGATAGCCCCGACCCAAATCCCGTCGAACTCATGCACCAGATCAATGCGTTCCCCCTCCTCGGTGACCGCGGTGACCGATCGAGCAAAGGGGCGCAACACGCGGATGGTGAGTACCCCGGGTACCGCGTGAGCGCCCAACACTTGGTGTGGCTGGTGGTAACGGGCTTCCGAGACCAGCTGCAGGATCTCAGCCGGCACCTCAAGTGGGACCGGGCCGGTACGACGTTCGGAGGGGTTGAGTGGTTGGTGGGTCACGACTGTTCTTCCTCAGGGGACAACACGGTGAGAATGTGCGCCACGTGAATTCCGGGGTCCAGCCGGATGTAGTTCTGATCGGACCAGGTCCAGACCGCGTCGGTGATCAGGTCCTTGACCTGAAACTCCCCGGTTGCGGGCAACTCCAGGGCCGCACGGTCCAGGGTGATGGTGGCTTCTTGAACATGTTCCGGGTCGGTGGTCAGCACGACAATCACCCGGTCGATGCTGTCGCTGTGTTCCGGCCCGAGACTGTCGGTGACCAGGTCTCGATCGCGGTGGATGCCTGCCGGGGTAGCGTTGCGCACCTTGGAGTAGACCAAAATGTTCGGGGTATCAGCGGAGTGCAACTGCAGGTTCTGCAGCTGCCCTAGTGCTGGGTGGGTGGCGCGAATGGCGTTAAGGTGTCGCAGATAGGGTGCCAGCGAGTTTCCGGCGGCTTCGGCACCGCGAAAATCCCGGGGACGGTACTGATATTTTTCGTTGTCGATGTATTCCTCCGCGCCCGGACGCGGGACGTGTTCGAAGAGTTCAAACCCGGAGTACACGCCCCACAACGGACTGGCAGTAGCGGCCAGGGTGGCCCGGATAGCAAAGGCCGAGCGCAGTCCGGACTGCAAGAACTCGGTCAGGATATCCGGGGTGTTGACGAAGAAGTTGGGGCGGTAGAACGCCGGGGTGTCGTGGGAGATTTCGTGCAGGTACCCGGCAATCTCGTCGCGGGAATTACGCCAGGTGAAGTACCCATAGGACTGCTGGAATCCGATCTTTCCTAGCGCGTGCATCATGGCCGGACGGGTGAAGGCTTCGGCCAGGAAAACCGTCTCGGGGTGGTCCTTCCGGACCGTGGCGATCAGCCACTCCCAGAACCACAACGGCTTGGTGTGGGGGTTATCGACGCGGAAAATCTTCACCCCGAGCTTGATCCAGTGCAACACCACCCGGTGGATCTCTTCAGCAAGGCCCTGCGGGTCGTGATCGAAGTTCAGCGGGTAGATGTCCTGATATTTTTTCGGAGGGTTTTCCGCATAGGCGATCGTGCCATCCAGCCGGGTGGTGAACCATTCGGGGTGTTCTTCCACCCACGGGTGGTCAGGAGAACATTGCAGGGCCAGATCCAACGCGATTTCCAGCTGGTGTTTATGGGCGGTTTTGACGAACCGTTTGAAGTCTTTCTTCTTCCCCAAATCAGGGTGGATTGCATCGTGGCCGCCCTGCGGGCTTCCGATGGCCCACGGGGAACCGGGGTCATGTTCACCGGCGGTGAGGGTATTATTGGGACCTTTGCGATGGGTGGTGCCAATCGGGTGAATCGGTGGCAAATACACCACCGTGAACCCCATCTCGGCTACCTCGGCCAACCGCTTTTCGGCGGTGGCGAAGCTTCCGGATACCCAAAGTCCAGTGTCTTCGTCGATATAGGCCCCCTCCGAGCGGGGGAAGAATTCGTACCAGCTCCCCTGACCGGCGGCCGGGCGTTGCACATCTAGCGGATACCCGCCGGTGGTTCCCACGAACGAACGCAGCGGCTGATCTTCCAACACCTGCTGAAGTTCGGCCGTGTTGATCTGTTCCAGTCGTTGTGGTGGGCTCAGCGAAGAATCCCGCAACACGGTGACAGCGTCGGCGAACAGCTCGCAAGCCTGCGGAGTAAACTTCTGGCGTTCGGCGCGGGACCGTTGGACGCGTTCAAACAGGTGCACGCCCTCGTCCAACATCAGTTGCACGTCAACCCCGGCATCAACCTTGATCACCGCGGCCCGGTACCAGGTCAAAAAGTCATCGGCGTAGGACTCGATCGCGAAGGTGTGCCGTCCGAGTGCGGAGGGCCGGATCCTGGCGTGCCACCGGTCAGTTCCCGGGGCGCCGGGATGCATTCTGACCCGCTGGACTTCATTCCCCTCCGGATCCAGCAACACCACGGTGACGCCCAAGGAGTCGTGGCCTTCCCGGAAAACGGTGGCGCTGACTGGGATATCTTCTCCCAGCACGGCAGTTGCCGGGTAACGCCCCTGATCGACCACCGGGCTGACATCGGTGACGGGGATCCGGGTTACGCTCGGGATCACGCTCTCGGCGGTGGGATTGACCTGGTGGGGAATCATCACGGTCTCTACGCTACAGTGGGTCTGCACCACGGGGCCAGAGTTGCCGGATGAATCGTTGTCAATCAGGCCTGGATGCCTAATCCAGCAGGGTTTTATCGTCCAGGACGGCACCTTTGATGCTGGCGAATTTCTCCAGTAAGTCAGCAACGCTCAACTGGGATTTCTCCTCACCAGAAACATCAAAGATGATCTCTCCGTCATGCATCATGATGAGCCGGTTGCCGACCTGTAGCGCCTGGGACATATTGTGGGTGACCATCAACGTGGTGAGTTGCTGTTCTTCGACGACCTTGGCGGTCAGCTCGGTGATCAGCTGGGCCCGTTGCGGGTCCAAGGCTGCGGTGTGCTCATCGAGGAGCATCACCTGCGGATGCGAGAAGGTCGCCATCAACAGGCTCAAGGCCTGACGTTGGCCTCCTGACAACAACCCGACCTTAGTTTTCAACCGGTGTTCTAGTCCCAGTTCCAGCACCGTCAGCTCACGGGCGAATAACTCGCGCTGCTCGCGACGGACCGCCATTGCCAACCCGCGGGTGCGCCCGCGCTTGGCTGCTACGGCCATATTTTGTTCAATGGTCAGATCCGGCGCGGTTCCGGCCAGCGGGTCCTGGAACACCCGCCCGACCAGGGCAGCGCGCCGGTGATCTTTAGTACGGGTCAAGTCCTGACCGTCGATCAACACCGAACCGGTGTCGGGCATCAGCTTGCCGGCGATCACGTTTAACAGGGTGGATTTACCGGCACCGTTCGACCCGATCACGGTGGCAAAATCGCCGTCGTTCAGGGTCAGGTTAATGCTCTTCAGTGCCCGGCGCTCGTTAAGCGTGCCGGGGAAGAAGGTTTTGGAGATATTGGTGAGTTCAAGCACGATGACCCTCCTGGGATGTGGCCCGCGGTGCGGTCCCCGCAGTATGTTCGCTGGGCAAGTATTCAGGCATGGGTTGGACCGGACCCGAGGGATCTGCGTTAATCTCGCGCTTGCGTCGTAGTCTCCGCACGATCTTGAGCTTGGGCAACAGCAGGGCTGCGATGACGATCAGTGCCGAAATCAGGCGCATGTCGTTGGGGTTCAGCCCCAGCTCGAGAGCCCCTTGGATCGCCAGGCGATAGAGGATCGACCCGACGACCACCGCGGTGGTGGCGATGAACACGTTGCGTTGACCAAACAGCGCCTGTCCGAGGATCACCGAGGCCAGCCCCACCAGGATCAGCCCGATACCCATCGAGATATCGGCCGATCCCTGTGACTGGGCGACCACGGCGCCACACAGACCCACCAGACCGTTGGAGACAGCCAGACCGATGATCTTCATGGTGTCAGTAGAGACCCCGAAACTACGCACCATCGATTCATTATTACCGGTGGCTTGCAGCGCCAGACCGAGGTCCGTGGACAAGAACCAGTCCAGAATCAGCTTGATCACCAACACCACGACCAGCAGGATCAATATCGACACCCAGGTACGGGCGTAGGGGCCCATCCAGGTGAAGATCGTCTCGGTACCCAACAGTGGCACGTTGGCCTGGTTACCCATGATGCGCAGGTTGATTGAATACAACCCGAGCATGGTTAAAACTCCCGCCAAGAGCGGGTTGATGCCACCTTTGGTGTGCAACAGACCGGTGATGATCCCGGCCAGCGCCCCCACCACGAAGGCCGCCAACATGGCCAGCAACGGGTTGCTGCCCCCATGGACCATCATCATCGCTGCCGTGGCGGCACCGGTGGTAAAGGATTGGTCCACCGTCAGATCTGGGAAATCCAGGATCCTAAAGGTCAGATACACACCCAACGCGAGCAGCGCGTAGATCAGCCCGAGTTCAATACCCACCAGCATCTCGGTATCGGTTCCTTTTCGACTTGTCTTTGTCTTGTCCGTTATGTTGTTCTGTGTTTCGTTGATTCTCGAGCGGGCCTGTTGTCTGGCCGAGTTACCTTATTCGGTGTCGTCGCCGACGGTGACGGCCTCGTCGAGGGTGTCTTGCGGGAATTCCAGGCCCATCCGCTCGGCCGCGCCGGGGTTGACAGTCATTTCCATGGTGTCCGGCTCGGCACGGATGACGGCCATCTCTGCCGGGTCGGCACCGTTTTCCAGAATCTCGACGGCCATCTCACCGAGCTGTTGCCCCTGCGCATGGTAGTCGATACCAAAGGTGCCCACCGCACCGCGCTCGACCGAATCAGGTTCGCCGGCAAAGACTGGGATCTGGTGGTCTTCTCCGTAACCGATCACGGTTTCTAGGGTGGAGACAATCACGTTATCGGTCGGGACCCAGATGGCGTCCACATCCGAGAAGGTGTTCACCGCTTGCTGGACCTCGGAGGAGTTCGTCACGGTGGACTCTTCGATCTCGAAGTCGAGTTCTTCGGCGGCCTGACGAGCCAAGCGCACCTGGACCTCGGAGTTACTCTCCGCTGAGGAGTAGGGGATACCGATGGTGGTGGCATCGGGCATTACGTCACGGATCATCTGGAACTGGTCTTCGACCGGGTTCAGATCGGAGACTCCGGTGACGTTTCCACCGGGGGCTTCCCAGTCTTCCACCAGGTTGGCATCCACCGGGTCGGTGACAGCACCGAAGAGGATCGGACGATCGGTGATCGCCGACGCTGCCCCAATAGCCGAGGGGGTTGCCACGGCCACGATCAGATCCAGGTCGCTGTTATTGGCGAAGTTCCCGGAGATGGAGTTCACCGTGGACTGGTCTCCGGCGGCATTTTGCTCATCGTAGTCAACCTCGAGTCCGGCTTCCTCCAGGGCCTCTTTGAAGCCTTCCCTGGTGGCATCCAGAGAAGGGTGAGCGACGTACTGGGAAATCCCGACCTGGTAGGACCCGCCGTCGCCTCCCCCGGAACCGTTATCGCCGCATCCAGATAGTGCCAGGCTGGCCATCACCGCGGTCGCGGATACTGCCAGTAGATCTCGGGTGTGTTTCATGAGCTCTCCAGTGATCGGTGAGTTGAGTGATACAGTCACCGCTTCACGTGCAGTGACCCAGATTACTTTACACCTCAGAAGCTAGGACTCGTGCCGTTGGACGGAATACATCGACACAGAAAACGGGGCGATCGTGTCGGTCTCACCGGGATAGATTAGTCCACCTTGTCGCGGACGGTCCGGCACGTTGGTGGTCAGCTCACGGACAAAAGGCAGACCCGAGGCGACCGGGATAACGTGTTCCTCGTCTCCGTCGGCAACCTCTGTAGCCAACTCGGCCAGATCGGGGATTCGGAACTGTTCGGATTCCAGCCCCCCATTGAAGACCACGAGACCGTCGACACTACCCTCGGGGGCGGAGAGCAACATTTGCAAGAAACGCTCTTGCGGGGATTCCCACTCGACCGCGCTCATTGGCCGGCCTTCGTCGTTGAACCACAGCATGTTCGACTGCGAGGGGTAAGTGTAGGGCTGGCCGGCCATGAAGTTGCGCCGAATGGTCAGCAACAGGCGCACCGTATCGTGAAGATCTTTACCTTCGGGTGTGTCCAACAGCGACCAGTCGGTCCAGGAGATCTCATTATCTTGACAGTAGGCGTTGTTATTTCCGCCTTGGCTACGTCCGATTTCGTCCCCAGCAGTAATCATCGGGACCCCCAGCGACAAGGCCAGGGTCGCCAACACGTTGCGCTGGGTTTGCATCCGGGCTTGGGAAACCGACGGCAAATCGCTGGGACCTTCCACCCCGTGGTTATAGGACCGGTTGTTATCGGTTCCATCTCGGTTATCTTCGCCGTTGGCCTCATTGTGTTTGTGGTCGTAGCTGACCACATCGGCCAGCGTGAATCCATCGTGGGCGGTGACGAAATTGACCGAGGCCAGCGGCGAGCGCCCGGATTCGGCAAAGATGTTCTGCGAGCCGGCCAGTACATCGGCGAACCGTCCCAGGGTACTGGGTTGTTCCCCGCGCACCAGTGCGCGCCGGCCGAGCACCCAGAATTCACGGACGATATCGCGATAGTGGTCATTCCAGTCGCAAAATCCGGGCGGGAATTGCCCGGTCCGCCATCCTCCCATGCCGACATCCCACGGCTCGGTGATCATCTTGACTTTGGACAGCACCGGATCCTGGGTGATGGCCACCAACAGCGGGTGGGTTGGCGAGAAGGTGTTTTCCTCGTCACGAGCCAGGGTGGTCGCCAGATCAAAACGGAAGCCGTCGACCCCGAAATCACTAGCCCAGGTGCGTAGCGAGTCCAGCGTCATCCGCACCACGGCGGGATTGGAAAAGTCCAGCGCATTACCACAACCGGTGGTGTCGTCGTAGTGCTCACCGGTGGGGTCCCACCGGTAGTACGCACGATCGCCCAACCCGCGCCAGCACAGCACCGGGCCGCCTTGGCCTTCTTCAGCGGTGTGGTTATAGACCACGTCCAAGATGACCTCCAGCCCGGCCTGGTGCAACAGCTTGACCATGCCCTTGAACTCGGTGGCCACCGCCGCTGGGCCTTGAGCCTGGGATTCTGCTGTGGCGTAGCGGGGGTGCGGGGAGAAGTAGTTGATGGTGTTGTAGCCCCAGTAGTTATCCAGCCCCATATCGACCAGGTGATTCTCGGAGACACAGTGGTGGACGGGCAACAGCTCGATCGTGGTGATGCCCAGATCTTTCAGGTAGTCAATCATCACCGGGTGAGCCATGCCGGCATAGGTGCCACGCAGGTGCTCGGGGATGTGCGGGTGTAGCTTGGTCTGACCCGCCACATGGGCCTCATAGATGACGGTGTCACGCATTGGTACCTGGGGGCGGGTCACTCCGTCCCAGTCAAAGGAACTGTGCATGGCCACCGACCACCAATAGCCTTCCCGCTCGGTCACCGCAGCAGCGTAGGGGTCAAGCAGGATGGCCTCGAGGATGTCTTCATCGGCGGTGGCGCGATCGATGATGGCATACATCGCCCCGTCATGCAGATCCGGGATCACTCCGTGGTGCACGCCACCGCTCAATCCCGGCAACTGGACGCGAGTGAGATCCTCCAGGCCGGGAGTGTGGTCCAGCGGTAGTCCGGCGGAGGTGAAGACCACATCAGCGGCCTGCAACCCGGGCGCGTAGACGGCAAAGTTCTGCAACCAGCGGTCGGGAACTTGTTCTAAGGACTCGGACAGCCCCCACGGGTTGGGCCGTGAGGGATAGGTGGATGTCATCGTTTCAGTCATGCACGACCGTTTCGTTGGCGGGAAATTTCATACAGGCTCACGCCCACAGCCACCGAGGCATTAAGTGACTCGGTGGACTCGACAATCGGAATCGAGACAATTTGATCACAAGTATCTGCAACCAGTCGAGACAGTCCTTTTCCTTCGGAACCGACGACCACGCACAGAGGTTCCGTGGCGAGAGGAAGCCCCGGCAGGGTTTGGCTACCGTGGCCATCCAGCCCGATCACAAACATGCCGGCCTTCTGATATTCAACGAGCATGGTCGGCAAATTCACGACCTGGGAGACCGGGAGCCGAGCAGCGGCACCGGCAGACGTCTTCCAGGCGGTGGCGGTCATGCCCACCGAGCGACGGGCGGGCACCACCACGGTGTCGACCCCAAATGCAGCAGCAGAGCGGACCATCGCACCCAGGTTGCGGGGGTCGGTGATGGAGTCCAGAGCCACGATCAATGGCGGCTCTTGCCGGTAGCCACGGTTCCAATCCGCCATCAGCTGCAGGCCCAATTCCGTGGCGTCCTGGTACTCATAGGGCGGAATGTGCAGAGCAATCCCTTGGTGTTTGGCGTCCCGGGTCATCCGGTCCAGCTCGGGCATGGTGGCTTCTAACACCGGAAGACCTCGATCGGCGGCGAGCTTCAAGGCCTCACGGATCCGTTCGTCCATGGTCACGCCGGTGGCCACATACAATCCAGTGGCTGGAATCTCGGTGCGCAGGGCTTCCACGACCGGGTTGCGTCCGGCCACCGCATCGTGTTTGGTTTTCGGCGCCTTCGTGGGTCGTTTTTTCTTGGGTTTATAGTTTTTGTGCCAGGTGCGATCCTCGGCTTTGGGAGTGGGACCTTTCCCTTCTAGACGGCGCCGTCCTTGACCACCACTACCCTTCGTGGGGCCTTTTTTCTTGCGGGGGCTGCTCATGGTCTCGATGTCCTTTCTGCCAGGTGCCACTCGGCGCCCGAAGGCGTGTCCTCGATGGTAATCCCGGCAGCGGCTAGCGTGTCGCGAATGGTATCGGCGGTAGCCCAATCTTTATCCGCGCGCGCCTGGGCCCGAGCGTCAAGCTGCGCCTGAATTACCGCATCCAGCACCTGGTTGTTTCCGGCCACGTCATCGTTTTCTGGGACATCATCCAGCCCGAGGACGCTAACCATCGTATTGACCTGATCCAGCGCTTGGGCCGCAGCGACAGAATCTCCGGTATCCAGAGCAATATTACCGGCACGCACGGTGGCGTGCAGAGCAGCCAACGCCTGCGGGACATTCAAGTCATCTTCCATAGCAGCCCGGAATTCCGGGGTCACCTGGCGCTCGCCGGTGGCCTCCACGGTACGGGTTGCCCGTGCTTGGAAGGACTCAATGCGTTCCACGGCTGCCTGGGCCTCTTGTAATGAGGAGTCTTGATAATCCAGTTGCGACCGATAGTGGGCCTGACCCAAGAAGTAGCGCACCGCGGTTGGGCGGGCCGAGGCCAACATTTGTTCGGGGGTGACAATATTGCCGATCGATTTCGACATTTTCTCCCCGTTGATCGTCACCAACCCGTTGTGCAACCAGTATCGAGCGAACCCATCTCCGGCAGCCGTTGATTGGGCCAGTTCGTTTTCATGGTGGGGGAACCGCAGATCGAGGCCACCACCGTGAATATCGAACTGGGCGCCCAGATACTTGGTCGACATCGCCGAGCATTCCAGATGCCACCCTGGCCGGCCCCGACCCCAGGGTGAGTTCCAACCGGCGGTCTCGGGGTCTTTCGGGTCGGCGGCTTTCCATAGTGCAAAATCGCGGGGGTCCTTTTTCCCGCGTGGATCGGCATCGGCTGCATCCTGCATTTGATCGATGGACTGGCGAGTCAACGATCCGTACTCGGCCCATGAGGCCACCTCGAAGTACACGTCAGCTGTGCCGTCCAGGGCCGGATAAGCGTGTCCAGCCTCAATCAGCCGCTCAATGAGCACGATCATTTCCGGAATATGACCGGTCGCGCGTGGTTCATAGCTGACCGGACGCACCCCAACGCTCGTGTAGGCCTCGTGGAAGGCCCGTTCGAAACGGTAGGCCAGCACATACCATGGATCTTCGGACGGATACAGCGAATCGGGCTGAAAGTCTTCCCCATAGGAAGCCGCTGAGCGGTCGAGAATCTTGTCATCGATATCGGTCACGTTACGCACCGAGATGACGTCGAAACCGCTGTACTCCATCCAGCGAATCAGGATGTCGAAAACAATAGCGGAGCGGATATGACCGACGTGTGGTTTGCCCTGCACGGTGGCACCACAGTAGTACAGCGAGACTTTACCGGGAACCAGAGGTTCAAAGTCGCGGATCTGTGCGGTCTTGGAGTCATAAAATCGTTGTGCCACGCGTACAGAGTCTACCGGGTCGACTTGCTGAACCCTAAGCTGGCATCGGCTGAATGTCGTCGGGTGCTCGGCTAGGCCCTGATGAGGGGATGCCATACAGAAGCATTCGCTAGCTTTTTACGGTAACCTCGGGGTTGAGTTATTTTGACTTTTTCATCGCACCTTTATTGAGGAGAAACCACCGTGAAGGGTTCTATTATCCGTCGCGCGACCGGAGTGGGATTGGTTGTCGCGACCGCTTTCGGTACCAGCGGTTGCATGTTTATCAACGACCAGGCCACCACCATGGATTATGCGCCGTCCGACGGCGTCCAAGTCGAAGTCTCCGATATGGCGATCCGCAACCTGGCTCTGGTTTCTGATGAGCCCAATGGGGCCGGTCGCTTCATTGGTAGCCTGGATAACCGGTCGGATGCAGAGGCCACGGTCACTATTAAGGTCGGATCTGACTCGGCCACGTGGACTGTTCCCGCCGGCGAACGGATTGCTCTGGAAGACGATGAGAACGCTGTGGTCATCGACAACACCACGGGTGCGCCCGGCGAGATGGTGGACTCTGAGGTCGAGAGCATGGGCGATTCAGCAGACCTTCAGGTCAGCGTGCTGGATGGCACTCTGCAAGAGTACCGGCAGTTCGTGCCGCAAGAAGACTTTGATCCGGAAGAAAACGTGGAACACCTGCAGGATTACGAAGGCCCCTACTCCGAGGACTACGAAGGGCACTAGCCCGCCTACCCCAGCGCGATCCGGGCCGTCGTACCGGCACACCACAACGGCGGTGGAACTGATCTTCACGATGCAGTCCCACCGCCGTTGTGGTGAGGAAAAGACAACGCGACGAGAAGACGAGAACTAGAGCTCGAATTTATAGCCCAGACCACGCACCGTGACCAGATAGCGCGGTTCGGCAGGATCTGGTTCGATCTTGGTACGCAACCGCTTGACATGCACATCCAAGGTCTTGGAGTCACCGGCATAATCGGGGCCCCATACCCTATCGATCAGTTGCCCGCGAGTCAGCACGCGCCCGGAGTTGCGCAACAGCATCTCGAGGAGTTCGAATTCCTTCAGCGGCATCGCAATATTTTCACCGTCGACCGATACCACGTGCCGTTCAACGTCCATGCGCACATTGCCCGCTTCGATAATCGAGGCTTCGGTGTCTTCTGGTTCAGACTGGCGACGCAGTACCGCACGTACCCGGGCGACAAGCTCACGCGATGAATACGGCTTGGTGACGTAATCATCGGCGCCAAGTTCCAGGCCCACGACCTTGTCAATCTCGGAGTCCTTCGCAGTGAGCATGATGACAGGAACCGTCGAGTTCTGCCGAATCTGACGGATGACTTCGGTACCTGACTGTCCCGGCAACATCAGATCCAGCAATACCAGGTCAGCACCGTGGCGTTCGAACTCCTCAACCGCCTCATTCCCATCCTCAACGACGGTGGTTTCAAACCCTTCTCGTTCTAAAAGGTAGGACAGTGGATCGCTAATGGAAGGTTCGTCTTCCACCACGAGAATACGGCTCATGGCCGCTCTCCTTTCCCACCGTGATCGGTGGTGGTTTTCGTGTCATCTTTGTCAATAATATCCACAGTGTCAGGGTCGACAAGCGGAAGTCGGATCGTAAATGTCGATCCATGCCCCACGCGCGACCATACCGAAACTTCACCACCGTGGTTAGCAATCACGTGTTTTACAATACTCAGGCCCAGACCCGTTCCGCCGGTTCCTCGAGAACGGGCGCTATCGACGCGATAAAAACGCTCAAAGATGCGTTCTTGTTCGTCGACATCGATGCCCGGTCCCTGGTCCGTCACCGAGATTTGGACCAGGCCCTTAGCGATCTTGACGCCGATGCCCACCGTAGTGTCATCGGGTGAGTAGCTCACCGCGTTATCGATCAGGTTACGGATCGCTGTCATGAGCTGGTCAGCATCGCCGAAGACCATCGCATCGGCCATCTGCGCTGTCTTGAGCGTAATATTTTTCCGTTCAGCTTCCGTACGCACCCGATCCATCGCTTCACGGACCAGTCCAGGAATACGCACAGGTTCGGCCGTATCGACGTGGTCTTTACCCTGCAGGCGCGAGAGTTCGATAATGTCTTGCACCAAGGCACCCAAGCGCATTGATTCCACCGACAAACGATCGGCAAACCGTCGCACCGCCAGCGGGTCATCGGCTGCGTCATCGATCGCTTCGGCCAGCAACCGGATCGCGCCCACCGGGGTTTTCAATTCGTGGGAGACGTTGGCAACGAAATCATGACGGATCGCTTCGGTCCGAGACACCTGTGAACGATCTTCGGCCAAGAGCAAAATGTATTCGTCACTCAATGGCGCCACCCGCAACTGGACCATCCAGGCGCCTTCTCCCAGCGGTCCACGCGGCAGTTCAAAGCGCTGGTCGATAATTGCACCATCAGCACGGACACGTCTGGTCAATTCGATCAGCTTGTGTTGGGCCAGCCGGTGGCCCCGAACCAGACCGAATGCATAGGCCGATGGATTAGCTCGCACTACACCGTCAACAGCGTCCACGACCGCATAAGCGCGCCCCACCACAGCCAAAACTTCAGCTGCGCCGGTGGGGATCGAGGGCTCGTCGACCTCGTAGTGGATCGCGTGGCGCTGTTCGGATGCTCTCAACGCCCACATGGCCAAAACACCCAGCACAACACCAGCTAATCCGCAGATGATGCCAATAACTACCGGGTCGTTCACACCTCAACACAGTACCGAATTTTTGGGCTTGCGTACGGAGAAAAACGCCTCTGGTCCACCGGAAGTTTTAAAGCCACCTATCGTGCACACCAAGCTAGTTTGTGTTTAAATGACGTTAACTTCAGTACGAGATGGTGGGATCTGGCCGCGCGCCTGCGGCCGGCTACTGTGCTGTTCTCCGTGCTCTGACTGCTCGTTAAACGGCGCGCTGACTAGACTGACAGCAAAGACACCCTAGAAAAGAGGACAATTCACATGCGTGAACTATTCCAGGCCGATATGAAGGCATTGGGAGACCAGCTGGAAGAAATTGCCGGTTTGGTGCGCCGTGCCGTTGAGCAGGCTCGCACCGCGTTCGAAACCGCCGATGTCGAGCTGGCTGAGACCGTTATTTCCGAAGATGCTCGGATCGACTATCTGCAGAACACCCTGGACGAGAAAGCCATCGAGCTGTTGTTGCTACAGTCGCCGGTAGCCACTGACCTGCGCACCCTGGTCGCAGCCCTGCGTATGTCGTCGTCGCTGGAGCGCACCGGCGACCTGGCTCGCCACATCGCTCAGCTGACCCGCTTGCGTTACCCCGAGCACGTCGTTCCGGAATCCCGCCGTGAAGCCTTCAAGGCTCTGGCAGACAACACCGTCGAGGTCGCCGTCAAGCTTGATGAACTGTTGAAGACTCACGACCTGGATCTCACCCGTGAGATCGTCAAGCTCAACACCGAAATCGACGAGATTCACGAAGCGAACTTCGCTGCCATTGCCGACCCTAGCTGGGAAGGTACCCCGTACCAGACCGCTGACGTCACCCTGGCTTCTCGCTACTTCGAGCGGATCGCCGATCACAGCGTTTCCATCGCTCGCAAGGTGGCCTACCTGGTCACCGGTGAGTGGGAGCCGAACGTGGCCTCCGCCGAGTAAGACTGTCACCTCTACCCCGCGCACGGCCCCGGTTCTCCACCGGGGCCGTTTCGCATACTGTAGGACTTATGGTTCCCACCTGGTCTGACACGCTGTACCCACCCCCGCTCACCAAGATGACCGACGGCACCGTCAAACAGACCAACCCATTTTCTGGCACCCAGGTGTGGACCGTCCCCGGCAGAGCCCAGCGGCCCCTCAACGTAGCGAGCCCAGCAGTTAAGCCCCTCGACCCCGCCGAGGTCGACCACTTCTGTGCGTTTTGTCCCGGCAGACTGATGGACACGCCCCCGGAAAAATCCCGAATCACCGTGGGCACAGCCATTCGGACCGGGCTAACTGCCAGTCAACTGACCGAGGACCCGTGGAACTTCCGGCGGGTGCCCAACCTGTTCGAGATCCTCAGCTACGACTATTGGGCGAAAAACTACGGCTATCAGCTTTCTCATTCCGACCGTGATCGGATGCAACGGTATCTGGCAGATCCGGCAGGTCGGCAACACGTCGACGACATTGTCACCACCAAGCTCCAGGCCTCCGGTATCGAGTCCACCGCCACATCCCGAGAAAACGCGACACTATCCTTCTTCGGTGGCGGCCACGAGCTGATCATCGGTCGCCACCATTTCCAGCCGGGAGCCACCCGGAGTGACCAGCTAGCCTCAGCCGGTACGTTGACACCCGATGAACATGCGGCGTTCTTTGAACTCAGCGCCGACGCGATGCGCAGTATCTATGCCCAGAACCGCTACGTGCGTTATGTCCAGGTCTTCCAAAACTGGCTCAAACCCGCCGGGGCAAGTTTCGATCACCTGCATAAACAACTGGTCGGCATTGACCAACCTCCCGTATGGGCGGCACGTGAAGAAACTTTGCTACGCCAGAATCCCAACCTGTATAACGAAGCCGCCGTTGACTACGCTGGCTATCACAACCTCGTGCTGGCCGAAAACGAGCATGCGGTCATGCTCGCCGGGGTGGGGCACCGCTACCCCTGCTTGGAAGTGTGGTCCCGTTCCGAACACGCCCAGCCCTTCGACCACACCACCGACGAGCTACGGGGCGTCTCCGATCTCGTCCAGGCAATGCACGCCGCCACCGGTCCTCTCGTGCCGGCCAATGAAGAGTGGTACGCCCAGCCGATCGGTTCGGTTGTGAACATGCCGTGGCGGGTGCTGATGAAATGGCGGGTCTCCACGCTCGCTGGTTTTGAAGGTGGCACCAAGATCTATGTCAACACCATCGACCCCTGGACGCTACGCGATCGGGTCCTCCCGGAGCTCTTTCGACTCAGGGATGAGGGTCTCATTGCGGAAACGGTGGCAATCGGCGAGGAGTGCTCCTATCGGCTGAATTCACTCCGGTATCTAGATTGAGCAGTAGCGCACCGGGCAACCCAATACACTAGCCCCGCCAGCTAACCCGGCGCCACCTCGGTTGGCCCCTGTCGCCACTGTTGCTCCACGGGCCTGAAGCTGTCCAGCCACCGGAGGCGCAGGCGCTCGACCCATTCCAACAGATCCTGACTCACCGACGTCCGGCCTACGTTCGGAACAGTGTTCTCTGCCCCGGCCAAGACCACTGCGCTGGGGCCACGGTGCGCATTGAAATAGATGGCTCCCCCCGCTTGAGGATCGGTGACCCGGCGGAGGAAGTCATCGAGCAAGACTGTGTCTGCGGTGATGCGCATCGCCCCGAATCTACCCCCGGTTTCTGCACATGCCTGTTGGAGCCAGGCCAGACTGGTGGACGGCAGTCTGGCCTCCCCGGAGAAGAACACCAGCTGATCGTCGTCAACCATCGCCAAGGCAGCGCTGCCGGCTTCGCACACGGCTCGTCCGTCGTGGAGCACCACATCGTCGATGTCCACGTCCGCCTCTCGGATCGCCGTGGCCCGAGAGTCTTGAGTAAAGGTAGCCAATCTGGCCAGATCGGGGCCTTTGATCATCGGATACCGTCGTGGATCAGGGGTTGCCGGAATCCACAGGCGGGTTATCTGCCGGAACGGGGCCGCAACTCGTAACGACAAGGTCACCTTCGGCGTCGGAGCATCCCGGGCAGACCGATCCGGGATTTCGACCGCAATCCGGGGGAACAGATCCGGGCGCTCGGTGGTCGGGTTTGGCCGGTCGGTGACGTGTTCTGACAACGTTTGAATGCCTCGCCACCAAATGTGTTCGATCTGTGCAGTGCCACCGCTGAGGCAGGGCACAAGGCCGGCGGTCTCCGGTTGCGCACTCAATCGATACCACCCGTCCAGAAAGCGGTCTCGGTGGCGCCGGAGATCCGGTGCGGCACCGTGCCGAACCCGAAAAGACTCGGCCAACACCACCTGGTCCGCGTACACTCGCCCCTCGGCGCTGGCCTCGGCCGGAACCGGGTCGAACCGGTCGCGGTTCAGGTCATAGACCAGCATCATGGTCGTTCCCCTTTCGGCCTTGTTCGGGTACTGTCGGCGGTCGTCTCCTGGACGGCGCGGTTGAGCGCGGTGATCAGCACCTGGGCTTTGAGATTGCGTTCGGCCAGTTCCGCCTGAGGGTTCGAGTCGGCGACAATGGCCCCACCGGCGCCGATCGAGACCCGTGATCCATGCCGGACCAGCGTGCGAATCACGATATTTAGGTCGGCTTCCCCTTGAGTTCCCAGCCAACCGATGGTGCCCGAGTACACACCCCGGGCGCCAGCCTCCAGCGCATCGATGATCTCCAGGGACCGGACTTTCGGTGCACCGGTCATCGACCCGCCGGGAAAGCTGGCTTCGAGTACCTCGGCCACGCTGGTCTGGGGCGCAAGCCGACCGGTAATAGTCGACACCATCTGGTGCACAGTTGCGTAGGTTTCGATATTCATCAGTTGTGGCACGTGCACGGTGCCGGGTTCGGCCACTCGGCTGAGGTCATGGCGTAGCAGGTCCACGATCATGAGATTTTCGGCCCGAGTTTTCTCGTCGGTGGCCAACTCGGCGGTGATCTGCCGGTCGCGCTCGGGATCCGCGCTACGCGCCACGGTGCCTTTGATGGGCTTGGATTCGACAATTCGTTCCCCCACAGCGTTTGTCGAAATCGTCAGGAATCGTTCGGGCGAGCTACACAGGATCTCCAGGCGATGATCGGTCCGACCGAAGCGGTCGAGCTCGAGCCCTGCAAAACAGTCAAAACACAAGTAACCCGAGTATGGCGCCGGGTTGGCCTGACGTAGCCGGCAATACAGCGCGAAGGTGTCGAGCTGTTCGGGCACGGTTTGGGTGTAAGTATCGGTCAGACATACCTCGTAGGCATCCCCGGCCGCCAGGTGTTCCTGGATCCGGTCGATTGCCTGCAGGTACTGCTCGTCACCCAGTTGCCAAGACCCGGTGTCACCGGGTGGGGTCAGCGAGCTGTCTTCGCTGAGGAGTCGCTCGTCGGTTGCCGGTGGCGGGTCAGTCTGGGGACCCAGTGGCACCAGATCCTGGTGGAGATCATCCAGCAGCCGCGGGTCACCGATAGCGTAGAGGTGGACGGTATCGGGCTCGATCACAGTGAAACACTGTGGGCGCAACCAGTACCCGTCGGGCACCTGGGACCGATGACGTGGTGCCGTGAGGAGACCGGGGGTGATGTGCTGCCAAGCTTCATATCCGAAATACCCTAACCACCCACCACGGAATCCAACCGACCCCGGGGCGGTGTGGCTGAAGTCAGCGGCGTCGGTCAGCAGGTGGTGGTCCTGCAGATATTCCAACGCGTTCCCGCGGAGTTGCTGGAAGTTCCCGGCATCCGCAGCCGAGCCGGTGAGCACCCACAACTGCTCATCGGTGGCCCGGTAGCGGACCACTTGGGACAGCGGGCCGATATGTGCAGCCAGGATGCTGCGGATCGGTCCGGTGGCACCGGCTGAGCTGGGCGCGGAGGTATCCAGCCAGATCGCCACATCGGTCTCAGGCGTGCGCGCACGTGCGCGCAGGCGCGCGAAGGTCGCTGCGGTATCGGCCCGATACCCGTTGAGCTGGCGGTAATAGATCCGGTATTCGGGCCGGGCCTGGTGTGCCGGCTGGGGTGGGGCGTGCTGGATGCTGGCCGACCGACTGTCCACAGGACTCTGGCAGGTGCTCCCGGATCCAGTAGGCGCGGTGTCTCCGAGAGCCAGAAAGTTCCGGATCAGATCTGGACCGTGCCCGGTCAGCACCGATTCGGGGTGATATTGCACTGCCCAGTGGTTGGTGGGCCCGCCCTGCTCATCGAGAACATTCAGCGCCATGACCACGTCATCCTCGGTGCGGGCATGCACCCGCATCCGGCCCTGAGGCAGATCGGTAACCTGCAACGAATGGTAGCGCACCGCGGTGGTGGGTTGGCGGATCCCGCAAAAGATCCCTTCCCCAGAGTGCTGGATCGCACAGACCTGGCCGTGGGCGGGGTGAGGTAGGCGGTCGATGGTGGCTCCGTGTAGCATCGCCAAGCCTTGCAGACCCAGGCAGACCCCAAGTACCGGAATATCACCGGCTGCTCGGATGATGTCGGCGGTGGCTCCAAAGTTTTGGGTTCGGGTGGGGGTCCCCGGACCGGGTGAGACCACCACATGTGTGTAGGCTCCGGCGCGCACTGCGGCCACCAGCTCAGCAGTGATCTCACGGTGTTCGACCACCGTGGGGGTGGTTGCCGAGATGGTAGCCAGTAGGTCGACCAAGTTATAGGTGTAGGAGTCCTGGTGATCGATCACCAGCAGACGGTGAGCCGACACCATCGTGGCGGATGGCCGGGCCGACTACTTGCCCTGGGAGGCCACCGCGGCAGCACCAGCTTCAGCGGCCTCAGGGTCCAGGTAGCGTCCCGGGGCGATCGGGGCAAAGTCCGTATCCAGCTCGTAGACCAGCGGAATTCCGGTGGGGATGTTCAGCCCGGCAATATCGTCGTCGGAGATGTTCTCCAGGTGCTTAACCAGAGCGCGCAACGAATTACCGTGGGCGGCGATGAGCACGGTCTTGCCCTCGGCCAGATCCGGAATAATCGCGTCGTTCCAGTAGGGCAACAGACGCTCGAGCACGTTCTTCAAGCACTCGGTGCGCGGGGCGTTATCTCCCAGGTCCGCATAGCGGGGGTCACCGATCTGGGACCAGGTGGAGGAGTCTGCCAACTCCGGCGGAGGCGTATCGTAGGATCGACGCCAGATCATAAACTGTTCTTCGCCGTACTCATCGCGTACTTCGGTCTTATTCTTGCCTTGCAAGGCACCGTAGTGGCGCTCATTCAATCGCCAGGAACGCTTGACCGGAATCCACTGCCGATCAGCGGTGTCCAGAGCCAGATTCGCGGTGGTAATGGCCCGGCGCAACAGCGAGGTGTGCACCACATCGGGCAAAAAGCCACCCTCAGCCAGCAGGTCGCCGGCGCGGGTCGCTTCGGCGCGACCATTCTCGGTCAGCGGGACATCCACCCACCCGGTGAACAGGTTCTTTTCGTTCCAAACACTTTGGCCGTGACGCAAGAGCACGAGACGATAATTTTGAGTCATGGCTCCAGCATATCGGGTCTTGTCGGTCACCTCACCCGCGGACTAAAAGGCGTATCCGCCGGTATCTCCTTTGATCTCTCGGCGCGGACCGGCCAAGTACACCGCAGCCACACACAGCGCTACCAGAGTCAGCAGGCCGGTGGTTCCAACCTGGTAGAACAACAACGGCAGGGCGGTCATGATGGTACCGACGGCCGCCGAGATCCCGGTCAGCAACAGCCAGAAGTTTTTCGACTGACGTCCCACAGCCAGGAAGTCACGACTTTTGCGCCCCAGGCAATCGATGAACGCCCAGAGTTGGATGACCAGTGACACCACGGCAAAAATGATGCTGAGCCAGTGCTCAATGGTCAGCACAATCGCCCCGGGGGTAGATAATGTCAGCATGATGCTATTCTACGCGCAGATCCTGGTTTCGATCTCGATCACACCCTGAGTGTTGCTCGTCGGGTTTTGGGTAGACTGATCCGCGTGAGTCACCCCGCACTTGATCCTGCTTCTGCCCGTCGCCCGGACGCGCTCGACGACCGCACCGGGTATTTTGTGGTGTTTGAGGGTGGCGACGGTACCGGCAAATCCACCCAAAAATCCCGGTTGCACAAGTTGTTGGCCGGTTTGCCGTGGGTGCATCCCGATCAGCGGATTATCCACACCCGGGAACCCGGCGGGACCCCGCTGGCCGAAAACGTCCGGACTTTACTGTTGGAGTCCCCACAGGAGCACATCACGCCGTTGACCGAGGCCTATCTGTTCGCCGCGGCACGCGCCTCCCACTGTGCTGAGGTGATTGACCCGGCACTACGGTCCGGACACGTGGTGGTCAGCGATCGTTTTCTGGCATCGTCAGTGGCCTACCAGGGGGCCGGCCGTCAGCTGGGCGAAGATCTGGTCTCACGGCTCAATGCCCCAGCGGTGGCGGGACTACGTCCTGATCTGACCATCGTGTTGGATCTCGACCCCGAGCTGGGCGCGCACCGACGCCGGGCACGACAACACAGTGTCGGTGAGGATCGGATCGAATCGGCCGGGTACGCCTTCCACACGCGGTTGCGGAACTCTTTCCTCGCCCAAGCGGCCGCCGATCCCGTACACCACCTCGTGTTGGATGCCACCGGTGAGGTCAGCGACATCGCCCGCACCATTGCCCAGCGCGTGCAGCAGGATCTGCTGACCCGGGCATTGATCGAGCCGACGGCGTCGACCGGACCCGCGGGGCCCCCGGAGTCGCGCCGATGAACCACACCGTCAACTCCAGTTTCGCCACTGACTCGCATCTCTCGCGCCAGTTTCCGCCGGTCTGGCGCCATCTGGCCGGCCAGCGCCACGTGATTGCCCAACTAACTCGTCCCGAGACACTGCGCGCCCCAGCCCACGCCTGGCTGTTTACCGGGCCTCCGGGGTCGGGTCGCTCCACCGCTGCCCGAGCTTTCGCCCAGTCGCTGGTCTGTCAGCGCGAGCAGCTCGCCGAACGTGGTTGTGGGCAATGTCCGGCTTGTACCACGGTGGCGGCCGGTTCTCACCCGGATGTGAAGATCCTGGCCACCGAGAAGGTCAACTACACGATCGAGGAAGTCCGCTCCCTAGTCGCCGAGGCCCAGGACCGCCCGGCCACCGCGCGCTGGCGGATCTTCATCATGGAAGATGCCGACCGGATGACCGAACGGGCCACCAACGTGTTGCTGAAATCCATTGAGGAACCCCCCGAGCGCACGCTGTGGATCCTATGTGCCCCCTCCCCGGCCGATGTGCTGATCACTATTCGATCCCGCACCCGCTCGGTCAACTTGGCGATCCCCTCGCTGAAGGATGTCACGGATCTGCTGGTCTCCCGCGACGGCCTCGATCCGCAACGAGCGCGATGTGCTGCCCAGCTGGCTCAACACCATGTAGGAATGGCCCGCTGGTTAGCCAGTCACGACGAGGCGATGCGCCGCCGGGATAAGGTGGTGCGCCTGCCACTGACCATTCGCACCGCCTCGGCAGCGGTGGCAGCCGCCGAAGAACTCGTCGCACTCACCAAGCAAGAAGCCGATGACTCGGCCACCGAACGCAACGCCGACGAACGCGCCAGCCTGTTGCGGTCCTTGGGGTTGAACGCGGATGAAACGATTCCGCCGAAACTGCGCCACCACGTCAAACGTCTCGAGGAGGAGCAGACCGCCCGAACGAAACGTAGCGTGCACGATGCATTAGATCGGGCGATGATTGATCTGAGTGGACTGTACCGGGATGTGTTGATGATTCAGCACGTTCCGGATGCCACGACCCGTCACGATATCGAGCTGATCAATCCGCATTTGACCGATCAGCTACTCGACTACGCCCGTACCGTGACCCCGGCCCACCCTCTCAACGCGCTACAGGCCATCAACGAGGCCCGGCTACGCCTGCGGAGCAATGTCCCACCCCAGTTGGCCCTGGAAGCCATGTTTCTGGCCTTGATCCCACGCCGACCCCGCCCCTGAGTGAGGAAGGATCACCGATGCCCCCATCCCCCACCGCCCCACGCTGGCTGTCTGACCGCACTACTACGACCGCTCTGGCGGTCATCACCGCGCTGAGTCTCGGGCTGTCTGCCTGCTCGTCTGAGCAAGACCAGAACAGCACCAACACCGGTCGCGATTCGCAACCTGTCACTGACGGCCAGGGCTCTGAGGAACCCACCGAGAACGGTCAGCCCGAGGACGAGGATGAGAACCCCGGTATCTCTCAGGAGGCTGGCAACCTGGAGTCCTACTACGATCAAGACCTGGCATGGTCCGAGTGCGAGCAGACGACGGACTTCGAGTGCTCGATGGTGCAAGTCCCCTTAGACTATGACCACCCCGAGGAGGCCTCAATCCAGATTGCAGTGACCCGTCCGGCCGGGACCGACGCGGATCAGCCCAGCCTCCTCGTCAACCCCGGCGGACCGGGTGCCTCCGGTGTTGATTTCGTTCAGCAAGACCCCGAGACCCTGTTTTCCCAGGATCTGCTCGAGGCCTTCAGCATCACCGGTTTTGATCCCCGCGGGGTGGGTGATTCCTCTGCGGTGGAGTGTTTCGATGATGCCGGTACCGATGAGTTGCGCGCCGTTGATGAGGGCGATCTCTCCGGCGATGAGGGTTTAGCGCAGGTTCGCGAGCAGGCCGAAGAGTATGCCAGCGTCTGTGATGAGAATTCCGGTGAGCTGCTCGATCATATCGATACCGACAGTGCCGCCCAGGATATGGACATTCTGCGGGCCGTGCTCGGAGATGAGAAGCTGAGTTACCTGGGTTATTCCTACGGCACCGCGTTGGGTGCCAGCTACGCGGAGCAGTTCCCGGATCGGGTTGGGGCCATGGTGCTTGACGGCGCGCTCGATCCGGCGGTGGGCACCGACGAGATCACCTTGGCTCAGGCCGAAGGATTTGAACAAGCCCTCCACGCCTGGGCCACCTGGTGCACCGAGACCCCGAATCAATGTCAGCTAGAGGGCTCCACCACGCAGATCGTGGAGACCGTCCGCGACCTGCTGGCCGATGTCGCCGAGACGACGCCCACCGCAGCTGATGGGAGGGATGTGCCGATCGGGACCTTCGTGTCAGGGCTGATCGTGCCCCTGTATTCCGAAGCGTCGTGGCCGTTGCTAGGGCAGGGCGTGACCGAGGCCATCGATGGTGACCCGTCGCTGGTGCAGTCCTGGGCTGATATCACGGCCGACCGGGCCCCGGATGGCACCTATACCACCAACAGTTTTGACGCCTTTAATGCCATCAACTGCGCCGACCACCCGGTCGATGCCGATCAACAGCACATGGATGCTCACGCCGAGCAACTCGCGCAGGTCTCCCCGACGTTTGGACCGCATATGTCTCATGGAGCGATCGCCTGTGACGTCTGGCCGATTGAGACCCCCGAGCCAGGCCGTGAAGTCTCTGCCACCGGGGCAGACCCCATTGTCGTGGTGGGCACCACCGGGGATCCGGCTACCCCCTACCAGTGGTCTGAGGCCCTGGCCAGTCAACTCGATTCCGGCGTGTTGGTCACCCATCAGGGTGAAGGCCACGGCGCCTACGTTCCCGGTAACGATTGCATCATCGAGGTGGTGGATGACTACTTGATCCACGGCACCGTACCGGAGGACGGCACCACCTGCCCGAACGCCTAGTCCTCGCCCTGGCGTGCCCCGAACGTCTGTGGTCAGCTGTCATGCTTGAGCACAACGTTTTGCTCAACGGCCACCGCAACCGCTATGATTTCTAGTCGTGGCTTGTTCAGCCTCGCCTCCTTAGCTCAGCTGGCCAGAGCAGCTCCCTCGTAAAGAGCAGGTCACCGGTTCGAATCCGGTAGGAGGCTCCAGACGTGCCCGGTCCGGGCGCCCGGGTGTTCAACGCCCCGACCCGCAACGCTGATTTCTCAGCGAGTGACCCGTTCAGCAATGGCGGTTCCCAGCTCTGCGCACCCCGCGGTCCCGCCGAGATCCGGGGTGAGCACCGCGCCGTCAGCCAGCACCTGCTCGAAGGCGGTGACGATCGCCTGCCCCGCCTCGCGGTACCCCAAGAAGTCCATCATCATCGCACCGGCCCAGATTTGGCCAATCGGATTGGCGATCCCCTGGCCGGCGATATCCGGGGCGGAGCCGTGCACCGGTTCGAACAGCGAGGGAAACCTACCGGTCGGATTGATGTTCCCGCTCGGGGCTATCCCGATGGTTCCGGTGCACGCCGGACCGAGATCGGAGAGAATATCACCGAACAGGTTTGAGGCCACCACCACGTCAAACCGGTCCGGGTGCAAGACGAAGTGGGCTGCCAAAATATCAATGTGGAATTTTTCAACCTCCACTTGGGGGAAGTGTCTGGCGTGCTCAGCCACCCGCTGATCCCAGTAAGGCATGGTGATCGAGATGCCATTGGATTTAGTTGCCGAGGTCAGTTTCCGCTGACGCTGTTCGGCCAGCTCGAAGGCGAATTTCACGATCCGGTCCACCCCGGTCCGGGTCATCAAGGTCTCTTGGACCACGATTTCTCGTTCGGTGCCCTCGAACATGGTGCCACCAATGCGGGAATACTCCCCCTCGGTGTTCTCCCGGACCACCACGAAGTCAATCTCTCCGGGCTGACGGTGGGCCAACGGTGAGGGAACCCCGGGCAGAAGTTTCACTGGACGGAGATTGACGTACTGGTCGAACTCCCGGCGGAATGTCAGTAGCGAGTCCCACAACGAGATATGGTCGGGCACCGTCTGTGGCCACCCCACCGCACCAAAATAGATCGCATCAAACCCGCTGAGAATCGCTTTCCAGTTCTCCGGTAGCATGTGCCCGGTTTGCGACCAATACTGTGCCGAAGCAAACTCAAAGTGCTCAAATTCTAGGGGCACCTGATACGCTTCGGCAACGGCCTGTAAGACCTTGAGGCCTTCGGGCACGACTTCGTGGCCGATACCGTCTCCGGCAATCACTGCAATCCGATGAACCATGGTTCCTGTTCCGCCTCTCTGTGTGGATCGGTTGTGCCGTGAGCTGTCTGAAACCACTCTACGGTGCACGCTGGTATGACTCTGAGCTACCAGCCGTACTTAGGGGCGCACACCGAAGCAGGGCGCCCCGAGAAGACGCGGTAGCACCCGGTAGGCGTCATGGATCCACTCGCACAGTCGCCGGCGGGTGGTTCGGGGATCAATGATGTCTTGGACGCTGAACGTTTCGGCGGTTCGAAACCGTGAGGAGTACCGTTGCAGTTGTTCGGTGATCTCTGCCAAGCGCTGTTCCGGATGGGGATGAGTCGCCAACTCAGAACGGAATGCCGCCTCGATTCCGCCTTGGGATGGTAGCGACCCCCAATCTCCCGAGGGCCAAGCCCAGCTACGCACCGCCCGGTGCCGGTTGACAATCCCAGCACCACCGACCCCGTACACCCGCCGCAGAATGATCTCGGCCTGCGGAATCGTGGCCTGATAGATCGCACTGATTGCCCGAGCACCGAGCCGGATCGTGGCATCTCGTTCCGCGCGGGAGCCGATCGTCATCCCGGCCTGATCGGTCAAACTCACCAACGGCACGTGGAAGGCCTCACACAGGTTCACCAGGCGCTCGACCGCCATCGCACCCTCGCGGGATAACGTCGCACCGTGGGCCGGATTAGCGGTGATGACGCCAACCGGGTGTCCGTCTAGTCGCGCCAGCGCCGTGTAGGTGCCGGCCCCGTATTCGGCAAAGCGGAACACCGAGCCCCGGTCAAAAATACCCTCCACGATCGGCTCGATGGCATAGATCTGTCGTTCGTTGCGAGGAATCGCCGAGACGAGGGCCTCATCGGCTCGATCCACCGGGTCATCGGTGGCAATGGCCTCGGGGATCTCATCGACCGAGGACGGAAGGTAGGACAGAAACTCCCGGACCAGCCGATAGGCGGCCTGTTCATCGGCCACGATTCGTTCCACGGTGCCGTTGCCTCGGTGCACGGTGGCCCCGCCGAGTTCTTCTTTACTCAAGTCTTCACCGGTGGCGGCTTTGACCACCGGTGGTCCGGCCGTGAACAGTTGCCCGATCCCCTCGATCATCACCCCGAAATGAGACATAACAAACCGAGCCGCGCCGAGCCCGACCGTAGGGCCAGCACACACCGAGACCACCGGAACCCGGGAAAGATTGTCGACCACGTGATTCCACGCCGGGTTGACCGGCAGATACATTGCCTGGGCATCCAGCACTTTGGTGACCGACCCGCCCCCACTGGCCCCGTCGAGCACCCGCACCATCGGGACCCGCATTTCCCCGGCCAGTTGCTCGGTGAAGATTTGTTTGTCATAGATCGCGGCATCTCCGGATCCACCACGGATCGTGAAATCATCAACCCCTAACAGCACCCGTCGCCCCGCGAGCAAGGCGGTGCCGGACAAATAATTGGTGGGTTTGACCCGGATCAGACGACCCTGGTCATCGTACTCACCGAATCCGGTCAGCGCTCCGATCTCGGCAAAGGAACCTTCGTCAGCCAACTGTGCGATCCGTTCCCGTGCGGTGAGCTTACCCGCGGCGTGCTGGCGTTCGACTTTGGCTGTACCCCCGTGCTGGTGGGCGAACTCGCCTCGCCGGGCTAGCTCGTCCAACTCCGGTTGCCATTCCTCGAGGTTGGTCGAGCTGGTCCGGTCCGAACCCGCCGGGCGATCGGGGTCACTGGACTCGCTCGAGACGGCATTGTGGTCGGACATCGACTGACCATAGGCCAGTGGTTGCCCAGCTTCGACGGTGTCTCCGAGATCGACCAACACACCCTGCACCACGCACTCGGTGCGCGCCCGTACGGGATGTTCCATTTTCATCGCTTCCACCGTGGCCACCGTCGTCCCAGCCGGCACACGCTCGCCCGGTGTCGCCTCGACCGAGATCACGACCCCGGTGACCTGGGTGCTGATGGGTTGCGCCCCTTCAGGAACCGCGCGCCGGCTCTCTGCGGTGACCTGATGTGGAAGCGCTGCCCGCCTAGCTGATACGTCCTGCAACTGGTCGTCTAGTTGCCCGACTGGCGGGTGCTCTCGTAACTGCGGCAGTCGAGCCTGGAGATATCCGGTGGTGATAGCCCCGGACCGGAACTGCTCGTCTGTCAGGATCGCATGCAACAGGCCACGATTGGTGTCCACCGGCGCGGTCGAAAGGTCCTGTAGCGCCCGGGCGGTCACCTGAGCAGCCCCGGCAAAGGTCTCCGAGCGTCCGATCACCTTCGCGATCAGCGAGTCGAACCGGGGATTGATCACCGCGGGTGCCCGAAGCGCGGTATCAACCCGCACATAGCGCCCGGCCGGTAACGATAAATGCTCCACCGTGCCCGCGGTGGGGGTCACCGTTCCGTCGGCCTCCAATACCTCCGCGTTGACCCGGGCCTGAATCGCATACCCTCGCGATACCGGTGGCTGGTCCAGACCGAGTTCCGTCAGTGATGCCCCGGCCGCCAGGTGCACCTGAGCGGCCACCAGATCCACACCGGTGATCTCCTCGGTCACCGTGTGCTCGACCTGCAAGCGCGGATTGACCTCCATAAAGTAGAGGTCGTCGTCGGGTCCCTGACCGGTCACCAAAAACTCCACCGTCGCCAACGACCTCAACTGCACCGCCTCAGCGATCCGTCGCGCCGCTACAGTCAGACGTTCCCGTAGCTGCTCGCTCAGGTGCGGACTCGGCGCGATTTCCACGATCTTTTGGTGGCGACGTTGCACCGAGCAGTCTCGTTCTCCCAGCTGTTGCACGTGGTGCCCGTCTCCGATCACCTGCACCTCCACGTGGCGCGGGTCGGCCACGAATTTTTCGATCAGCACATCTGCGGCCCCGAAGAACTGTTGCGCTTCCCGGGCGCACTCGCGCATCAGTGACTCCAACTGCGCCGGATCCGACACCCGGCGCAACCCTCGCCCGCCACCACCGGCGAGCGCCTTAATCATCACGGTGCCGTGCTCAGCCAAGAATTCTTGAGCCTGTGGCAAGTCCGGGTTCAACCCCGTGGCAGGAACGACCGGACCCCCCACCGAGACAGCCAACTGTCGCGACCGGGCCTTATCACCGAAAACCTCCAGCACGTGCGCATCAGGCCCGACGAACACGATCCCAGCCTGCTGGGCGGCCCGGGCTAGCTCCGGATTCTCTGAGAGAAATCCGTACCCAGGGTGAAGGTAACTGGCCTGCACCGACTGCGCGGCTGCGATCACCTGATCGATATCCAGATACGGCCCCACCCCGGTACCGTTGAGCTCCACCGCCACGTCGGCGTGCCGGATGTGTGCCTGATCGTCGGCGGTATAGACCACGGCGGCGCTCATCCCCACCGCGTGGATTGCCTCCACGATACGCACGGCAATCTCTCCACGGTTCGCGACCAGCACGGTGGGCATCGTGGTCCTCCTGATCAAGGGTCTGAGACCTACGTCACTGAATATCCCTGTGAAGTCAATCACCACCGGGGTGACGGTGTCAATGCAAGAGACGCCGCATCAGCCGGCCCCGGTCGAATCGCCGTCTATAATCTCCACGTCGCCATCGCGACGGGGATCTGGTGCCCCGGTGAGGGTCCTGGCCTCATAGTCGATCTCCAAGGCCTGAACGCTGCCGAATACCGCGTCGTTGCGGGTAGTGACCTGAATCTCCCAGCCCTGGTCCTCAGCCAGTTGCGTCACCTCGGCAGCAGGTTCCGTTTCCAAGGCCAAGGTTGAGCCCTGCAGACTGTGTCGCGGTCCGGTAACCGCCTGCTCAAGGCTGGCTCCGCTCAACGTCCACGGCAACACTGTGGAGGCCAAAATATTCGGGATCTGATGTCCCCCGGGGAACCAATGCCCAACACCGGCCGCCCTTGATCATCCAGGAGTAACACCGGTGCAGACCAACTGACCGACTTCCGTTCAGGCGCGGGCTGATTCTGCTCAGTGTCGAGTGCCGCGAACCGGTTAAGCTGATCGTTGAGAAAGAACCCGGCCACATACTCAGACTGATCCCCTCCCCAAAAACTGGTCAGGGTCTGCGTCATCGAAACCGTCATCCCACTGTCATCCACCACGGTGATGTGGGTGGTATTACCGGCTTGCACTGCTTCGGTCTGACGTTGATCGAGCTCAGCCTCGGCCGGCTGGAGCGAGGCCGCCCGTCGTTCAGCGCGAGCTGGTGTTCTTCGGCCTGGCCGCCACGGTCATCGGCCTGGGTACCGCGACCGCGTTGATGCACCTCTTCGGTCCTGTGGGCTCCGAGGCCGGTTGGGATCAGCTACGTACCGCGCAGGGGCACTCCGAAATGCCGTTATGGTTGCTCTCCAGCATCGGGATCGCAGCGGTTATTCTCGGTGTTTGTCTGCTAACCCAGCATTACCTGAAACGGTGGGTCCCGGCCCTGGTATCGGCCGGACGTCTCGCCTTTACCGTCTATTTGGCCCATTTGATCATTCTGGCCCTGGTCATCCGACCCGCCCCGGAGAACTTAGCCCAGGGATATCTGGTCACCATCGGCCTGTCAGCCACCCTCGTGCTAGCCGCCCACGGCTGGTGGGTGAGGTTCGGCGCTGGTCCGGCCGAACGCCTGCTGTCCTGGCCACCCCGGCTACGGACCAACCCCTGATCGAGGTCCGCCCGCCCTATGACGTCAGATCGGGTAGTGCGGCCTCAGCGGCCTCAATGTCCTCGATGACTTTCTGGGCCCGACGACCGACGGTATACACATCGGTTTGCCCCCGTCGGAACATCGCAGCCGCCTGGGCCACCGCCGCCAAATCATTAGCAGCCCGTGAAATCCACCGGTGCAGATCCTGAAATTCTCCGGGCACATCAAGGCTCTGCTGATCGGGGCTGGCCCGGCGCGCGGCCACACACAATGCCCGCACCCTGGGCAACAGATCGGCCAAAATATTGCCGGCGTTAATCAACCCGTTGCGTTCTTCAGCCGAGACGAAACCCTGGACGTTGCGGGCGTATTCCTCATCCGGGTCCACGATCTGCCAATAGCGTTGCAGCGAGCGATGAAACCGGTCGTGGGCCTGACGCCACAAATGGTGACCCAACTCCCGGTCATCGCGACGTTGTTGGCGACGACGCGCAAAGGGACCCAGCTTCATCGCCTCAGCTACTTTCGGTCTCGGTGTTCTTCTGTACTGTTTCGTCTGAGCTGGTATCTTACGCCTCGGGCATCCGTAACACGATCTTGCCCTGTCGCTCAGCGTCACCAAACCGGTCGAAGGCCGCTGCGACATCCGTGAGATCAAACACCTCCGGTTCGGAGACACAGATCCGACCGTCTGCGATCAACGGCCAGAGGTGAGCCTGTACTCCTGCGAGCACCTCGGCTTTTTCCTCAGCGGTCCGTGAGCGCAACCGGGTTCCGGTAAACCAGGCCTGTTTGGCCATCAGTCGCATCACATTCAGTGTTCCTTTGGCTCCGCCCTGGGTGCCAATGGTAACAACCCGACCGCCACTAGCCACCGCTTTGACGTGGTCCTCCACATAGGCCCCGCCCACGGTATCCAGGATAACGTCGGCACCGTGGCCGTCGGTCAGCTCCATTACCCGATCGACAAAACTCTCGCTCCGGTAGTTAATGGCCTCGGCACCCATCTGTTGCACGGCCTGGCACTTGGACTCGCTTCCGGCGGTGGCGATCGGGCGCAACCCCAGGCCGAGCCCGGCACGGATCGCAAACTCACCGATCCCTCCGGTACCGCCGTGGATCAGCACAACGTCGCCTGGCTGAGCCCCACCCTGCATCCACACATTGGCCCACACCGTGGCCGCGACCTCAACGAGTCCGGCCGTCTGGGTCATGGACGTATTCTCGGGTAAGGGCAACAGCTGGCGGGCATCCACCGCCACGTATTCGGCGTAACCGCCCCCGGCCAGTAGGGCGCACACCGGCGTACCGAAGTCCCAGTGACCGGCCTGGGCACCAACGGCTTCAATGGTGCCGGCCACTTCCAGTCCGGGAATCTCGCTAGCACCTTCCGGAGGGGGGTAGTTACCGGCCCGCTGGTGGATATCGGCCTGGTTCATCCCGGCGGCAGCAACTTTGATTAATACCTCCCTCGCACCGTATTCCGGGACGGACTCCTCGACAACTTTCACCTCACAGGGGTGGTCGACCGAGGGCTGATCGTGTCCTGCGGGGGTGTAAAACCGTGCTGCAAACATACCTTCATTGTCTCAGACCTGTGCTGGATATAACACCGCAGATGCTCATCGCCCTACCCTTGCTGGGTGGTTCGTCTCGTCGCGAGGGTCATGGTCGCGTCATCTGAAGGTGCCGATCGGGATCAAGACCTGTATGATAGTGCGGTCAGGACGGTTGGCCGAGCGGCCGAAGGCGCTGGTCTTGAAAACCAGTAGGCGGTAACCCCGTCTCGTGGGTTCAAATCCCACACCGTCCGCTGTCAGTGGTCTGTTAACTCACGCGTGATGAGTCAGACAGACCGCAACGCACGGCCCCTCGACACATCAGGCTACGTCGCTTCGCAGTCTGGACGTCGAGGGGCCGCTTCTGTGAGCGGTTCTGTGGATCGAACTAGCCGTTCAGTCGGGTGGTTTCCTGCCCGAAGCTGTCCAGCACGCTGGCGTTTTCAATGGTTGATGGCGTGTTGTATTCCTTGCCCTCGACAATGTCACGCATTGTCCGGCGCAGGATCTTGCCCGAACGGGTTTTGGGCAACGCGGAGACGATCTCAACATCTCGGAATGCTGCCACCGCGCCAAAGTCTGACCGAACTTTGGCGATCAGCTCTTCGGCCAGTTGATCCTGAGAAATCTCGGCACCATCTGCCAAGACAACGTAGGCTACCGGTTTCTGACCTTTGAGCTCATCGGCCACCCCGATCACGGCACATTCGGCCACCGCGTCATGTTCTGCCACCAGACCTTCCAAAGTCCCGGTCGACAGCCGGTGTCCGGCCACGTTAATCACATCGTCCGACCGGCCCAGGACGAAAATGTAACCATCCTCATCGATAAACCCGGTGTCCCCGGTGAGATAGTATCCCGGAAACGTTTCCAGATACGAGCGCTTAAATCGATCTTCCTCGTTCCAAAGTCCGATCAACGCCCCGGGTGGCAACGGAAGCTTGATGACGATATTGCCTTCCATCCCGTCAGCCACGGGTTCTCCGGCTGCATCCACGATAGAGACTTGGAATCCGGGCATCGGCACCGTCGGGGAGCCGGGCTTGAATGGGAGCTTTTCCAGGCCACGGGGGTTGGCCGCCACCGGCCATCCGGTTTCGGTCTGCCACCAGTGATCGACCACCGGCTTGCCAGTGATCTCGACAATCCAGTGGTAGGTGGCCTCATCGAGTCGCTCCCCAACCGAGAACACGTTCTCCAGACGAGACAGATCGTATTTCTTCACTTCCTCACCGCGCGGATCTTCTTTCCGGATCGCGCGGAATGCTGTGGGAGCCGCGTAGAGCATCTTCGCTCCGTATTCTTCCGCGACCCGCCAGAAAGCTCCAGCGTCCGGGGTGCCCACCGGTTTCCCCTCGTAGAGCACGGTGGATGCCCCGGTGATCAGGGGTCCGTAAATAATATGCGAGTGCCCCACCACCCAGCCGATATCGGAGGCCACAAATGCCACCTCACCGGCATGCAGGTCGTAGATACGAGGCATCGACCACTCCAACGCGGTGGCGTATCCACCTTGGTCACGCATGACAGCTTTGGGCTTCGAGGTGGTACCCGAGGTGTGAAGCAGGTACAGCGGGTCACAGGAGGCCACCGGCACGGCCTCCGCGGCGCTAGCCGTGGCGACTGTCTCGTCCCAGTCCAACCATGATGGATCAAAGTCTCGGGCCTCTTCGTCGAACTGGGGCCGTTTTTTGACAATCACATACTCCGGTTGATGCTCTCCAGATTCGATGGCGGCCTTGATCGGTGGCAAGTACGGGATCTGTTTCGTGCGCTCGATCCCACCAGACGCCGTGAGCACCACCTTCGGTTGAGTATCGTCCATTCGTGTGGTGATCTCTTTGGCAGCAAAACCGCCGAAGGTCACCACATGGATCGCTCCCAAGCGGGCACAAGCCAGCATCGCCACCGCCGCCTCGGGAATCATTGGCATATAGATCAACACTCGGTCACCCCGGGTCACGCCGAGATCCTGCAGAGCTCCAGCGGTTTGGGCGACCTCCTCCAGCAACTCCTGGTAGGTCACGGCTCGCTTATCCCCGGTGACCGCCGAATCGTAGTAGATCGCGATTCGATCACCGTGACCGGCAGCAACGTGCCGGTCTAGGGCTTGAACCGTAATGTTGATTTCGCCATCAGGAAACCACCGCCAGTGGAACTCATCGGGTTGCTCGACTGCGACGCTGGGAGCCTTCTCCCACTGAAGCGACGCTGCGTTCTCCAACCAAAACTGCTCTGGATGGTCTGTGGCGTAGCGGTAGACATCCTGATAGGTCTGATTCGTCGTAACCTGCTGGTTCATCACATCATCTCCATGATTGTCGTTGTGATGGTGTCAATGCCTTCCTTCAGACACAACATACAGCAGGAGTGATCTGAAGCACAATTGCTAGACTGGGGTCAGTCACCGACCGTGGCGTCATCTGGCTGTTTTGAAGATCGAGCCCCGGGTTAGCTATGCTAAGAGAGTTGTGCCTACCTCAGGGCACATCTGGAGGCGTGCCAGAGCGGCCGAATGGACTTCACTGCTAATGAAGGGTCCGGGTTAAACCGGACCGGGGGTTCAAATCCCCCCGCCTCCGCGTATAACCCCGGGAACCGTCGAGTTTCCGGGGTTTTTCGTTGCAAATAAAGGGAAGTAGCGGAATTGGACCCAATCGTGTTGGTGTCATTTATGCCCCCAAAACGTCAGGTGATACGACAAAACTAGGATCACCGCGGTATCACAACCCACGCTTGACAGTGGCCGGTGGCACAGTAGGCCCTAGAATCCCCGCGTGGCACATGAGACTATGGTGATATGAGTCAACAACTTGAATTCAACGGTCATTTGGCTCGGGCTGCTCGGGCCATTGCAGGTGTCAACCCCATGTACGTCGCGCAGGAAGCGGGACTATCTCGCCAACAGCTCCGCGACTTCGAAAAGGGTGTGGGCGAACTTTCCGAGGCCGAATCCCACCAGCTCAAAACAACGTTGGAGAATCTCGGGGCCCGATTCATCACCGAGGATGCCCACGGTGGTCAGGGGGTGCGCGCCAAATTCCCCCGGAGCAAAGTGACCCAGGTGGAAAACTGGGAAGGTGAAGGCGGACCGGTCGGCGAGGACGACGCTTAGAGGCCTAGGCGTCGTCTTGGGGATTATTATCCTGTTGCGACAAGATTTGCATCAGGTCCATCGCTTCGGGCACCGTGAGCATGGTGTGCTCTGACAGGGTTTGGGCTGCCTCGTCAATGCGGTGATCACGCACCATCGCCCGTAACTGATCTCGTAGCCACGGTGGGAGGTCCTCACTCGAGAGTTGCACGGTGCCGTTATCGCGCATGACTTCGACCTGGAAACCACGAGGCTCCGGGGTGCTGAAATCTTCGTTTTCCCACTCGACGGGAACCGTGAGGTCGGTCAGTTCCTGTTCTCCGTCCTCCGTTGCCGGGGACTGCTCCGAGCCAGCCTGATCAGCCGATGTAGCACCATCGGAGTCATCCGGTACTGAGCGGTCTGTCGGGGTCAGATCGTCCTGGTCGCGCTGGTCGTCCCGATCGTTTAGAGGAGTATTCTCAACACTGTCACGTGCCATGTGGGGCGTGTCCGGTTCCGAGGACGACACGGCCTCGTCGATGCTGATCCATTCCTGTGGGTAGGACGCCAGGGCCTGCACATCCAGCATCGCATCCATCGAGGACACACCGGTCGCCTCACGGTACCGCATGGCGGCCTCCCGCATCTTACCGACGGCAATCAGCCGATAAACCTGGCGGTGGTCTTCTTCATCCAACCGCGTGGAGGCTTGCGCTGCGGTGATCGGTGAAATCCGTTCGGACAATCCACCACCGCGTCGCTGAGACCCGCCACCGGTCCCCGAGGAGGACCGAGACGGCTTGGAGGAGCCGTTATTTTTCTTCGCCACAGCGGCTACCCCGCGATACCCCAGGGCAACAAGAACAGCAACACCAAGGATGATGAGCACGGGGATCAGGTATTCCATGGGGACAATTCTACGGTCCCCTAGCGCATTCTGTCGCCCTGATGTGGTCACATGACCTACCCGCGACGATGGCGGATCCCCCGGGTGATGACAACGGCTACCACCAGCAACGCCGCGGTGAGGGTCAACACGATGGTCATCATCACGGTGCCCGGCCAACCGTGGGCATCCAACAACACTCCGCCGAGCCATCCGAAAAGACTCGATCCAGCGTAATAGCAGAGATTGTACAGCGCCGTGGATTGTGCCCGGCCGGCCACCGCGGCCGCACCCGCCCAGCCGGAGGCCACTGAGTGGGCGGCGAAAAACGCTCCGGTGAAAATGATCAGCCCCCACAAGATCGCCCACACATTGGGGACTAGTGTCAGCGCCACCGAGATCACCATGGCTGCCGAAACCGCTAGCAGCACCGTCGCTGGCCCGTAACGGGTGGCCAAACGCCCGGCCATCGGAGAGGTGACTATCCCCATCACGTAGGCCCAGAAGATCACGGAGACCACCGCAGCGGGCAAGAAAAAAGGTTCGGTCATCAGGTGGTATCCCAGGAAGTTGTAGATCGCAACGAACCCGCCCATCAGCAACATGCCCTGCAGATAGGTGACGATCAATTGCGGGGATTTCAGATTGCCGGTGATCGCCACCAACGCGTGTTTGATGCTGTGCCCGGAGGGTGTGAACCCTCTGGCATCGGGGCTGAGCAATAAGAATCCGATCCCTGAGATGCCGGCGATCACCACGACGATGAGCATCCCGACTCGCCACCCGGCCCAGTCGCCGATCGGCGTGGCGATCACCCGGCCGATAAGTCCGCCGATCACGGTGCCTGCGATGTAGGTTCCGGCAGCTTGGCCGGCATACTTGCGATCAACTTCCTCATTCAAATAGGCCATCGCCAGGGCCGGGACCCCGCCGAGACTGATGCCTTCCAGGAGCCGGAACACCAGCATGAGGTTGAACGACGGCGCAACCACCGAGGCAACGGCGAAGATCAAGGCCGCCATCAGCGCGATGGCCATGGCTTTTTTGCGTCCCAGACGATCACCAACGAAAGACCACGGGATCACCGCCAGCGCCAGCCCGGCGGTGGCCATCGAGATCAACAGTGCGGCTTGATCGGCGCTGATCTGCACATCCGCCGAGATCAGTGGTAGTAGCCCTTGGGGTGAGTACAATTGGGCGAACGTGGCGATCCCGGCTAACAAGAGGCCCGCCAATAACCGGCGGTATCCGGCGGTCTGAGGCACGTGCCCGTGCCACGCCCGGGTGGCTGTGTGCTGATCATCCACGATTCTCACCCACAGTCTGTCTCGCCTCCTGACCGGTCTGTTCGTCTCATTCGGTGGGTCCGGTACGCTGCCCAGCTGGTCGGTAACTGGAGTGCACCGTCATTCTCAGCCCGGCCTGTGGCCGAGCGCCCGGGGTTGGGAACTCCAGCGTCTGCCGAGGCTCGGCACAATCGGCACTGACTGGCTAGAGTGTCTGATGTGAGTTCTCAAACACCAGATGTCGTTGACCTATCCGAATCGTTTAAAGCCTACGATGTGCGTGGCATTGTCGGGTCCACCATCACCGATGACTCCGTGCGGGCGGTGGGAGCCGCTTTCGTGGATGTGCTCGAGCTGGCCGGTGCCACTGTGCTCGTCGGTGGCGATATGCGCGCCTCCTCACCGGAATTCATGCAGGCCTTCGCCGACGGCGCGCGATCCCGCGGGGCCAATGTCACCAGCCTGGGGCTGATTTCCACCGACATGCTCTACCACGCCACGGGAGTATTGAATGCTCCGGGCGTGATGTTCACCGCCAGTCACAATCCGTCCTCCTATAACGGGATGAAGATGGCACGTGCCGGGGCCAGCCCGATCTCGGCCGACACCGGGCTGGCCGAGATTCAACAGCTAGCCCAGCGCTACCTGAACGAGGGCGGGATTCCTGCGGTGGAAAACCCCGGCGAGTACTCCGATACCGAGACGTTGACTGACTACGCCACGTTTTTGCGCTCCCTGGTGGATCTGTCTCAAATTCGTCCGCTGAAGATCGTGGTGGATGCCGGTAATGGTATGGCTGGCAAGACCACCCCGGCGGTGCTGGGTGATGAGCTTCTCGAGGCGCTACCGATCGAGATCGATCCGCTGTACTTCACCCTGGATGGTACTTTCCCGAATCACCCGGCCAACCCGCTGGAGCCGGAGAACCTCAAGGATGTGCAAGCACGTGTGCGCGAAACCGGCGCCGATCTGGGACTGGCCTTCGACGGTGACGCCGACCGGTGCTTCGTGGTCGATGAGAACGGTGACCCCGTCTCGCCCTCGGCAATCACCGCGATCGTGGCTCAGCGTGAAATTCAGCGTGCTCAGGCAGAGGGTGAACAGACCCCGGTGATTATTCACAACCTGATCACTTCCCAGGCGGTCCCGGAGCTGGTGACCGCCAGCGGTGGACGACCGGTGCGCACCCGAGTGGGGCACTCCTTCATCAAGGCGGTCATGGCCGAGGAGAATGCTGTCTTCGGTGGTGAGCACTCGGCCCACTACTACTTCCGGGACTTCTTCAACGCCGACACCGGCATGTTGGCGGCCATGCACGTGCTGGCCGTGCTGGGTAGCACCGAACGGGCCATGTCCGACGTGGCCGAAGAATTCAACCCCTACATCGCCTCCGGCGAGATCAACTCCGAGGTTGCCGATAAGGAGGCGGCCACCGCGCGGGTGCTGGAGGCCTTCCAGACCGACTCTGCCGATAACGACCTCACGGTTGACCGGCTCGACGGGGTGACGGTGGCCTCCCAGTCCGGTGGCTGGTGGTTCAACGTTCGGCCTTCGAACACCGAGCCCTTGCTACGGTACAACGGTGAGGCCCAGGACGAATCCGTGATGGCTGAGGTTCGTGATCGGGCCTTGGCCGCCATTCGCGATCAGTAATCCGGTCGGGTTCTTTATTCCGCCAGCGCCAAGGCGGATCACGAATCCCCGATCGGGTTTATCGAATCCCATCCCCAAGGCCGAGGTGGCCACCAGGGCGGTCAGCTCGTTGTTGATGAGCTGGTCTTCCCGCAGCCGTCGCTGTGCCTGCTCGGCGAGGTTCCGGTCGAGCCCCGCCGATGCGTGCTGGCCGTCGTGCGGATCCTCAGTGCCCTGGGTCATCGCACCGGCCTCATCATGCTGACATCATGCTGATAGAGCACCAGCCGGGCGATCAGGAAGAAAGCACCTCCCCGATACACCGGAGCCACCACTGCCCCGTCATCGTGCTGAGGTGTGCACGGTCACGGGGCAACGGTGACAGTCGGTGCTGACCGCCGTGTTCGAGAGTCAGGTGGAGTTATGCCTCCAGATCCGCCTTGAGCTGGTCGAGTCGCTCGCGCATGGCCTGTGGCAGGCTGTCGCCGAATTTGTCGAACCATTCCTCGATCAGTTCGACCTCGGCCTTCCATTCATCGCGGTCGACGTGCAACGCAGCATCAATTTGGCCCTGGGACACATCCAGGCCGGTCAGATCCAGCGAATCGCGGGTCGGGACGTGACCGATCGGTGTTTCGATCGCCTCGGCTTCGCCCTGCAGTCGCTGGACGATCCACTTCAGCACACGAGAATTTTCGCCGAACCCGGGCCAGGCGAAATCGCCGTCGGCGGTGCGACGGAACCAGTTGACCAAGAAGATCTTGGGCAATTTCTCGGTGCCGATCTGATCTTCCATATCCAACCAGTGCTGTACATAGTCACCGGCAGCGTATCCGATGAACGGCAACATGGCCATTGGGTCCCGACGTACCTCGCCGACCTGGCCTTCCGCCGCGGCGGTGCGCGCTGAGGACAGTGTGGCACCCTTGAAAACGCCGTCGGTCCAGCTGGTGGCTTCGGTGACCAGCGGTACCGTGGTCTTCCGGCGTCCGCCAAACAGGATCGCGTCCAGCGGCACGCCGTTGGGCTCGTTGTACTCCGGGGCCAGCATATCCGTCTGGGTGATCGGGGTGCAGAACCGCGAGTTGGGGTGGGCAGCTGGGGTATCGGAGTTCGGAGTCCAGTCCTGACCCCGCCAGTCGATCAAATGCTCCGGGGTGTCTTCGGTGAGACCTTCCCACCACACGCCCCCTTCATCGGTTAGGGCGACGTTGGTGAAGATACTGTTGCCCTTGGAGATTGCCCGCATCGCGTTGGGGTTGGTGGACCAACCGGTGCCGGGAGCGACACCGAAGAAGCCGAACTCGGGATTGACTACCCGCAGAGTGCCCTCCGCGTCCGGGCGGATCCAAGCAATGTCGTCACCCAGGGTCTCGGCCTTCCACCCTTTCACGGTCGGGTCGATCAGCGCGAGGTTGGTCTTACCGCACGCCGAGGGGAAGGCGCCGGTAATGTACCGGACATCGCCCTGCGGGCTGGTGAGTTTCAACACCAACATGTGCTCGGCCAGCCATCCCTCGTCGCGAGCCATGGCTGAGGCGATACGCAGCGAGTAGCACTTCTTGCCCAACAGAGCATTTCCGCCGTATCCGGAACCGTAGGAGACAATTTCGCGGCTCTCGGGGAAATGCACGATCCACTTCGTGTCATTACACGGCCAGGCGACATCCTCTTCGCCCTCTTCCAGCGGGGCACCCACCGAGTGCAGGGCAGGGACGAAGAAGGCTTCGGTCTCAGTCAGCCGGTCCAGCACATCCTGACCAATCCGGGCCATGATCCGCATCGAGAGCACCACGTAGGGCGAGTCGGTGATCTCGACACCGAACTTGGGGTCATCGGCGTCCAAGTGCCCCATCACGAAGGGGATCACGTACATGGTGCGCCCACGCATTGAGCCGGCGAAGGCGTCGTTGAGGATGGCGCGCATTTCCCGAGGATCCATCCAATTATTGGTGAATCCGGCGTCGGCTTTCTTTTCGGAGCAGATGAAGGTCCGCCCCTCCACTCGGGCCACGTCACTGGGGTCCGAGAATGCCGCATAGGAATTGGGGAACTTAGGATCGGTCAGCTTGGTCAACGTTCCGGCCTCAACCAGTTCCGCCGCGAGCCGATCATACTCCTCTTGCGATCCGTCCACCCAATAGATGGAGTCCGGCTGGGTACGCCCGGCGACCTCCTTGACCCAATCCAGCAGGTCACGGTAGGTCGTGGGTGCATTTTCCTCCAGTGCGGAGAGATCATTCGAGGCAACATGAGCAACCATGTGGGTCCTTAGAGTCTAGGGTCTCGGTTTAAACGGAGTCAGCACGCTCATCCACCCGATGCTGGGAGCTACCTCAGCCCACCAATCGGATCATCGTCACTAACACGCCGTTGTATCAGCACGTGATGAGATCAGTGTTACTCCTGTGGCCAGTCTATCAGCGCCCCAGCGGAATTTCCCTCTTGGTCACATCGGCCCCTTAGACGTCGCTGAGGTGTCGCTTGAGATCGTTGCACGTCGAGACCTGAGGTGCGTGTTCACGCGGGTTTTGCCTCAATTTGGCATTCAGTTCTGATCCGCGTATAGTATTCAACGGTCATGATGACCCAGCGCCCTTAGCTCAGCTGGATAGAGCGTCTGTCTACGGAACAGAAGGTCAGGGGTTCGAATCCCTTAGGGCGCGCTTTTTTATGTCCGAGATCACATCCGCTCTGGTGTGGGTTTTCAGTTTTTGGAGCATTCCCCTTTGGGTATTCGGCCCGATCTGCGGACTTTGCCAATTACCACCAATTACCGCGGTTGATCAGCCCCGCGGTGCGATGAAATCCACCATGCGGGCATCCCGCCCATCCAGCTCCGCCCAACGCGCTGAGATCTCAAAAACTTGGATGCCCAGCGTGGGGTAATGCTCGGCCATCCGGATCACCGATTGCTCGTCAGAAGCGACCGAGGCCAGTCGCATCCCGAGGTCTTGTACCCACGGCATATGTCCCACCACACACAGTGTGCGCACTGATTCTTCGGTTTCATTGATCACCGATAGCGCCTGGGCCGCGGTGGCCTCATAAAGCCGTGGATCCAACGCCGGAGTCACCGCCTGCTCGCCGAGCTCGGAGAGAACCCAGGTGGTGGTCTGTCGGGTACGTACTGCATCCGAGGTGATGAGCTGGTCGGGGATCAGCCCCCGAGTGAGAAGCCACTTCCCCGCTTCCGGGGCGTCTTGAGCTCCGGTGGCTGATAAAGTGCGCTCATGGTCAGCCACCCCCAGACCGTGTTCGGCTTGAGCGTGCCGGATGATCACTAATGTTTTCTGCTGATCGTTACCTCGCACAGTCATCACGGCATACCCTCACTGCTATCGTGGCCACCCGATCTAAATGGAATATTCCGGAGCAGCCCAGACCACCACTTCAGGGTGCTCGTAGAAGCGGTACCCCTGACCGCGCACCGTACGTACCGTGCCGGAGAGACGTCCCAGCTTGGAGCGCAAGCGGCGGATATGCACATCAATGGTGCGTTCATTGGGGACCTCATCGCTTTCGTCCCACAGCGCGTGCAACAGCTCGTCACGATTCACCGTGCGGGATCCGTTGTCGATCAGGTAATTCAACAACTCGAACTCTTTGAAAGTCAGATTCAACGGCTCACCGTCCAGCAACACTTCACGGCGGGCCAGGTCGATCAAGACACCGGGCTGACGTGTCGAGACGGGAGCTGGTGGCTGGGCCAAGTCAGGACGAACCCCGGCATTCATCGTCGGATCGCCCAGCACCTGCCGGACCACCTCGAGGTCATCACCGGCAGCTCCGGCCGGGGCAACGGCCACAGCTGCGTGAGTATCCGCCCCAGGAACCAGCGATTCCACGTAGTGGCGCAATTCATTGGCCAGTCTGGTCAGCGAGGTACCAGCCGCCGAGGCCAGTCCTTCATCCATGCCAACGTAGATCACGAATCCACGTGCTTCAGTTTCCTGCGCCACCGGCTGTAGACCCGGGTGAGCCTCGTCACGAGCCATCATGGTCGAGGGCTCACGCACCTGCCCGTCCGCGCGGGCATGATCAGATTGCATCGCCTCAGACTCAGCACGACGAGAAGTATGATGCGCTTGCTCCTGGACCATCCGAGCCCGTTCGGCTCGACGGCGAGCATTGCGGACGGAAATGTGAACGTATCCTTGGGCTGAGCTGGACATAGAATGCAATTCCTTACACAGACTCTGCGACACTACGCTGTCCCCGATCCATCGCATTCCCATCGTGCGATTCATCCGGCGAGACGAGCGTCGCCTCGACAATGTTCTATCCCCTTAGATTCCCCCGTAACATTCCCGTAACGCAAGTACACGGCCCACCCATATCCCACATACTGAAATTATCAGCCCTGAATATGAGAAAAATCACTCGTAATATAGCGATGCATTCCTTTTGGACCCAAGAAATCCCTGTATAGGATTACTCCGCCGTACCGTAGAGCCGGTCGCCGGCATCACCGAGGCCTGGAGAAATATAGGCCTGTTCGGTCAACCTATCGTCGAGTGCTGCCACAAAAAGATCGATGTCCATCTGGTGGTATGCCTCGTCGACCTTCTTCAACCCTTCCGGAGCGGCCACCAAGCAAATGCAGGTCACCCGCCGAACTTTGCGTTCGTGCAGGAAACGGATAGCCTCCACCAGCGTTCCCCCGGTGGCCAGCATCGGGTCGAGAACGAAACAGTGGCGTCCGGCCAGATCCCCGGGGAGTCGTTCGGCATAGGTGATGATATCCAAAGTTTCGTCATTGCGTTGCATCCCCAAGAAACCGACCTCAGCGGTCGGAGTCATCGTCATCATGCCTTCCAACATGCCCAGACCGGCCCGCAAGATCGGGACCACCAACGGACGGGGTGCGGCCAGACGGGCGCCTGTGGTCGCGGCAACCGGCGTGTTGATCTCGACATCTTCCACGGGTAGGTCGCGGGTGGCTTCATATCCCAGCAACGTCACCAGTTCGCTGGTGAGCTGACGGAAAATATGTGACGGCGTATTCTCATCGCGCAGCGCGGTGAGTTTATGGGCAATCAAGGGATGATCAACAACGTGGAATCGCATGCTCCAAACTCTACTCAACCCGACTGGATTTCCTGAGAACGGGCCCACGGCTAAGCTGTGATACGTGACCGAAACAGGAGCCTGTGATCCTCCCTGCGGGCCCGGCCCATTGCCGGACCGCGCCCAGCTCGAAACATGGATGCAAACTGCCATGGCTCTCGGAGAAACAGCCACCCGCGCCGGCGACGTTCCCATCGGAGCCCTTGTCGTCAACCACACCGGCACTGTCATTGGCCAGGGCTACAACCGTCGCGAAGTATCTGGCGATCCCACCGCCCACGCTGAGATGCTGGCCATCCGCCAGGCCGCCTCGGCTGATTGGCGTCTGGAAAACTCCACGTTGATCGTCACGCTCGAGCCGTGTGCAATGTGCGCTGGGGCAATTGTGGCCGCCCGGATCCCCCGCGTGATCTTTGGCGCCTGGGAACCCAAGACCGGCGCCTGTGGATCAATTTTGGATGTTCTGCGGGAGCCACGATTCAATCACCAGGTCGAAGTCATCGCAGGCATCATGGCCGAGGAATCCGCTACTCTATTGCGCACCTTCTTCCGCGCGCGCCGCTAAGCACATCGACTCAATTGGAGAGTGCGCGCAATGTCGGCTATGCTATGTGGGTCAAGTTTCCTCCGGGAAACTTCAGGTAGCGTGTCCGAGCGGCCGAAGGTGCGACACTCGAAATGTCGTGTACGGTAACCCCGTACCGAGGGTTCAAATCCCTCCGCTACCGCCGAGTTAAGGTCCCACGACATAGTTCTGGCTATGTTGTGGGACTCTTTTATGCACTTTTATGCACCTCGGGGTCCTGGTCGGCTACTGTGTCAGGTTATGACGCTGTTCACCGTGAGTTTTTTCCATTATTGAGACCACCTGTCTCCAATGCGTCACTATCATCATTCTGATCAATAATGTTCTGCATCACTGACAAACGCACTCACTCTTCACCACAACGACAAGGGGCCGAATTTATGAGCACCAAACCGCTGGTCGAAACCACGGGGATCGAGGTTATCGCCCCCGAGCAACGCACCGCTAAACCCGCCGACCTTTTTAAACCCTGGTTTGCCGCCAATATTTCGGTCTTCGGCATGAGCTACGGTGCCTGGGTTTTGGACTTCGGCATTTCGTTCTGGCAGGCCTTCGTTGTGTCGATCATCGGTATTGTCGTCTCGTTCTTACTCTGTGGCCTGATCGCGATCGCCGGGAAACGTGGCTCTGCCCCCACGATGGTGCTCTCACGGGCAGCCTTCGGCGTCCACGGCCAAAAAGTTCCCGGCCTGATATCCTGGCTGACCTCCATCGGGTGGGAAACGTTCTTGGCCATCTCTGCGGTGCTGGCCACCAGTGCGGTGTTCAGCACCATGGGTTGGGGGGATGGCACCGGGATTCAAGTGATCGCGGCTCTTTTTGTCTCCGCTGTCATCGTCGCCGCCTCGGTGGCCGGTTACCACACGATCATGAAGCTCCAGGGATTTTTGACCTGGTTTACCGGCGTGGTCACCATCGTCTACCTCATCCTGGTGATCCCCCAGATCGACTTCGCTGCGGTGTTGTCCACCCCGCCGGGAAGCTTGCAACAGACTATCGGCGCCATGGTGATGGTCATGACCGGATTCGGCCTGGGGTGGATCAATATCGCCGCCGACTGGTCGCGCTATCAGCCCCGTTCCGCCTCTGACGCTGCGATTGTCTTCTGGAATACCCTCGGTGGTGCCGCGGCTCCGATCATCCTGGTCACCATCGGACTGTTACTGGCCGGCTCCGACCCTGTCCTGGTCGATGGAGTCGCCGAAGACCCGGTGGGCACGCTGACACTGCTACTGCCTACCTGGGCGATCATCCCGTTTTGGCTGACTGCACTGCTGGCACTAGTCTCCGGGGCGGTGCTGGGCATCTACTCCTCCGGGCTGACCCTGCTCAGCCTAGGTATTCGAATCCCCCGCCCGGCGGCAGCCGGCATCGATGGGCTGATCCTGACCGTGGGGACCATCTGGGTGGTGTTCTTCGCCGAAGACTTCCTCGGCCCATTCCAGTCCTTCCTGATCACCCTCGGTGTACCCCTGGCTGCCTGGGCCGGCATCCTCATCGCAGATATCCTCACCCGGCGCGTGGACTATCACGAGCCCTCCCTATTCAACCCCCGCGGTCTTTATGGTTCCTGGGACCTGATTTCCCTGGTGACTTTCGTCATCAGCTCGATCATCGGCTGGGGACTGGTGATCAACCAATTCGCCGCCGAGGCGCCGTGGAACAACTGGCAGGGCTATTTCCTGGGGCCTCTGGGCGGAAAAGACGGCGACTGGGCCTACTCCAACCTTGGTGTGATTGTTGCACTGGTGCTCAGCTTCGTCGTCACCTTCCTCGCACGTCGTCCGATCGTTCGCGCCCAAGAAGCTCGCGCTCGTACACTCCAGCAACAAGCCGACCAACACGACGGGGAGCCCCACCCCAATCTCTCGGCGTAGCACTCCCCGAAGGTCGTGAGACTGCACGAGACCCCCTCACGAGGCCACGCTGGTCTCAATTAGACCTGGCGACGGTGGCGCATCAGCACCCACCCCAGTCCGATCGACAGCGCTGCCAAACCGAGCGCTCCCAACGTGATTGTCGCACCGCTTGCCGCCAAGGTTCCCTCGTTGTCTTCAGTTGCCTGGGGGTCCTCAGCTGAGGTGTCGCCTTCGGTATCCTGAGCTTGGTCCTCACCGGCATCTTGGCCAGAATCCTCGCCAGATTCCTTGTCAGAGCCGGCCTGGTCATCGGTGTCAGTGTCGTCACCGTCGGTGTCGTCACCATCGGTGTCGCGACCGGGCTCTTCACTCGGTTCTTCGGTCTGATCCTCGCTCGGTTCATCAGACGACTCACCGTCACCAGGCCCATCAGTCGGCCCCTCCTGAGCAGCTTCAACGGTCAGCGTGAAGGTGATCTCATCAGCGGAGTCACCAGACTCATTCTGAGCCCGCACCGAGACCTCGAAGCTTCCCTCTTCGGTCGGAGTTCCTTCAATCGCGCCGGTCTCAGCGTTGTAGGACACGCCCTCAGGCAAGCCATCAACGGTGACATCCAGTTCAGCATCGGCCGGCTCGACCGAAACGGCGATCGGGTCGATCTCTTCGTTGACGGTCACCGTCTGATCAGCGATCTCGGCGATACTCACCTGCAGGTTTTCTGGTTCCGGCTCAATGACGAACCGCACCGACTGGGTGTCTTCACCAGCTTCACCAGTAGCCGTCACGGTAGCGGTGAAGGTTCCCGCCTCAGTCGGAGTTCCCGAAATGACGCCGGTTTCACCGTCATAGCTCAGACCACTCGGCAGACCGGAGATCGTGACCGTCTCCGCGTTGTGCGTTACGACCTGAACATCCTCAATGGGCTCGTTGACCGTACCGTGAACGTCGGAGATCGGGTCCACACGCACCGGTGCCTGTGACTCAGACTCGTCAGCTTCACCCACGCGCACCTCGTCGGTCCGTAGCATGGTGCTGCGCGCGCTCAGGGAGATAGGCACGGTGTACTGGTCCGACTCAGGAATGTAATTCCGTGGGATCGAGGTGTCGTAGCTGGGCGCGTCGAAGGAGTCCAAGGTCGGCGAGTAGGTGTTGATCGTGACCTCGCTGTCGTCCACATCGAACTGCAACAGGCGCATGAACCCGGTCCGGCGTTCTCCGTCAACCTCATAGTTCTGGTAGTCGGCCAGCATTTCGAAGCTGGGTGCACCAGGACCGTTGTGGTTCACGTTCCAGGCGGTACCGTGATAGTGACCCGACAGCACCATCACGACGTTCTCGTTGGGCTCGACGACCTCATCGCGAATGTAGAACCCCTCACCCCCCAGGAACCCGTGGAAGCCATATGGCGCGATCCCCGAGATGGAACCGTCATCGTTATTCGAAGCCTGCAGGTAGGCGTGGGTGAACAGTAACCCATCGCGATCGGGGAAGGACTGGAAGATCTCACTGGCCCACTGCCGCATCTCGCGACTGTGACCGTACGGCAGGTGCACGGCAACGAAATCCTGTCCCGCAGCCGAGAACAGGTCGTAGTGCGCCGCGTTGTCGCCTTCGGCCCAGGGGCCACCGTATTCGGCGTTGTCCCAAGTCTCCGAGAGCGCCTCGTAGCGCTCCGGCCCGAAGAACTCGTTGTACAGCGAGTTATCTTCCCGGCCCCACTTATTATCGTGGTTACCGGGCAAAATACCGTTCGGGACCCCGCCATCATCCAGGATCTGCTGCATCTGCGAGGCAAAACCGAACTCCTTGCGAGCGTGCTCGGCGGAGTGGTTGAGGTTCATGTAGTTTTCGATGATGTCACCGGTGTGACCGGTGTAGGCAATCTTGCGATCCTCAGCGTTGTCCACGATCCACTCAACCTGGTCGCGGTAGACCTGACCGAAGCGCTGGGCTACTTCCGGATCCTCAGACACCGCCCCCTCAGCGAGGAACTGCGTGTCGGTGATGTGGGCAATCGAAAAATCATAGGTGCTGGGATCGCGGAAGCCACCCAAAGCCGGGGCGTCGGTGGGGTTCCACTCGGTGGAACCGGTCATGTGTGGGTCCTCGCCGACCACGGCCACGTAGGCCTGTCCCTGGTCGTTGAAGGCCTGAGCGCGTAGCAACGCATTGAGCTCGGTGTTCTCGGGGGCCTGCCCCTGCTCATCGGCGGCCAGCTCCCACTCGCCTGCCTGCTGATCCCAGACCATCAGCTGGACTTTCCGGCTGGGGTCCACCACGGCGGTGACGGTGATGATCTGGCCGGCCCGAGCATTGTCGACCTGGTAGATCTGGTACGGCTGTCGCCCCGGGCCCTCAGAGTTGGTATCCAGCGTCTGCTCGTCCAGCTGCGCTACCTCGCTGGGTGCCTGCTCGTAGGACTGTTCGGTGGGGTTGACCAGCTCTTCGTCAAAGGTGCCCGAGGTAACGCTGAACTGCACCTCTTCCTGCTCGTCCTGATCAGTCTGGCCCTGCTGATCAAGTGCCTGGGGACTATCGGTCGGCTGTTCCTGGTTGGTTGCCACGGCTGGAGTGAGGGCGATATTGGTGATGGTAGAGGTTGCTACCAGTGCACCGGCTGCGGTGGCTGCACACGTAGCGCGCAATGCCAGGCCGGCAAGTGACAGGGTTCGTGGTTGATCTGCAGGGTGTGGTGATGGTGAAAAGCGCATAGTCCCTAGGGTAAAACCACCCGTCATACCGGAAGATGGCCCGAACGTTAACGTTGCGAGAATTCTTCACGAGCAGGTGACAAATGCCCGCTCGCACGGTGTCCGTCGCGCGAAAACGACGACGGACACCAGCTCGGCCCCGGAACCCGCCACAACAGCAGATCCCGGGGCCGAACAGCGCTGTCACCGCACATTAGGACAGGTGACGCTCCTGGGGACCGTTGTATTCCGACAGCGGGCGAATCAGCGAGTTATTGGCACGCTGTTCCATGATGTGGGCGGTCCAACCGGTCAACCGGGCAGCGATGAACAGCGGGGTGAACATCTCGATATCGAAGCCCATCAGGTAGTAGGTAGGCCCCGCCGGGTAGTCCAGGTTGGGTTTGATATCTTTGGCCTCCGACATGGCGGTTTCCAGCCCGTCGTACAGGCCCATCAGCTCTCCACGACCGTAATAGTCGACCATGGCATCCAGGGCCTGTTTCATAGTCGGCACGCGCGAGTCGCCGTTCTTGTACACCCGGTGGCCGAAGCCCATGACCTTCTTCTTGTCGGCCAGGGCCTGTTCCATCCAGCTCTTGGCCCGCGCGGCGGCCTCTTCGCGGGATTCCTCGGTACGGATGCCGATCTCCTCGAAGGTGTGCATCACGGCCTCGTTCGCCCCACCGTGGAGCGATCCCTTCAGAGCCCCGATGGCACCGGTGATCGCTGAGTGCATATCGGCCAGGGTGGAGGTGATCACCCGCGCGGTGAAGGTGGAGGCATTGAAGGAGTGCTCGGCGTAGAGGATCATCGACACTCGGAACGCATCCACGACCTCGGGGGCGGGCTCTTCGCCAAAGGTCGTCCACAAGAAGTTCTCGGCATAGTTGAGATCATCGCGGGGCTCGATGATCTCCTGACCACGCCGGCGACGCTGATCGTAGGCCACCACGGCCGGGAACGCCACGAAGATCTCTTGAGCCTTGGCCAGCTCGGTCTCCGGGGAGGAGTCTTCCGAGCGATCGTCGCGGGCACCCAAAACGGAGACGGCGGTCCTGCCAACATCCATCGGATGGCAGTCGGTGGGCAACAGGTCAATGGCTTCTTTGACCGCTGGGTCCAAGGCCCGATTGGCGCGTTCGAATTCGGTGAAGGCAGCCAGTTCTTCCTCGGTGGGAAGCTCGCCCGTCCACAGCAACAGTGCTACTTCTTCAAAGGACTTCTCTGCGGCCAACTCCTGGACCGGGTACCCGCGGTAGAGCAGGGAATTAGTCTCAGCGTTGACCTTGGAGATGGCGGTGTAGTCTGCGACAACTCCGGCCAGTCCTTTCTTGATCTCGGTGTTCTCACTCATGGTTGAGAGTATTCCTTCCACATCTAGTTCCCTCCGCGACCAGGGGTCTAGAGGTTCTCAGCGTTCTGTTCAATGTCCAACCCGGGCACCTGGAAGTTGAAAATTCCGGTGTCGAAGGTGTTGTAGGCCTCGTAGTCCACCAGCTCGTATAGCCTGGCGCGGGTGAGCATCTGGTCCACGGCGGCTTGCTGCGTCCCCGAGGAAGCAATCTCATCCAACACCCGTTCGGCGGCTCCCATGGCTGAGCGTAGCAGTGTGACCGGGTAGATCACCACTGCGATACCAGCATCAGCCAGCTGCTGGCGGGTGAATAGCTCGGACTTACCGAACTCGGTCATATTGGCCAGCACCGGGACATCCACGGCCTGGCAGACCTGCTCGAATTCGCTCAGGTCCTTCATCGCCTCCGGGAAGATCGCATCCGCTCCGGCATCGACCAGTGCCTTGGCCCGATCAATGGCGGTGTTCAGGCCTTCCACGGCCCGAATGTCGGTGCGGGCCATGATCAGGAAGTTCTCATCGATCCGGGCATCTGCCGCAGCAGCAATGCGTTTGATCATGGTCTCGGTGTCGACTACGTTCTTACCATCTAGGTGTCCGCACCGCTTCGGGTTGAACTGGTCCTCGATGTGGGCCCCGGCCAGGCCGTTCAGCTCCAACATTTGCACCGTGCGAGCCACGTTCATCGGCTCGCCAAATCCGGTGTCAGCATCCACGATGGTCGGCAGGTCAGTCATCCGGGCGATCTGCCCGGCGCGGGTAGCCACCTCAGATAGGGTCGTCAGCCCGATATCGGGTAGCCCCAGGTCATTGGCCAGCACCGCGCCGGAGACGTAGACGCCATCGAAATTCTTTTCGGAGATCAGCTTGGCGCTGAGCGGGTTGAATGCTCCGGGAAACTGCACGGCAGCCCCGGGTTTGAGAATCTCCCGCAGGTGTTGGCGTTTCGCTTCGGGGGCGACGGTGGAGTACAGCATGGCTTGTCATCCTCTCCTTACGACATACATCGGTCAGGCACGACCAGATCTAGAACAATCCCCGAGGATCATCGGCCGGATTGATCACACCGGCTGTCGCGCGAATGTTGAGCTGTCCCAGCTCACCGGCCGGCAGGTTTTCCAGATCCTGGACCACCGACAGGAAGCGCTGGATCTCTTCTTCATCCACCACGCCCTCAGCCAGTGCGCGGAACTTGTTGATGTACTGCTCACGACCGAAGGGACGAGCACCCAGCGGGTGCGCATCGGCCACAGCGATCTCGTCGGTGATCACCGATCCGTCGGTCAGGGTGATGGTGACCGAACCGCCGAAGGCCTTCTCATCCAGATCAAGCGAGTGGTACCGACGGGTCCATTCCGGATCTTCTTCGGTGGTGACCTTGTGCCACAGGGCGACGGTGTCTTCACGCCCGGCGCGCTCGGGCGCGTAGGAATTGACGTGGTGCCAGGTACCATCCTGCAGAGCGACGGTGAAGATATAGGGCACCGAGTGGTCCAGGGTCTCCCGCGATGCGGTGGGATCGTACTTCTGCGGGTCGTTGGCTCCGGAACCGATCACGTAGTGGGTGTGGTGCGAGGTGGCGATCTTGATCGATTCAACGTTGGCCGGATCGGCCACCTCGGGGTGCTCGTGGTGCAACTTGCGCGCCAAGTCAATCCAGGCCTGGGCCTGGTATTCGGCTGAGTGCTCCTTGGTGTAGGTATCCAAAATGGCCAGCTTGGCTTCGCCAGCCTCGGGCAACGGGACGGTGTATTCAGCGTCCGGGCCATCCAGCAACCAAGCGATCACGCCATCCTCGCCTTCGTAGATCGGCACCGGCGAGGTCTGCCCGCGCAGGGCACGGTCCATGGCCTCCACGGCCATCTTGCCGGCAAAAGCCGGAGCGTGTGCCTTCCAGGTGGAGATCTCACCCTTCCGCGACTGCCGGGTCGCGGTGGTGGTGTGCAACGCCTGCCCGATGGCCTGGAAAATGGTCTCCACATCGGCCTTGAGTACGGTCCCAATCCCGGCCGCAGCCGAGGGCCCCAGGTGGGCGACGTGGTCGATCTTGTGAGCGTGCAGACTGATCCCCTTGACCAAATCGACCTGGATCTCGTACCCGGTGGCCAGACCGCGGATCAGATCGTGGCCGGAAGCTCCCACATGTTCGGCGGCAGCCAGAATCGGCGGGATGTTGTCTCCGGGGTGCGAGTATTCGGCGGCCAGAAACGTGTCATGATAATCCAGCTCACGCACCGCTACCCCATTGGCCCAGGCAGCCCACTCCGGAGAGGTTTTGGTCTCCACGCCGTAGATCGAGGCACCGGACCCGCCGTGGGAGACCTCGTGTGTAGTGGCCTGCGACCGAGCGGAGATAATCGGGGCCCGGTTCAGGGAGGCGATGGCGACCGCGGCGTTATCGATGATCCGGTTGATGATCATCTCCCGCACTTCCTCGGTGACCTCGACCTCATCGGCGGCAACGCGAGCGAGCTGATAAGCCAGTTGCTCTTCTCGGGGCAGGTTCTCTTCGGAGCGGTAAACCCGTACTGTATGGTCTTTCATGATGTTCTGTCACATGTCCTTTCATGATCTGCCGCAATGGCGGCGTTGAATGCGGGGGTCAGGGCGTGGTCAAGAATGTGTCGGAGGGCGTGGTGCAGATGGAGGGTGGTCGCGGCTTGGGCAACATCGGGATCACCGTTGGCCACGGCCCGGGCGATCTCTGCGTGTTCGGAAGCTGAGGCGCGCAACCGGTCCGGATCATCTTGGGCCATCAGTCGCACCCGTTGCAGGTGGATCCGCAGATTTCTCACCGCGGCGGTGATATATGAGTTCTGCCCGGCCTGGTCGAGCCGGTCATCAAGCTGGGACACCAGCTGATAATAGGGTTCGGATTCCAGTGTGTGTCGCCGGGCAGCGTTCTCAAAAGCTTCGGCCAACTCCACGAACGGCTCACGGTGCATCTGATCAGCACTCGCGGCGGCTCGGGCGATCGCTGTTTCGAGCAACCGGCGCAACTCGAACATGTGACGCACTTCCGGCAACGAAACATCGGAGACCGTGGTGGCTCGAGTCCCCTGCTGGGTGGCCAAGCCGTCAGCGACCAGCCGGGCAATGGCTTCTCGCACCGGTGTGCGGGATACACCGAGTCGCTCCGAGAGTTCTACTTCAGCCAGTACCTTTCCCGGGGCTAAGGTCCAATGGATGATGTCATCCCGAAGTGTTTCGTAAGCTAGGTCACTTGCTCTCACATCACCCCAGTGTATACACAGTCGTGCTCGAGATCGATACCTCATGGCACTTTTCCCAAACATCAGCCAGCGCCCCACGGTCGATGTATACATCGGGGATCGGGGTGGATGAGGATGAGGACGATGGCCAGATGGCCACTGGATAGTTGGACTGTCTCCCGGGGCATAGCAAACTGCCCAGATAAATGGTCGGCTTCCTGGTTTTCTCGTCCGCGGCAAGGGAGGGGGTGCTTTCCCTCATGGCTGAGTCTTCAAGGTCGTCATGGGTGCCTGGTCGTTATGCGTGAAGGACTCGCCGTCGGTCACCACGAAGGATTCCTGATCGGGCAGGTCCCACACATCCAGCGGCTCGATGGTGGTCTCGTCCTGCTCCATTCACCCTCATATTTGTCAGTGTTAACCCCATCGATTCGAGCTTCGATCCCAGCGACCACATCACCGATCAGCTCCCGGTATAGCCCTGGTCGAACTCCACGGTTGCTACGGCCGAGGGATCGGGGATATCTACACTCACGGTAACGGTGACATCACCGCCCCACGAGGAGTCGTTTGTGCTTTCAGACCCGTGAAACACAGAGATTCCAGGCAAGGGGCCCAAAGGGTTCCAGGCAAGGCAGACATCACCACCGGTGGGGGCCCGTATCGAGTGGTCCAGGTCCTCGGCGGCGGTTTGGAGGTACGCTTCGGTTGTGGAAGTGCTCGTCCAGTCATCAAACACCACGCCCCGCTGACCAGCGGTGGCGAGTTCAAACGTGACCGTGTGCTCCCGTCCGCCCTGGGTCAAAACCGCCTCCACAGGAATGTGGTGCATCGTATTTGGGGTGTGGGAGGGGCCTGAAGTTACCGGTTTCGTGATGGCTTCGCCCGGTCCGTTGGGCGTTGGTGGGCGGGTGAAGAATGCGAGTATGTTTTCTGTTCGGGGTTTGCGTGTTCGTCCGAGTCGTTTGAGCTCCTCCAGTCATCGGCGACTGGATCGTATGGGCCGGAGATGACTTTGTGTAACAGCGTTGTGCCGTCGCCTCTCTCGGGTGCTGTAGGCGGTGACGATGTCCTGGTAGAGCCCCCAGGTCACGTCGACAACGGTGAAGCCTGGGTTAGCCAACAGGTTCATGATTGCTTCCTGTTCCGTTGTTGTGATGGGGGCTTGGGCAGAGGGTGCCTGTCAGCAGGGTCTTATCTGCCCGGTGCAGCGGGCCAGCGGGTTGTCGGGTTGCTGGGTTGTCGGGCGGGCCACGACGGACAGTCGTCTGATGCTGAATCCCACACCGTGAGGGATCAACCGAGCAGAGGACATACTGGCATTTTTCACCCGCCCACTAACGCCCAACGGGCCGGCCTAAGCCCCCCACGAAACCGGAGGCTTCAGACGTCTCCCACACCCTCGAATACGATGAGCCCCTACATGCGATGAACCTGTTGTCGTCAGCAGGCGCAGTAATCGATTCGCGCGTTATTCCTGTGAACGGATACCTTCGGCCGACGTTTTCAGCAATAGTCACGACAGATTGCTGAATACGTTGCCGGGATCATTTCTGATCGTTCCCCCGATAGGTCGAACTACTATGTCTCATCCGGCCCATCCTCACCATTGGATGGCTCAGCGGGAGAATCATAGTTACTGTAGGTGTCACTCTTGACATTCGAGGGGTTCATCTCTCGCAAGGAAGAGTAATCAACACTCAAGGAATCACCATCCACCACAACTGAAAGCGCCTCATCCGTTACACTCAGTGGGGTGAATAGATTGAGGGTGGTGGAACTCTCTTCCCAGTCTTCGTCACCCTCATCACGGTATTCGTACTCGATCTCAAGCTCCGCGTCGACGGTGACAAACAAGTCGCCAGTAAGCTCCTCGGCAGGAACCTGATCATCGCCTAAGCTATACCCTGAGTCGTTATCGGAGTTCAACCGGATCGTGGGACCTTCGCTCCAGTTACGCGAGACAATGCGGGTGGCCTCGTAGATGGTTGACTCATAGGAAACTGCCTCACATTCAGGCACCACAATCACGTTCTCATTGGTCACGCAGGAAGCCAATCTGGATTCGACGTCAGCGACCACATCCTCGATCAGCTGATCGGTGTATTGCTGTTCAAAGTGTACGATTTCAGCGGCTGTCGGATCTGATGTCTCCGCAGTGACGGTGATGGAAATATCATCACCGTAGAAGACATAGGTGCTACCTTCAGGCGCCTGGAAAGTATAGGTACCGGGGAGGGCCGGCATCATACCTGGTTCATCTAGGCTGGGGACGTCGACATCACCATCCTGGGGTTCATCCGAAAAGTAGTCCGAGTCCTCCGGGCTGGGTCCCTCGGAAATCTCCGTTCCTTCTGTCGCAGGTGACAGCTCAGTCTCTACACCGTTAACTTCCAGCGTAGAGGGGCCCTGGCTCATGTAGACGTAACTCCACGGTGCAGAGGTTATCCTCCAGTCGTCGAAGAGGACTGCCTGGTTACCCTCGGCGGTCAGTTCCACAGTGATCGGATATTCCCGGCCGTCCTGAGTCAAAAACGCTTCGACCGTGACATTCCCAGCATCGTCTTGTTCACCAACCTCACCGATGCGGTATTCGGTAGGACGATTCTCGACTGCCGCATAAACTTCATCATTCAGCAGGCCTCGCCGATCATTAGTCACATTCGGGTCGGCCAGTTCCACCGCGGTCGAGGCTTCACCGTCTACCACGGCTTGCAAGTATTCCTCCACTTTCTTATCGGGCCCAAAGGGGCTCTTCACAATCGAGGGTGTAGACGGGGGTCTCGGGGAAGTGGCGCGTCGATAGCTGGATAGAGGTCGAGGCCTTCCGATGATGGAAGTTCCTACACAAGCCATCTGAAAGACCTCGACGTGCCT
>NZ_RDQR01000017.1 GCF_003703835.1 Auritidibacter ignavus
TGAAACTCTTGTGGCTAGCGATCTGCACGATCGAGGACAAACGCGCACGCCAACGAGCCAAGGAACGCGGCAAACCCGCCAGCCAGCGCAAAGCCGCCGGCAGACTCGTCGAAGGACAAGTCACCACAAACTGGAAACAGGCACTAGCCCAACTCGCGGCAGCCTACCCCGACCGAATGAACCCATACCTGTAAACCCAACCCCCGTACACAACAGAATTGACAACCTCGGGTTTTGAGGTCATCGACGAACCCCGATCCGCGTGCACCACCTTGGGAATCCCATAGACGCCAAACACGGTTTGCATAAATTCCTCCCCCAGACCAGCAGATTCGCGGGCATGAACGACACAGCCAACAATCATCCGAGAGAAGATATCCAGCATCACATAGGCGTCGTAGTAGATGCCCTTGACTGGGCCCGCCAACTTCGTGATGTCCCAGGTGATATGCCGACATCCGCATATCTCGTGTTATGCCGAGGTGTGGGTTATGCCGATACCTGTGACAGATCGCCGGATTCATGCGGGTGTTGGGCAGAAACTATCGGCATAATCATTGGACCGTGTTGGACTTGTACTCCATTCATTTTGGAGACAAGGAGAGCCAATCATGGTGGTTATAGGAAAATCGAGCCGAGTACAGGTGTCCGGCCCGATGGAAGCATATGTTGCGGGTTTCGAAGCTGAGCTGAAGAGATTAGGATTCACTCATCTAGAGCACTACCAGATGCTCACGCGCTGGTCCTCGTCCAGCCACATGTCATCCCCGGGTTGGGTTCCGAAGGCCCGGTGGAAACTGTCGAGGTTTTTCACCACCTGGTTGCACCGGAATTCATTGGGCGAGTGTGGGTCGGCGCTGATCCGGGTGATCATGGTTTCCCGTCGGGTCAGTTGCCGCCACACGGTGGCCCAGGCGATGAAGAATTCGCGATCGATCTCTTCGGTGGTCTCGCCCAGGTAGAGTTCCAGGGCCTGGTGGGCGATGCCCAGTCCACCCAGATCGCCAATGTTCTCGCCCAGGGTCAGCTCGCCGTTGACCTGGTAGTCGGGGGCTTCGGCCGGGTGGAGCTGATTGTACTGGTCGACCAGCTGTCCGGTGCGTTGTTGGAAGGCTTCCCGGTCGGTTTCGGTCCACCAGTCGTGCAGTGACCCGTCACCGGCGTAACGGGATCCCTGATCGTCAAATCCGTGGCCGATTTCGTGACCGATCACCGCACCAATGCCACCGAAGTTTTCGGCTGCCGAGGCCTGCGGGTCGAAAAACGGCGGTTGCAGGATGGCGGCGGGAAACACGATGGCGTTTTCCACCGGAGAGTAGTAGGCGTTGACCGTTTGCGGGGTCATGTGCCACTCCTCGGGGTCGGGTCCTTCCTCGATCTTGGCCAGGTCACGATCGAAGTGGAAGGCCGAGGCTGAACGCACCGAGCGCATCAGGTCGTCGTGGAAGACCTCCATGGCCGAGTAATCCTCCCACTTCACCGGGTAGCCGACCATCGGGTTGAACTGCTCAAGTTTTTCCAGAGCCCGCTGGCGAGTTTCGGAGCTCATCCAGTCCAGGGAGCTAATGGAGTTGCGGTAGGCCTTCAGCAGGGTGGCCACCAACTCGTCGATGGCTTCTTTATGACCGGCCGGGAAGTGTTTGGCCACATACAGCTGGGCGACATCTTCACCCACGGCACCGTTGACGAAGGAGACCGCACGCTTCCACCGGGCCTTGACCTCTTGGGTGCCGGCCAGCTTCCGGCCGTAGAAATCGAAGTCTTCATTCACCAGGTCGTCACTCAAATACGGCGCCGAAGAAGAGATGACTTGGAATTGGAGCCACAGTTTCCAGGTGTCCAGTGGCTCATCGTGGAGGAGCTGGTTGATGCCGGTGAGAAAGTCCGGTTGCCAGGCCACCACTTCGGAGAAGTCATCGGCACCCAGGGCGGCCAGATAGGTGTTGGCCAGTCCGAAAACCTCGGTCAGATCCTCCCGGGTGAGCAGGTTGTAACGTTTCACCGCATCGCGCACGGCCACCACATCCCAGTGGTAGCCGGCGATCTTTTTCTCCAGATCGACCACGGCCGCGGCTGCGTCGCCGGTTTGGAGGTTGTCTCCCCCGATTCCGGTCAGGGAGAACATCGCGGCAATGTGGTCCTGATAAGCCTGCAGGATCTCGGCGAATTTCTCATCGCGGTAATAGGACTCATCGGGAAGGCCGATCCCGCCCTGGATCAGGTGGAGCAACATCCGTCGCGGGTCCCCGGCGTCCTGCATCGACCCGGCCGCGATCAGCCCCGAGATGCCCTGGCGCTGCAGCTGGGCCGAGAGGGCCACAAACTCTTCGGGGGTGGAGACGTTTTCGATCTGGCCCAGTTCGCCGGCAATGGGTTCCAGCCCCCGGGCTTCAATGGCCTCGGTGTCCATAAAGGCCCGGTACAGCGCTGCGATGCGGGCGGTGGGTTGATCAGCGGGGAACCGGGTGGCACTGGTGTCCAGCTCGGCGTCTTTCAGGATCTCGTGCACGGCCTCTTCGGCCTCGTCGCGCAGTTCCATAAAGGCCCCGTAGGCACCCTGGTCGGCAGGGATCTCGTGGGTGTTCAGCCAATCACCGTTGACGTGGCGGTAGAGGTCTTGGCGGGCGGATATCTCAGTCACGGGGTCTCCTTTGCGGGGGTTCTAACATCATGTTGTCGATCAAGCGCACCGGTGGCACCCAGGCGGCCACCAGGGCCAGGGCCGGGGTGGCCAGGGGTGCGGAGAGGTCTTCGAGGGGTTGTAGCGTGGCCGGGTCAACGACCTCGAGGTAGTCGAGGGTGACCTGTTCCTCGGCAGCCACTAACTCACGAGCGCGGTCCAGATCCAGGCGGTGGCCGGCTTCGGCTTGCTCGCGCAGAAAATTCAGTCCCTGGGAGAGTCCGCGAGCACGTTCGCGACCTGATTCATCCAGGCGTTGGTTGCGCGAGGACAGCGCCAACCCGGAGGGCGCCCGCACCAGATCCACGGGCACGATCTCGACCGGGATATTCAGTTCCTCGGCCATCCGGGTGAGAATCGCTAGTTGTTGGGCGTCTTTGCGACCGAAATAGCTACGGAAGGCGGTGCCGGGCTCGGGGCGGAGGATATTCCACAGTTTGGTCACCACGGTGCAGACTCCGTCGAAGTGTCCCGGTCGGGAGGCACCTTCGAAAATCCGTCCCATCTCTCCGGCTGAGACGCTGACCATCGGTGGCAGGATCGGATACATCTCCTCCACCGACGGCGCAAACATCACATCGGCCCCGTAGCGGGTGACCAGCTCAGCGTCACCGGCTAGATCGCGGGGATAGTTTTGGTAGTCCTCGTCCCGGTCAAACTGCAGTGGGTTGACGAAGTTCGAGACCACCACCAGCTCGTTCTCGGCCCGGGCGCGTTCGAGCAGGGCCCCGTGGCCATCGTGCAGCGCGCCCATAGTGGGCACCAGACCCACCGAGGCCACGCCGGTGATGGCGGCGCGAGCCTGGTCAATAGTCTTCACAACGGTGACACTCACGCCTACCATGCTAGTGGTTAGTGCGACTCCCTCACGGTGACGTCGTCGCATTAATATGGCTAAATTCTAGGCTGATGCATAACTCAAAGTTCTAGCGCCCTTGCACTTGAATATTGCGTTCAAGGTCATGACTGAGTTGACTATTGTCAACTGTCATCGAGCTCCACGTGTCAAGTTCGTCTTGACCGTGGATATATTGCCAGGAGGCATAATCGTGTTTTCCCCAGTAGTCCTGTATAACGCAAACATTTTGACCCAAAATGCAGAGCGCCCGGTAGCAAACCGTATGGCATGGTGGAATGGCAACATCATCGGTGTTGACGAAGAGATCGATTTCCTGTTCGATGGCACCCCTGCCTCGCTTTCGACCGTGGAAAAGATCAATGCCAAAGGAGCAACAGTCCTTCCCGGCTTCAATGATGTCCACGCCCATTCAGTGTGGTACGGACAAACCCTCATCGAAGTAGATTTGGCTTCTTGCTATGACGCAGGTGATGTATACGCAAAGATTCGTGATCATGCTAAATCTTTGCAAGAAACAGACTGGGTTATTTGCTCTAATTACAACCCCTATCAGCTGTCTGGGGAACGCCCGAGCGTCGATGCTCTCGATCAAGCCAGTGAGTACCGCCCGGTTGTTCTAAAACACGCTTCAGGACACGCGTTAACCGTGAGCTTGGAGGCTCTCAAACGAGCTGGCATTGAAGAGTTCCCTAAAAGCCAGCCAACTGGCGGAGAGATTGTAACCGATCGGGAAGGCCGAGTCACCGGCCTGCTCGACGAGAACGCGATGAGGTATATCAATGATCTCCTCCTACCTGACCCGGATGCAACGCTTGCAGATGCTTTAGGCGCGGCTTCAGAACAATATGTCGCGGAAGGAATCACCTCCGTGACCGATGCCGGTATTGCTGGGGGCTGGATCGGCCATTCGCCCAGAGAGTTTGGTGCCTACCATCAAGCCTTGGAATCAAACAGGCTGCTACATAACAGGCTGCTACATAGAACACAAACAATGATTACTATGGATGCACTTCACAGTATCCCCGGAAGCCAATCTGATCCTGACGTGCTTGGACTTGACGCAGGTGTCCGCACGGGTGTTGGCAACGAATGGCTTCAGATCGGGCCGGTCAAACTCTTTACTGATGGCTCTCTCCTAGGGGCGACTGCTGCTATGACAGAGGAGTATGCGCATTGCCCACATAATCATGGGTACCTACAGGACGAGCCGGAGGTCATGCGCAACAAGGCCTTGCAAGCGGCTGCCGGCAAGTGGGCCCTTGCCCTTCATGCGATTGGCGATGCAGCAGTAGATTTCGCGATTGAGACTATTACAGAAGCCCGAGCTCTCTATGGTCCCGCTTGCATGCCAGATCGTATCGAGCATGGTGGCTGCATTCGGCAAGATCAAATCGAGAAGATGGCGCAACAAGGAATTGTCCTCGTTCCCCAAGCCCATTTTGTCGCCACATACGGTGACACTATGACGAAGAACCTTGGTACCGCAAGAAGTCAACTATCTTACCCGGGAAAGTCACTGTTAAACGCAGGGATGGTGCTTCCTGGCAGTTCAGACCGTCCAGTAGCGCACGGAGCACCAATGTCAGTTATCCAGTCGTTCGTTGAGCGCCTTACGGAAACCGGGAAACCGTACGGTCCAGCTGAAAGAGTCAGCGTCGAAGAAGCACTAAAGGTCTACACTCGGGGATCCGCCTGGGCAACTGGTTGGAACGGGCGCAAAGGAGTTATCTCTACAAATTATTTGGCAGATTTTGTTCTCCTAGAGGAAGACCCCCGTATCGTCGACAGTAGCCAGATCTCTCAAGTCGGTATCAAAGCAACCGTGGTTGGCGGTAAAACCGTGTACGGAAATTTATCTGCCTAGTACTCAGCTCCACTTGGAGACATCATTTCAGGATCTTGAACAAGATGGATTAGAACAGGGCCATCTTGTCCTAGAGCCTTGGCTATCTCCTCGTCCAAATTCGAGTTATCGCTGATACGAACACCGTATCCTCCATAACTACGCATCAGTTCTGCAAAATTGGGATTGGTCATCCCCGTGCCAGAAGGACGGTTTGGGTACCAACGTTGTTGGTGCTCAACGATAGTGGCGAAAACAGAGTTATCCACGACGACGAAAATAGCTTTGGATTTCTGGGCTACAAGCGTGGCAATTTCTTGGCCATTCATCATGAAATCGCCATCTCCGCAAACTGCCAGAACAGTTGCATCTGGTTTGATAAGAGACGACGCAACAGCAGCAGGCACTGCCATTCCCATGGCCCCATTTCTCGAAGCCACTAAAGAATTGGGTACCGTGTGCGAAAGCAGTCTATGCCCCCAAATAGTGGCGTTACCGGCCCCGTATGTAATGACTCGATCTTGAGGAAGGCCCTCTTCTAGTTTCTTGAACGCTCTCTCAATGTCAACCCCAACAGAAGGAACCGGTTGCCCTGTTTCTGAGCTAAAACGTTCATGCGACCTTCTGAGGTCTTGGGTTCGTTCCGGCCCTCGATTCCCACTAATCCCGTCAAGCCCTTCCACGCAGTCAATAAACTCCTTAGGACTCAAATGGATCAGCTGGTCCACGCGTCCTGCGTGTTGGAGCACATCAGCATCAGAGTTAATGAGGACAGTCGTGGCACCAAAGCCCACCGTGTAACCCTCAGACATCACATCAGACCGAACGGCACCGACGCCAATCATCAGATCGCACTCTCTTAGCGCCTCAACTACGCTCTGACGACGTCCATAGCCCAGCCAGCCAACATAGGCAGGATGGTCATTTGGAATGGCATCATAGTTACGCCAATCCGCCACCACCGGAATGTGTTGCTCAAGACTCCAATCAGCCAATCGCTGACCGGTGTCACCAAAGAAATTATCGCCTCCAACAACGACCAAGGGGCGAGCTGAAGCACGTACTTTCTGAGAGAACTCTTGAATCGCGCTGTCGCTCATAATTGAGTCTGAGGAGGCTCTTCTAGGAGCCGGTTCTCTCTCCACGACTTCGCGAAGTAGGTTCTCCGGGAGGCCAACGACGACGGGCCCCGGGCGCCCAGACTCAGCGATCTGGAATGCCTGGCTGACTATTTCTCCCGCCTGGTCGGGATCTTCAATGGTAAAAACTCGCTTCACCGTTGACCCGAACCAATTGTCAATACTGAACTCTTGAAATGACTCTCGTCGCCGATCCGAAATTGGGACAAGCCCGATGAAGCAGACAAGTGGCGTCGCATCCTGGTATGCACAATGAGCCGCAATGAAGAAATTCGCAGCACCGGGCCCACGCGTGACCATAACTACGCCAGCTCGACCTGTAAGGCGTCCCTCAGCAATGGCCATGAACCCGGCCCCGCCTTCCTGACGGCAAACGACGTTGTTTACCCCCGAATCAAACAAGCCATCTAGCACATCTAGGTAGCTCTCACCGGGAACCGAATAGACTCGCTCCACTCCATGTTCTACCAGCGTCTCGACTATCAAATGCCCTGCAGAACGTCCAGAAGTCATAGCATCCACCTACTAAAATAGTGCGTGAATCATTTCACACAATGAATAGTCTGCTTGATACGTCATCATGCCAGTCGTTCCGGCCACAAGCATCAAGCATTCGAATACTCGTATCTATTCTGCGTTGTGTGGTTGCACAATCTATCGTCCGCACTTGAAGATCAGGAAAGTTATGACCAATGAGAACTTGCTCAGCACGCCCATCCCGTCAGACACCCAGCGTTGGAATAACCTACTCGAGCAATTGAACGTTGACCGCCTGACGAAGGCATTCTTAGACAAGCTGCGCACGGTTCCTGAATATCAAGAGGGAAGACTGTCGAATACAGAAATAGCTAAGACTGCGAAGAGCACTTTCTACGCACTCATTCAACATATGCAGGGGCAGGGCAACTCTGCGAATCTTGACGTGAAAGCTTTTGATCTAGGAGTCCTCCGTGCTCGTGTGGGTATACCCTCCTCGGCAATGATGAGCGCCATTCGCTTCGACTATACGATTTTGTGGAACGCCATAATTAGCCTGGCGCATGCCGATGACGCTTTGTTATTACTTCGCCACGCAAACTATGTTTGGCAAGTCGTCGACGTTTATGCCCAAAAAGCAAGAGAAGGTCACGCTGCAGAAAAGGAACAGAGGGAGCATCACACTCGGCTTAACCAACAAGCACTTGTGACGGAACTGCTCGAAGGTTCGGGAACCAACAACAAACGCACTCAGGAAATCTTAACCGAACTAAATCTTCCCACGGAAGGTGAACTGATACTGATGAGCGCGTCAGGGCATGAAACGTCTTCGCTCAAGAAATATGCCATCGATAATGCACATCTCAGAGATTCGGCCATCCCATTCAACCGGGGAGCTACCTTTCTGCTACTCATTCCCGGGTATCTATGGCACATTCGAACTGGCATACCCCAGCTCCGCGAACAATACCGCTGGGCTTTCTTAAAGATCACCGACACAAGCGAGCTCTCGAAAGCAACAGCACTAGCGACTGAATTGTCAAAAATTCCGCTCAGTAGACCGAACGTCACTCGAACTATAGAGGACTGGGTAGCTCTCGTCCGAGCCCGCCTTCAAGGATCCCCTCTTGAACACGCGCTAGACATAGACCGTGACTTATCGAAAGCCACCGAGGTCGAAAGCTATGCCGTCAAGGAAACCGTCGAGACCTATCTAAGGACAGGTAGCGTCCAAAGGGTAGCTGACTCTATGTACTGCCATAGGAATACGGTAACGAATCGATTGAGGAAATTTTATGACCTCACAGGAATTGATGTAACCGTTCCAAAGAACGCAGCACGAGCTGTCATAGCTTGGCTATGACGCGTTACCCGTTGACCAGAGTGTCTGGCTCTGCTCCGCCTAATACTTTCGCCACATTCTCGGCAGGAATCTCGACATAATCTCGTAACGTAACGCGACTGCGGAAAGCAACGTGTGGCGTAATCAATACCTTCGGGTGAGAAATAAGAATGTTATTTGCAGAGGGTGGTTCCTCTTCTAAAACATCCAAGAACGCCCCCGAAAGGTGTCCCGAGTTCAAGCCGGCCAACAAATCTGGTTCATTCACCAACCCCCCACGGGCCACATTTATCACGTAGGCACCCTCTGGCATAAGACCAATTTTTTCCTCATTCAAGAATCCGCTGGTCTCTTCAGTGAGCGGAGCGTGAATGCTTAGAATATTCGAATTTCTTAGCAACCCATCGAGTGATTCATGACGATGAACTCCATTCAACCAATCCTCAGGCTTGACGTATGGATCGTAGGCATGCACTTCTTTGAAAAAGGGAGCTGCTAGCTCTACAAGCTTCCTTGCGATCGAACCAAGACTGTACACCCCGAGACTCAATTCGCTTAACCTTGGTACGACAGGTAGCCCAGAATATGTCCACTCGCCCTTTTCTACCGTTTCCAATGAAGGCCGCAGGGCACGAGTCATAGCTAATAATCCAGCCATTGCATGCGTAGCAACTTCCTCTCGAGACACAGGAGGCATATTGCAAACCTTGATGCCCTGCGCTGTGGCCTGCTTCAGACTAATTGTGTTGACGCCGACTGAAGTCGTGGCGATACATTGAAGATTTGGAAGCTGTCGAAGTGTATCTTCGCTCAAAGGAATGAAACCGATTATCAACGCTTCGGTGTCCGGCGCGACATCGAGTAATACTTCTGGATCTACCGTATCTACGAAAACAACGTCGTGCCCCTTTGCCCTCAGGAACTCAATAGCTGGCTCGGGGTTTAGCGCCGCAAGGTTTGTAACCGTAACCTTACCCATTGTGCTCTCTTTCCCTAGTTCTATGGCGTGCATCCAGCATGGCAAATTAGACCTTGTGCTTGCGCACAAGAATGACCTAGATCACAAGTGATCACGCCTAGTGCCATCAGTTCCATCAAGGTGCCATCCTCTTAGAAATATCATTTGAAGATTGTCTCCAACTTTGGTGACGTGAAAAGAGGTGCAAGATGGTTGCAGACCAATCTAATGTAGCTTCTCATCGGGCTAACGCAGAATCTGAAACACTTAACGCAATTCCAGAGAAAGAAGCTAAGAAGGCTTCAATTGGGGCGCTCGTAGGAAATGCTCTCGAGTGGTACGACTACTTTCTTTTCAACACCGCAGCCGCCTTGGTGTTCAACGTTCAGTATTTTCACACCGAAGACCCTGCGGCGGCTGCTTTGGCTTCGTTCGCGACGCTAGCGGTAGGTTTCCTCGTGAGACCAGTTGGCGGCTTGCTTTTCGGGTGGCTAGGCGATCGGGCTGGGCGAAAATCTGTACTCATCATCACGGTTACGGGCATCGGTATTGCAACTGGCTTGATCGGGTTCCTGCCAAACTATGTCAGTATAGGTGTTTGGGCGCCGATCATTCTGGTGATCTTAAGAATGCTACAGGGTCTCTTTATCGGTGGAGAATGGTCCGGCGCCATGACCCTTGCCGTGGAAAATGCCCCTCTAAAGTTGCGAGCTAAACTTGCTGCACTACCTCAGCTTGGCTCGCCCATCGCCACCCTTCTTTCTTCAGGAATGTTTTTCGGACTGACCCTGCTTCTCAGTGCAGACAACTTTGATTCCTGGGGATGGAGAATTCCATTTTGGCTAGCGATCCCTCTACTCCTCGTTTCACTCTGGATTCGCTCGTCTATGCACGAGTCTCCCATCTTCAAGAACTTGCAGGAGACTGATCAGAATGCGAAAGCTCCTCTACGCGAAGTCTTCACAAGCGCCTGGCGAAATGTTCTTGTTGGGACCATGGCAGTTTTGCTCGGTACAGCAGGCTTCTATATCGTGACCACCTTCGTGATCAACTACGGAACACGTGTGATGGGGGTCGAACGTGACATAGTTCTTTTCGCCACTTTTATCGGGGCTTTTTTCCAAATTGCCTCCATCTTCCATGCAGGTCGTTTGGGACAAAAGTATGGTGCAACCAAAGTTGTGGTCTGGGCAGGCATAGCCACAACGATCGTGGCGTTTCCCTGCTTCATGCTCATACAGACCGGCAACCCTGTGCTTTTGACAATTGGTGTGATCATCCCGATGTCGAGCCTGACCTATTCGTTCGCGGCCGCAGGACCAATCATGACTGGCCTTTTCCCTGCTCGAGTTCGTCTGTCCGGCGTGGCCGTTGCCTACAACGGCACCCAGATCGTGTCTGGCCTCACGCCGTTTATTTCGACAGCTCTAGTAACCGCAGCTGGGGAACACTGGTGGCCCGCAGTTACTCTGCTCATTGTCCTGTCGTTGTTGAGCGTGGCCGGAGCCGTGCTGGTTCCACGCTTCAGCGAACAATACGAAGGTTACAAACACTAGGGATGTCTCTCCAGGTACCCACCTCAGAAATCAATAACATCGAGATCCGAGCCACCCTGATGGGCGGAACTCAAACCTTCGGTCAGGAGTTGTCATGAGCGAACAACGCGACTTTCTCCGGGATTTTCACACCATGTCATCCTTTGGCGCCACTGCGGGAGGCGGCGTGGATCGACAAGCCGGAACCAGTGAGGATCTCGAAACACGGTCGTGGTTGCGTGAGGTGTTCGCTGAAACGGGACTGACCGAAGTACAGGATCAGATCGGGAACCAATTCGGGGTCGCTGAGTTGATCCCGGGAGCGCCTTACCTACTGGTGGGATCACACCTGGACTCGCAGCCACTGGCTGGTCGGCTCGATGGCGCCTACGGTGTGCTTTGCGCAGTGCACGCAGTGCACAACACCTTGAACCGCTTACGTGCTGAAGGGAAAACCCCTTCAATGAACCTGGCGGTAGTGAACTGGTTCAACGAAGAGGGGTCCCGCTTCACGCCGTCGATGATGGGGTCTTCGGTGTATACCGGGAAAATGGACCTCAGCGATGCCCTGGCCACCAGCGACCGGAACCTGGTCACGGTGAGTGAGGCGTTGCAAGACGAAAAGGTTCAACGTGTCGATCAGGGCCCCGAGGCAGTAGCCTATGCAGAGATCCACATCGAACAAGGCCGCAACTTGGAGAACTCCGGCAACACTATCGGGCTGGTTCATGCGACCTGGGGTGCTAAGAAGTTCCAGGTGACAGTCACGGGCGAACAGGGGCACACTGGATCTACTCTGATGGCAGACCGTCAGGACGCACTCTATGGGGCAGCACTGATGATCACCGCAGCCCACGACGTGACGGAACAGTTCGACGAAGGACTGTTGCATTCTTCGGTAGCTCAGCTCAGCCTTGAACCGAATTCTCCGGTCACCCTGGCTCGTGAAGTGGTAATGAACCTCGACTTGCGCTCACCTGATAGCACCGTCCTCGAACAGGCTCAGCAGTATCTCGAAGAACAGCGCTCAACGATTGAACAGCGCGCCCAGGTCGAGATTGCCATGGAACTGACTCACTCCTGGGATCTCAACCCCTACCCGCCTCAGGGCGTTGAGCTAGCGCGTGAGGTTGCTGAAGGCCTCGAGCTATCGCACCAAGAAGTCATGACCGTGGCCGGACACGACTCCACCAACATGAAGGATTCCGTGCCGACCGTGATGCTCTTCGTCCCCAGCATTGAGGGCATCTCTCACAACGAAAAGGAATCCACCACGGATGAGGACATGGTTGCCGGTGCGCAGATGCTTTCCGAAGTGGTGTATCAGATGGTCACCGGTTCGCTTGCATCCGACGCTTAAGTCCTAAACAAAGCCGATCATGGCGCCGAAACCCAGCGCCAGCGCCTCGACGTTGGTCAGGGTTTTGGCCAGTGACACCTCATCCTGCTGTGAGCTCATCCGTCCTCCAGAGTGTGTGATCCACTACACTCTAGGCGACGGTTCTGAGTTTCGGGAAGTGTGTCGCTGACTAGTTCCGGAGTCTAGTTCCGCAGTCTAGTTGCGAAGTGAGGCAAGCAGGCGCTCTTCGGCGTCGAGGCCGGGTTTGATCCCTCCGGGTACTCGGACGAAGAAGACGAGACCGATCACCCACCAGATACCGAAGATCAGCCACGGTTGCCAGTCCAGTGCCGAGGGCATGCCGGGCAAATAGACGGTGAACAGCGCGCCGGTGAGCACGATGGAGGTCCACCCAATGACTTCGCCTTTCCAGCCACGGCCGATGTTCAATGGCCGGTCCATGGTGGGTTCTTTACGGCGTAGGAGAACGAAAATCACCGAGACCAAGAAATAGGCGATGATGATTGAGGGCCCACCCGAGTCGACCAACCAGTTCAGCATGATTTCCCCGAAGAATGGCGCCAGGAGCGACAGTCCGCCAATAAAATACAATGCATTGGCGGGCGTCTGGTACTTCGGGTGCAACTTCCCAAACCACGCCGGCAGCATCCCGGTGCGCGATAGCGAGTACACCAAGCGTGAAGCACCCATCAGCAGCGAATTCCACGAGGTGAGGATACCGGCGATACCTCCGGCGATCAGAATATTGGCCAGGATTTGGGAATTGAACAGGGTGCCAAAGGCGTCAGCGACGACGATGTCTGCAAGAACAAGATCGTTAACGTTCATGGCTGAGGAGGTGGTCAAGACCACCATGGCATACCACGCCGTCGCCATCAGCACGGAAATCACGACGAGCCAACCGATGCGCCGAGGAGGCACATTAACTTCTTCGGCGGTCTGCGGGATGACATCAAAGCCGATGAAAAGAAATGGCATCGCGATCAGAACTGCAAATATCCCTGCAATTCCAGGCGTAAATAGTGGTTCCATGTTTTCGGCAGATCCACGGGTGACCGACCCGAAGATCATCAGCACGCCCACGGCAACCAGAAAGATCACCGTGAAGTTCTGGGCGATAGAAGCCGGTTTAACTCCTCGCACGTTCAACCAGGTAATGATGATCGCAGCGACAACCCCTAGTAGCGCCCATGATAGATGTACTTTGTCACCGGCGACGTCCCACAGAGGAATCTGAGAGATCTCTGGGATTATATATGCGACGGTCCGGGGAAAGGCGACGGCTTCAAAGGCGACTACGGTCACATATCCTCCGGCAAGCGCCCAGGAAGCGATGAATGCTCCGCGTGGGCCCAAAGCACGTAACCCGTAGTTGTGGATCCCACCGGCTTTAGGCATTGCGCTGGTTAGTTCAGAGTAAACAAGACCTACCACAGCCATAATGGCGCCACCGATCAGCACTGCGATGATCGCGCCCATCGTGCCCGCTTGATCTAACCAACCGCCGGTCAGCACCACCCACCCGAAGCCGATCATGGCGCCGAAGCCCAGGGCTAACGCGTCGAGATTGGTCAGAGTTTTTGCCAGCGATACATCACCGGTTCGTTGCGAGCCCGATCCGGACATCATGCCTCTTTCAGATAAACACCCTCCATGCTAATAGTGACCTATATTACACAGTTGCTCGAATATGTGTGACCGTATTCATATATTGAACGTCCTAGCTACCCCAGGATCTGCTGCAGTGCGGTGAAGGTCTCGGTGCTGATGGCCCCACGGGCGTGGGCACGGCGGGCAGTGGCCAGCGACAGTGAACGGTAGCTGGTTAACACCTCAGCGAGCTCGGGGTGGGCTTCGGCGACGGCACTCAGGGCGTTCACGTGGTCGGCTACGGTGCCCACGTCACCGCGGGCGACCGGGCCGGTGAGCGCCTGATCGCCAGAGCTCAGCGCATTATCCAGAGTGGCGTTCATCAGTTGCCCCAGGACCGCCGAGGTGTCCTCGATACCGATGGATTCCAGGATCTGGGCGGCTTCGGCGGTGAGGGTCACCAAGTGGTTGGAGGCGTGGGAGAGCGCGGCGTGGTAGGTGGCCCGGTGCTGTTCAGGCACCACCACCGGGGTGCCACCGAGTTCGGTCACCAAGGCTTGGGCAATCGGCAGGGTAATGGGATCGGCGGTGATGCCGAAGGCCGTGCGGTGCAGTCGGGCCAGATCCAGGCTGAGTCCGGTGAAGGTCATCGCCGGGTGGATCGCCATCGGGATCGCGCCCTGGCTTCTGATCGGCTCGAGGACCGCTAAGCCGTGACGGCCGGAGGTGTGGACCATCAGGTGTCCGGTTTGCACGTGGCCGGCGGTGACCAGCCCGGCGACCAGCTCCCCTAGCACGTCGTCGGGGACGGCCAAGAGCACCATTTCGGAACGGCGCAGAATATCGGGAATATCGAGGATGGGAACCTCGGGCAACAGTGATTCGGCGCGGGTTCGGGAGGCGTCGGATACGGCGTGTACGCCGGTGATGGCATGGCCGAGGTCGCGCAGGGCTGCCCCGAGCACCGCACCGACTTTTCCGGCGCTGATCACCCCGATGCCGAGTCGGCCCGGTGCGCCCGCGCTGATCCCCGAGGCTGGCTCGTCGACGGTCACTGAGCGTTCTCCAGGGTTTTCTCGGCTTGGTCGGTGGCGTTGTCGAACCGTTGCAGTTCGGTGTCATCCATCCACCGGTCGCGGTCGGAGTAACGTCGGGCGATGGCGGCCACGGATTCTTCGAAGTGGGCCAATTGCACCCCGACGGCCAGGTCCATATGCTTCAGGCCGACGTCCACCGGCCCGGAAGCGGTCGGGAAGGAGATGGAGACCAGTGAGCACCAGCGAGCGCGGATGCCTTGGGCCAGTGAGGTGGACTGGATGCGGTCGTGCGGTAGCAGCGTGAGCGCGCGGTTGAATCGCCCAGAGCGTAGCAACAGCAACGACGGTGTCAGCGCAAAACCGTGCCGACGGAACTGGAAGGGCATCAGCCACCAGGATCGGCGGGGCGCGTTGATGAAACCGCCACGGTTGCCCTTGGAGTCTTTCAAGCCCGCGATCACGACCTGGTCCATTCGATCAACACCGGGGTCCGGGGCCAGGATGGACAGTACCCGGAACACATCGTCCAGACTGCCGACCGGTAGCACTGTGGATTTGACCGAATCACCCGCGGCTAAACCGTAGCCGGCGGTATTGATTTTCAGCTCGTACCAGCCAAAGATGCGCCACAGTAGAGGTTGCCGGATCCCGACGGCCTGCACACGCCCGGGAGGTACGGTCTGGTTGACGGTCTGGACCAGACCGTAGGTGATTTTCAGGCCGTTGACACCGCGCCACACCGTGTAACCGTAGTAGGTGATGGCCGGAGCGATGCCACCGACCGCGGCAAGAAACACGGACAGTGGCAGCAGACTGATCCCGATGACGGTAATGATCCCCAAGATCGCGGGGTCGGTACCGAAGATCACCAGCGCGACAATCATGGCGAGCGCATAGAGGACCACGACCGCGAGGGGGAAGACCAGCGATGCCATGAGCGACGATCCGAAGAGCCTAACGGTGCTGATCCGTAGCATCGGTACCAGATGTTCGTCGTCCAGCATCGGTGCCACCGGTTGACCGGGGTCTGCTGGTTGTCCGCTAGAGGGCTGTGCGGAAGGACTCGAGCCATGCTGGGCGCCAGAGGCTTTGCGCAGAATTTCAGAACGGAGTTGAGTGGCCTCGTCGTTCTTAATGAATTGCAGGGTCAGAGCCGTGGCATCACCATCGGCAGCTTCCACGGTCAGCTCGGCCAGCCCGAAAATCCGTGCCAACAATGGTCGACGAATTTCGACAGCCTGAATCCGGTCCAGCCGCATCCGCCGGCGGGAGACAAAAAGCCATCCCTTGACTCGTTCTACCGCGTCATCGGTAATCCGAAACTTGTGGAACCGCCAGGAGAGGTAGGGGAAGATGATCAAGGCGGCGATCGCCAGCACGATGATCCCCAAGATGATGAACACACCACCCTCCATGTCGCCAACCTCCTGCAAGAACGTCAACACCTGCAAGCCGAGATTGACGATGATGAAGAAGAAAACCACCAGGATAATCGATCCGGCCGAGGCGATCGGTGTCAACGGGTGCATGCGACGCCATGGTGGCTCGGCCCCCGAATGGTGCTGCTGCGACATGGTCACCTCACAATCCAGCCAGGCGGGCCTGGCCACGGGCGGTGAGTTCTTCGCGCAGTCGTTCTGCTTCCTCCAGGGGAACCCCCTCAAGGACGGAGCTCGAGGCCGCGGTGGTCAGGGTCAGGTCGCAAATGTTGAAGTGGCGTTGCAGTGGTCCACTGTTGATGTCCACGTACTGCAGGCGACCGTAGGGGACCGCCATCACCCGACGAATCCATAGTCCGCGCTTGGTCACCACATCGTCCTCACGTTCGGCGTAGCCAATGGCCCGCACCTGACGTGGGATCAGGAAAAACTTGACGATATAGCAGATCAGCACCCCGGCGGGAAGGACCCAGAACAGTGCGAACCAAGACCCGACGTCCTCGAATTCAGCGAGGACAAAGGTCGCCACCACCGCCATGGTCCCGGTAATCGCCAACCAGGCCAGCAGGGAAAAGATCGAGTGGATGTAGCGAACCGTGATCAGCTTGGATGAGACGGGAGTGAAGTCCACCCCGAAATCGAGTTTTTTCTGCCCGGATCGGTCAGCCCGGTCGGGGTCCGAGAATCTCGGTGGTGGGGATTGGGCGAGAACGTGAGCCACCGAGGATTTGGGCGCTTGGGCGACCGGCTGTTTCCGTGCAGGCGCGGGCTGCTGGCGCTGATCGTCGGGCGGGGGCGACGACTGGCCCCCAGGCCGGGGTGGGTACTGTTGGTCTTCAGGAGAGGATGGCGGTGGCGTTTTCGGCCGTTGCGGTGGACGGGGCGGATACTGCTGATGATCAGCCATACTGGTCCGTTCTTTCCGTTCGGTTCTTGTCCGGTGGGTGCTTGCGGTCTTAAGGGGACAACATCAGGGCAGGTTACGACCGGCTTGAGGTAGCCCGGGCGACCTCGGCGGAGGATCGGACCGGTCATCCGATTCATCATCGGGCGGAATCTTACACCATTGCTCGACGACGAGGCCGATCACCGTCACCGCTGCACCGGTGACCACCATCATCATGGCATCTACCGTGGTTTGAGAGCCAATACCGGCCGCGGGGATCCGATCGATGAGAATCCCGATGTGCCATCCGGCGATCACCATTCCGGTGTAGGCGGTGGCTTGGGCGAGCACCACAGTTCGGGCCGCTGCCAGAGGATTCATCCGGGCCGCCGGGGGTTTCTTCCGATCGCGCAACACGCGGATCCCGAGCACCATCAATAACGCCGCCACAGCGGTCAGGGTGATCACCGCGGCAATACCCAGCACCGGCACCGGTAGTCGGTAGGCGGTGGTGAGCAGAGTGCCGATCCAGCCGATCGCGGCAGCGATGACCAGGGTCAGCACCAATAGGCCGGGCCGGGTGGTCTTCATAGACGGTGCACCTCATCGGCATCGGTAGCAGCTTGGATCAGCTCGGTGATCGGTGTGCCATCCAGCGTGGCGTCGGGGTCGATCCAGCTCCAGGGCACCAGCACGAACCCGCGTTCGTGCGCGCGCGGGTGCGGTAACGTCAGCTGAGGATCAGCGCGGTGTTGCTGATCGTAATCGATGACGTCAACGTCCAGGGTCCGCGGGCCCCAACGCACCTCGCGCCGGCGATGGGCGCGCGCTTCCAGATCGTGGCCAAAGGCCAATAACTCCTCGGCACTCAGTGTGGTGGTGATGATGAGGGTTTGGTTGAGAAAGTCGGGTTGTTCCACCGGTCCGACCGGTGTGGTGCGCGCCAGTGGCGAGGCCTGCACCGTCAAGATCTGGGGATGGCCTTTTAGAGCCACGACGGCCTCAGCTAGCTGTCGACGTGGATCGTGGAGGTTAGCCCCCAGCGAGAGCACCGCGGTTACTGGTTCCATGCCCGTCCACGCTCGATAGTGACGCTCACATCGGCAAAATCCGCCGGCACTGGAGCTTGCGGCTTGTGCACCGTGATCTTGACGTGTTCCACCAGTGGCTGTTCTTCCAGCAAGGTGCTGGCGATCTGCACACCCAGCGTTTCGATCAGGTCATAGGCCTGTCCGGAGATCAGTCGCTGGATCGTGGTGGCCACCTCGGCGTAGTCCACCGTGTAGTTGACCTCGTCGTAGGTGGCGGCCACCGACACATCCAGACTCAGCTCGGCGTCGACGATGAAAACCTGACCGGCCTGTTTTTCAGAGTCCAAAACCCCGTGAAAACCGCGGCCACGCACCCCGGTGAGGGTGATCAGATCGTCGTGGTGTTTGTCTTCGCTCATCGAGCATCCGCCCAGGCGGTGGCGACCTTCACGGCGTCCAGATTAGTGGGCACATCGTGGACCCGCACCGCCCAGATCTTACGCTGGGCGACCAAGGCCGTCACGGCGGCGGTGGCAATATCGCGCTCATCCACCGGACGTGGTTCGCCGTGGCGGTTAGCCAGTACAGTGCCCAAGAACCGTTTGCGGGAGGCGCCAACCAACACCGGATAGCCCAGTTGCTCTATAGCCTCCAGCTGGCCCAAGAGCTCCCAGTTGTGCGCGCCCAGCTTGGCGAAGCCTAAGCCCGGATCGACGATCAGCTGGTCGCGACAGACCCCGGCGTTGGTGAAGGCCTCGATGATCTGGCCTAACTCGGCCACGACCTCGGCAGTCAGGTCCTCATACTCTGCTGCATCGTCCATGGTGGTGGCATTCCCACGGTTGTGGGTGAGGATGTACTTGGCCCCGGTTTCGGCGATCAGGTGTGGCATCTCGGGATCGAAGTTCAGTCCGGAGACGTCGTTGATGATGATCTCGCCGTAGTCCATGGCCGCCCGCGCGGTGGCGGCGTGGCGAGTATCGACCGAGACCAGCACGCCGGCCTTGATCAGTGCCTCCACCACCGGCAGAATGCGCTGCTGTTCCTCCTCGGCGGAGACCTCTTGGCGCCCCGGCGCGGTGGATTCGCCACCGACGTCAACCAGGTCGGCACCGGCGTAGTGCATGCGCAACCCGTGATCGATCGCCGACTCCACGGAGAAGTGTTCGCCTCCATCGGAGAAGGAATTATCGGTCACGTTCAGAATTCCCATGACCAGGGTGCGGGAGGTGTCCAACTCGGAGAACGTGGCGCGGTGAACCTTGCGCACCACGCTGAGCGGTCCGGTGGAAGGCCCGGTTCCGGGCACGGCTGCCATACTCATGTTCGTCCTTTCAACGGTCTGCCGGTGGTTACTTTCGCAAGATCAAGCTCATGGCTTCAGAGCGAGTGGAAGCATCGCGCAATTGTCCGCGCACCGCTGAGGTGACGGTCATGGCTCCGGGGGATTTTACGCCCCGCATCGACATGCACAAATGCTCTGCTTCTACTACCACAATAGCCCCGCGCGGGTGCAGATGAGTCATCAGCGCTTCAACCAGCTGATCGGTCAGGCGTTCTTGGACCTGTGGGCGCCGGGCGTAAACATTGACCAGCCGGGCCAGCTTGGACAAACCGGTCACTTTGCCCGACTCCGAGGGGATATAACCAATATGGGCCTGACCGTGGAAGGGCAACAGGTGGTGTTCACAGGTGGAGTAGAAGGCGATGTCCTTGACCAGCACCATCTCGTCGTGGACCAGGTCGAAGGTCTTTTCCAGCACCTCGCCAGGTTCTTGGCCCAGTCCTCCGAACATTTCGGCGTAGCTACGTGCCACGCGCGCCGGGGTTTCCCGTAGCCCGTCGCGGTCGGGATCTTCGCCGATAGCTTCTAGGATCTCACGCACGGCGGCTTCAATGCGCGGCAGGTCCATTAGCACCCCTGCGGACTCTCGCCGGGGCTGTCATTCGGCAATCCGTCGCCAGGTTGGACCAACGGGTTGAGGGTATCGGAGTGCCGTTCCGGATCCTCACCGGCTTGTTGAGCGGCCTTCTTTTCGGCCTCAGTCTGGACCGGTGGAATATCGGAGACCGGACGATCTTCATTGAACAGCCACAGCGGACGCGGGTCGCGTTTGCGCACCGGTGCGAAGATTTCGTCCAACTCGGCTCGGTTCAGGGTCTCCCGGCTGAGCAACTGGGACGCTAACTCATCGAGCACGTCCCGGTTTTCGGTCAGAATCCAGTGGGCCTCGGCGTGTGCATTGTCTAATAGGCCACGGACCTCCTCATCAACCACCGAGGCCAGCTCATCGGAGTAATTGCGGTTGGGCTCTTGTTGGGCGTAGGCATCCTGGTTGGCCGAGCCCAGCTTCACGGTCCCGATCTTGGCCGACATGCCGTAGTCGGTGACCATTTTGCGCGCGGTTTCGGTGGCCTTCTCAATGTCATTGGAGGCACCCGTGGAGGGGTCGTGGAAAATAATCTCTTCGGCCACCCGTCCACCCATGGCATAGGCCAGCTGGTCGAGTAGCTCGTTGCGGGTGACCGAGTACTTATCTTCTTCCGGGATCACCATGGTGTAGCCCAGCGCTTTTCCGCGCGGAAGGATGGTGACCTTGGTGACCGGGGCTGAGTTGCGCAATCCGGCCGCCACCAGCGCGTGCCCGCCCTCGTGGTAAGCGGTGACTTTGCGCTCGTGTTCTTTCATCAACCGGGTGCGTCGTTGCGGACCGGCCATCACGCGATCGACGGCCTCATCCAACGCGCGGTTGTCGATCAACTGCGCGTTAGAGCGGGCGGTGAGTAGCGCGGCCTCATTGAGCACATTGGCCAGATCCGCACCCGAGAAACCCGGGGTTTTCTGAGCCAGGGTCTTCAAGTCCACGTCGTCGGTCATCGGCTTGCCTTGGGCGTGGACGGTCAGGATCTTCAGCCGGCCTTCCAGATCGGGGGCCTCGATGGGAATCTGACGGTCGAAACGACCCGGACGCAACAACGCCTGGTCCAAGACGTCAGGACGGTTGGTCGCAGCGATCAGGATGACGTTGGTGTTGGCGTCGAAACCGTCCATTTCCACCAGTAGCTGATTCAGGGTCTGTTCGCGTTCGTCATTACCGCCACCGATACCGGCGCCACGGTGACGACCCACCGCATCGATCTCGTCGATAAAGACAATCGCCGGGGCGTGATTCTTGGCCTGTTCGAAGAGATCGCGCACGCGGGAGGCACCGACACCGACGAACATTTCCACGAAGTCCGAACCCGAAATCGAGTAGAACGGCGCTTCGGCCTCGCCGGCCACGGCCTTGGCAACCAGGGTTTTACCGGTCCCGGGAGGACCGTAGAGGAGTACACCCTTCGGAATCTTGGCACCCACCGCCTGGAACTTCGCTGGCTCGGTGAGGAATTCTTTGATCTCGTACAGCTCGTCGACTGCCTCGTCGATACCGGCGACGTCTTTGAAGGTCACCTGTGGCATGTCCTTGTCGACCATCTTGGCCTTGGACTTACCGAACTGCATGATCTTGCCGCCACCACCCTGCATGCGGGAGAGAATGAACCAGAACAACAGGGCAATAATGATGAACGGGATCAAGAAGCCCAACATGGACAGGAACCAGTTATTTTGCACCGGTTCGTCGGTGTAGTCCTCCACGTTGGACTCGGCAATGGTGTCCATGACCGTTTCAGCGCGGTCGGTGGAGTAAAAGAAGTAGACGTCAGTGCCGACGTCCTGACCTTCGTGCTCGTAGTTGTCACGCAGGGTCAGATCCACGCGGTGGTCGTTATCGGAGACTTTGGCTTGCTCTGCTTTATCGTCTTTGAGTAGCTGCACACCTTCGGAGGTATCCAGCTGGGTTTGGGTTCCAGAGGTCAGCACTGGAACCACGATTAACAGCATCAGCACAGCGAGCACGATCCAAATGATCGGGCCCTTGAAAATCTTTTTGACGTTCACTCAGTCTCCTTACCCCCGCGCGCAGAACGCGTACTCGCCCTAGCATATCGGCAACGTCAACTTGGGGTGGAGTTTGGTTGACACGCTTTCGCAACAAGTGGACAGCGACGCCAGGGGAATGACAGTCCCCTTAGGAGTACACGTGCGGAGCCAGCGTAGCCACCAGCTCGAGGTTGCGGTATTTCTCCGCGTAATCGAGCCCGTAGCCGACGACGAATTCATTGGGGATATCGGCGCCGACGTATTTAACGTCGATGTCGACCTTCAATGCATCCGGCTTGCGCAACAACGTGCAGATCTCCACCGACGCAGGGCCACGAGATTCCAGATTGGTGCGCAACCACGACAAGGTCAGCCCCGAGTCGATAATGTCTTCCACGATCAGCACGTGCCGACCCATCAGGTCGGTTTCCAGGTCCTTCAGGATTCGGACCACACCGGAGGATTTGGTGCCCGACCCATAGGAAGACACCGCCATGAAGTCCAGGGTGACGTGGGAGGTCATGGCTCGAGACAGATCGGCCATCACCATAATCGCGCCCTTAAGTACGCCGACCATCAGTACGTCTTTATCGTGATAGTCCTCGTCGATCTGGGCTGCCAACCGCGCCACGGTGTCGCGCAATTGCTGTTTGTCCAGTAAGACGTGCAGGAGGTCATCCTCGATGTCTTCTACTTTCATCTCAACTCCGTGACGAGGGGACAGTGAACAGTTCTAGTGTGTCATATTCGCCGGGGTTTTGGCCTCGGTTCCGGCGCGCGGCTACCCCGCCTGCCAGCTGAATAGGCCCGGCCGAGGAACCTGGACGCGCCCGGGCTAGCTCCATCACCGCCAGCGTGCGCTCTCGAGACGGCCGTGTGCCGCCCAGTTCGGTGACTGCCTTGCCGATGACCCGGTGCCCCAGCGCGGCGGGAAGGTCTCGGACGGCCTGCAGGTCAAAGCGGATGGTTACCTTGTCTATCTGGGCCAGCATTCGGTAGCGCCGGTGTGCCTCAGCTTCCAAATACGCGGCGTCTTCGGCAGCAATGGCTGCGGTGGCCAGGAGCCCGGAGCGCACCGTGGGACCCAGCTGTTCCAGCCCGGGTAGCACCTGGTGGCGGATCCGGGCACGTAGGATCCGCGGATCGGTGTTCATCGGATCCTGCCACGGCTCGATTCCTGCCCAGTGACAGATCTGTTCGGTCTCAGCCCGGGAAATCCCTAAGAAAGGGCGCACCACATGCAACGGGTGGTTTAACTCACTATAGGTGGTGGTTTCGGCGATACCGGCCAGCGAGCGCGGACCGGACCCACGCACCAGGCCCAACAGGACTTGTTCGGCCTGATCATCGGCGGTGTGTCCCAGTGCCACGGCCTGGGCCCCGGTGGTGTGAGCACCCTGGGCAAAGGCTTCCAGGCGCCCCAGTCGAGCGGTGGCTTCCAGTCCCCCGGTTCCGGTTTCCGGCAGATCAAGGGCACGGGTGATCACTGGCTCGAGCCCGAGTCTGGTCGCGATTGTCGCCACCGCGGCAGCGACCTCGGCAGTACCCGACTGAAGCTGATGGTCGAGGCTGATCACCCCAAACCGTCGGGTGTGGTCTGCTCTGGTCTGGCATAGCGCCGCGACGACGAGTAAGGCCATGGAGTCGGCCCCACCCGAAACTCCCAGCAGCGTCAGTGACTGGGGAGGGGTAAGTCGTTGCAATTGCGCCAGCCCTCGATGCAACGGTTCTGGCCACCGGCCGGCGGGCGGAAACGCGCCGGTCAACTGCGGGCGGGTCTGCCAGTGGTTCACAGGGCCTCAGTGCGGGCAATCCAGGCCGTAGCGTCGTGCAGTTCCGCCTCGGTGGGCATGTAGCGGGCGTCGGTGAATACGCGGTTGAATCCATCCATCCCGATCTGCGCGACCACCGCCTGCACGAATTGTTGACCGTTTCGATATTGCGCGGCTTTCGCGTCCATGCCAATGAGTTTGCGGAACAGGGCACCCAGCGGACCACCGGGCGGTTTGCGGTCGTTGAACCGGCGCCGAATGGTGTGCTTGGTGGGGACCAGACTGGTCGAGACGGCATCCATGACCACATTGGCGTGGCCTTCCAACAGCGACATCACACCGTTGACCGTCGACATCTGCGCTTTGATGGCATCTCGGCCATTCAGGGCCTGATCGGGGTCGGTCATCATCACCAGCAATGAGGTGACGGCCTGTTGTAAGTACTCGGCCAGCCAGGGTGCTGCGGCAAATTGCACGCGGTGGGTTTGTTCATGCAGGCACACCCAGAGGCGGAAGTCCACCGGATCGAGGTCGAGCTCGCCTCGGATCATCGCGGTATTCGGGGCCACCAACGCCAGCCGACCTCCCCCGGCCGGTCCGGGGACGAAGGGGTCATACTGACCCAGAATCCGGGTGGAGAGATAACCCAGCACGGTGCCGAGCTGCACCGAGGCGGTGGCCCGCGAGGCACCGGCAAAGATTCGGGAGGTGTATAGCGGGTTGCGAGCTTGGACGGCTTCGAAGCCGGGACGGGTCATCTCCACCAGGCCGGTTGCCGTGGAGCGGGCCCAGCCGGGGCGGTCCAACACCAGCACCTGCGAGTCATCCAGACCGCGAGCCACGTCCAACCCGGTGAGCTGTTGCACGGTCTCCACCGAGGTCTTGGCGGCCGCATGTAACCCGGCGACTTCGGCCCGGGCTTGCCGGGGTGAGAGGCGCACTCCGGGCCGGGCAGTGGCGCGCGCGGTGGTGGCCGCCAGGTCTACATCGATCATCTCCATAAGACCATCACAGCACACTCAGCTGAAAGAATCAGCAACCACAACTGGTCAGCGCGGTAGTCAGCTGGTCCAGGTCGCTACGGGCATCCAGGATGCCTCCCCCACCGATGTCTTGCGGCGAGATCAGCACGAAGTACACTGGCCGGCCATCTTGCGTGGTCGTGATTCCCGACAGGGTCACCGAGGCCGCTAGCGTCCCGGTTTTGGCCCGCACGGTGCCTGCGGTGGGCCCCTCGTCCATGCGGGTGGCCAACGTCCCGTCGGATCCGGCCACGGGCAGCCCCTCATCAATCGGGCTCAGTTCCGGGGTGGTGGAGATCGTTTCGACGATCTCCACCAGATCCGAGGCGGTGGTGAGATTATGTGACGACAGCCCGGAGGCATCAGCGATGGTGGTGTTGCTCAGACCGTGTTCGTCGACGGTCTCGGTGATCATCTGTTGGACACCGGTCACGTTGGGTTCAAAACCGCTGGCCATGGCAGCTTGCCGGGCCAAGACTTCCATGATTTGGTTATCGGATTCTTTGATGCCGTAGGCGAGTTGCTCGGCTACGGTGGCCGATTCCGCGCTGGCCAGTTCCTCACCGTCCACGGTCTCGGTGGTCACCGATTGCTCGGCCAGGGTGACGGTGAGATCGGAGTCTTCTGGCAGCGCCTCATCGAGGTGTTGCTGGAAGGTGCTGGCCACAAAGCCGGCCGGATCGTGAACGCGATCGGTCCCGGAGGACTTGTGGGCCCGGGCGCCGAAGGTGGCAATTGGGGTGACCTGGGAGATATTGCCCGAGGTCACCATGCCCTCTTCTTCCCAATCCGGGTGAAGCTGTTGATAGTCGGCCACCTCGACGGCTACCGTGTACTCCCCAGTGGCTTCTCGTGCCTCCAGAGCAGCCAAGGTGTCCTCGGCGAGGGTTTTCAACCCGGCTCGTCCCGCAACGGCCCGGTCATCCGAGTCCTCCACTCCCATCAGCGCGTCACCGCCGGCGTGGATGGTCAGCTGATGATCCGTAACGCTCACGGTGGTGGTGAAACGGTGTGCGGGGTCCAGGTGATCCAAAATGGCCACACCGCTGATGAGTTTCAGGGACGAGGCCGGCGTTCGGATGTCATCGGCGTGCCGGCTGTAGAGCTCGTCGCCGGTGTAGCCATCCACCACCATCATGGCGATGTCTGCTGAGCCGGTGCCGCCCAGCTGGGATTCCAAGGCCTGCGGGTCGATGGCTGAGGTCTCCTCGACCTGTTGGAGATAGTCGGTGAAGGCTACCTCGGCGTGGTTCATCGTCTTTTGTGCGATGGTCAGTTTCGGAGCGCTCAATGCCGGGGTGGGAGTGATCAGGAGCCCGGAGGCCACCGCAACCGTCGTCAGGAAAGCCAACGGGACCAGCGCGAAACCGCCCAACGCGAAAGATAATTTGGACATGCACGCTCCCCCGTTTTCTGTGGGCAGTAAAGTTTGATAAGCAGGAGATGAACCCGATTCCGGGTCATTGGACCTCTAGTAGTTTATAGGAGAACTCAGCGCCATGAACCACGATGTGACCGTCGAAATCCCCTCCGGTTCCCGGGTGAAATACGAGATCGATCATCAGACCGGTCGAATCCATTTGGACCGGTTGCTGTTCACCTCGATGCAGTACCCGACTCACTACGGCTATTTTGAAAACACCCTGGGCGAGGACGGCGATCCGCTGGACGCGTTGATCTATCTGCCCGATGTGGACTTGGTTCCCGGCGTGGTGGTCGAAGCCCGGCCGATCGGTATGTTCTCGATGACCGATGACGGCGGTGGCGACGATAAACTGTTGTGCGTCGTCGATGATCCACGCTTCGAGCACATTCAGGACATCCAAGACGTCAGTGACTGGCTGAAGTCAGAGATCGAGCACTTCTTCACCCACTACAAAGACCTGGAGCCAGGCAAGTGGGTCAAGGCTGATGGCTGGAAGGGCCGTGACGAAGCAGAGGCAGAATTGAAGGCCTCCATCGAGCGTTACCACCGTTAATCACCTCACGCCGAACGGTTCTTCCGACACAGCTTAAGAAGCCTCCCCGTCAGAAAAAAATGTTTATACTCTGGAGTTACCACTTATTGATGGTTTTCCAGAAGGATTTACCTCAATAAAGGTTCCAGCATTTATTTTTTGAACTTCCGGCTCTTAAAACAAGAACGGACCACACATGTACGTTGTATCGATCGCCGACCGACCGCGGGGCTCCGCCTCCTCGCACCTGGATTTGTTGGCTGAACGTGTGCGAAATCACACGCCCGCAGATCAGCCCGACATGATCGTGATACAGCGAGACTCCGAACGCTTAACCACACTGTTGACCGATACCCACGCTGTGATTGACACGGCCTTGCACGCATTGCGCCTGGGTCAGCTCAGCGTCGGCATCGGGATTGGTCGTCTCGATTCCTCCGATCAAGAACACCTCGCCGGGCCAGGCCTGGATGCCTCCCGGCAGGCACTACTGGCGGCAGCCAAGCAGGGCCAGATCGCCCCGGTGCGAGTCCACGTCGCCCAGCCCAGCCTGAATTTCGACTCAGCTCGGTTTGCCGAGCATGCCCAGTCGGTCTTACAACTATTGGGGCACACCATTTCCCGGCGCTCCGTGGCCGAATGGGCCGTGATTGACATGATGACCCCGGGAATGCGAGGCCAGCAACGCGATGTTGCCGAGGCTCTGGGCATCACGGTGCAGGCTGTCTCGCAGGCGATTAAGCGCTCACTGTTTAAGAGTGAACACCAGGTGCGGGCAGCCATCGCCGCTCACCTAGAGGCTTGCTACGATCACCTCTACGATCACCACGCGCTGGCCGAGCACGGTCACCGGGTTTAGAGTAACGATTCCAAAACCAGCGCCAGCCCGTCGTCATTGACGTGTTCGGTGACTTCATTCGCGATCCGTTTGACCCGCTCGGGTGCCTGCCCCATGGCCACGCCGCGCTGCGCCCAGGCCAGCATCTCGGTGTCGTTGTACCCATCTCCGACAGCCACCGTCTGATCTTGGTCGATACCCAGCTTCTCCCGGAGCGCTTCCAGACCGGAGGCTTTGGAGATGCCGGCGGCTGCCACATCCAACCAGGCGTTATAGCCCACCGAGTAGGCCACCGAGGTCAAGCCGATGGACTCGACAGCTTCACCAAATTCTTCGACCGAGGAGTCCTGAGAAAACACGACGAGACGCACCGCGGTGGCCTCACACAGTTCTTGGAAGCTCACGCCTCGGGCGCGGACACCAAAACTAAAGTCTTGGAACCGCTCAGTGGACAGAAACGCACCGGATTCGGTTTCGATCGCGAATTTGGCCGAGGGGATCCGGCGCTTGACTTGTCCCAACACCGGGGCAGGGTCGAAGGTCTGCCGGTCAATAACCTGGTAGCCACGGTCAAACTCGGAGCCTAGTTGAAGGGTGACCCCACCGTTGGAGCACACCGAAAATCCGTCCGTGAGTCCAATGTTTTCAATAACCGGCAGAGTCGCGCCAAGAGATCGTCCCGTTGCGATCATCACGTGATGTCCGCGTGCGATCACCGCCTGCGCGGCCTCGCGGACTCGAGGAGACATATGCCCGTCGTGGTCGACCAACGTTCCATCAACATCCAGGCATACCATCTTCGCATCGGATTCGATCATGGATCCAGCTAACCATACCTTTCAAACTGCGGGTAAACAGCTGGAAACCAGCCCCGCCCGAGGGTTTAGGGCGCGGATTAGTCCGTAGCCAGCACCGGCAGAACGTCCAGCCCCAGGTAGGGGCGCAAGGCTTCGGGAACCGTCACTGAGCCGTCAGCGTTCTGGTGGTTCTCCAGGATGGCGACCAGCCAGCGCGTGGTGGCCAGGGTGCCATTAAGGGTGGCTGCTGTCTGCGTACCGGCCTTGTTGCCCTCATCGTCAAATAACCGGTGCCGAACATTGAGTCGCCGGGCCTGATAGGTCGTGCAATTCGAGGTCGAAGTCAGCTCGCGGTAGGTCCCTTGCGTAGGGACCCAGGCTTCACAGTCGAATTTGCGGGCCGCCGATGTGCCCAGATCGCCGGCAGCGGTATCGATGATGCGGTAGGGCACCTGGATTTTAGCCATCATCTCACGTTCCCAGTCCAGCAGGCGCTGGTGTTCCTTAGCGGCCTGGTCCGGGGTAGTGTAAACGAACATTTCCAGTTTGTTGAACTGGTGAACCCGGATAATACCGCGGGTGTCCTTACCGGCGGCCCCGGCTTCGCGACGGTAGCAGGTCGACCATCCGGCGAAACGACGTGGCCCTGCGGACAGATCCAGAATCTCATCCCCGTAGTATCCGGCCAGCGACACTTCGGAGGTACCCACCAGGTAGAGGTCGTCGCGCTCCAACCGGTAAATCTCATCGTCGTGTTCAACGTCGAAACCGGTACCGTTCATGGTTTCGGGACGCACCAGAGTGGGAGTAATAATCGGGGTGAATCCTGCCTGAATCGCCTGGTCCAGTCCCATCTGCATCAGCGCAATTTCCAACCGGGCACCCACGCCGGTCAAGAAGTAGAACCGGGAGCCCGAGACCTTGGCTCCCCGTTCCATATCGATCGCACCAATCAGCTCACCGATCTGCAAGTGATCTTTCGGCTCGAAGTCGAACTGGCACGGGGTACCGACGGTCTCGAGGACCGCGAAGTTTTCTTCACCGCCGGAGGGGATACCCTCGCTAATCAGATTCGGGAAAACCGTGACGAGCCGGTTGAGCTGTTCGTCAGCGTCATTGGCGGCAGCTTCGGCCTGCTTGACCTGGGCTGCTAGTGATTTGACCTCATCGAGTAGGCGTTGCTTTTCCTCCCCGTGAGCGCCGGCGACTTTTTTACCGAACGCTTTTTGCTCAGCCCGCAACGACTCGAACCGTTGCAGAGCGTCTCGACGGTTTTGATCGGCAGCCAGGATGTCATCCACCAGGGATTGCTGGTCACCGCGAGCGCGCTGCGACGCTTTGTACAGATCGGGGTTCTCGGTGAGGTGTTTGACGTCAATCACGCTCACCAGGCTACCGTATTCTCGACGATGACCATGAGCGTTGCCCACCCCGTAGTATGGGCTTTATGCGACCAGCTCAGATCATCACCAGCATTGCCCTGGGCGTTGGCGCCATCGCACCGTTGGGGTGGGCCCTGAAATTGCGCAAGGATCTCCATGAGCGTGAGGAACACATCACCGCCCTCATGAATCAATTGCAACGGGTGTACGAGCTACCGGAGGTCTCCACGGCGCTGCAAGTGCCCGGCCATATCGGAGTGGTGATGAATCCTCATAAGGAGGAGCTGGTCGAGGTGCTGGCAGCCGTACGTCGTGCCGCCTACCTGTTAGGTGTGGAATCGGTCGAGCATTACCCCACCCAAGAAGACGACCCGGGCGTCCAGGCCAGCCGGGACGCCCTGAACGACGGCGCGTCCCTGGTCATCGCGGCCGGCGGTGACGGGACGGTGCGAGCGGTGGCCGAGGCGCTCGTGGACACTGAGGCCGATCTGGGCATTATCCCCGTGGGCACCGGAAACTTGCTGGCCCGGAATCTCGATCTGCCCTATAACGACATCGAACGGTGCGTCGGCCTGGCGTTGCAAGGCACCACTCGCGCGATCGACACGATCGACCTGACCGTTGAACGCACCGACGAATCGGTGCTGACCTCCACCTTCGTGGTGATCGCCGGGGCCGGCATCGACGCTGAGATCATGTCCGATACCCGTGACGGCATCAAACAGGCCGCCGGCTGGCTGGCCTATGGAGAGGCCGGGATGCGTAAGCTCCCGGGCAAACGCAAACCCATCTGGGTCTCGATTGATGATCAGCCCGCCCGTCGATCCAAAGTACGCTCGGTGATGATTGCCAACTGTGGCATGCTCCAAGGTGGCATCCGCATGGTGCCACACGCCAGTATCTACGACGGGTTACTCGACGTAATGCTCCTGGCCCCGCGCAACCTATGGGACTGGGCCCGGGTGGCGCTCAACGCAATCTCCAAAAATCACGCGCCCTTGCGCGCCGTGGACACCATGCAGGGTCAAAAATGTGTGATCGAGTTGGCCGAGCCCATGATTTCCCAACAGGACGGCGACGCCACCGGCACCGCGCGCCGGATCACCGCCACGGTCAATCCCGGCTCATTGCGCGTCCGGTGCTAACAGTTGACGCACCCAGGCCTGACCTCGTTGATACGCCTCATCGCTGAAGTGCTCATCGATCTGGTAGTGGCGCCGATCCGCCCGCGGATATGATCCCAAGAACGTGATCTGCGGGAACATCCGGTACAGCGCAGCCAAACTGGCCCCCACGCGCTGATCGGCCAGGTGCCCCTCCAGGTCGATCGAGAAAAAGTACTGGCCTAACCCGGCCCCGGTGGGGCGGGACTCGATCCGGGAGAGGTTGATCCCGCGGGCGGAAAACTGTTCCAGAATCTGCATCAACGCACCCGGACGATCTTGTGGCAGTGGCACCACCAGCGTGGTTTTATCCGATCCGGTGGGCTTTCCCGGGCTACCGGGGCCGGAGACCACCACGAATCGAGTGACCGCTCCCGGGGTGTCTTCAATGGCCGAGGCCAACACGTGCAGTCCTAGTTCCTGCGCCAAATGCGGGGCACACACCCCGGCCTGTCCGGGGTGTAGCGCCCGAGCTCCGGCCGCGGTGGACCCGGCCGGCACAAATTCCGCGTGCGGGATGGTCTGCTCGGCCCAGCCCCGCACCTGCGCCCAGGCGTGGGAGTGGGTGGTGACCTCCTGGACTGCTGACAGCTCGCGGGCGTCAGGGCTGACCAGTACGAAGGTGATCGGCACCAACACTTCACGGTAGATCTGCAAGGAACCGGCCGCGATCGAGTCTAGGGTGGCGCTGACCCCGCCCTCCACGGAGTTTTCGATCGGGACGACCGCGGCATCAACCTCGCCGCGGCGCACCATGCTCAGGGCACTCATCACCGAACCGGCCGCCACGGCCTGATCGTCCTCGGTGATCACTTGCCGCAACGCGGCCTCGGTAAATGTGCCTTCCGGCCCCAGGAAGGCATAACGCTGTGCTGCGGTCATCGCTGGTTATTTCACCTGCGGTTCGGCATCGCCATCGGCTTCCATCGGCTTACCGGCTTCGAACCACGCGCCGTTACCCCCAGCGACATTGAAGGCCGTGTACCCCTGGGACTCCAGGTATTCGGCCGCCTTCGCCGACCGGCCCCCGGTCCGGCAGATCACGTAATAATCCTCGTCGGGGTCCAGCTGCTCCAAACGGACGGGTAGATCGCCCAGCGGTACGTGGATCGCACCGACCGGTCGCCCCACCTGGAATTCATAGTCCTCGCGCACGTCCAGGATGGTGGCATCATCGGGAACATCGTTGACACTAACGGTTTCGAAAAGACTCATGATCCTAGCCTACTGAGACGGCGGGATTCGTTACAGTAAGAGTCATGAACCATCTTTCCGCCGTGGAACTTCGCGATCAGTTGAGCGCATCAGCCGTCAGCACCACCGAGGTGACCAAGTACTACCTGGAACAGATTCGCTCCCGCCCCGAACTGGGCGCGTTGAGCCACGTGAATGAAGACCTAGCCCGTGAACGTGCGGCCGCCCTCGACGAGCTACCGGTCGATCACCGCGCCGGTCTGCACGGGATCCCAACTGCCTTCAAGGACCTGGTGCGCGTGGCCGGAATGCCCACCCGGTTTGGCTCCCGGGTCTTTGCCGATGCCGTGCCCGAACCCAGCAATGACCCCTCAGCGGAGCTACTGACCGAAGCTGGCACCGTGCAAGTGGGCAAAACCACCGTCCCGGAGTTCGGGCTCTCGACGTATTCGGAGAACCTGATCGATCCCCCGGCGCGTAACCCTCGCGATATGGAAACCACCCCGACCGGATCCTCTGGCGGGGCCGCCGCTGCGGTGGCTGCCGGACTGTTGCCCCTGGCCCCCGGGACCGACGGCGGTGGTTCGATCCGCATCCCGGCCGCGGCCACCGGACTGGTCGGCCTGAAGCCCGGCCGTGGCACACTCAGCTGCGATGATCAGCGCGAGACGATTACCAATCTCAGTGTCACCGGCCCGCTGGCACGTACCGCCGCCGATGCGGCACTACTGATGGATGCGTTCATGGATCCCACCTCCGTAGCACCGGGCCGGTACTTGCACGCCGTCCAGCAGGGTGCTGAAGGCCTAGCCCCGATGACGATCGGCGTGACGACCGCCTCCCCCTTCCACCCCGATCTGCAGATCTCCTTGGCCCGAGGCGCGGTCGAGGCCCTGACCCAAGCGGCCAGCATGCTCACCCAAGATGAGCACCTGGTCACCGAGCTGGATCTGATTTACTTTCCGGGCTACCACGAGAACTTCCAGATTGTGTGGACCTCCGGGCTACACCGGGCGCCGATGCCCACCACCGAAGGCCTGGACGATTTGGCCGAGTACTTCTTGACCAGTACCGCCAACCTCAGCGCCGACCAGATTGCCGAGGCCGAAGGCAACCTGACCCAGTGGGCCCAGGACACCCGGGCTGAACTAGGACAAACCGATATTGTGCTCACCCCGGTGTTGGCCTTCCAGCCACCGAAAATTGGCGCTTTCCGCGAGCTGGACCCGCAGGCCAACTACGACTATCAGTGCCGGTTTACGCCCTATACCTCGATGATCAACGTCATGGGGCTACCGGCCATCTCTATTCCGGTCACTGACCAGTGGTCCGTCCAGGCCATTGGCCGGCCCGGAACCGAAGCTCAGCTTTTGGCCCTGGCTGCCAGGATGGAGGTGCTCAACCCGAGCAACGCCACCAAGAATAAGCAACCCGACGAGGAACGTTGATCACCCCGGTGGGCTGAGGACCGATCGGCATCCGTCTCCGTCTCCGAGCCCTGTGTCGGGGTATTGGCAATCACCGGATAATCCCCGGCCAGGGTTTCCTGCGGTGAACCATCACCCCACGGACCGGCCAGTGGTTGCTCCGCGTACGGGTTATCACCGAACGGGCTAGGTGTTTCCGCTATCTCGTCGTGAGCCTCACCCCGCCTCGGCAGGCCCCGTTCGGCGGGCTGAGTAGGATCATCGAGCCATTCGTTCGGCTCGGCGTCATGATCCTCCGGCTCTTCCGGCTGCTGGGAGGGGTACCACGACTTCGCCATGACTACAGCACCCGCTTGGTGAACTGTTTCTTCGCCCACCCGTAAGGCGGGTAGACCGCCTTGAGGGTATCGAGCTGATCGGTCTTGGACACCTCAGCCCGAAAATGGGTGAAGGTATCGAAACCGTATTTGCCGTGATAATTACCGATCCCCGAAGGACCCACACCGCCAAAAGGCAACCCCGGCACCGAGATCTGCAACAACGGTGCATCAAAACCCATCGACCCAGCAATCACCCGCTCTTCAAATTCCCGACGCACCCGAGCCCGGTCGGTGAACAGATAGGCCGCCAACGGATGCGGACGCTCACCAATGAATGCCATAGCCTCATCGATATCCTTCACCGTCACAATGGGCAGAATCGGACCGAAGATCTCCTCGGCCATCACCGCGGTGTCCGGTGCAACGCGAGAGATCACCGTCGGCGCCAGATAACGCTCCTCGATCGCATATCCACCCCCGGTAATCAGCTCCGCTCCCGCATCGAGAGTCTGCTGTAACATCTCAACCAATCGCTGAGTGTGTTCCGGAGAGATCAAACGACCATAATCCAACGAACTTTCCGGGCTGGACTCATAAAACTCGTCGATAACGTCAGGCAGTTCCGCTTCCAGCTTGTCCCGCATCTGATCACCCACAGCCAGCACATAGTCCGGAGCCACACAGGTTTGACCGGCATTGACGAACTTCCCCCAAGCCAGCCGTTTAGCAATGGTCGCCACCGGACCGTCGGAGACCACCGCCGGAGATTTACCACCCAGCTCCAGAGTCACCGGGGTCAGCTGTTGAGCGGCCGCCTCGTAGACGATCCGTCCCACGCGCTCACCACCGGTATAAAAAATATGATCCCATTTCTCTGCCAACAGTGCCTGCACCACCTCGGCGCCACCCTGCACAACCGCCACCGCGGAAGGATCCAAGTATTCGGGAATCAACCGGGCCAGCACGTCCGCGGTCGCCGGGGCCTTTTCGGAGGGCTTGAGCACCGCCGTGTTACCGGCCGAGACCGCGGCCACCAGGGGTGCCAACACGAGCTGGACGGGGTAGTTCCAGGGACCAATAATCAGCACCTGTCCCTTGGGCCGCGGTCGAATCGTGCCGGTGGCCGGTTGATACGCCAGCGGCATCCGCACCGATTCTGGCTCCATCCAGTCACTGACGTGCAGAATTGCGTGGTCGACCTCATTTTTGATCACCGAAATCTCGGTCACCGTGGATTCAAAGGGCGCTTTGCCCAGATCGTGATACAGGGCTTGTTGCAGCTCCTGAGTGTGGTCGCGCACCAACGCTTTGATGCCTTTGAGCTGATCCAACCGGAACCGTCGACTATAGGCACGGCGAGAAGCAGTCACCTCTCGCATCTGACCCACCAGGGCCTGAACTTCCGAAACCTTCATGGCGCCCATCCTATCCATTAACCCTGTGAGATGACCGGAATCGGTGGAGAAATCGTTGAGTCACAACCGGTCACGACACATCGTCATGATTGTGATTGACATCACAGAAGCGGTCTGGGTACGATCTTCTTTAACTTGACATCAAGTTCATGTTTATGACGTCATTCACGTGCGGCGTGACTGACGTCGGCCTCCATCCACTCTCACGAACAGGGTTATCAGCGATGTCACTCTTCACGAATTCACAAAAGCGTCTTTCTCCTCGTCGATTCAGCACCAAACTGAAATTCTTTGGTTTCACCGCGGCGACCGCAATTGCCTTGACCGCATGTGGCGGAGAAGGCGATGGCTCAGAGACCATCGTCATCGGTTACTCAGGCCCACTGTCCGGCGGTGCGGCGCTCTATGGTGAAAATGTTCAAGCCGGTCTTGAAATGGCTGTTGAGGAACTCAACGAACAAGGTGTCGAAATTGACGGCACCGAATACAGCGTTGAACTGCGCTCTCTGGACGATGAATACTCGCCGGCCACCGCAGCAACCAATGCCCAGCGCCTGGTGGAGCAAGACGGCGCGCCTGTCGTGGTCATTCCGCACGCCGGTGGCATTAACGCCGCCCAGGAAATCAACACCAGCCGGTCCGAGTTCTTGCTCGCTGCCTACAGCTCCGATCCACGGATCACTCAGCAGGACAACGAGCTCACCATGATGAGCACTATTCCGTTTACCGCCTACGCTCAGCCTTATACTCAACACTACCTTGATGACGGAGCCGAAACCCTTGGCCTGCTTGCTACCGCCAGTGAATATGGTCAGCAGTGGACCGACATGATCACCGAAACATGGGAAGAAAATGGCGGTGAGGTGCTCAGCAACAACAACTTTGACTACGGTTCGGTGACCGACTTCTCCACCAACGTGTCACAAGCCTTGGCGCAGGACCCGGACGTCCTGCTGGTCGGTGGACCGTCGCAGCCCACCGCGCTGGTGATTGAAGAAGCCCGCGAACAGGGTTATGAGGGCGGATTCATGGTCATGGACCAGGCGAAGTTTGAAGAAATGGAGATCTTCACCGATCCGGAAAACCTGCATAACTCAGTTGGTCTCAATCCAACCCGTGAATATGACGAGCCCGGAACGGATGCTCTCGTCGACAAGTTTGCCGAGAAGGTCAACGATGAGCGGCCCATCAATGCCGAAGTCGCCATGAACTACCAGGCCCTGGGCATCATCGTCACGGCTATGGAAGTCTCCGGTAGTACCGACGATCCGACCGCCGTTCGGGAAGCGATCCCCGAAGCCCTTGACCAGGTTGACGATGCGTTCCGCGTTCAGGAATTCCCGTCCGATGTCACCCCTGAAGGAATGTCGGTAGCAGGTCATGGCCACGGCATCTACATCAACGAGGACGGCGACTACGAAAACTTTGAACTGGATTGGTCGGTCTTCGAATCGGAATAAACCGGCGCCCAGACCATCCCATTGAGCAGGAGCTTATATGGAACTTCTCGTCCAACAATTATTCAACGGGCTCGCGACCGGTGGCGCCTATTGTTTGGCAGCAATCGGCCTCACGCTGGTCTTCGGCGTGTTGAAAATACCGAACCTGGCCCACGGGTCCCTCTACATGTTGGGGGCTTACCTGACCTTCTTCTTCATGACCTCGGTCGGAGTTCACTATGTGCTAGCCATTATTTGCGCAGCAATCGTGATGGGACTCGTCGGCGTGGTCCTGGAGCGCATTGTCTTCCACCCACTCAGAGACTCCCCACATACCCATCACATGATCGCTGCCGCCGGCGCGATGTTCTTCTTCACCGCGCTGGTTCAGCAGGTATGGGGCAACGATTTCCACCGGGTGGATTCCCCACTCACGGGACGCCTGACCATTCTCGAGGCTCAAGTGACCTGGCAACGCATCGTTGTCGTACTGGTCGCGGTGGTCGTGATGATTATTCTGACCTGGTTCATCAAGAAAACCGCCGCGGGCCAATCGATTGAAGCCATCGAGCAAGACCGTATCGGCGCCTCTCTGGTGGGGATCAACCCCAACAGAGTGTCGATGATGACCTTCGCACTGGCCGGTGTGCTGGTCGCCATCGCCGGTGGCCTCATGGCCCCGGTCAGCTCGATCTCTCCCTTCATGGGAGAAACCATCATGGTCAAGGTCTTCGCCATCATTATTCTCGGTGGCCTCGGATCCATCCCTGGCGCCATCATCGGAGGCTTCGGCCTCGGCGTGGCCGAAGCCTTATCCACCACCTACATTTCCGCAGCTGCCGGTGAAGTCATCGCCTTCGTGCTCCTGGTGGTTGTCCTGGCTGTGAAACCCACTGGTCTCTTCGCGCATAAGGGGGCACGATGAAACTGACACTACAAGGAATAGGCATGATCGCCGTGGCGGTCGCATTACTCTTCGCGCCCCTGGCACTCACCGAGAACCAATACCTTCTCCGCGTACTCACTCAGGCGCTGTGTTATGCCACCGCCGTCTACGGTCTCAACATCATCTTGGGTTATACCGGGCAGTTGTCTCTGGCCCAGGCAGGTTTCTTCGGGATCGGCGTGTACACGGTGGCTCTACTGACCGCCGAGCACGATTGGCCCTTCTGGGGTGCATTCTTTGTCGGAATGATCCTCACTACCGTTGTTGGATTTATCGCCGGGCTCTTCGCGTTGCGTACCCGTGAGGCGTATTTCGCGGTCTTTACGATGGCACTCGGGTTGATCATTTACATGGTCCTGTCCCGCTGGACCAGCGTCACCGGCGGCTACGACGGCGTCCGCGGGATCAAGTTCCCAGAGAATATTGGGCCCATCGATTTCTCTGAACCGACCGTGTTCTACTTCTTAATGGTACTCGTCGTGGCATTCTGCATTTACCTGACCTATACGCTGAAAACCTCGAATGTCGGCCGCACGCTCTTGGCTATCCGCACCTCTGAAGATCTGGCCAGCTCCATCGGCATCAACGTTGGGCTCAATAAGCAACTGGCATTCACCGCCTCAGCCGGCCTGGCCGGCACCGCGGGCGGTCTGTTCGCCAGTGCTCAGGGCTTTATCGAGCCCGAGGTAGCCCATATCGACCTAACCTTCGAACTCTTGATGTTCCTGCTCGTGGGTGGCATGGCCACCGTGATGGGGCCGTTGATCGGCACATTGCTCGTCATGGCGCTGTTCGAGCTCTTCCAGGACTTCCAGTCCTACCGTTTCCTCTTCCTCGGCCCGATCATCATCGCGCTGATCATCTTCATGCCACAAGGACTCATCGGCAAGCTCAATGAACTCATCGCGCGTCGCCGACGGCGCAAGACCACCGCAGCGCCCCAACAATCACAGACGACACAACACACGGAGAAGGAGAGTGTCTCCTCATGCTGATCGAAGTACGTGGCCTAACAAAAACCTTCGGAGGGATCCACGCTGTTGAGGGCGTCGATTTCGAAATCCACGAGGGCGAGATCACCGCGATCATCGGACCGAACGGGGCCGGGAAGTCCACCGTCTTCAATCTGCTGTGTGGGTTTCACAAGCCCAGTGGTGGGCAGGTGATGTTCCGGGGAAAGGATATTACCGGCAACAAACCCCATGTGACCTCCAAGGCTGGCATCGCCCGCACATTCCAGACCACGAAACTCTTCGAGCAGAACACCATCGTTGAGAATGTTCTGGCGGGATGTGCTGCCCAAACCTCCTCCACATTATTGGGTGCCGTGCTGAGGACACCTCGATTCCGGCGTGAAGAGCGGGAAAGTATGGAGAAAACTCTCGAGCTTCTCGACTTCGTGTCCATTGCCGATTACAAGGATGAGATCGCTGGGAATGCTCCGCAAGAAGTTCAAAAGCGAGCAGCCGTCGCGCTGGCTTTAGCGACAAATCCGTCGCTTCTGCTTCTTGACGAGCCTGCCGCCGGCATCACTGAAGAAGAAACCACACGATTCGGTGAGCTGATTCGCAAAATCTCCTCCAGTGGTATCACGGTGGCGCTTGTTGAGCACAAAATGTCGTTGATTATGAGTCTGGCCGACCGAATCCTCGTCTTAGAACGAGGTCGCAGAATTGCCTGGGGTACGCCCGATGACGTGCGCAATGACCCTCAAGTCATCGCAGCCTATCTCGGGACAGATTCGTCGGATACCTCAACCACCGTAGACACACCAAGCACCGAGGGCTAAAACATCATGCTAGAAATCAACAACATTCATGTCGCCTATGATTCGGTCGATGTCTTACACGATGTGAGCCTGAGAGCGGAGCAAGGGCAACTCACCCTGGTCTTAGGGGCGAACGGGTCGGGAAAATCCACCTTGTTCCGGACGATCTCGGGGCTAATCCGCCCCCACACCGGTAGCATCGAATTTCTTGGAGATTCCATTGTCTCGCTGAGTTCGAATCGTATTGTGCGTGCCGGGATCGCTCAATCGCCGGAGGGGCGGCATCTGTTCCCGATGCTGTCGGTAATGAAGAACCTTAGTCTGGGCAATTATGTGTTGCGTAGCAAGAAGGCCGAGTACGACGAGCTCCTCGACCGGGTATTCCAGCTCTTTCCCATCCTGAAGGAAAAGAGGAACCAAACGGCCGGTTCTCTCTCCGGTGGTCAGCAACAGATGGTCGCTATTGGCCGGGCTTTGATGTCCAACCCCAAGTTGCTCATTTTGGACGAGCCCTCCATTGGTTTGGCGCCACTGGTCACCGAGCAAGTCTTCGAGGCGGTGACGGAGATTAACAAGTCCGGGACCGGGGTGCTTCTGGCCGAGCAGAACGCCCGATTGGCCTTGAAGATTGCTACCTATGGGTATGTTCTTGCCGAAGGTCGCGTCGTACTGTCAGGTCCTGCCCACGATCTGCGCGACGACCCGGAGGTTCAGAAGGCGTACTTGGGCCTCTGAGCCACCCGTGCCCTCACTCACCGTGACCCCGGCACGGTATAAACTGATGAACTATGGCAAAACGATCAAAAGTAGTGGTCATGATCTTCGCGGTCGCACTATTTTTGGTTGGCATTTTCGTGGCCTACCAGTTCATCCGGGGACTCATTCAACCTCTAGATACCCTGCGTGATCCCTTCCCCGATCAACGCCCCAACCCGGCCCCGATCGAAGAAGGAACCCCAGGGCCGATCAATATTTTATTCGTTGCCTCAGCCTCCCGCGACGATACCTCCGAGGCTCTGGAGGAGAACTTGGAGGACCGGGCGCAATCGCTGTTCGTCGTCCACCTGACGAATTCTCGTCGTTATGCCCAAGCGGTGGCTTTCCCACCCCAGCTCAAGGTTCCCGACCAGCCCTTCACCCTTGGTGAAGCCATGGGTGCCACCCGTGAAGTCTCAACGCTGGTGGCATCCATCGAAACTCTTGTGGACGTTCCCATGGACCACGTCGTGTTGCTCGACCTGAACGCCCTGGCACCTCTGGCCGAAATCACCGGCGGATTTCCCGACCCTGACAGCGAGGACGCCGTGCTTGAACCCAAACAGGTCGGCACTTTAATAGACGACAGCATCACCGAGCACGGCATGTCCCCGACACAGACCGAAACGGTGATGACAGGAATGCTCCAGGCCCTGTCCGAATCAGAGGTGCGACGCAATCCCGGAGTCGCCAAAGACGTAGTAGAGCTTATGCAGGAGAACATGGTGGCCGATAACGGCCTGGACTCCTCCGAGCTGCGCACGCTGATGCGTTCCACCTCTGCCTTGGGAAACATCACCTGGTGCCCTTTGGCCACCGGCGATGGGGGTCGGCAGGCCAATGCGCAGAAACTGGTGGAATTACGCGAACGCTTCCGCAACGACACCCTGGCTGAGTGCTCTTAAAACCGCCTCGGAGGTTCCATACTCCGTCCCAGCCCATAGTTGAATCCGACCTCAAGTTCAGGCTAATCTGTGAGATGTAGACCACAACAGAACGGATTCTTAGCTATGTCGATCACCGCGACGTCAGTCTATTTAGCACAGCGCCCCGAGGGGTTGCCTGATGAGTCGACCTGGGAGATTCGCCAGCACGAACTCCCCACCGAGCTCAACGAGTCAGAAATTCTGGTCAAGGTCAATTACCTCTCCTTGGATCCAGCGATGCGTGGCTGGCTGAACGATGTGCGTTCCTATGTTCCCCCCGTACAGATCGGGGAGATCATGCGCGCGTTGGGCACCGGTGAAGTTCTCGAGTCCAATAACCCCAACTTCTCCCCCGGCGATCGTGTCCAGGGTCTGTTCGGCGTCACCGACTACGCTATCTCCGATGGCCGTGGCGTAACAGGCATTGACCTGGATGTGGCCGCTGAACCCACCTGGTTGGGTGCTCTCGGCATGCCGGGAATGACCGGGTACTTTGGTCTGCTCGATGTCGGAGAACTACAGGATGGCGACACCGTGCTGATCTCAGCAGCAGCCGGCGCCGTCGGCTCGGTGGCCGGCCAATTGGCCAAAGCCCGCGGGTGTCGGGTGATCGGTATTGCCGGTGGCGAAGAGAAATGTGCCTGGTTGACAGAAATCGGGTTCGATGAAGCCATCAACTACAAGAACGAAAAAGTTCTGTCCCGACTCAGGGAGGTCGCTCCCGATGGCATCAATGTGTTCTTCGATAATGTCGGCGGCACGATCCTGGATGCTGGTCTCGCCAATCTCGCCCGCGGTGCCCGTGTCGTGATCTGCGGAGCCGTCTCCACGTATAACGACCCCACTCTCGCCCCGGGACCCAGCCGGTACATGTCGCTGCTGGTCTTCCGTGCACGTATGCAGGGCTTCGTGGTCTTTGACTACCGTGATCGCTACCCCGAGGCGGTCGAAGCGATTGCGGCCCACATCTCCAATGGTTCCCTGGTTGCCCGCGAAACCGTCGTCGGCGGTGGCGTACGGGGCTTCCCCGAAGCTTTGTTGGGCCTATTCCAGGGCGTCAACACCGGAAAACTCGTTCTCGAAATCTAATTCTGCGCAGAAAGGCAACACATCATGACAGAAGCGGTTATTGTTTCCACCGCCAGGACTCCAATTGGTCGAGCCTATAAGGGTGCATTCAACGACACCCAAGGCCAGGAACTTGCCGGCCACGCGATCGCGGAGGCGGTCAAGCGTGCCGGTATTTCACCCGAAGAGATCGACGATGTCGTCTTCGGTTGCGCGCTCCAACAAGGCTCTACCGGCAACAACATTGCCCGCCAGGCTGCTCTGCGCGCCGGCCTGCCGAACACGGTAGCCGGCATGAGCGTGGACCGGCAGTGCGCCTCCGGCCTGATGGCCATTGCCACCGCAGCCAAGGAAATCATCGTCGATGGATTCGACGTGGCCGTCGGTGGTGGGGTGGAGTCCATCTCACTGGTCCAGAACCAGCAGATGAACACCTACCGTGCCGAGGACCCGTGGCTGGTCGACAACGTGCCCGACACCTACATGCCCATGCTACACACTGCTGAGGTGGTGGCTGAACGCTACGGCGTAACCCGTGCCCAGCAGGATGAGTATGCACTGAGTTCCCAGGAGCGCACCGCCGCCGCCCAGGCCGCCGGTCGCCTCGATGACGAAATCGTCCCGCTACCCTCGACCAAGTTGGTCCTCAATAAAGAGACCGGCGAAACCTCCACCGAAGAGGTTGAGCTCACCAAGGACGAGGGTAACCGTCCGTCCACCACCCTCGAGACCCTGCAGGGGCTGAATCCGGTGCTACCCGATGGCACTGTCACCCAGCACTCCACCATTACCGCCGGTAACGCCTCGCAACTGTCCGACGGCGCCTCCGCTTCGGTGCTGGTCAGCGATAAGGTCGCTAAAGAACGTGGCCTGACTCCCTTGGGCACCTACCGTGGCATCGCCGTGGCCGGTTGCAAACCTGATGAAATGGGTATTGGCCCGGTCTTCGCGATCCCGAAGTTGCTCAAACAGCACAACCTGGATCTCAACGACATTGGCCTGTGGGAACTGAACGAAGCCTTCGCTTCTCAGGCCGTATACTGTCGCGACAAGCTGGGCATCGACCCCGAGAAATACAACGTCAACGGTGGCGGTATCTCTATTGGTCACCCCTACGGCATGACGGGGGCTCGTCTGGTCGGTCACGCTCTGTTGGAAGGTCGCCGTCGCGGTGTGCAGTACGTCGTGGTGACCATGTGTATCGGTGGTGGCATGGGTGCTGCTGGACTGTTCGAGGTGAACAACGCATGAGTCAAGAAGTACTGACCGACATTCGCGACGGAGTCGGCATCATCACCCTGAACCGACCGGAACGTCGCAACGCCCTGAACCACGCTATGCTCACGGGGCTGGCCGATGCCCTGGAGGCCTTCGCAACCGACGATAGCGTCGGCGCGGTGGTGCTCACCGGCGCCGGTGGTGCCTTCTGCTCCGGTGGCGATGTGCAAGGTTTCGCTGAGCAGGGTGGTGAAGGTGGTGGAGCCACCGAGATCGACGACGAGGCAGCTCAAGCCCAGTTGGAAGCCCAGCGCACCACCACCGGCCGGATCTACTCGTTCCCGAAACCGGTCGTTGCCAGCCTGCCCGGTGCCTTTGCCGGAGCCGGTGCTGGTCTCGCGTTGGCCGCCGATCTGCGAATCGGTAGCGAAAAGACCGTGTTTGCCACCGCGTTCGCCAACGTGGGGCTCGGTGGAGACTTCGGTGTGGCGTGGTTGCTCAACCAGCTGGTGGGTCCAGCCAAGGCTCGCGAGTACCTTTTCCTGTCTCCGAAGTTGCGTGGTCAACAGTGCTATGAGGCAGGTCTGATCAACCAGATTGTAGCTCACGAGGTCATCGATGAGTCTGCGATCGCCATCGCCTCGCAACTGGCCTCCAGCTCATCGCCGGCACTGCATGCGATCAAGCAGAACCTGCTGGATGCTCCCACCGTGTCCTTGGATGAAGCCATGCAGGCTGAGGTCTACCGGCACAAAGCCACCGGCCTGACCGCAGAGCACCAACGCGCGGTAGAAGCTTTCGTCACTAAGCAAGCACCGGAATTCAGCACGGGCTGGGTGATGGACTAATGACCACCCCGTTCACCGATCAGGTGGCGATCGTCACCGGCGCGGGTGGCGGCATTGGAGCCGCCCTTGCTCAGGCGTTGTTGGAGGCCGGCGCCCGGGTGTTGCTCACCGATCTAGACCAAACCAAGCTCGATGCTCAAGCCGAGGCACTGGCAACTACCTACCACGACCGTTTTGTCACGGTCGCCGGCAACGCCGCCTCACTGGAGGACATTCGAGGCTTCCGCCGTACCGCACACGAAACCTTCGAGGTCGAGGCCATCGACCTTTATGTTGCCAACGCCGGCATCGCTGGCGCTGCTGGCCTGGAAGTCAGCGACGATGACTGGAATAAGGCCATCGAGATCAATGTGATGGCCCACGTCCGGGCAGCGCAGGTCTTCGTCCCCGACTGGATCGAGCGTGGGAGCGGTCATTTCCTCTCCACTGCCTCGGCGGCCGGTCTGCTGACTCAGATCGGTTCGGCCGTGTATGCGGTCACCAAGCACGCAGCGGTGTCATTTGCGGAGTGGCTGTCGATCACCTACGGACATCAGGGGATCGACGTCTCCTGCCTCTGTCCGCTGGGGGTCAATACCAACCTGCTGATGGACTTGGCCTCCGCCGATGATGCCTCCCGGGCTGCTCACCAGTCGGTGACCGCCAGCGCCGAGGTGCTCAGCCCCGAGCAGGTTGCCGAGCATACCCTGGCTGCCCTCGAGCGGAAGGACTTCTTGATCCTGCCGCACGAACAGCTCAAGACCTACATCTCACGCAAAAACAGCGACTACCCACGCTGGATGGAAGGGATGCGCCGGTACCAGGACACCCTCCTTGCAGCAACCACATCAGACTCATAACACCCCACAACAGGAGAACATCATGGATTTCAGTTTCTCAGATCGTTGTCAGGATTACCGGCAACGACTCCTCGACTTTATGGACGAACACATCTACCCAGCCGAGCCGGTCTTCGAACAACAGATGCACGAATCCGGGGATGACAACTTCCACCCACCGATCATGGAAGAGCTCAAGGCCGAAGCCAAATCCCGCGGTCTGTGGAACCTGTTCCACCCCCACGCCAATGAAGAGTGGGGTAGCCCGGGCCTGTCGAACCTCGACTATGCTCCCCTGGCCGAGATCATGGGCCGTAGCCCGGGCTTGGCTCCCGAGGCCACCAACTGCAATGCTCCCGATACCGGAAACATGGAAGTTCTGGAGCTGTTCGGAACTGAGGAGCACCGCGAGCGCTGGCTCAAACCGCTGCTGGCTGGCGAGATCGCTTCAGCCTTCTGCATGACCGAGCCCGAGGTGGCCAGCTCCGATGCCACTAATATCCAGCTGCGGATGGAACGCAACGGTGATCACTACATCCTCAACGGCCGTAAGTGGTTCGCATCCAACGCCCTGCACCCGCTATGTCGTGTGCTGATCGTGATGGGTAAGACCGACCCTGAGGCTGATACGCACCGCCAACAGTCGATGATGGTTGTCCCCATCGACGCACCGGGTGTCACCGTAGTCCGCGGTCTGCCGGTCTTCGGCTACATGGATCGTGAGGGTCACGCAGAAGTGACCTTCGAAAACGTCAAGGTTCCCGTAACCGACCTGCTGGCCGGAGAAGGCGACGGCTTCAAGATCAGCCAGGCCCGCTTGGGCCCGGGACGCATCCATCACTGTATGCGCACCATCGGTGCCGCCGAGCGTGCCCTAGATCTGATGATCACTCGTGCCCAGAGTCGCGAAACCTTCGGTCAGCCACTTTCCGAGCGGGCCAACATCCAGGACTGGATTGCCGAGTCTCGCATTGAGATCGAAATGAACCGGTTGCTGGTGCTTAAGGCCGCCTGGCTGATGGACACCGTGGGTAACCGTGAGGCGCGCACCGAGATTGCCGCGATCAAGGTGGCCGCCCCGAACATGGCCTTGAAGGTCATCGACCGGGCGATTCAGGTCCATGGTGGTGGCGGTGTCACCAATGACTTCCCGCTGGCCGAGTTCTGGGCTGCTCAGCGCACCCTGCGGTTGGCCGATGGCCCTGATGAGGTCCACAAGCGCACCATTGCTCGCATGGAACTCAAGCGTCTACGCGACACCGTAGCGAAATAATAGCCTGCAGACAGTCGAGGCCAGAATCAGATCCCGCACCGTGCTGGGATTCTGCTTCTGGCCTCTTGGTTTAACGACATGGGTGCCCTCGATCAGCGCAGACACCAGGGCACCAGAAAAAAGAACGATTCAGAGAGAAAAGAAAAACTTAGTCCTGATCGATGCTGGCGTGATCGATGCTGAGCGCGCCACACCACATGCGAGTGGTGGTCGCCACCAGCTCATCGATGGTGTAGTTCGTAGCGTTCAGAGCAAAGTTGAAGTATGCCAGGCGGGAGACCATCCCAGACAACGCACGAGAGGCAAGAATGGGATCTAGGTTGGCATCAGCAAGTCCGCGTCGCTGTAACTCTTCGATCGAATGGGCATTGCGTTCAATAAAACGCATGCCCCGCTCGTAGCGAAGCTTCATAAAATTCGGATCAACCTGGGCAACTTCTTCCATTAGTCCCATAAGCTTTGCGTTGGACTGGTAAGACTCGAAATAATGGCGGTTGCTGGCTTCAATAACCTCGGCCGGATCGGCACCTTCGGTATCTCCCACCGAGAGGTGCAACATCTCGTTCTTGGCCGTTTCCATCAGAGCCTCGAAGATTTCTTCTTTCGAGGTGAAATACGTATAAAAAGTCCCGGTCGAACAACCGGCTTCGACGGTGATATCGGTCAGCCGTGCATCCAAATAGCCGTCACGTTCGAACACCACCCGCGCTGCCCGCAACAGCGCTGCCCGAGTCTTTTCACCGCGTGCAGTACGTGGCTTTAACGTTGACTCTGGCATCGGTGGCTCCTTGGACTGGGGATGGTGTTCGAACGATGTAGACTTGTGCGACTCTACAACAGGTGCCGCACGCTACAGAGTGATATCGACCAACGGCGCGAGGTCTTCGCGGTGGGTACCGGGGGTGCCCAAGCCCAGCTGGTCGGCTTTAGCCCGCTTCAAAAGCAGGTGAATCGGGAACTCCCAGGTCATCCCATTACCACCGTGGAGCTGGACGGCTTCCTCAGCAGCCTTGACCGCCACGTCCGCGTTATAGGATGCCGCCACCGCGGTCGCGATGGGCAGATCCTGATCGGCATCGTTCAGCACTCCGGCTGCGTAGCGAGCCGCGGCCTGTGCGGAGGTCACCTGCAGATACAGATCGGCCAGCCGGTGCTTGATGGCCTGGAAGGAACCGATCGGGCGAGCGAACTGGATACGGGTCTTCACGTATTCGACCGTGGTGGTCAAGCACTGATAGGCCACACCGTACTGTTCACTGGCCAGTAGCGCCGTGGCACTGCGCAATCCGAAGTCCACCGCCGCCACGGCCTGGTCGCCACTGGCCAGCACGGTACCTTCTCCAAGACCAGACACGGTCGCCAGGGGCCGGGACATATCCAGGCTGGTCACCGGTTCAACGGTGGCCTGCTCAGCTTCGATGAGGTGCAGGTTCACGCCATCGGCCGAAGCCAAGGGCACCAACAGCAAATCCGCACCCCAGGCACCGGCTACCGGGGTAACCGAGCTACCCGCCTCAACGGCAGACCAGTGTCCAGCACGAGCGCTGAACGGTAGCACCAAGGCAGCGGTCTTTTCGCCGCTGGCCAGCTGTTCCAACGCGTCACCAGCCTCGAGGTGGTTCAACACCTGGGTGGCCAACACCGAGGAGGTCAAAAACGGCACCGGTGCCACCGCACCACCGAGTTCTTCCAGCACGGTGGCCGCTTCACGTGGTCCGCCACCAAATCCGCCGTGGTCCTCGCTGACCAACAGACCGGCCAAGCCAATCTCACCGGCCAGAGCGTCCCACAGTGCAGTGTGCCAGGGCTGGGGGTTGTCGTAGAGATCGGCGACATCAGCCGAGCTCAAGTGTCGCGACAGTGCATCTTTGACCGCATCGCGCAGGTCGGTTTCATCTTCGGTATACAGCAAATTGGTCATCGTGGCACATCCTTGAAGGGAATTCCTTTATCGGGGCGAGCTTCTTGGGGCAGACCGAGTACGCGCTCAGCTACCACATTGCGCATGATTTCTGAGGAACCGCCTTCGATCGAGTTCCCCTTGGCACGCAGGTAGCGGAATCCGGCATCGCGACCCAAGAAATCTGCCTTCGTGGGACGACGCAGCTCCCAATCCTCATAGACCAGGCCTGCATCCGGATCGAGCTCGAGGGCCACACCGGTGACCGCCTGAGCCTGAGTGGCAAAGGCCAACTTCAGCGCCGAAGATTCTGGTCCGGGCTGACCAACTTCCAGTTGTTGGCGCACTCGCTCACCCACCAGCCGGGTGACTTCGGTTTCCACCCACCAGTGCAAAATCTCTTGTTGTGCAGCGGGGGTCCGTAGTTGCGGGTTCTCCCGCCATTGACGAGCCAACAGCCCAATCTGACCGGCTTCACGATCGGCCCCAGCACCAATGGCAACACGCTCATTATTCAGCGTGGCATTGGCGACCCGCCAGCCTTCGCCGGTCTCACCAACACGGTCTGCATCAGGAATCTTCACATCCTGCAGGAAGACCTCGTTGAACTCGGCTTCACCGGTGATCTGGCGTAAGGGGCGGACCTCGACTCCCGGGTCTGACATATCAACCAGGAAGTAGGTCATGCCGGCGTGCTTGGGTACCTCAATGTCAGTACGGGCTACCAGAATCGCCCGCTGAGCCTGGTGGGCCACCGAGGTCCAGACCTTCTGACCGTTGACCGTCCAGGTATCTCCATCCAACACCGCGCGGGTAGACACCGCGGCCAAGTCAGAGCCGGCACCGGGCTCGGAGAAGAGCTGGCACCAGATTTCTTCGCTGGTGTAGAGCGGGCGCAGGTACTTGTTCTGCTGCTCTTCGGTACCCTTAGCGATCAGGGTCGGAGCGACCATACCCAGACCAATGCCGTTACCGTTGGTATCTGGGCCAGGTGCGCCGGCTTCTGCCAGGCGAGTATTGACGAAGTCGTTGTACTCGCGCGGTAGGCCCAGGCCACCGTGTCCCTCAGGGAAATGCACCCAGGCGAGACCGGCATCAAAGCGGGCTCCGAGGAATTCTTGAACATTGGAGGTATCGTGTTCGGCCAGGAGGCGATCTATCCTCTCGGATAGCAGCTGGACGGGATCAGTCACGAGACACTCTCCCTTCTTTCTCTATGTTGTGTGTATCCGTTGGGGGTCTATATTGCGGTCATCTAGAGATGGTCTAGGACCGTTGCGGGGCGCTGGAGACTCGCACGCCCTGGTCACGGAGCTCATCCCGGTCGATGGCGCGTTTCAGGATTTTGCCGGTCGCCCCCTTGGGCAGCGACTCCACGAAATGATAGATCCGCGGAATCTTGTAGTGCGCCAAATACTCGCCCAGCCATTCCTTCAATGCGGGCGCATCGGGGGTCGCATCGGGGCGCAAGGTAATCACCGCGGCAATTTCTTCACCCAGATGCTCGTCGGGCACCCCGGCTACGGCGACTTCCACCACATCCGGATGGGTGTAGAGCACTTCTTCAACCTCGCGCGGGTAGACGTTGTAGCCACCCCGAATGATCAAATCCTTTTTCCGGTCCACAATGAAGACATAGCCATCTTCATCAATCCGTCCCAGGTCACCGGTGCGGAACCAGCGACCGGTGAAGGTCGCGGCGGTCGCATCAGGACGGCCCCAGTATTCTTTCATCACAACCGGGCCATCGAGCGCGATCTCACCGATCTCATTCACGCCCAGCTCTTGGCCATTATCGTCCAAGATGGTGACGTCGACGCCTTCCACCGGCAGACCGATACTGCCTTCTTTGCGGGTCGCATGGGGCCGGTTTCCGATGCCGTACCCGGTGGTTTCGGTCAGACCGTAGCCTTCAATAACATCTCCGCCGAAGGCTTGATAGAACTTCTTAGCCACCTGGATGGGCAGAGCAGCTCCACCGGAGGTCACCTTCTGCATGTTCGAAAAGTCCTCGGGGCGGTAGGGATTCGGTACGTGCAACATCGCGTTCCACATGGTCGGCACCCCGGATGCTGAAGTGAGTTGGTGCTTGACCATCATCTCCATCATCCCGTGCGGGGTGAACGGGCGAAGTAGCGATAAGCTTGCCCCGCCATGAAAGACGGTGTGCATCACCGCTACTTGTGCAAACACATGGAACATCGGCAACCCCGTGCCCAGACTGTCCGAGGAGCCCAACTCGTTGGTGGTTGCGGCCATGCGACCGCAGGCCATGATGTTGTTGTGCGTCAGCACCGCACCTTTCGGACGTCCGGTGGTCCCGGAGGTGTACAGAATAGCCATCGGGGTTCCATCGGCGAGATCGGCGGGATCAGCCAGGGAGTCGGCGACCAGATCGTCAAAAACCCCAGGCTCCAGGAGCCAGGTGGAGACATCTGTGGCCTCGGCAGCTTTCTCGAGTTGTTCGAAACCTTTGCCGTCTTCCTTCCACCCCAAGGCCAACACAGGTTCTGAGTCCTCGATGAAGTACTGCAGTTCGCGAGCGGTGCAGGCTGCGTTGACGGTCACCGCGATAGCGCCCAGCGCAGCCAAGGCGTGATAGGCCAGCACGAACTCCGCTGAGGTGGGTACCACGAAAAGGACCCGATCCCCCGGTTGGATGCCACGGCGCTGAAATTCCGGGATCACACCGCTGATGTTGCGAGCGAGCCGGTCATACGACCAGATACGTTCGGCCTCATCGACCCCTTCACGCAAGGCGTTGGCTTCAGGTTGTTGCTGGGCGTGATTCCAGATGATGTCTACCAAATTGGTCATGGCGGTCCTTCTCCACATTAAGATGTGATCTACCTCTCATACAGCTTATATCGAACTTGAGATCAGATTCAAGACAACTGCGCAAGAGAAAAATGATCCATTGAATCCGAGTTCAGGTTCACTTAACATGAAGGTGATATAGCTCACCTACGAGAAGGAGATATCACGATGGTAGAAGTCACCACCGTCAGCTCGATCGCCGAACTGAAAGAACTCCAGGGCAAGGAACTGGGACCTACGGAGTGGTACACGGTTGATCAGGATAAAGTCAACGCTTTCGCCGATGCCACCGAGGATCATCAGTGGATCCACGTCGATGTCGAACGCGCCAAGGCCAGCCCGTTGGGTGGCACCATTGTTCACGGGCTGTTCACGCTGTCGCTGGGCCCGTATTTTTCTGAGCAGCTGATTCGGCTGGAGGGCTTTACCCACACCTTGAACTACGGATATAACAAGGTCCGTTTCCCCCATCCCCTGCCGGTGGGGACCCGAATTCGCGTGACCTCGACAATTTCTTCGGTGGAAGAAGTCGGCGAGGGTTCAGCCCAGGTCACCACCGTGCAGGTGTATGAGGCCGAAGGTATTGAAAAGCCGGTTTGTGTTGCCGAGGCCCTGGGACGTTACACAGAGTAATTACTCAGCAAGTCGCTCAACTGAGCGCGAGTGCTGGTGGCATCGGTATGGCGGATGGCTCCCATCCCCAACCGGGCCGCTGCATCGAGATTGTGCTGAAGATCGTCAATCATCACCGTCTGTTCAGGAGCTACCTCGAGCTTCTGGCAGGCGGTGAGGTATGCCACGCGTGAGGGCTTGCGTGCGCCGATGACTCCGGAGATGGTGACCGCATCGAACATGGACTCCAGATCAAAGCCAGCATAGGTATTGTCGCCGAAAGAGTTTGACAATAAGCCGGTCGGGACACCGGCTTGACGAATTTCTGCCACGAGGTCGATGGTCTCCCGGTCCGGGTGGAGGTAAGACTGAATCTCCTCAATGGTCCCGCGATCAGGCACCTGCAGTCCGTGCTCCGCCAGTTCCTCGTGGTAGCCCTGTTCGAATTCGGCCGCGGAGATGCGACCTTCTTCGTGGGCACCGAGCAACTTGGCAGAGGCGGATCCTTTGGTACCCAGGATCTTCAACGGCAGGTCACGGTTACCGTACTTGTCTCCGAAAGCTTGGAATCCTGCCAGCAACGAGGTGGTCAGCACTCCGCCGAAGTCAAACATCACGGCAGAGTACTGACCAGAGCTGGCACCATCAGATGGTGTCGGCTGCTGATTAGTCAAAGGGACCGCCACCTGCATAAATAACCTGACCGTTCACGTAGCCAGCGCCTTCGGAAATCAGGAAGGAGGCCAGGTGGGCAACGTCGTCGGGCTTACCGCTGCGGGCAACCGGGATCTGCGCAACGGTTTTTTCAATAAATTCGTCGAAGCTGATACCAATGCGTTCGGCCGTGGCAGCGGTCATATCCGATTCGATAAAACCGGGGGCAATTGCATTGGTGGTGACACCGAATTTACCCAGCTCGATCGCCAGGGTCTTGGTAAAGCCCTGCAGACCAGCCTTGGCAGCGGAGTAGTTGGCCTGACCACGACTGCCTAAGGCTGAAACACTGGAGAGATTCACGATACGACCGAAGCCAGCCTCCGTCATATACTTCTGGGTTTCGCGCGACATCAGGAAGGCACCGCGCAAGTGCACACCCATCACGGCATCCCAGTCGTCCACGGTCATCTTGAACAGCAGGTTGTCGCGGATGATGCCGGCGTTGTTGACCAGCACGGTCGGGGCGCCGAGCTCATCGGCAACCTTGGCAACAGCGGCCTTGACCGAGTCTTCATCGGAGACATCAGCGCCGACGGCCAGGGCCTGGCCACCGGCGGAGGTGATGGCATCGACGGTCTTCTGGGACTGCTCTTCGGCCAGATCCAGCACCGCAACTTTCAGGCCATCAGAGGCCAGACGCTGGGCGATGGCTGCACCGATGCCGCGACCGGCACCGGTAACGATGGCAACGCGTGGTTCAGTAGTGGACATGGGGTACTCCTTCAAATCGAGTTGGAATCGTGGAAAATCAGGGGGTCCGGGGGGCTAACGGAGCTTCAGGCTACCGGAATCCGGAGCCAGCCAGCTGAGCTGACGATCGTGGGCCAGTCGCTGGTCGAGTTTGTCACCGAGCTCGTCATTCCAGGCGGTCGAACGCCGCGTGGACATATCGACGTGAATATCGGCGAATTCGGCCATCGAAGCCACGTCGCCGGTGGTGAGGTTCGCAGCAATGGCCACACCGCGCAAGAGTTTCGCGTTGCGGTCCACCAGGCGCACATAGCCACCGAGTTTGGCACCGATCTGAATTTCATGGGCGAAGGTCACGTGCTGTTCCAGCGTAAAGGTGCTGCGTCCATGGGTCTGGATGTAGTCGGGGGTGATGCCCATGGACATCAGACCGTAGTGCAGGGTGTGCATCAAGAACTCGTAGTGCCCCAAGACGTTGACGTGATCGTTGTAGTCACGCCACCGTTCGGGGGCGGTCACAGAATAAACCTGCTCGAGCTCTCCCAGCTCATCGAGAGTGGGAATGTAGATGCGCTGGGAGGATGCCTCGGTGCTCATGCGCGCAGGACCACCTTTCCGGTCGCGGTGCGCGTTTCCAGAACTTGTAGGGCTTTGCTGGCCTCAGCGAGATCAAAGACCGGGCCGAGCGGTGGCACCAGACGACCGGCGGCCAGGTGCTCTTCCATATCGGCGAACTGCTCGGCAATAAAGCCGGGCTTGTTCAGCCCAAAGGCACCCCAGCCGACACCGACCACCGAAATATTGTTCAGCAGCAGGCGGTTGACCTTGACCTCGGGGATGGAACCGGCGGTAAAGCCGATAACCAATAGTCGACCCTCCGGCTTCAGGGCGCGCAACGAGTCGGTGAAGCGGTCACCTCCAACCGGGTCCACCACAATGTCCACGGAAGACCGGCCGAGTTCCTCGAGGAAATTCTCGGAGTTCACCACATGGTCGGCGCCGGCCGCGCGGGCGATCTCGGCCTTCTCTTCGGTGGAGGTCACGCCAATCACCTCGCGAGCGCCGAAAGCTTTGGCGATCTGAATCGCGGAGGTACCGATACCGCCGGCGGCACCGTGAACGAGGACGGTGTCCTCGGAGCTCATCGCCCCGCGACGGCGGAGCGCGAACTGGCAGGTGCAGTAGTTGAACAAAAAGGCTGCCCCCTGCTCAAAGCTGATGTTGTCCGGGAGTTTGAAGGTCAGGTCAGCCCGGGCGGTGACTTTCTCGGCGAACCCACCGAGCAAGCACAGCGCTGCCACGCGGTCTCCGGGAACCAGTCCGGTGAACTCGGGGGCGTCGAGGACTTCGCCGGAGACTTCGGCTCCGGGGATGAACGGCAAATCAGGCTTCATCTGGTACTGCCCGCGCGTTTGAAGCAGTTCCGGAAAGGCCACCCCGGCGGCCTTGACCTGGATCAGTACTTCCTTATCGGGGTCAGTGACAACGGGGTCATCGACCTCGTTCAATTCGATGGCTTCGGGTCCTTCTAGTTGTGTGATCTGTATCGCACGCATACACCAAACATAGATGAACTTGAGTCCAGATTCAATAATGAAGTGTCCCAGGTTTTGTTCCGTCCTAAAATGAGAGGATAGAACTATGCCAACCAAATACCCGCAGTCGTTTAAAGATCGTGCCACGCGCATGGTGTTTGATCGGCTTGAAGATGAAGACGCGCCGAGCCGGTATGTGGTGATTCGTGAAACCGCGCCCAAGCTCAGTATCGCGACAGAGACGTTGCGTCGTTGGGTGGAACAAGCTGAAGTGGATACCGGTCAGAAGTCAGGGGTGTCCACGGATGCCCAAGCGCAAATCCGGAAGCTGAAGCGGGAGAACGCGGAGCTGCGCCGGGCTAATGAGATCCTCAAGACGGCGTCAGCTTTTTTCGCAGCGGAACTCGACCGCCCCACGACGAGATGATTGCTTACATTGAGATGTTCAGGGATCGTTTCGGAGTCGAGTCCATCTGTCGTGTTTTGGGTGCGACAGACCGTGGGTTCATCACCTCAGGCGGCTATCGGGCGGCGAAAGCCCGTCCTGCCAGTGATCGTTCGCGTCGGGATGCAGCCCTGATCCCAGTGGTCAAAGAGCTGCACCAAGCCAATTATGGGGTTTATGGGGTGGGCAAAATGTGGCATG
>NZ_RDQR01000048.1 GCF_003703835.1 Auritidibacter ignavus
CGTAGGTGTTCGAGCCTGCCATTGATCGCTTCGGTAGGCCCGTTCGACGTTCCCGGTCGGGTGAAGAACGCCAGGATATCAGCAGCTCGACGCTTCAGAGTCCGTCCTAACCGCTTGAGTTCGGCCAGTCCTGTCGGCAGATTCGTCGTCAGATCGTCGATGACTGTTTGTAAGAGCTTCTTGCCCTCGTTGCCGTCGTTGGTTCGGTAAGCGCGCACAATGTCTTGATAGACGGCCCAGGTGACTTCGACGGCGGTGAAGTTGGCGTCGGCGAAGAGGTCTACGATCCGCTCCTGCTGTTTGGCCGTAAGCAGATCAGCACCGGTGTGCAGAGTCCTGCGCGCTCGATACAACGGGTCTGTTGCTCGTCCGCGATGCCCGGTGGTTTCCTGCTGAATGCGGCGGCGTACCTCGTCGAGGGCATCACCGGCGAGTTTGACGACGTGGAACGGGTCCATGACTTCGACAGCCTCGGGCAGTTCCTCAACGGAGGCTGTTTTGAAGCCGGAGAATCCGTCCATCGCGACGACGTCGATGCCATCACGCCAGTCTTTCGGTCGGGCTTTCAACCATTGCTTGAACACCTGTTTCGATCGTCCGGGCACCATGTCGAGCAGGCGTGCCGGGCCTGCTTTCTGGCTGATGGGAGTAAGGTCGATGATGACGGTGACGTACTTGTCACCGCGCCTGGTGTGCCGCCAGACGTGTTCGTCGACACCAATGACGCTGACCCCGTCGAACCGGGCCGGGTCGTCGATCAGCAGTCGATGTCCCTGCGCGAGGATCGCGGAGTTCGCGGTGTGCCAGGACACGGCGAGTTTGCCTGCGATCACGGACACGGTGTCGTGGTCGATGACGAGGGCACGCAGCGCCCAGTCGAGGCCGGTTCGCGAGATCTTCGCTCGTGGTGGCGCCGCAGCAGTGGTGTTCTGACGCCATACGCGGCCGCATTCGACGCATTTGTACCGGCGGAGGCGAATGTGAAGCGTGGTGGGCCGGTGGCCGAAGGGTTCGTGGGCGAGGCGGCGGACGACGGTGTCGCGGACGATCCCGTGCCCGCCACACCGTCGGCACCAGTCATCGGCAGTGTTGGGCTGGCATTCCAGAATGGCTTTGTGCCCGGTGATGTGCTGGCCAATGCACGTGAGGTCAAGGGAGTCGAGCCGGCAGAACGTCGTGAGATCAGGAGATGATAAAGTAAGCTTGGACACGTCGAGGTCTTTCGGATGGACTGTGTAAGAACTTCCATCATCGGAAGACCTCGACGTCTATCCGG
>NZ_RDQR01000018.1 GCF_003703835.1 Auritidibacter ignavus
TCAAGGGAGTCGAGCCGGCAGAACGTCGTGAGATCAGGAGATGATAAAGTAAGCTTGGACACGTCGAGGTCTTTCGGATGGACTGTGTAAGAACTTCCATCATCGGAAGACCTCGACGTCTATCCGGGCAGCGCCACGCCGTGTCCTGGAATCACTGATCCACACCCTCAATTACGAAGAGCCCGATTACTGTTCTACCGGCAACACACCTATGTGCAGGCCTGGTGTCGTCGTGCGAATGCCGAACGGTCCTTCCGGCTCGATCGGATCGGGCGTTTGGCCGAGACCGAGGACACCTTCACCCCACATGTGGCCTTGCACGCATTGGGCCTGCCCACCACCGGCGAGACGCATGATGACCATGAGACGTTGGTGGTGCAGTGCCTGTTCTCCTACCGTTTGAAGGATCTGGTACCCACCTACGATCCTGTCCGTGTGGCCGAACTCGATGACGGTCGCGTGGTTGCGGAACTACGCATGCATTCGATGCGTGCTCTGCAGGATCTGGTCACCTCCCACCCCGGAGAAATCCAGGTACTGGGCACCACACCACAGTCCCGTCGCGTGCGAGATGAGCTCGTCGAGCGCCTGGATGGAGCAATCGCCACCCAGCACCGTGCCATGACAAAGCAGGACTTTCTGTCACCGGTGACATCTAGATCGCTGTAGACTGTTCCACAGCTACGGAAAGGACGTGCCATGTTACCTAAGGGTTGGCCACTGGTCATCGTTATCATTCTTATTCTTCTGCTGTTTGCAGCACCCAAATTGCCACAGTTGGCCCGCAATCTGGGCCAGTCCATGCGCATTTTCCGCTCCGAGGTCAAGCAGATGAAAGATGAGGACCAGGACTCCGAGAAGTCCCAGTCCTCGCAGAAGGACTCCGCTGAGTCCGAGCAGGGCTCCGATATCCGCGCCGTGGAAGGCACGGTGGTCGAAGACGAGCCGAAGCAACAGCACTCGGAACACACCGCTCAGAACAACAACCGCTCCTAAATTTTTATCGGTGTGACTTTTCACGTCCATGACTGAAAACTCCTCCTCCGACCCTGGTTCGAGTAGCACGAGCACCACCGGCAAAAAGAAGTCGCGCACCACCACACGTCGCCGTCACAACCCCGAGGGGCAAATGCCCCTGAAGGCCCACCTCACAGAGCTCCGCAACCGCATCATCAAAGCAGGGCTCGCCCTGGTGGCCGGCACGATCGTGGGTTTTATCCTCTATCAGCCCACCTTCACGATGATCACCGAACCGGTGTCACGGTTAGACACCGCAGAGCATCCGGCCGAGGTCGTGTTTTCTTCGGTCGCTCAGCCGTTCGACATCATGTTGCAGGTCGCGCTTTTTACCGGTGTGGTGATCTCCAGCCCGATCTGGCTGTATCAGTTGTGGGCCTTCATCATGCCGGGGCTGAAGAAAAACGAGAAGATCTACACGCTCGGTTTTCTCGCCGCGGCAATCCCGCTGTTCATCGGCGGGGTGGTGTTGGGCTGGGTCGCGTTGCCCCAGGCACTGTCTTTTTTCACCTCACTGACTCCGGAAGGTACCGCGCACCGGATTCAAGCCACCGTCTATATTCCCTTTGTGCTCCGGTTGTTGCTGGTCTTCGGGGTGGCCTTGGTGTTGCCGGTAATCTTGGTGGGTCTGAATATGGCCGGGGTGATCTCGGGCAAACAGATCCTGAAACAGTGGCGGATCTCGGTGATTGTCATCGCCGTGGTGGCAGCCATGACGGCCCCGGGCTCGGATGTGATCACCATGTTCTTCATGGGGCTGCCACTGACCATCTTGTTCTTTGTGGCCTTGGTGATCTGTCTGGTTAATGACAAGCGTCGGGTGAAGCGTCAGACCAAAAAACAACGACAGCTCGATGAGGAGATTCAGCGCGGGGCGAGGCCACTAGGGGAACTTTAATCGTTTCCCCTAGGCTGAATAGCATGACCGAGGCAGATCAGCACTTATCACCCGCCGAACGCTATGCGCTGGATGCCAAGCGTCGACGGCAAGCTCGCACTCCGCTCGGCGAGTTTTCCGCCTCACTGGGTTTTCAGCTCGATGAGTTCCAGCAACAAGCCTGTCAGTACCTGCAACAGGGCCACTCGGTCTTGGTAGCTGCGCCCACCGGGGCGGGAAAAACCATCGTGGGAGAGTTCGCAATTCATCTCGCCCAGTCCTCGGGGCTCAAGGCTTTCTATACCACCCCGATTAAAGCGCTCAGCAATCAGAAGTACACCGATCTGGTTCAGCGCTACGGAGCCGCGCAGGTGGGGCTACTCACCGGGGATGTGGCTCGCAACCCGGATGCTCCTATTGTCGTGATGACCACCGAAGTGTTACGTAATATGCTCTATGCCGACGCGGAGCCACTGAGAAATCTCGGCTACGTCGTCATGGATGAAGTCCACTACCTGGCCGACCGTTTCCGCGGTGCTGTGTGGGAAGAAGTCATTATCCATCTTCCCGAGCACGTTGCGTTAGTGTCGTTGTCGGCTACGGTCTCCAATGCCGAAGAGTTCGGCGCCTGGCTGGATACGGTGCGGGGTTCCACCAAGGTCGTGGTCTCCGAACACCGTCCGGTCCCACTCTGGCAACACGTCATGGCCGGAAAGAATCTTTACGACCTGTTTGCCACCACCGGTGAAGGTGTGGAGAAACCCAAGCTCAATCCGGAGCTGGCGAAGATTGCCAGCGAACAGCAACGAGCCGGTCAGCCCGCCCACTGGGGTAAACCCGGTTCCGGAAAACGCGGTCGCGGTGGCAAGAGAGGAAAGGGTGGCAAAGGAAGCGCATACCGCTTCCGCAACCACACCTCCCAGCACCGCCACAGTCCCGGCCCGCGCGCCCAGTCGATGGCTACACAGACCCGAACCTCCCGCCCAACGATGGTGCGGGTACTCGAACGCGAAGCGCTGTTGCCCTGCATTACCTTCATCTTCTCCCGTGCCGGTTGTGATGCTGCGGTAGAACAGTGTCTGCAAACCGGCCTGGATTTGACCACTCCGGCAGAAAAACGCGCCATTGAGGATCTGGTTGACCAAGCCGGAGCGACGCTACCCGAGCACGACCGTGACGTGCTGGGCTTTTGGGGGTGGCGCGATGGCCTGAAACGTGGTTTCGCCGCCCACCATGCCGGCATGTTGCCACCGTTCAAAGAGGTGGTGGAGGAACTGTTCGCCGCCGGGCTGGTCAAGGTCGTGTTCGCCACCGAAACCCTGGCGTTGGGCATTAATATGCCAGCCCGTACGGTGGTGTTAGAGAAGTTGGTGAAGTTCAATGGTGAAACCCACGCACCCATCACGCCGGGGGAGTACACCCAGCTGACCGGGCGAGCTGGACGACGTGGCATTGACATTGAGGGTCACGCGGTGGTGATGTGGTCCGACCACCGGTTCGAACCTCATCAGGTGGTCGGGTTAGCCTCGCGTCGCACCTACCCGCTGAATTCCTCGTTCAAGCCCACCTACAATATGGCCGTAAACTTATTGGCGGTCTACGGTCTCGATACTGCCCGGGGGATTCTGGAGTCGTCGTTCGCCCAGTTCCAGGCCGACCGGTCCGTGGTGGGTCTGGCCCAACAGGTCAAAGAACAAGAAAAGTCCTTAGAGGGATACCGGCAGGCGATGAGCTGTCATCTGGGGGACTTCACCGAGTATGCTGCCCTCCGCCGAGAGCTGGCCGCGGCTGAAAAATCTGCGTCCCGGGTGAAAAAACGTGCCCGGCGCGATGCTGAAGAACAATCCTTGACCCGGTTGGTGGTTGGCGACATTATCGAGGTCACAGGCCCCCGGAAATTCGGGGTGTGTACCGTGGTCTCCACCGCCGGCAACCCCCATAACCCCCGAGTTGCGGTCATTACCCATAAGGGGCAGTTTCGCCGGGTCGGCACTGATGATCTCGCGGAACCGGTGGAACCGATCGGGTCGGTGAATTTGCCCAAGAATCTGCTCACCAAGACTCCCACGCAACGCAAAACGATTGCCTCCTGGGCTCGCGAAGCCCTGCGCCGGAATCAGAAACCTCGGCCGCGCGAAGAAATCACCGGGTTCCGGTACCGGGATGAATCCGCGATCGAACGCGTCGAACAGTTGCGGGCGATGTTGCGCGCCCATCCATGCGATACCTGTGCCGACCGAGAAGAACACGCCCGCTGGGCCAACCGGTGGGCCACGTTGCGCTCTGAAACCGACCGGTTGATCTCCACAATCGACTCGCGGACCAACACGATTGCCACCACCTTCGAACGCATCCTGGGCTTGTTGGCCGATTACGACTACGTCGATCTGGAAACCGAGACGCTCACCAAACCCGGACACGTCCTGCGCCGGATCTATGGGGAACGTGACCTGTTGACCGCATTGTTGCTTCAAGACGGGGTGACTGACACCATGTCGCCCGAAGACCTAGCCGGGCTGGCGGCGCTGTTGGTATTTGAGGGCCCCGAGGAGGAATTGATCGTCCAACCCGATATGCCCACCCCGGCACTGACCGAGGCGCTGGATGCCAGCGACGCGATCTGGTACCAGCTCCAAGATGCCGAGTCACAAGCCAGTCTGAAAGTCACTCCGCAACCGCACCCGGGGTTGGTGTGGCCAGTCTTCCGGTGGGTTCGCGGTCAATCGTTGACCCTGTGCCTGTCCGGCACCACGCTAGCGGCCGGAGACTTTGTCCGGTGGGCCCGGCAAGTGATCGATATGCTGGACCAGCTGGCGAAGGCCAGCCCGGATGCGGATTTTTCCCGGCGGTGCTTTAAAGCCAAGGACCTGGTTAATCGCGGCATCGTCTCCTACTCCGCCAGCCCCGACCCGCTGGGGGAGGATGGCCCCGACCCGCTCGATTCCCTGGAGTCGGACGAACCTACTGGGACCACCGATGAGACCCGCTGAGAACAGGAGAGAGAACACGCTATGAGCCTGCTACTGCGTAACGGCTTCATCCACACCGCTGATGACCCTTTTGCCACCGCGGTGCTCATTGAGGATCAGACCATCTCCTGGGTGGGGTCCGAGGAAACCGCTGACGCGATGGTCAAGGCCACTACCGACCCCGAGCCCACTGTCGAAGTGGACTTGGCAGGAGCCTTGGTGGTGCCAGCTTTCATCGATGGTCTGAGTACTCAGGCCCCCGACGTGACCACCGGATCCGAAGACCGGCAACTGGTGTCGATGACGACCGAGGCGGAATCGGTGGAGGACCACAATGCGGTGGTACGCTACGGTCCGATCGGCTCTGTAGCCCCACAGTGGTGGATCCCTCACCAGGAGATCGATGACGGGTTGACCCAGTTGCTCGAACACAGTGACCGGACACCGGCGGTGCAGGCGTTGATCGGCTCGAGGTCACCACACGAGTTGGATACGATTCTGTCTCGACTCGAAGGAGCCGATGCCGGTTGGCTAATGCGGGCCCGCCACCGGGTAGTGGCCAATCACCCGCTCAGCGCCGAGCAGATTCAGCGCATGCGAGCAACACAGTTGTCGTTGACTGTCACACCGCTCTGCTCGGACACACCCGAATTGCAGGCGCCGCTGGCCGATGTGGTCGCAGCCGGCATCCACCTCAGCCTGGGTTCCGGGGATGATGAAGCCAGCCACGAGAATATGTGGCGGGTCGTCACCGCAGCGGTGGAACACCCAGACCCCGCCCAGCGACTATCCACCCGGGCAGCCTTTCATGCGGTGACTCGCAACGGGGTACGGGTTTTGCCCTCGGTGATCTCCCAGCGGTTATTCCAGCACGGTCGGATTAGGGTCGGCTCACCGGCGCGGTTGGGTGTCTACACCGGGACCGAGCTGGGCGTGCAAGTGCCGGATGAATCCAGCGCCCAATTTTCCACAGATGCCCGGGCCGGCTCGGCGTTATTGCCGATCGTGGATTCCGCTACCCCCTTGCCGCAGCGCCAGGCCACTGTGGTGGGAGAGGACTACCGGGGGTGACGGGGACGCAAGCTCAGCTACCACGAGAAGAGAACACTCCGCGCTATACTCATGCGAGGAGAAGTCCAGCACGGCTAATCGAGGAGAGCCATGAAAGTACTGACCATCATCCCAACCTATAACGAGGCAGAATCCTTGCCCGGAACTCTGCAGCGCGTGCGAGTGGCTAACCCCGAGGTGGATGTCTTAGTGGTCGACGATAATTCTCCCGACGGCACCGGCGAGTGGGCCGATGAGCAGGCAACTCAGGACTCTCAGCTCCACGTGTTACACCGCACCGAAAAGAACGGGCTAGGTGGGGCCTATTTGGCTGGTTTCGCCTGGGGCCTGGAGCGTGGCTACGACGTGCTGGTGGAAATGGACGCCGACGGCTCCCACCAGCCTGAACAATTGCACCGGCTCCTAGACGCGGTCAATCAGGCTGATCTGGTGATCGGTTCGCGCCGGGTGCCCGGTGGCAAGATGGTCAACTGGCCTTGGTACCGCAAGCTGATTTCGATGGGTGGTTCGGTATACCCACGAATTCTCTTGGGGCTAAAACTCACCGATATCACCGCCGGTTACCGCGCCTACCGTGCTGACACGCTTCGGGAGCTTGACTTGGATGCTGTCCAGTCCAAGGGGTATGGCTTTCAAGTGGACATGACCTTCCGCACCGCGCTGGCCGGTAAGCGTATCGTTGAGGTGCCCATTACCTTCGTTGAGCGCGAGTTCGGCGAGTCCAAGATGAGTGGCAATATCATCACCGAAGCACTGGTAAATGTCACCAAGTGGGGTGTGCAGGCTCGCTGGGAGACCGCCAAGAAAAAACTCGGCCTGAACTAAATTCACTGCCAAGAGCCAAGAGCTGAGACACCCCTCCCTTAAGCACCACGCAGGAGTGAGAAAGGGTGCCTGTCGCTACGGCAGTGGCTCTTCACCACGACGTTCCCGCAGGGCATTCAGCCGTTGTTTGAGCGATTCTTCGAGTTCTTCGATACTACGACGCTCCAGCAACATATCCCAGTGGGTCCGCACCGGTTTGGAGTTGTCTTCGACGTGCTGTTCACCGTTGACCAGCCGCGCCTCTTTACCGGTTTTTGTGGTCCAGGTGGGGGGAACTTCAGCTTCAGCGGCGAAGGTGACAATGACGGTTTCACCGTCTTCGCAACGGTACTCCACCCGCTGTCGGGCTGCCGGCTCCACACCGGCTTCAGTTTCCATGGACTGCGAACCTAGCCGCATCCCGCGAAGACTGCGATCACTCATCCAATAACTCCTCTATATCAACCTCAGTGGTGCTACCGCTGGCCCGGCAGAACACCGGCGCAAACTACCACTATAGATCATTGCTGATCGTCAGCACGACCGGCCTGCGGTGGATGGGGCGGACGGGCCGGCAGTCCATCCGCAGTGAAATCAGGCTCGGCCAAGGCCTCTTCCAAGCTGGTGTGCGACAGCTTGGGAGCCTTGGGAGCGTGCTCAGCAACCTCAGCGGCAGTAGTCGGCCGGGGCTTACGCCGGGCGCGACGCTGTTCGGACTCTGCAGTTCCAGCGGAGTCATGCTCCGAAGTACGCGGGGTCCAAGTAGTCTCAGCGCCATCGGCCGAGGAATTATTCCCGGTCCCGGTCTGAGGTGTCGACTGAGAACCATTCTGGTCGGTGGAGTTTCTCGGGCCAACGGGATCGCCACTGGGTCCGGGAACATGGAAACCGCCAGCAATATTCTTCAACGCGTCAGTCAGTTCAGACGGGATGATCCACATCTTATTGGAGTCGCCTTCGGCCAGTTTGGGCAAAGTTTGCAAGTACTGGTAGGCCAACAGATCCTGATCCGGGCGACCGGCGTGGATGGCCTCGAATACCGTGGTGATGGCCTCAGCTTCGGCGTTGGCACGCAAGATTCTGGCCTGGGCCTCACCTTCAGCAGCCAGCACCGAAGCCTCGCGATTACCTTCCGCGGTCAAGATCTCGGATTGCTTTTCACCCTCAGCGGTGAGAATCGCGGCACGACGATCACGCTCTGCGCGCATCTGCTTTTCCATCGAGTCCTGAATTGAGGGCGGGGGATCGATAGCTTTCAGCTCTACACGAGAGACCCGGAGCCCCCATTTGCTGGTGGCTTCATCCAGCACGCCACGCAACTGAGTGTTAATCGAATCGCGGGAGGTCAGTGCCTGTTCGAGGTTGAGACCACCTACCACGTTGCGGAGCGTGGTTGTGGCCAGGTTTTCCACGGCGTGAATGTAGTTGGCAATCCCGTAGGTGGCGCGGTTAGGGTCGGTGACCTGGAAATATACCACCGTGTCAATGGAGACCACCAGGTTGTCCTCGGTGATGACCGGTTGTGGCGGGAAGGAGACCACCTGTTCACGCATATCAATCAGCGGTAGCATCCGGTCGATGATCGGTACCAGCATGGTCAGGCCCGCTCCTTGAGTACGCTGGTACTTCCCCAAGCGTTCCACGATGCCCGCGCGAGCCTGGGGGACGATTTTGATGGCACTCGCCAGTACCGCGATGATCACGATGGCCAAGATGATCATCACGACGACAAGAATGATTTCTCCGGCACTCATAGTTCCTCCGGGATGAGTTTGTTGGGGCCTTTCAATTGTTCAACGCAATGAACGCTTTAGGGTGACAGATCTAACACGAGTATAGCGAGACCTCGCAGACGGGCATAGCCACCGCACGGCCTATCGCTGAGGACGGACCCATAAGATCGCGCCGTCAACCCGCTCGATCACGACTTCCTGATCCACCGCCAGAGGCATCGGGCTGGTGGTGCGAGCCGACCAAATCTCGCCATCGAGCTTGACGAAACCCGCGTGTTCTGACACCTCGCTAGTCACCGCCGCATTCCGGCCCGGATAGGCCTCGATCGAGTCATCGTGCGGATGACTGCCCGGCAAGCTCAAATGTCGCATCGCCACCGGACGCAGGGCAAATAACAACACCGCTGCTACCGCCGCGAATACGCCAATTTCCGCCGCGAAGGGGATGCCGAACAACGAGGCGATCAAGGCTCCGAGCGCGCCACCGGCAAGCATGAGAAAGATCAGATCCAACATCATGAGCTCAACGAGTACTGAGCCGGCAGCGACGACCAGCCACAGCACCCAGGTGTTGTCAGACAGCCAGTCGAACATCCTGTGACCTCCTGAATGTGGTCGCCGAAGCACTCTCGGTTCCGTTGTGTCGTAGCCTACCGAAAAGCACCGCCCAACACAGTACTCACACTTGACCAGCACAGACGATTCTATTTATAATTCAAGTAATAAAAAATATCCATATCGACCTAGGGGAAAGGTAGCAACGATCCCAACGTTCACTATTCAATCCCAGAATCACACTGTCCCTCGGGACCGAGATTGTCGAAGAACATCACTCAACCCCGTAAACTAGAAGAATGGCTACTGTATATCTCGCCGAAACAGAACCAGATAGAAATAGTATTCTCTCGGATTGGGTTGCTTCCCAATACTGGGGATCTGATGAAGACATAGAGATCGTCGGTAGCTACCATTTTGATGACACCGAAGGCTCCATCATGCTCGAAGGGTTCATCCTGCATCAAGGTGAACGCTTCTTACACGTGCCGGTTACATACCGCCTGAAGCCCCTGGCTGGCGCTGATTCATACCTGGTTGCCGAAATGGAGCACCCAGCGGTCGGACATCTGTGGATCTACGATGCGCTCGCGGATCCTGTGGCCGTACATTTGCTCAATCTGGCGATTGCCGGAGAAATTCAGCAAGCTGTTCCGTATTTCTATAATGCCGATGGACAGTACCTGGGGTCCGAAGAGTCAAACATCACACTGATCGTGCGTGGCGAGGTTCCTGAGCCCTGGGGCCAGGTCGGTGCACACCACGTCTTATTGCCAGACCAAACCGAGAGCACCACACGACGCATCGTGGCGATGTGGGACTCTGGTCAGTCCACCATCTATGAGCTCCTGGCACCGCAACCAACCTCGGATGAGACCACCACACCAGAAGAGACCGGCTCGATCGACTAAAACCACGAGCGAAAATCAGCCCGGGCGACCGTCTCTGGCCGGACCAATGGGTAAAACGCCGATAATCTACATTATGTTAACTTAACTCTGTATCGAGGTTTTCGGAGGGATCATCTGTCTATGTCAGCGCCCGTCTCCACCCCGCACGGCTCCTACCCCCGTCTCACGCTGGGTACGGCCACCTTTGATGCAGCCAATCCTGCGATCATCACCCCGCTCATGGGTTCGGGGCGAAACCAGATTCTGGGGCAGGCAGCATCGATTCGGGCCCATCCGGATTTCTCTTCGATCTCCGTGGTCGAATGGCGCGTGGATTTCTACGACAAATATGCCCAGCCGGCAAAGGTCACAGCCGTTTACGAGAAACTCATCGAGTTCTTTGGCGAGGTGCCGGTCTTGGCCACACTCCGAACGAGCGCCGAAGGCGGTCAGGCCGACGTCAGTGATCAGACGTACGTGCAGATTTTGACGGCGCTGGCGACCACACCGGGTGCTGTGATCCTTGATATTGAAACGGCGCGAGGCACCGCAGTCGAAGCGCTTGAGCAGGCGCAGGCTCATGACGTAGCCACGCTGGGATCTTACCACGATATCGACCACACCCCAACGAGCTTCGATATTCTCGAACGACTCCAAACCATGGGTTACCGCGGATATGATCTGGCCAAAATCGCGGTGATGCCCAACTCCCCCGCGGACGTGATCCGGATCTATGAGGCCACCTATCAGGCCTCCTCGGTCCTGACGCAACCAGTGATTTCGGTAGCCATGGGCCCGCTGGGCGTGGGATCACGGCTCTCGGGCGGAATTTTCGGTAGCGCCGCGACCTTTGCCACCCTTCAGGGCGCTTCAGCACCGGGCCAGGTGCCTGTGCGCTTGGTCGTTGAGGCTGGCCAGGCGGTCTATACTTCGGCGAAAAATTCAAAGGATGAGACACCATGACTCACCCAGTCCCCTCCCCCTCGCGGGCAACCGAACAAGTCACCCAGCCTGTCCCAGGTGGCCGATGGCGCCCGATCGTGGCAGTGGTGATCGATGTCGCCCTGGTGGCCGGATTTGCCGCACTCGGGATGAGTTCACACCAAGAAGAGATCACCGGTAGCGAGTTGTTCCGCGTGGCTGCTCCCTTTGCCATCGCCTGCCTATTCGCCAGTATCATGACAGGTTTTTGGCACAGCTGGCAGCGCCTGTGGCCCGCTGGACTGGTGGTTTGGCTCTCCACAGTGTTTATTGGTGTGGCATTACGCGTGCTGATTTTCTCCGACGGTTCTCACTGGAGTTTCGTCACCGTCTCACTCATCGTGTTGGGCATCCTGCTACTCGGGCGCCGGGCCATCTCCCAGCTGATCACCGTAGCCCTTATCCGATCCGCACAGCGCAGTGTAGAGACAGACTAGACTAAGGGTCAGCCCGTCGTTGAACCGGCAGATATCGAAGGAGACACGCTGATGGTTACTGCGTTCGTGATGATCAAGACGGACACGAATCGTATTCCGGAGGTCGCAACTGAACTGGCGGATCAGGACGGTATCGCTCAGGTGTATTCGGTCACCGGATCGTGGGACTTGGTGGCCATTGTCCGGGTGCGTGAGTTCGACGATCTCGAAGACGTGATTTCTGATCGTCTCTCCAAGATTGAGGGCATCGTCGATACCGAAACCATGCTGGCGTTCCGCGCCTATTCTCAGCACGATCTAGGAGAAGGCTTCGCCCTGGGATTCGACTAAGAGGTTCCGCGGATAGGGGCACGTCGCTGACGCGATGTGGTTTACCCACTGGGGTGTCATCGTCCACCTATCCCCCGATCGAGTGGTCTTCGATAAGCTCCCGGCATCTTCAACCAACTCGAGCAGATCTGCCTGGAAGCCTACGACAAGATCGTCAGTCTCAACCTGAGCGAGGTCACCGTTGATGGGTGCATCGTCAAGGCATCCTGTGGCGGTGAAGCCACCGGCATCCCGCTCGGCTGCGTCATCGCAAGCGCGCACCGCAACAACTCACCCTTGCTGCAACCCACGCTAGAGCATCTGCTGGGCCGGTTCGACCAGGGCATGGGCGTCGGCCTACCCGAAGACATCACGATCCATCTCGACGCCAGCTACGACAACGGCAAGACCCGCGACCTGCTCGACGAACTCGACCGCGGGGTGATCAGCCAGAAGGGCTTCCCGCTCCAGGCCGGCAAGCGATGGGTCGTGGAGCGAACCAACTCCTGGCACAACCGCGGCTTCAAGAAACTCGCCATCTGCACCGAACGACGTGCCCGCATCATCGACGCTTTCGACGCTCTCGACGCTGTCGCCAACGCCGTCATCGTGACCCGACGCCTACTCACCACAGCCTAGAGCACCCACCACTGGAATCGACCACCCGCCCGCCGACCACGACCTACCCGCGGAACCTCTAACAGTCGACAGAGCTAGATAGGTTTTACCCAGCCCCGGAAACTGGCTGGTGGCTAGTTCCCCTGTGAAACCGCAACCCAGGTGGTCAGCACCTCAGCGGCCGCACCGGAATCAATGGACTCTCGGGCTCGATCCATGTTCTTGCCGATACGTTCAAACAGATGCCCTTCGGCCGAGGTGTCATAGGCAGTGAGCCCGGCGGCGGTGTTCAGTAGCACCGCATCCCGCACGGGACCTGGCTGACCGGCCAGCAACTTGCGAACGATCGTGGCGTTGTACTCGCCGTCTTTGCCGGCCAGCGCTTCGACCGGTTGCAATGAAATCCCGAAGTCCTGCGGGTTCAGCTCGTAGGTTTCGACCGCGCCGTCGCGAATCTCGTAAATCGTCGACGGACCCGAGGTGGTGATCTTATCGCGCCCGTCGCAACCGCGGAAGACCATCCCACGAGTTCCACGATCCCTTAACACGCCGGCCAGTTTCGGGGCCATGGCTTCATGGGCGCATCCCATCGCCTGGGCCTCCGGGCGCGCAGGATTGGACAGGGGCCCGAGGAAATTGAAAGCCGTGGGCACACCGAGTTGTTTCCGGGTGGGCGCAACGAACCGCATCGAGGGGTGGTATTCCTGAGCAAACAGGAAGGTAATACCGGCCCGTTCCAGACACTCGGCCACGCGGGTGTGCGCCATGGTCAGATCAACACCGAGGGACTCGATCACATCAGCGGCCCCTGCCGTGGAGGACGATCCACGGTTACCGTGTTTAATGACTTTCGCTCCGGCTCCTACCGCCACCAACGAAGACATGGTCGACAGGTTTACCGTACCTAACCGGTCTCCCCCAGTGCCTACAATATCGACCGCATCGGGGCTCAGATCGATCTGGGCAGCTTGCGCGAGCATCGCGTTGGCCAGGCCCATCAGCTCATCGACCGTCTCACCCTTGGACGCCAGTGCGACGAGAAAACCAGCGATCTGGGCGTCCGACGCGTTTCCAGACATCATCTCGGTCATCGCCCACGAAGCAGAGTCTACGGACAGATCTTCGCCGTGGATCACCGACGATAACAGGCTCGGCCAGGTGTGTGTGGAGCAGTTCGCTGTGGTATGCACGATCTCATCCTAGTACCTGCACGGCGCAGAACGTGCGCGAGTGAACACCAACATCACAGCCTCACGCCGCACCCGCTCATCACGAAACCTGTGCTGGCAACTCGGACCGCGAAAAGTCTCCTTTATGCCACGACGCCCTCGCTTTGCGGGTATTCACTTACCGACGTTATCGCTCGTCGAGAATATGAGCGAACAAAACCGGCGCCTTCCGGGAGTTGACATGTCGCAGAAAATTGATCCCACGGCACGACGCATCATCATCTGGGCGATTCTTCTTGTCCTGTCTCTGGCACTGTTCGGCATCTCAGTGCTTGCTCAAACGCACCTGTCGAACAACGCTGCGACGTTGTCAGCCGATCAAGTCAACTTGTTAGAGACAGTCGTTCTCTGGTGCGGATTGCCCGGTATATTCTCCGCGACAATTCTCATCATTCTCGCTTTGAACGCCGACGACAACCCGGTTTTTGGAGAAAGCAGGGCTCCCCTCATCACCAAACACAGGTGCTTACCCATGCTTCGGGTGTCATCTTCCATGGCCTGCCAAAACTGACTAAAAGGGTGTTGAAACCTGCAAAAACACTGAAAAATCAGGCCACTTGAGGGTCTCTAAGTGTTCTGTGTCACTCATTTTCCTCGTGAAACACGGCTCAACGATTGGAGAACGAGCCCACTTTCAGTCCATAATGAGAGGGTGACAACTACGACTCAAACCATCTCGCACCCCACCACAGGTTTCCCCTCCCGGCCGAATCTGGTCCAGGTCGGGACCATTGTTTGGTTGGCCTCCGAAATTATGTTTTTCGGCGGGCTGTTTGCCATGTACTTCACCCTGCGCTCGACGTCTCCGACCCTCTGGGCGGAAAACACCGAGATGCTCAGTGTGCCACTGGCGACTGTGAATACCTTGATTCTGGTCGCCAGTTCTTTTACAGCACAGTTTGGTGTTTTCGCTGCTGAACGCCTGCAACCCCGGCGCACCGGAGGCGTCTTCAATATCGGCAAATGGGGCATGGTCGAATGGTTCGTGCTGACCTTCATTATGGGCACGGTCTTCGTCGCCGTTCAGTCCTTCGAATATGCCGAGCTGGTTCAACACGGCGTCACCATCGCGTCCAGCGCCTACGGGTCAGCGTTCTACATCACCACCGGCTTCCACGCCTTGCACGTGGTCGGTGGTCTGATCGCGTTCCTGTTCGTGATCGGTCGCGCTTTCTTGGCCAAGCGGTTCGGACACCATGAGGCCACGACCGCTATCGTGGTGTCGTACTACTGGCACTTTGTGGACGTTGTCTGGGTGGTGCTGTTCGGAATTATCTACTTCCTTCAGTAACCTAAGACTGTAAAACTTAATCACCATTCGCACCCTGAGGTCGTCGAGCCGGAAATGTCACGTCGGGCTTGACAAAAACGTAAGGAAATCATCAGTGAAGGCTCTTTCACAGAACCGTCGCCACCCCGCCGTGGCCGTCGCATTGCTCCTCATCGGGCTGCTGTTGACCGGTGGCCTGTACGCGTTGGCCAGTAGCCTCAATACTGCTAGCGCTACGACGGCTCAAGAGTATTCCGAATCCGATGTCGCTGCCGGCGAGCGACTGTTCAACGCCAACTGCGCCACCTGCCACGGCATGAACGCCACCGGCACCTCCGTTGCACCGTCGCTGGTGGGTGTGGGTGCTGCGTCTGTGGACTTCCAAGTCGGTACTGGTCGTATGCCGATGCAAATGCACGGACCGCAGGCTCAGCAGAAACAGCCCCAATTCAATGACGAACAAACCCAGCAGATGGCAGCCTATGTTGCCTCTTTGGGCGCTGGACCGGCCGTGCCAGAGGACGAATACCTCGACGTCGACCACGACGACGTTGACCTCGCTCGTGGTGGCGAGATCTTCCGTGTCAACTGCGCCATGTGCCACGCCGCCTCGGCTGGCGGTGGTGCCTTGACCCGCGGTAAGTTTGCGCCCACCCTGCATGGTGTGGAAGAAAAACACATCTATGAGGCCATGCAGACCGGACCGCAGAACATGCCGGTGTTCTCGGATGCCAATATTTCCCCCGACCAGAAGCGCGACGTGATCGCGTACCTGAAAGAATTTGAGAACCAGGGCCACCCCGGTGGATTTAGCCTGGGCTCTCTGGGCCCGGTTGCTGAGGGGCTGTTCATTTGGACTGCCGGGCTGGGTCTGGTCATCGGCTTCATGGTCTGGCTGACCTCGCGGTCGTCCTGACCACTGTGACCACTGAGCGCTACCGATAACCCAACACAAGCACATTCATCACTCGAGTAAAGGAATCAGATCTATGGGCGAGCAACGCCACGGAGGACCCGAGACATCGGGCACCGTCGAGCGCGCTGGGGAAGATTCGGGTCGTTACGCGATCGACAACCCGGGTCTGCCGCCACACCGGCGGCGTCTTGCTGATGAGGATCCACGAGAAGCCAAGAAAGCTGAACGGCAAGTCTCTGTGCTGTTCATCATCTCGATTATCGGCACGATCGTCTTCTTCATCGGCTACTTCGGTGTGGGTCAGGTTGGCCCCGATACCGGGTTCGACACCTTGCGCTTGCAGAACACGCTACTAGGTCTTGGCACGGCCTTCGCGATGTTGGGTATCGGTGTGGGTATTGTGCATTGGGCCAAAACCCTGATGCCCGACCACGAATGGGTCGAGGACCGCCATGAGGTCACCAGCGCCGAGGACCAAGAGGAAGCTCGCAAGATTGTCAACGACGTCGTTGATGAGTCCCAGATCAAGCGTCGCCCGCTGTTGCGCAATACTCTCATCGGCGCACTCGCCCTGGCTCCGTTACCCGCTATCGCGATGTTCCGCGATCTGGATGACTCCGATAACCGCTCGGATAACGTCGCTGAGAACTTCGGTGTGGAGCGTTTGCGTCACACCATGTGGGACGAAGGCGTCCGGTTGGTCCGCGACATCACCGGCACCCCGATCAAGGCCAGCGACGTAACCATCGGCTCGGCTTTCCATGTGGTTCCTGAAGGATTGCTGGAGCTCGAGCACGACAAGCTGAACCAGAAGGCCAAGGCCGTCGTGCTGTTGATGCGGTTGAACCCCGAAGACTTGCAGATTTCCGAGGGTCGCGAGGACTGGAACGTTGATGGCATCGTGGCCTACTCCAAGATTTGCACCCACGTTGGTTGCCCGGTGGCGCTGTACGAGCAGCACACCCACCACCTGCTGTGCCCCTGCCACCAGTCAACTTTCGATCTCACGCAGGAGTGCAAAGTGATCTTCGGCCCGGCTAGCCATGCGCTGCCGCAACTACCGATTACCGTTGACGATGAAGGCTTCCTGGTTGCCCAAAGCGACTTCCACGAGCCTGTTGGACCTGCCTATTGGGAGCGTGACAGGAACCGATGACAACAGTCCACGATTACAATGCATCCACTCGCACCGGTAAGATCGCGAACTTTGTCGATACTCGCGTTGGTGCCTCCAAGATCATCAAGGAGTTCGGACGCAAGCTGTTTCCGGACCACTGGACCTTTCTGTTCGGTGAAGTCGCGCTCTACAGTTTTGTGATCCTGGTGCTCTCCGGAGCTTTCCTGACCTTCTTCTTCGACCCGTCGATGTCCCACGTGACCTATGAGGGTTCATATAAGCCGCTCTACGGTGTGGAAATGTCGGCAGCCTATGCATCCGCTCTAGATATCTCCTTTGATATTCGTGGCGGTCTGTTTATGCGCCAACTGCACCACTGGGCAGCTCTGCTGTTCATGGCTTCGCTATCCTTCCACATGTTGCGTGTGTTCTTCACCGGTGCCTTCCGTCGCCCGCGCGAACTGAACTGGGTCGTGGGCTGTACTTTGCTGGTGCTGGGCATCCTGGCTGGCTTCACCGGTTATTCCTTGCCCGACGATGTGCTCTCCGGTAACGGTCTGCGTATTGTCGACGGCATGATCAAGGCCGTTCCGATTGTCGGTACCTACATCTCGATGTTCCTCTTCGGCGGCGAGTTCCCCGGCGAGGACATCATCAGCCGGTTGTACTCCTTGCACATTATGGTCATCCCCGGTCTACTGATCCTGTTGATTGCAATCCACCTGTTCATGGTGGTCACTCACAAGCACACCCAGTACCCGGGTCCTGGCCGCACCGAGCAGAACGTGGTGGGCTACCCGATTGGCCCCGTGTACGCTGCCAAAGCCGGTGGGTTCTTCTTCATCGTCTTCGGTATCCTGGCGCTGATTGCCGGCCTGTTCCAGATGAACGCGATCTGGAACTACGGACCGTATGACCCTTCCCCGGTGTCGGCTGGTACCCAGCCTGACTGGTATGTCGGCTTCGGTGACGGTGCTTTGCGTCTGATGCCCGGTATGCTCGGCGACTACTCCTTCCTGTGGCACATTCCCACGCCGTGGGGCGAGAACGCTTTGCCGATGGGCGTGTTGACACCGCTGATCCCGATGGCCTTGTTGATCCTGGGGATGTTCGTCTGGCCTTGGATTGAACGCTGGATCACCAAGGACAACCGCGAACACCACGTTCTTGACCGTCCGCGTAACGCCCCGGGCCGTACCGGTGTCGGCGTTGCCGGTGTCATTTTCTACTGTGTAATGTGGGCAGCAGCATCCTCGGACTTGATCGCTACCCACTTCCACGTCTCGCTCAACGACGTGACCTACGTGCTCCGCGTGCTGTACTTCTTGGGCCCAATCCTTGGATTCATCATCACCCGTCGCGTGTGTCTGTCGTTGCAACGCAAGGACCGCGAGATCGCCTTGCACGGTCGTGAGGCCGGTATCATTCAGATGTCTCCGAGCGGTGGCTTTTCCGAGAAACACGAACGCGTCAGCGACTACCGTCTCTATGAGTTGGTGGCCTTCGAATCCCAGAAGCCGGTTCCTGCTCAGCCCAATAAGAAGGGCAAGGTCGGTGGCATGGAGAGAATGCGCGCTGGCCTGGCACGGTTGCTCTTCGAAGAGCGCGTCGAGCCGGTGTCCCGTGCTGAGCTGGCTGAAGCCGAGGCCCACGATCACGGTCACGAGGAAATCACCGACGCCTCCTCGGACACCAACTCGCTGGAGCGCTAAGCCGGCACCAACATAGTCTGTGGCCCACTCCCCTGTTGAGGGGCGTGGGCCACAGCTGTGTCTCGTACGTTTAGGTAAAGGGTGACTCGTCTTGCGTTTGTGCCTAGGCTGGGTGGTATGACGATCATTAACAGTACACAGATTCATCTGCAATCGCGCCCGCAGGGCGTCCCGACCCACGACAATTTTGAGACCGCCACCATCGGCCTTCCCGATCTGGGCGACACCGAGGTGCGTGTGGCCAATGATTTCATCTCGGTTGATCCATACATGCGTGGACGGATGAGTGATGCCAAGAGCTACTCTGCCCCCTATGAGGTCGGCGAGGTCATGACCGGTGGCGCTGTAGGACACGTCATCGAGTCTCGTGATCCCAATCTCCCCGAGGGCACCATCGTCCTCCACAATCTGGGATGGCGCGATATTGCTCAGGGGTCCTCCGAGATCTTTCGCCCGATTCATCCTGCATCCGACGACATCCCCTTATCGCTGTACTTCGGACTACTCGGTATGCCCGGCAGAACGGCCTATGTTGGTTTGACGCGTGTCGCACGATTACAGCCAGGCGAAACAGTCTTCGTCTCCGGTGCGGCCGGTGCGGTGGGCACCGCCGTGGGCCAGTTTGCACGGTTGCTGGGCGCCAGCAAGGTATATGGCTCAGCGGGCGGACCCGAAAAGTGTGCGTTAATCACCCAGAAATACGGATTTGATGAAGCCATCGATTACAAGGCCGCCCCGATTCGAGAGCAAGTCAACGAGGTCATCGGTGACGATGGGCTCAATGTGTATTTCGATAATGTCGGAGGCGACCACCTGGAGGCTGCCATCGACGTGCTGGCACCGTTCGGACGTGTCGCGATGTGCGGTGCGATCGGTCAATACAATGCCACGGAACCGCAACCGGGGCCCGACAACATGACCAAAGTCTTGCGCCAGAAATTGCGCATTCAAGGCTTCATCGTCGGAGACTACACTGACGACCTCGGCGATGAATTCGACACCGTGGTCGGCAACTGGTTTGCAGACGGAAAGCTGACCTACGACGAAACGGTGGTCAACGGCATTGAGAACAGCGTTGATGCCTTCCTGGGGCTCCTGCGGGGAGAGAACTCCGGGAAAATGGTCGTCAAGATCTAGCCTGGCCGTCTCCGCTCAGCCCAAGATACAACGCCAGCACGGACTGGCTCCGTGAACACCACATATACAAGGACCGGCCGTTATCCGCCAAGCAAAGGGAATAACGGCCGGTCCTTGTCTGTCACGTCATACTAGGCGGGGCTGATTTTTCGCCTTAGTGGGCGTGCTCCCCCGTCGAGAACTCGAAGACCCATCCAATAAGGAAGAACAAGCCCAGTGCGGCACCGATGAAAAAGATCCACCAACCAACAGCAACGCCGAGCACAATGACTGCGCAGGCCACGCCCAGCCCAAGCGGCCACCAGCTCCACGGCGCAAAGCTGCCGTAGGTACCGGAGTAATCCTCGATCTCACCGTCTTCACGATCGGACGGTCCGGTCTTGAATTTCCGGTCGGTGAGCCACAGGTAGAAGGAGATCATCCAGCTCATCGCAGCTAGGGCAAAGAATGCCGGGATGCCAACCCATTCGGTAAAACGCGTGGCGAACATGTAGATCACAGCGACGATGACGAAGAAGGCACCAATGATGTTGAAAACGGCGATTGATGGTTTCATGCCCGTGCACCTTCCTTGTCGATACGGTATGAGGACTCAGGATCCGGCGAACTGGGGAGCAACTCGGGGTGATGCAGGTCCAGTGCCGGGCGCTCGGAACGGATTCGTGGCAGAGCGTGGAAGTTGTGGCGCGGTGGCGGGCAGGAGGTTGCCCACTCCAGCGAGCCACCGAAGCCCCACGGGTCGTCGACGGTGACCTTCTTGGCCTTGCGGTGGGTGATATAGATGTTCCAGAAGAACGGAATCATCGAGGCACCCAGCAACATCGCAAAGACCGTGGAGAACTGGTTCATACCGGTGAAACCGTCTTCCGGCATGTAGTCGGCGTAACGGCGAGGCATGCCCATGACACCTAGCCAGTGCTGGACCAAGAAGGTCCCGTGGAAGCCAATGAACAGCATCCAGAACTGGATTTTCCCCAGACGTTCGTTGAGCATCTTTCCGGTGAACTTCGGCCACCAGAAGTAGAAGCCAGCGAACATCGCGAAGACCACAGTACCGAAGATCACGTAGTGGAAGTGTGCCACCACGAAGTAGGTGTCGGAAACGTGGAAGTCCAGCGGCGGGGAGGCCAGAATGACACCGGTTAGACCACCGAAGAGGAAGGTGACCATGAAGCCCAGCGTCCACAGCATTGGGTTCTCGAAGGTAATGGATCCGCGCCACATGGTGCCGATCCAGTTCACAAACTTCACACCGGTCGGGACCGCAATGAGCATGGTCATCAGCGAGAAGAACGGCAACAGTACCGAACCGGTGACGTACATGTGGTGTGCCCACACGGTCATAGACAACGCAGCGATAGCGGTGGTCGCAAACACCAGAGACTTATACCCGAAGATCGGTTTGCGGGAGAAAACCGGGATGATCTCTGAGGCAATACCGAAGAACGGTAGCGCAATCACGTAGACCTCGGGGTGTCCGAAGAACCAGAACAGGTGCTGCCAGAGGATGGCACCACCGTTCTCCGGGTTGAAGATGTTGCCGTCAAAGCGACGGTCCAGACCCAGTGCGAAAAGCGCCGAGGCCAGTGGCGGGAAGGCCATCAGGATCAGGATACTGGTGATCAGGGTGTTCCAGGTGAAGATCGGCATACGCCACATGGTCATACCTGGAGCACGCATACTAATGATGGTGGTGATGAAGTTGACACCACCCATGATAGTGCCGAAGCCCTGTAGCGCCAGACCAAAGACCCAGAGATCACCACCCACACCGGGTGAGAATGTCGTGTTGGACAGGGGCGCATAGGCGAACCAACCGAAGGAGGCTGCACCCTGCGGCATCAGGAACCCGGCGGTGGCGATCAGCGAACCGAACAGGAAGAACCAGAAGGCCAGGGCGTTCAGTCGAGGGAAGGCCACGTCGGGGGCACCAATCTGTAGTGGCACCAGCACGTTGGCGAAACCCACAAACAGCGGTGTGGCGAACATCAACAACATCAGGGTTCCGTGCATGGTGAACAGCTGGTTGAACTGTTCTTTGGTCTGCAGGATCTGCATACCTGGGCTGAACAGCTCGGCACGGATCAACAGTGCCATCACACCGGCGATGCAGAAGAACGCAAAGGAGGTGATCAGGTACATGTACCCAAGCGTCTTGTGGTCAGTGGTGGTGAGCCAGTTGACGACAATGCGCCCCTTGGATACCGGAACTACTCGAGGTTGAGCTCGAGTCTGCGAGTCATCCTGGGTGTATTCATAGGTGGTCATAGTTATTACTCCTCAACCCGTTCCGGGTCACCGAGCGGAATCTCAGCATCTTGCTGACCGTCTTCGTTCTGGTTGGTGTTACGGTTCAGCTCATCACCGGAGAGACCCTCAGGCAACTGCTCGAGTTGGTCACGGAATTCTTCTTCCGAGACAACTTCGACGTTAAACAGCATTTCTGAGTGGTATTCACCGCACAGCTCAGCACACTTGCCCTGGAAAGTCCCTTCTTCCTGAGGGGTCAGGTACATATGGTTGGTCTGGCCGGGAACCATATCGAGCTTCTGCAAGAAAGCTGGGATCCAGAAGGAGTGGACCACATCACGAGATTTCAGACGGAACTCGACAGGAACATCAACCGGCAGATATAGGGTCGGCAAGGTTTCTTCGACGCCCTCGGACCCGTCGAGGTGAGCCTGCTCGCCGTAGAAGTGACGCTCTTCGCCGTCGTATTCGTAGTCGAAGTCCCACGCCCACTGCTTACCGTAAACGGTGACGGTCAGCGGGGAGTCTTCAACCGGAGTGTCGACCGAGCGCTGCACGCGGTCGGTGAAACCCCACAGGGTGAGGACCAAGATGATCGGGATGATAGTGAACATGGTTTCCATCGGAACGTTGTAGGCGTTCTGACGCGGGAAACCACGATCTTCCTTACGACGACGATAGGCGATCATGCACCACAGCATCAGGCTCCATGCGGCCACGCCGATCACCAAGGCGGCGATCCACGAGCCGACCCACAAGTGGGTCAGTTCTTCCGTGTGGTTCGTGGTGTCGTTGCTGCCTGGTAGCCAGCCCCGCTTTACTTGTTCTGAACATGCCGTGAGAACAAGCAACCCGATGGTGGCTAGCGCTCCTCCTTGGAGAAGCCGTTTACCGTGGCTGCCGGCTTGATTCTGCGATCTCACAGACGGCCCTTCCTCTTCATTACAAATCAGTGCGAGTGTGTCTATATAGAACTGTACCCCGTTTTCCTCAGCGGACTGAAGTCTGGGCACAGACCAAGACCGTTATGGTGTTTTCTATTTTAGAGTCTCAAGACCACCTGGGGTGAACAATGACACGAGACAGCGGACCAGATCATGGGCTCATGGTCTGGTCCGCTGTCATTTACTGTCCCGTACCTCGGTACTGCACTCTGGCTTGGTTCCTCAGCCGTTAGTGGAAGGAATCACCGCAAGCGCACGATCCTGCAGCGTTTGGGTTGTCGATCGTGAATCCCACTTTGGTGATGGAGTCTTCAAAATCGATGTTGGCGCCGATCAAATACGGAACCGACATCTTATCGACGATCACCTCAACGCCGTCGAAATCGCGGACGGCATCTCCGTCAAGGACGCGCTCATCGAAGTAAAGCTGGTAGATCAGTCCGGAACAACCCCCGGGCTGAACAGCGATGCGCAACCGAAGATCTTCGCGGCCCTCTTGGGTGAGTAGCTCGCGGACCTTCGCGGCCGCAACATCACTGAGGGTGACCTCGTGGGTGGGCAACCCGTCGGCAGGTGCGGCCGGCGGCAGATTCACGGACGACTGTTCCTGTGCTTCAGTAGTCATTTTCCGCCTTCTCTCAGATCGATCAAGGAGATCACGTAGATCGGATGGTTCAATTAGGTCGCACCTGGGCCTGAGGGCCTCACGAAAGCCATAGCCTCAGATGCTTTGTCTTCCATTGTAGACACTCTGTTATAACGGGGCGGGTGTTTTGTCACGCAGAGCGCAACCCGGGGTCTCAGCGACGGTCCCCTGACCACCTGGTAGATCGTCGCCCCCAGTGTGCCCGCTGAAACAGACATGATTGTTAGCGTGAGTCATAGGTTACCGAACAAGTTCGTTTTCAGAAGCGTTAACAGCACGACCGCACTATCGTAGAAAGGATCTTGGCTAGGATGGCCTCGATCTTCCGCCCGCGTACGGTCACCATCCCCGAGGAGCACCTGGACGAACTTGACACAGTGGTGCGGGGAATGCCGCAACGATATGGCAAACAGGTCGCGACTTTCGGTGATGAACTCTGGACGGTCGAGGGCCAGCCTCAGCTCGGTCCGGAGCCCTACGGTAGCGGTGACAGTTTTCGCTACACGACTACCTTTTCAATCCTCGAGGACGATCTCTCAGCACAAGCACAACAACAAGTTGTCGAGGATTTCCAGGACCTCGCCGACGAGTTGGGGCTAAGCCGCAACGAGGGCAACCCGTCCGAGCTAACCGCCAGCGACTGACCCAGCGGTGGGATTGTTCTATTGTTCACGATCTGGCCCGATTAAGCAGACGGGCCAGCAACAGGATTTCGGCGGTAATGCACCGGTAGAAATCCGGAAGGTACAAGGACTCGTTGGCCGAGTGCGCCCGGGTATTTGGGTCCTCCACCCCGGTGATCAAAATAGTGGCTTCGGGGAAGACTTCGGCGAGATCTCCGGTCAGGGGGATGGACCCGCCCAGACCGGTGGCGACCGGGTCGGTCCCAAAAGCATCCCGCAGACAGGACAACATCAGCTGGGTGGTGGCCGAGTCGAGGTCAGTGCTAAATGGTGAACCTTTCTCGCCCGGTTCCAGGGTGATCTCGGCGCCGAAAATATCGAGGGACTCCACGTGCTCCCGGACGCGTTGCATCGCCTCGTCGGGGGTCACCCCGGGGCCGATGCGTAGTGAGAACTTCGCCCGGGCCTGCGGGATGATGGTATTTGAGGCGTGGTTGAGCTCCGGTAGGTCGGTTCCCAAAATGCTCAGGGCGGGTTTATGCCAGAGTCGTTCGGCAATCGACCCGGTGCCGGCTAACCGCACCGAGTCCACGATGCCGGCCTGGGCACGCAGGTCCTCTTCGGGGTAGTCCACCTGGGCCTGGCCCGATGTTCCGTGCAGGCCGGGGATGGCCACGTCTCCGTGCTCGTCGTGTAAGGTCGCAATAACTTTGGAGAGCACGGTGGCCGCATCAAGTACCACTCCCCCAAACAGGCCCGAGTGCACCGCGTGATCGAGGATTTTGACATGAATGGTGCCATCAACCACCCCGCGTAGCGAGCTGGTGATCGCGGGCACGCCTTCGGCCCAGTTAGCTGAGTCGGCAACGACCACCACGTCGGCGGCGAGCTTGTCGCGGTGGCGGTCAAGGAAGGCGCGGAAGGTCGGTGAGGCGACTTCTTCTTCACCTTCAATCAGCACGGTGATCCCCAGCCCGTGGTCAGTACCCAGTAGCTCGTTGAGTGCGGTCACCGCTGCCACGTGGACCATAATCCCGGCTTTATCGTCGGCGGCCCCGCGACCGTAGAGGCGGTCGCCGATACGTGTGGCAGTGAAGGGGCCGGTGTCCCACAGGGCCAGATCTCCGGTGGGTTGCACGTCGTGGTGGGCATAGAGCAGGATCGTGGGGGCTCCCGGGGCCGGCGCCCGGCGGGCGAGCACGGCCGGGCCACCGCGGTCGCCGTCCGGTTGCTTCGGATCCAGCGGTTCGCTCAGGATCTCTACCTCATCGAAACCGGCCCGGGTCATCAGGGCTTTCACGGCTTCAGCGCAGGTGTCCAGCACGGTGCGGTCGTAGCCGGGAAAGGCGATGGAGGGGATCGCGACCAGCTCGGTGAGGTGTTGCAGAATCTGGTCAGCGTGAGCGGTGACCCAGTCGGTGGCATCGTCAGCGGTGAGTTCAGTGTGATCGGCCATGAACACCACAGTAGTTGTTGGTGCGGGTCGGGTGGCAGAGGGTGAGGGTGATTCCGCATAGAATAGGGGGCGTGTTTGGACGTAAGAAGACTGAGAAGACTGCTGAGGTCGACGAGGTAGAGGCCACCATCGAGCCGGTGGTGGAGAAGAAGAACTCGAAGACGACCCCCGCTAAGGGTGCCCCGACCCCGAAACGTCGTGATCAGGAGGCAGCCAACCGTCGCCCGCTGATTATGGATAACCGCAAGGAGGCCAAACGGGCCCAGCGCCAGGCGGTCGCCGAAGAGCGCGCCAAAATGCGTCGTGCCATGGAGACCGGCGATGAGAAGCACATGCCCTATCGCGATAAGGGTCCCCAGCGGCGTTATGCCCGGGACTTTGTGGATGCCCGCTATGGGATTAGCGAGTGGCTGATGATCATGGTGCTGGTGTTCTTATTGCTGTCTTTTGTCCAGATTCCAGAGGTCCAGGTCTTTATTTCGGTGGGCCTGATGGTGCTGGTCGTGGTCGTGGTGGTCGAAGGCTTCTGGGTCGGCCACCAGCTGAAGAAACGTCTGACCGAGAAATTTGGGGAGCTGGAGCGCGGTGTGCGCTGGTACGGTGCCATGCGCGCGTTGCAGTTGCGCCGGTTACGCCTGCCGAAGCCCCAGGTCAAGCGTGGGGAATTCCCCCGCTAACCCGCTCGTGACGCCAAGCGCTCAGGTTATTGCGCAGATCCCGGTTGATCCGGTAGACCCACAGCGGTCCTTGATAGAGGAAGGCCGTATAGCCCTGCACTAAGTCAGCTCCGGCACGCAGGCGCTGGATAACATCCGCTCCGGTGGTCACTCCCCCGACGGACATCACGGCCAGCGAGGATCCAGTGGCATCCAGGTGGGCACGCAACAGAGTGAGCACATCCAGGGAACGCTGGCTAAGGGGTTTGCCGGACAGTCCCCCACCGCCGTAGGACTCCACGGTGGTCGGGTCGGTGACCAGGCCCTCACGGGAGATCGTGGTGTTGGTGGCCACCAAACCGTCCAGCCCGAGTTCCCCGGCCAGGTCAGCCACCGCCAGCACATCCTCATCGGCGAGATCGGGGGCGATTTTCACCGCCAATGGCACGTGACGGCCGGTAGATTTCAGCGCCTGATCGCGCACCGCCGTCAGGATCGGACGAAGCGCTTCCACGGCCTGGAGTTGCCGGAGACCGGGGGTATTGGGGCTGGAGACGTTGACCACCAGATAGTCGGCGTGGCGAGCCAGCCGATCGGTGGACTCGCGGTAGTCTTCCACGGCGTTGTCGAGTGCGACCACTTTGGTTTTGCCAATGTTGACCCCGAGGATGGGGCGGTGGGTCCCAAACCGGCGGGTGAGTTTTTTCCGCGTTGCAGCCAGCCGGGGTTCAATAACGCGGGCCCCGGCGTTGTTGAACCCCATACGGTTGATCAGGGCCTGGTCCTGAGGTAGTCGATGCATTCGCGGTGCCGGGTTGCCGGGTTGTGGTTGGGCGGTGATGGTGCCGACTTCCACGTGCCCGAAGCCCAGGTCCATCAGCGCGGCAGTACCCCGGCCTGCTTTATCGAATCCGGCGGCCAGCCCGAAGGGCGAGGGAAACTCCAGGCCCATCACCCGCGTCCGCAGGGCCGGGTCAGCAGTAGCGAGCTTTCGGTACGCTAAAGAGAGACCAGTTGATTCCGCTGAACGGATGGCCTGAAATCCGATCCCGTGTGCTCGCTCGGGTTCCATGTTCTGGAAGACCAGCCGGAAGACCTCCGGGTAGATCCGTGGTGTGCCAGACAGGTTCCAGTCGGTGGATTCAGCGGTCATGCCATCATTGAACCATATTCTGTTTCGCCTCGTCGTGATCCTCTCCGCCTGCTCTCTGACCGCGACCTGATTCAGCCGAAGGTGTCCTGTATGTCCGAGCAACCGATTCATCCTGCACCAGATCAGCTTCCGGATTACCTCACCGATACTGCCCCGGGGGTGTGGGAACCCGACATCATGCGGGGATTTCAACGGCTATCTTTGCCCCTGGGCTATGACGACCAGGGCCCGGTCTCGGCCACCCTGGTGCGCCGTGCGCCGGCAGACGTTGACTGGAGCCTCCCGGTGCCCGGGCGTAACTGCAGCGCCGAACCAGACACGATTCCGGTGCTCTCGGTACACGGGTGGTCGGATTATTTCTTTAACGCCGATGAGGCCGAGGCCTTCGAGCAGGCCGGCTACCGGTTTTACGCCCTGGACTTGCGCAAATATGGCCGGTCGTTGCGGAGCTATCAAACCCCGGGATTCATTGACTCGCTGTCCAATTACGATGATGAGATTCGCGCCGGGCTGGCGGTGCTGGACCGGTTGCATCCGGGACAGCGGCCGGTTCTGCTCGGGCACTCCACGGGGGCGTTGACCTTATCGCTGTGGACCCAGCGACATCCGGGGCGGATTCGGGCGCTGATCATGAATTCGCCGTGGTTGGAGTTGCAGGGCAACTCGTGGGTGCGCGGCATGGCCCAGGCGGTGATGGAGCCGTTGAGTAAGATCTCGCCGAACTCGATGGTGAACCTGCCGCACACGGATAGTTACTGGCAGTCACTATCGGCCCAGGCGCACGGTGAGTGGAACCTGCACCCGCTGTGGCGGCCCCGCTACTCGTTTCGGGTGCCGCGGACCTGGCTAATCGCGGTACTGACCGGACACCGTCTGGTGGCCAGTGGTCTAGAGATTCGGGAGCCGATTTTGGTACTGACTAGTCGGGACACGAAGTTCACCATGAAGTATCAGCCCGAGGTGCAACGGGCTGACGCGGTGATTGATGTCAAGGTCACGGCCGACCGGGCCGCGCACCTGGGACGAACGATGACGCTGGTAAAAATCACCGATGCGCTCCACGATGTCTTTGCCTCAGCACCCGAGGTTCGTCGGGAGGCGCTGACCGTGGCGACCACCTGGTTGGAGTGGGCCTTGGGCTGGCCGGAAGTCTAAACGTTGCTCCGCTGGGCTTGCGGCGGTGGTTACCGGCCGGTGATCTGGTCGACGGCTACGCCGTAGCGACGATCCCGTCGGGCGTAGGTTTCGACGGCTTCCCACAGCGTACGGCGGTCCACATCGGGCCAAAGGGTGTCGGTGAAGACCATTTCGGCATAGGCAGATTGCCATAGCAAGAAATTTGAGGTGCGCTGCTCTCCGGAGGTGCGCAGAAACAAATCTACGTCGGGCACATCGGGTTCATCCAGGTGGGCGCTGATGGTGTCCTCAGTAATGTGCTGTGGCTTCAGCTTCCCGGCAGCCACCTGCGCGGCGATGGTTTTGACCGATTCGGTAATCTCGGCGCGTCCCCCGTAATTGACGCACATCATCAGCTGACAGCGGTCGTTGTCCCGGGTGAGTTCCTCGGCGGCGCGTAGCTCGTTGACCACCGAGTTCCACAGTCGCCCGTGTTGACCGTTCCACCGGATGCGCACACCCCAGCTGTTGAGCGTGTCGCGTTGGCGACGCAAGACGTCCCGCGAAAAGCCCAAGAGGAACCGGACCTCGCTGGGAGAGCGTTTCCAGTTCTCGGTCGAGAAGGCATACACCGAGACGTATTCGATGCCCAGCTGGAGGGCACCGGCCATCACATCCAGTAGCGCAGCTTCTCCGGCCCGGTGCCCTTCGGTGCGCGGCAGTCCTCGCTGATTGGCCCAGCGACCGTTTCCATCCATCACGATCCCCACGTGGCGGGGCAACACCTTGGCAGGAAGTTGTGGCGGTTGTGCTCCCGAGGGGTGGGGTGCGGGATCCAGGTAGTCGGTACGAGTCACGGTGGACAGGGCCTTCCGATGGGTCAGAGCTCGCGCTGGTTCATGACCTGCAGCGAGTGCAGGTTTTGTTCAACATGGAATCTTAAATATTGTGCCACGATCGAGGAGGCCTCCTCGATGACACGACTGGGGTCCAGCTCGTGGGCTGTGGCATCGGCCAACGCCTGCCCGGCAGCATCCCAGTCACCGGTGGCCAGCGCGGCCAACAGGCTGATGGCCTGCCGGCTGGGTGCCAGCGCGCCCTGGGGCCGGCAGTCGAAGCACACGGTCCCACCCAGCAGGATGGAGACTTGCACGTGAGGTCCCGGCGCCCCACACGAGACACAGTCACCGAAGTGGGCACCCCATCCGGCCAGCGCCAGGGCCCGGAGCAGGTAGGAGTCCATAATCAACCGCGGCGGGTGCTGGTGTTTGGCCAGTGCGGCCATTGCCCCATAGAGCAGTCGATAGTGCTCGGCGGTCGTGGGCGTGTCCTCTGCTCGGGTGAGTCGTTCGGCAGTTTCGACCATCGCGGAGGCAGCCCCGTAGGAGTCGTAGTCGGCGGCAATGATGGCCCCGTAGGGGTGGATGGTTTGAGTTTGGGCGATGATGTCTAAGGATTTTCCGGGCACTACTTGCAGGCCGGTGTGCATAAATGGTTCCAGGCTGGACCCGAACTTCGAGGTGGTGCGCCGCACTCCGCGGGCCACGGCCCGAATCTGGCCGTGCGTGTTGCTCAGTGCGACAATAATCCGGTCGGCCTCGGCGAGTTTATAGGTGCGTAGCACGATCGCATCGCACCGGTAGCTCTGAGCAACATAGCTGGCCCCGGCACGACGCGATCGGCTACCACCGGATCCACCACGAGTCTTACTCAGCGGTGGCTTCCTCATCCCGAATGAAGCGGTTCACCGCGGAGGTGACGGCTTTCAGTGATGCGGTGGAGGTGTTGTGGTCCAAGCCCACGCCCCACAGCACGCGGTCGCCAATCGCGCATTCGACGTAGGCGGCCGCCATGGCCTCGCCACCTTCTGACAGCGCGTGTTCGGTGTAGTCCAGCACGCGCACATCCACCCCAGCGTCGTGGAAGAGCTTCACCATCGCCGAGATGGGGCCGTTGCCCTCGGTGGAACGGCTGTGGACGGTGCCATCGACCATCATCTCCACGGTCATCGAGAACTCGCCGGACTCGGTGGTCGTCGAAGAAGAGGAGACGAACTGGTAGCGGCCCCAGCGGTCGGCTTCTTCTGGGCTGGGCAGGTATTCCTTGGTGAAGACCTCCCAGATTTGGTCGCCGGAGATCTCCCCGCCCTGAGCGTCGGAGAGGTCTTGGATCACCCGGGAGAATTCGATCTGGGCCCGCCGTGGCAAGTCCAGGTGGTGCTCGGAGCGCAACAGGTAGGCCACCCCGCCCTTGCCGGACTGGGAGTTGACACGGATCACGGCCTCGTAGCTACGACCCAAGTCTTGGGGATCCACCGGCAAATAGGGCACTTCCCAGACCAGATCGTTGACGTCCACGCCCTTTTCGGCGGCGGTGGCGTCCATGGCGTCGAAGCCCTTGTTGATCGCATCCTGGTGGGAGCCGGAGAAGGCGGTAAAGACCAGGTCCCCGGCCCAGGGCGAGCGGGCGTGGACCGGCATCTGGTTGGCGTATTCGGCCACTCGGCGGATCTTGGGCATATTGGAGAAGTCGATCTCGGGGTCGATGCCCTGGGTGTAGAGGTTCATGCCCAACGTCACCAGATCGACGTTACCGGTGCGCTCGCCATTACCGAATAAGCACCCTTCAATCCGGTCGGCCCCGGCCATATACCCCAGCTCGGAGGCGGCCACCGCGGTGCCGCGGTCATTATGCGGGTGCAGGGAGAGGATGATGGAGTCGCGATGGGCCAGATTGCGGTGCATCCACTCGATGGAGTCGGCGTAGACGTTGGGGGTCGCCATCTCCACGGTGGCCGGCAGGTTGAGAATCATCTGTCGGTCTGGGGAGGCCTCCAAGACCTCCATGACGGCCTCGGAGATTTCGGCGGCGAACTCCAGCTCAGTGCCGGTGAAGGATTCCGGGGAGTATTCGTAGACAATCTCGGTGTTTTTCAGCTGGTCTTCGTATTTGCGACACAACCGCGCACCCTGGGTGGCGATATCGATAATCCCGGCCCGGTCTTCACGGAACACGACCCGGCGCTGGACGATGGAGGTGGAGTTGTACAGGTGGATGATGGCCCGGGGCGCACCTTCCACGGCTTCATAGGTGCGTTCAATCAGGTGTTCCCGAGACTGGGTGAGCACCTGGATGCTGACGTCGTCGGGGATGCGGTCTTCTTCAATCAGCTGGCGGACGAAACGGAAGTCGGTTTCAGAGGCCGAGGGGAAGCCCACCTCGATTTCCTTATACCCCATCTCGACCAACAGCTCGAACATGGCCAGTTTACGGGCCGGACCCATCGGGTCGATCAGGGCCTGGTTCCCATCGCGCAGATCCACCGCACACCAGCGGGGCGCTTTAGTGATGACCTGATCCGGCCAGGTTCGGTCCGGCAACTCCACAGTGATGTGGTCCTGGAAGGGAACGTATTTGCCGATGTTCATACCCGAGGGTTGTTGACGATTCTCCATGAGATGTTCCTGCCTTTGTGAAAGCTTTGTGTGAGTTCAATGCTGTGGCAGGCCGTGAGTCAATACTCCGTAACGGGGTCCGGCCTCAAGTGAAGTTGTTGCGTTTAGTCCATCACCTTGGCCCCGCTACGGCACGATAGTAGCAGGGTGAGAGCCGAGAGAACCGGTGAGGAACGCATACCGCAACTCTAACACGTGGTGTGTGTTCTCAGTGATGGCTGCCACGCCGGGTCAGTATCCGGGGTGGTGCCGCAGGTCGTCGTCTCAGAGGTCCTCAAAGCCGACCCGGCGCATTTGTTTGGGGTCGCGTTGCCATTCTTTGGCGACTTTGACCCGCAGGTCCAGGTACACCTTGGTGCCCAAGAGTTTTTCAATCTCGGCCCGGGCCCTCGCCCCGATTGTGCGCAGCTGGGCTGCTTTCGTGCCGATGACGATCGCTTTCTGAGAGTCACGCTCCACGTAGATGGCGGCGTATACATCGGTGATGGGTGCTTTGGTGTGGCGTCGAGACGCGCGCTGCCCGTCTCCGGCGTCGTGTTGCGCGGTGGTCTCCTCGTCGCGCTCGCGCAGGCTCATCTCCTCGACCACCACGGCCAGGGAGTGTGGGAGTTCGTCGCGGAAGTCTTCCAGGGCGGCTTCTCGGATGAGTTCAGCGACCATGACCGTGTCGGCTTCATCGGTGAGTTCATCGTCCGGGTACAGTTTCGGGGATTCGGGCACGTAGTTGGCCAGCACCGTGGCAACGGTGTCGACCTGGAAGGCCGTCAAAGCCGAGACTGGCACGAGCTCGGCGAATCCCCCGTGCTCGGCTAGCATCTCATCGCCCAGCGCCTGGACGTGAAGTAGCTTCTCCCCGAGGTGTTGTTTGGTGACTTTATCGGCTTTGGTGACCAGCGCGATCACGGGGGTGTCCTTCAGGTAGGACAGTTGGGTGACGATGAACCGGTCGCCGGGGCCGATGGCTTCATCGGCGGGCAAACACAATCCGACCGCGTCCACCCCGGCCAGGGTTTCGGCCACCAGGTCGTTGAGCTTTTCTCCCAGGAGCGTGCGGGGCCGGTGGAGGCCGGGGGTATCGACCAGGATCAGCTGGTAGTCCTCGGTGGAGATGATGCCACGGAGCACCCGCCGGGTGGTTTGGGGCTTGGAGGAGGTGATGGCCACTTTGGTGCCGACCAGCGCGTTGGTGAGGGTGGATTTTCCGGCATTGGGCCGACCCACCAGGCTGATGAACCCGGCCCGGTAGCCGGGAGTGTTGTCGGCGGGATGCTGGGGTGCGTGGTGATCGTTCATCGGTGTCCTGGGGTGTGTCTAGCTGGCCTCGGAACTGGTGGCGGATTCGGTCTCGGCGCCGGTCTCGACATCGGTCTCGGTCTCGGAAGGATCCTGGTCGGTGCCACGCCGGTCTCGTTCGGTCACCCAGACCCGGATCTGGTCGACGCGGTTGCGTCGGGGTTCGAGGCTTTCGACCTCGAGTCGAAGGTTTTCGATCTCCACCGTGGAGGATTCGATGGGGATGCGGCCGAGATGTTTGGCAAACAGACCGCGCACCGTATCCACATCGTCGTTGTCATCCATCGACAGATCAAAAGTTTCGGTGAAATCGGAGACGGACATGGACCCGGTGACCAAAAATTCCCCCGGGGCGACCGGGGTGACATCCTCGCGGTCGTCCACATCGTATTCATCGGAGATATCCCCAACGACTTCTTCAATGAGGTCTTCGAGTGTGACCACACCGGCGGTACCGCCGTATTCGTCGATGACCAGCGCCACGTGGGTGGAGTCGCGTTGCATTTCTTGTAGCAGCGACCACACGGTCTTGGATTCGGGGACGAAAGAGATACTGCGGGCAATGTGGTCAACCCTGGCAGAGGTGTCCATCTTGGTGCGGTGGATGGCCCGGACCACGTCTTTGAGGTAGACGATGCCGAGAATGTCGTCGGGAGATTCTCCGGTGAGCGGGATGCGGGAGTAACCGGAGCGGATGAACAGGCTCAGGGCATCCTCCAGGGTGGTGCCGGTCTCGATCCAGATCACGTCGATGCGGGGAACCATCACCGAGCGCACCAGCGTGTCGTCGAGCTCGACCACCGATTGAATCATGTCGGCCTCTGACGGGTCGATAATATCGGCATCTTCGGCCCGGGAGATGAACTCGCGGAAGTGACGGTCGTGAATTTCGTCGAGTTCTTCGTCCTCGGTGTCGTCATCGTCGGTGGACGCCACCACCCGACCCGGGATGGGGCCGAGGATTTGGCGCAGGGTACGTACCAGCCGGGCGGTAAGGCGCACCACGAGAGATTCGTGGCGGGAGGCTAGATCACGCGGGGTAAACAGCAGGTGCAGGCCTGCGACCATCAGCATCGCCAGGCTGGCACACAGCATGGTCAGCCACAGGTTGTCGGTGAAGAAGTCGATGAGCATGGTGACACACAGTGCGACTCCGGTTTGGAAGAAAGCCCGCCAGAATTGCAACGCGAACAGGTGCTCTTGCAGGTGGGAGACCACTATCAGCGCTGGGTTCTTTGGTCGGGTAGCGACGATGTCTTCGGCTTGCCGGTAGGAGATGTAGCCCAGGGCGATTTCAGCCAGGGAGAGCACCCAGACCAGCCCAAAGCAGGCCAGTACCAGCAGGATCAGGATCGTTATAGTCAGCATCTGGTGTGTTATCCTTTAGTCCACGGTCGGTGCCGGTGCCGGGTAACCCAGGAATGCGGTCAGCAACCGGTTTTGGAGTGTGAACATTTCCTCGCGTGCTGCGGGGTCTTGGTGGTCGTAGCCGAGTAGGTGGAGCACGCCGTGGGTGAGCAGCAGTGCCATTTCATCGGCAGTCTCGTGTCCGCCGGCGCAGGCTTGGTCGGCGGCGACGACTGGGCAGAGTACCACATCTCCTAACACCCCATCGGTGGGTTCCTCGGCGGTGCCGGGGGTCATGCCGTCCATCGGGAAGCTCATCACGTCGGTGGGCCCGGGCAGCTCCATCCAGTCCAGGTGGAGTTGTTCCATCGGACCCGGGTCCACGCAGACCACCGAGAGCTCGGTGGTCTCTGCCAGGTGCAATGCGGTGAATAGGTGCTGGATGAGATGGTAGAGACGGTCGGTGTCCACGGGGGTCTGGGACTCGTTGACCACATCGACGTGTGGCAGGGCGTCAGCAACGGACATGGCAGACCATTACCTTCCGGATTTCCGGGCGTTGCGTGCACCGCGGGCAGGACGCGAGGCGCCGGCGGGTTGGTGAGTTTCATAGGCGTCGACGATCTGAGAAACCAGACGGTGGCGAACCACATCCTTGCTGGATAGGCGCACGATGGCAATATCGTCGATCCCCTCCAGGTATTCCACGGCTTGGGCCAGCCCGGAGTCGGTGCCCCGGGGCAGATCGATTTGAGAGGAGTCGCCGGTGATGACCATATGAGAATTGAATCCCAGACGAGTCAAGAACATTTTCATCTGTTCCGAGGAGGTATTTTGGGCCTCGTCGAGAATGATGAAGGCATCGTTCAGGGTGCGACCGCGCATATAGGCCAGCGGGGCGACTTCAATGGTTCCGGCAGCCATCAGGTGCGGAATGTTTTCGGGATCGACCATATCGTGCAACGCGTCGTAGAGCGGGCGCAGGTAGGGGTCGATTTTCTCGGACAGGGATCCGGGCAAATAGCCCAAGGACTCGCCAGCCTCGACCGCCGGGCGAGTGAGAATAATGCGGTTAACTTCCCGGGCCTGCAGGGCTTGGACCGCTTTGGCCATGGCCAAATAGGTTTTACCGGTGCCAGCTGGGCCGAGCCCGAAGGTCACGGTGTGCTCGTCGATGGCTTGCACATAGCCCTGTTGGTTCAGCGTCTTGGGACGGATCTGCTTCCCCCGGGAGGAAATAATCGCTTCGGTTCCCACACCGATTCGGGTACCGGAGGCGGTCGCGCCGGCGCCGAGGCCGGCCACTCCCCCGGCATGGGTCTGTGCTTGGGCGACATCAGCCATCCGGGCCTGGTGCCGGACACCGGAGATGGTGGCTTCAATCAGCTGGGCGCCGACGGTGGTGCCACCGGCGGCGATGGATCGCAGTTCTTCGAGTACGCGGTGGGCTTGCGTCACCGCGTCGTCGGCGCCAGAGAGCACTACGGTTTGGTCACGTAGTGCGATGGTCAGCTCCGGGTAGATACCGTCCAAGACACGCAGGGCAAGGTCTTGGGGTCCCAAGCTGGCAATCATCTGCTCGGCAGAGGAGAAACTAATGGTGTTGTGGTTGGTGATCTCAGCCAAGAGTTCGGTGCACTCTCCGTCAGGGGGTCAAGGTCGTGTGCTCAGACGTTGTGGTCAAGTCTACTCGCTTCACCGACGCGACGGTGATCCCTCACCCGGTGGCCTGGGGCGGATACCACCGGCCGAGTCGTTCATTGATCACCGCCACGGCGGCCGGGCCGGCGGTGGAGGCCCGCAGAATATGGGTCCCCAGCACGACGATGCGAGCCCCGGCATCCTGCAGTGCGGTGATTTCTGCCTGTGAGATACCACCTTCGGGGCCGACCACGATAGCGATCTCGGAGATGGCTGGACCGTCATGGTGTGCTTGCTGCATCGCGTCGGTGAGCATTTCACCCAGGTGCTCGGTGGCGTCTTGGTGGGTGACGAGCACCAGCCGGTTCCGATGCTGGGCTAGCTCGGCCACGGCGGTGCCACTGACCGGATCCCTGAGCTCAGGGATGCGGTATCGGCGGGACTGTTGGGCCGCGGTGAGTAGCTGGGACTGCCATTTGGTCACGGTTTTGGCTGTCTTGTCTGCTTTCAGCCGCACGATCGAGCGTTCGGCCTGCCAGGGAATCACCGCGTCCACGCCGAGTTCGACCGCGGTGGCCACCGCCAGCAGGTCGCGGTCTGCTTTGGCCAGGGCTTGGACTAAAACCAACCGAGGTGCAGGTGCCGGTTGGTGGGTGAGTTCCTCGAGACCGACCACGGCACAGGGCCCGGAGGTGTCCACCAGTTCTCCCACTCCCCCGGTGCCGGTCCCATCGGCCACCAGCACCCGGTCTCCTGGCGCCAGTCGCAGGGATTTCACCGCGTGCCGGGTGGTTGCAGCATCCAGTTCCACCTGGTCGCCGCGGCCTGTCAGCCCCTCCAAAGCCCCGGGGGCAACATAGAACAGCTGGTGCGTCATGGCCTGCCCGCACTCACCGCCGCCAGATGCTTAGTCGCGGTCACGGTTCTTTTTCTTCCGCCGGGAGAACAGGCCTTTGGATTCGGTCTGGCCGTGGACGATGTGTTCACTGCGGGCGGTGGCTAGTGCTTCCAACAGCTCGCGTTGCTTATCATCAAGCTTGGTGGGGGTCTCGACTTTCAGCGTCACCTTTAAGTCCCCGCGCCCGTTGCCACGCAACAGACCCACGCCCAGGCCCTTGAGAGTTTCGACCGAGCCGGATTGGGTGCCGGGTTTGACGCGGATCGTTTGTTCCCCGTCGAAGGTATCCAAGGTCAGCTCGGTGCCCAGGGCCGCAGCCGTCATCGGCAAGGTCATGGTGGCGGTCAGGTCAGCGCCGTCACGGGAGAACACCGGGTGGTCTCCGACTTTGATTTCCACATAGAGATCGCCCTGGGGGCCACCGGCGGGACCGGCTTCACCACGACCGGCCAGCTGAATGCGGGTGCCGGTATCGACACCGGAGGGAATCTTGATGGTCAGCGACACCCGTTCGCGAACACGGCCCTGGCCACCGCATTCGTGGCACGGGTTGGGAATGGTGTCGCCAAAGCCCCGACAGCTCGGGCAGGTCTCGGCGGTCATCACCGTACCCAGAATGGATTGAACCGGGCGACGGATTTGGCCTTGGCCGTGGCAGGTTTCGCAGGTCTGAGTGCCGGTGCCGGGTTCGGCACAGGAGCCATCGCAAACGCTACAGCGTACCGCGGTCTGTAGGTCGATGGTTTTCTCTACGCCGAAGACAGCATCTTCGAGCTCGATCTTGACGTTAATCAGCGCATCTTGACCGCGACGGGTACGTGAGGCCGGGCCAGAACGAGCACCACCGCCACCGCCGAAGAAGGTGTCAAAGATATCGGAGAAGCCACCGAAGCCTCCTCCAAAGCCACCGGTCGCTCCGGTGCCGTTAGCGTTACCGGTCATATCGTAGTTACGACGTTTGGTCTCGTCCGAAAGCACTTCGTAGGCGGCGGTGACCTGCTTGAATTCTTCGGCAGCGTCAGGTGAGGGGTTCACATCTGGGTGCAGGGTGCGTGCCTTCTTCCGGTAGGCGCGCTTAATTTCTTCTGCCGAGGCATCTTTCGATACCCCCAGAACCTCGTAGTGATCTGCCACGGTGGAGTAACTTCCTTCCAATTTACTGAGCTAAGATTTTCGACAAGTAGCGGGCGATGGCCCGTACCGCAGACATGGTACCGGGGTAGTCCATCCGGGTTGGACCCACCACACCCAACATGGAACTGCTGTTGGGGCCATAGCCGGCTGCGACGACGGAGGTCCCCGACAATGACCCCTGGTTTTCGGTACCGATCGAGACGGACAACCCCCGCACGTCTTGTTGCATTTCGGCCAGTAGCTTCAGCAACACGACCTGTTCTTCCAGTGCTTCCAACACCGGTCCGATCGAGGATCCGAAGTCGGTTTGAGACCGAGCCAAGTTGGCGGTACCGGCCAAATAGATCCGGTCGCGCTGAGTGGAGGCCAACAACAGCTGGAGCTGGTGGGATAAATCTTCGGCCAGGCGCTGTTCTCTTCCGGGCACACCGGCCAGAATGCCCGGAATCACCGAGAGCGCTTCCTGGGCAGTGAGCCCGTTGAGCTGGCGGACGAAGATGTCGCGCACCACCTGGACGTCGAGGTCATCTTCCTGATCGGCGACGGTGAACATGCGCTGTTCGATTTTCCCGGTCGAGAAAATCACCGCAACCAGTAGGCGGTGTTCGGCTAACCAGACGAGCTCGAGGTGACGAATCACCGCGGTATCGGTCTTGGGAAACTGTGCGACGGCCACTTGGTGGGTGAGCTGGGCCAGTACCTGCACGCTGCGGGTCATGACCTCATCGAGGTCTTCGGTGGTGATGTCCAAGACGGCCTGCACGGCACGTTTTTCTGCTGCCGAGAGCGGTCGAATCTCGGAGATGCGGTCAACAAAGTACCGGTACCCTTTATCGGTCGGGATCCGCCCGGCCGAGGTGTGCGGGGCAACAATAAGCCCTTCATCTTCCAAATCGGCCATATCGTTACGCACCGTGGCCGAGGAGACGCCGAGGTCGTGACGATCCACCAGGGCTTTGGAACCGACTGGTTCCCGGGAGGCGACATAGTCTTCCACGATGGCCTGCAAGACTTTCATCCGGCGCGGTAGCTCGCTCATCTCACCGTCCCTTCTGCTCACCCTGTTGATGGTCGTGCGTATCTTCCACAAATTAGCACTGTCGGACGCCTAGTGCTAATTCTAGTAGCCCGCTGTGGTGATGTGCAGTCTCACCGGCGGTGCTTCGCTGGCAGACAAACGTCCGGTGGTAGTCTCACCGGGAACCGAGTGGACCACGTCACCGACGACGTGCCAGCGAAAGGGAGTGCTGATGGAGTGGGATCAGTGGGGACCAGAGACTCTGGCAACAGATCAGGCTCGGCGGGCCCGGCAGGCCGTTGTTCCCAAGGTTCCCGCTGCTAAGAATCTGGTGGTCGAGGATGCTACCACTGGTTTCACCGGAGCGATGATCCGGCTAGAACGGGTTGGTGGGATGATCGTGGTGGTCTTAGAAGATCGTCGCGGTGCGACCAAGTCTTTCCCGTTGGGCCCGGGATTTCTGATCGACGGACAACCGGTTGAGCTGGTGATGCCGACCAAGACGAAGAAACCGGCCGAGCCGGGACACCGTCATGCTCGCACTGCCTCAGGGTCTCGTCAGGCTCCGGTAACGCGGGCGAAGGTCGCCCGCGCCTCCCGGATTTGGGTGGAAGGTGTCCACGATGCCGAGCTGGTGGAGAAGATCTGGGGCGATGATCTGCGGGTTGAAGGGATTGTGGTCGAACCGCAACACGGTATTGACGAGCTGGCCGGTGCGGTCGAAGATTTTGGTCCGGCTCCGCGACGCCGTTTGGCGGTGTTGCTGGATCACCTTGTGCCCGGGTCCAAAGAGTCGGCGATTGCCGAGCACACCATGACGCTTCCCGGGGCTCAGGGCAATGTGCTGATTGTGGGTCATCCGTATGTCGATATTTGGCAGGCGGTCAAGCCACAGGTGATTGGCCGGCAGCAGTGGCCGGTCATCCCGAAGGGCCAATCCTGGAAGGCCGGGATTCTCGAATGGTTGGGGCTACCGCACAAGGATGCAGAGGATATAGGGCTGGGTTGGAAACAGATTCTGGCCCGGGTGAGCAACTACGCGGACTTGGAACCGGCATTGCTGGCCAAGGTCGAACAAATGATTGACTTTGTCACCGTGGAGCCCGCCTAGCTCTCGGACCTGATCGTGTTCTTTACACGAAATTCAGGTTGTCCTCCTATACTGATGGTTGAATTCGCCCGGATTCACCTGACGAAGGGACCGGACGTGATGGCATAAAGCTGAGACAGTAGCTGTGACAGCTCGGAGAGAAAAGGTGGAACTCGTGTCCCAGTACTCGGGAAATACTTCTGGCCCCCAGCAGAATGAGACGTCAGAGCCGAAACCGCTGACTCCCTCCGAGGACCGTCAGTGGGCCGCTGTCGCACATTTTGGTGCCATTTTGATGTTCATCCCCTCACTGGTGATCTACTTGGTCTTCCGCGAGCGTGGCCCCTTCACCGCCCAAGAATCGAAGGAAGCCCTGAACTTCACTTTGCCATTGTCGGTGGTGGCTATCGTGCTGAACGTTTTGTCCTTGTTGCCGGTGATCGGCGCGATCTTCGCTGTACTGACCGTGTTGATTTGGCTGTTTATGACCGTTTCCGGTGTGGTGGCCGGTATCGAGGTCAATAAGGGTCGCCCCTACCGCTACCCGGTCAACCTGCGCCTGATCAGCTAGTCAGCTAGATATCGGCCAGCTGGCGGGTGATGGCATCCCCCAGTAACCGTCCGTGTAGGGTCGGCACTAAGCGACCTCTCTTCACAGCGCCTGGTTCTAATAATCCCTGTCGCAGTAGCTCGGGAATCTGTTCTTGTTCTGTTGGACTCAGCTCTGAGATGGCGAGTCCTTCGGAAAGGCGGATCCCGAGCATAATATTTTCCAGGTGGCGTTCTGCCTCATCGGGTTGTTCCATCCCAACCGCGGCAGGCACCCCCGAGCTCAACCGTTGCGCATAAGCCAGCGGATGCTTGGCATTCCACCACCGGATGCCGGCTAAATGCGAGTGAGCTCCGGGGCCCGCGCCCCACCAGTCCTGATTACGCCAGTAGGCCAGATTGTGTTCTGCCCGATGCACTCCGGTGCCTTCCGGATCATGAGCCCAGTTGGAGATTTCATACCAGCGGTACCCCGCCTGGCCCAGTAGCTCCTCGGCCATCACGTATTTATCGGCCTGGTCGTCCCCGTCGGTATCGGGGTAGGTGCCACGCCGAATTTGGGCCGCCAATTTGGTGCCTTGTTCAACGATGAGCCCGTAGGCAGACAGATGTTCCGGGGCCTGCTCAATGGCGACCTCAAGGCTCTGTTGCCAATCTGCCAGGCTCTCCCCCGGTGTGCCAAAGATCAGGTCGAGGGAGACCTCCAGCCCGGCCTGTTTTGCCCAGACCACCGCCGGGGGAATATTGGCCGGGGTGTGTGACCGGTCGAGGACTTTCAGTACGTGGCCGACCGCCGACTGCATGCCCAGCGACAGCCGGGTGAATCCTCCCTCGGCCAGTTCGGCGATCGAGTCCTCGGTAACGGTATCCGGATTGGCCTCGGTGGTGATTTCCGCCTGCGGTTTGATACCGAAGAGCGCCCGGGCTCGCTCAACAATCCGGACCAGGTCTGTGGCAGGCAATAGTGTCGGGGTCCCGCCTCCAAAGTAGACGGTATGAATCGGCCGGTTCGGAATGCCCGAAGCATCCATCCGCTCCCGGGCCATTTCCAGTTCCTGTAAGACCGTTGTGGCGTAGGTGTCGTGGGAGGCTCCGGGCCCAAAGTCGGTGGCCGTGTAGGTGTTGAAGTCGCAGTACCCACACCGGACGGTGCAAAACGGGATGTGCACGTACAACGAGAAGGTCCTGGGTGTTCCCGCTGTCAGCGACTCGGAGATGCGCTGACCGACGTCAGCGGGAAACAGCGGGGAGTCAGGAACCCCGTAGCCCTGCAGGTCGATGTGTGGCACGAGATCGTCAGGCCTCCTGGAGGCTTAGTCGCCACCGTCGGTGGACAGAGCAGCAATGAAAGCTTCCTGTGGCACTTCCACGTGGCCGACCATCTTCATCCGCTTCTTGCCTTCCTTCTGCTTCTCCAACAGCTTCCGCTTACGCGAAATATCGCCACCGTAGCACTTGGACAGCACATCTTTGCGGATAGCCCGAATACTCTCGCGGGCAATAATCCGGGAACCAATGGCTGCCTGAATGGGCACCTCGTACTGCTGACGCGGGATGAGCTCTTTGAGCTTTCCGGTCATCTTGACCCCGTAGGCGTAGGCGTGGTCACGGTGGGTGATCGCTGAGAACGCATCGACCGTGTCGCCTTGAAGGAGCACATCCACCTTGACCAGGTCCGCTTCTTGGTCGCCATCGCGTTGCCAGTTCAACGAGGCGTAGCCCCTGGTCCGGGATTTCAGCTGGTCAAAGAAGTCGAAGACAATTTCGGCCAACGGGATCCAGTACCGGATCTCGACACGCTCTTCGGACAAGTAGTCCATACCTTGAAGCTGTCCGCGCTTACCCTGGCAGAGTTCCATGACCGCACCGATAAATTCGCTGGGCACAATCACGGTGGCTTGCGCCATGGGTTCACGCACCGACTGGATCTTGCCTTCGGGAAACTCTGACGGGTTGGTAACATCAACTTCGGTGCCGTCTTCGGTAGTGACCTGGTAGACCACGTTGGGCGCGGTAGAAATCAAATCCAGGTTGTATTCGCGTTCCAGACGTTCGCGCACAATCTCCAGGTGGAGCAATCCCAAGAATCCGACACGGAATCCGAAACCGAGCGCCACCGAGGTTTCGGGCTCATAGTTCAGCGCAGCATCGTTGAGCTTGAGCTTATCCAGGGCATCACGCAGGTCCGGGTAATCCGAGCCATCAATGGGGTACAGACCGGAGAACACCATCGGCTGAGGCTCCTCATAGCCACTAATCAGGTCCTCGGCCGGATCGTGGGCCGAGGTAATGGTGTCACCGACTTTGGATTCGCGCACATCTTTGACGCCGGTAATCAGGTACCCGACTTCACCGACCGACAAGCCCTCGGCTTGGATGGCATCGGGTGAATACACACCCAGTTCCTGGAGTTCGTAGGTACTACCGGTGGCCATCATCTTGATCTTCTGGCGGGGTTGGAGTTCGCCGTCGACCATTCTCACGTAGGTAATCACACCACGGTAGCTGTCATAGACCGAGTCGAAAATCATCGCCCGGGTGGCCGCATCGTGATTGCCCTCAGGTGCGGGGGTGGACCGGACCACTTCATCGAGCAGTTCTTCCACGCCTTCACCGGTTTTACCCGAGACGCGGAGTACGTCGTCGGGTTCCACACCGATCAGGTTGGCGATCTCTACCGCGTAGCGGTCGGGATCAGCTGCCGGAAGGTCAATTTTATTAAGCACCGGGATAATGGACAGCTCGTGTTCCATCGCCAAATACAGGTTGGCTAGCGTTTGAGCTTCAATCCCTTGGGAAGCATCAACCAGCAGAATCGCCCCCTCACAGGAGGCTAGAGAGCGGGAGACTTCGTAGCTGAAGTCGACGTGCCCGGGGGTGTCGATCATGTTCAGCACGTAGTTGGTGCCTTCATAGGCCCAGGGCATGCGCACGGCTTGGGATTTGATGGTAATCCCGCGTTCGCGTTCAATGTCCATCCGGTCCAAAAACTGGTCTTTCATCTCCCGGGGAGTCACCACGCCGGTTTTCTGCAACATCCGGTCGGCCAGGGTAGATTTACCGTGGTCGATGTGGGCGACAATGCAGAAGTTTCGAATCTGCACCGGGTTGGTCGACCCAGGACGGGGCGGATCAATAGCCTGTGGCGACAAGGGCAACATCCTTCATCGATGACAATGAATAAGGTCTAATGGTCTATTGTCTCATGATTGCACCAGGGTGCCAGCCAGTGTATGTGCTCAGTGCCACCGCACACCACGAAGAATCCGCACGCTGTTGCGTGGTATGATGGTCAGCTGTGTGTCCGCGTAGGTCGACGGGCACCCTGTGTCGAGCTTTCCTAGGTGCCCCCACACCGCTCAGTCGCTCGGGATAGGAAACTCCCTCAACCGACCAATCCTCGACAGAAGTTAGGACCATTTCCGTGGCCAATATTAAGTCGCAAAAGAAGCGTATTCTCACCAACGAAAAGGCTCGTCGTCGCAACAATGCGTACAAGTCCGAGCTGAAGACTCACCTGCGCAACCTCGATGCAGCCGTTGAGTCCGGTGATAAGGAAGCCGCCTCGAAGGCTCTGGCCGTAGCCAGCCGTAAGCTGGACAAAGCCGTGAGCAAGGGTGTCATTCACAAGAACCAGGCCGCAAACCGCAAGTCCGGTGCTGCCGCCAAGGTTCAGAAGATGGACGCCTAATCTAGACGTTTAAGTCTGCACATCTGGCCGGGGACCTCGCGATCGCGTGGTCCCCGGTTTTGTTTAACGCTAGTTACCGTCTGAGCTGGTAAGACGAAAGAGCGCGAGACCCTGTCGATAAAATCCGATCTGACTCATGAATCCCCCACAGAAATATATGACTTCTCGTCCCTCACATCTCAGCACCTCAACGAGATCGCTTTGAAAAAATCCGGTTGCTTTCGTTATGATTTAGTTCACATTAGTCAAGCTATCTAGACAGGCCTACGCGACACATCCAACGTTGAATCGCCGGCCCGCAAATCATCTCGTCACTCGCTCTTGAACAGAGGACCGCTATGACAACTCAACAACACGATCCGGAGCCAAAAGTAGCTTCCGCCGATAGTGTAGCTACCACGCCGAGAGACGGACGCTTGGTACGGTCACTCCAATGGCTTGAGAAGATCGGCAACTATCTGCCGCACCCGTTCTGGCTGTTTATAGCGTTAGCCGTTCTTGTCCTTGTCCTTTCGGCCGTTCTTGAAAGCGTTGGCCTCAGTGCTGTGAATCCGGCCGACGACGAGCACGTAGCTGTCCAATCGTTGCTCAACCCCGCGGGTTTTCAGCGGATGATTGAAGATGCGATAGCTAACTTTGTCGAGTTCCCGCCACTTGGCATCATCATCACGGTCATGCTTGGCGTGGCTGTCGCCGAAAGCTCGGGACTGATTAGCAGTGCAATTCGGGTCATTGTTTCTCGTGTCTCGACCAAATGGCTCACATTTACTATCGCTCTGACTGGCGTCACCGGTTCTGTGGCCTCCGACACAATCTACGTCATTTTGATTCCTTTAGCAGCCGCCGCGTTCAAGGCCGCCGGTCGCTCCGCAGTGCTCGGCGCAATCGTTGCCTTCGGTTCAGCCTCGGCGGGATACAACTCGTCACTACTAATTACTGCAGTGGATCCCGTCCTGGCCGGTATTAGCACGAGTGCAGCTCATATTATTGACGATGAATACGTCGTGTCCCCAGTTGCCAATTACTTTTTCTCTATGGCGTCTGCCGTAGTCCTCGCCACCCTGGTCACCCTTGTTGCTGAACTCTTGCTGGTGAAAATGACTCGGCGCTTCCGTGACGAAGAAGATCGAGCAGGAGGCGCGGCGACCGCAGTACTCCAAACGGGTCGGGATACAGATGCAGATACTGCGATCGATGACGACGAATCGCTACTGACGTATACGAAGAAAGAAGTCCGTTCTCTGGGATGGACAGCACTTGCTATCGTGCTCTTCCTGGCTATCTATTTCGCTCTACTGTTCATACCAGGTTCTCCGATGCAGGCTGAAAGTGGAGATGCGCTGGACTCTCCGTTACTTACCGACATCGCGTTACCAATCGCACTGGCATTCTTCGTCGCCGGTGTCACCTATGGCCTGGTGAACGGAACTATACGCAAACTACACGATGTCCCGGACATGATGGCCAAAGCGATTAAAGAACTGGCACCCATCATTGTTATCTTCTTTGCGGCAGCACAATTCATCGCTTACTTCAGATGGTCAAACATGGGCGAGGTAATGGCCATTAACGGTGCAGAGTTCCTGTCGCAGGCCAACTTGCCGACAATCGTCCTCTTTGGCGGAGTGGTGTTATTGGTCGCGGCGCTAAACTTCTTTATCACCTCCGGATCTGCTCAATGGACACTCATGGCACCCGTTTTGGTACCTATGCTGATGCTGATCGGGATTTCTCCGGAAGTTACTCAGATGTTGTTCCGCATCGGTGACTCGCCCACCAATATCATTTCGCCGATGAGCCCGTATTTCGCCCTCGTCTTAGGGTATCTGCAACGGTACTATCCACGTGCCGGAATCGGCACACTGATCTCCATGACCTTGCCGATCTCTATCGCGTTGCTAGTCGGCTGGTTCCTTTTCTTTATGGTCTGGTACGCCATCGGAATTCCCCTAGGCCCCGGCGTTCCCGTCCGCTAACGTTTGATTACCGCCAGCCCACAGGAAGGCTTCTCCCGCGATGCCCGCCACGACGGATGCCGTTGAGAACTACATCAACTCACACCAACAGGAATTTATCGACGACCTCAGAAGGGTTGTCACAGCGGAAACGCCCAGTAACGACAAAGCCCTGCTGGATAGTGGTCTCGAAGTGATTCGCCATACTGTGATTTCCCGTACTGGAGAACCTGACGCTGAATTCAGGAATTCGCACACCGACTACGGCGATGTCTTGAAGCTACACTGGCACGGTCGTACCGCCGAAGACCACACTGATAGCATCCAGCAAGCAGTACTGGTGCTGTGCCATTACGATACGGTGTGGCCACAGGGCACGATCGATGACTGGCCACTCAAGGCCGACGGAGACAAACTTTCTGGTCCCGGAGTCTTGGATATGAAGTTCGGGATCATACAACTCGCCTGGGCGATCAGAGCAATGAAAGCACTCGGGCAGGCGTTCCCGCCCGTCACGTTATTACTCACGGGGGACGAAGAGATCGGATCGCTCTCATCGCGGCACTTGATCGAGGACGTGGCATCGAGATCGAGACTCACTTTAGTCACCGAGCCCAGCGCCCAGGGGCATCCCAAACATGAACGCAAAGGCGTGATGTTTGCGGATGTTAGGGTATATGGGCGCCAGTCGCATGCGGGGTTGGAACCAGAAAAAGGTGCCAACGCTATCCACGCGCTCGCGACAATAATCAGCGATATCACCAGTCTCGCCGATCCCGAGCAGGGTACCACCGTCAACGTGGGAGTTATCAATGGTGGCACAGGACGCAACGTCGTTGCAGGATTCGCCGAAGCTCTCGTGGATATTCGAGTGACCACGCTCGAGGAACAACAACGAATTAATCGCCAGTTACCAGCGCTAAAATTACCTGAACCTTTTGCCAGTGATGATCGGCTCTCCCTCGAGATTGAGATGGGCGCAGGCGATAGACCACCGATGACGCTCAATCCCGCTTCTGAAAGGGCGCTCTACCGTGCACTAGAAGTAGGCAAGAGGCTGGGCAGAGAACTTTCACCGAAGGCCGCCGGTGGTGCTTCTGACGCCAATTTTGTCGCCGCACGTGGCTTGGCGGTGATAGATGGTCTTGGAGCCGACGGCGAAGGACCTCACGCATTTCACGAGCATATCTTGATCTCCTCCATCGCTCCGCAAACTGCGCTTCTCGCGGGTATTATTCAAGGCCTGGGCTAGAGACAGCTTTTGAGCGACACCTCATAAATTTTGTCAGCCTATTCCGTGTCACGTTTCTCAAGCTGGGTAGCAACCATGGCAGCCAAGAGCGCTGTTCGTGGCGCAATATACTCCACCAGAGCGTGCTCGTGATCAGCGTGTGCTCCTGCACCGCACGCCCCCATTCCATCCAAAGTGGGAATCCCTTGGGCGGCGGTAAAGTTGCCATCAGAGGCTCCTCCCACACCGACTCCCTCGAATGGCTCTATGCCCAACGTCTCCGCAATCGTCTGCGCTTGGGTTAGAAGATCGGCGCCGGTGCTACGCTCCATTGGCGGACGATTGACGCCACCTAGAACTGTCACCGTTGCCCCAGGAAGCGGAGACACGAGCTGGCGCATTTCGGCATCGACACGGTCTTGCTCTTCTCGGGTCGGGGTCCGGACATCAACGGTGACTTGAGCAGAAGCGGGGACGGTGTTGGGCGTGGTTCCGGCCTTGATAATGGTTGGTGTGACTGTAGTCCCCTGGTCAGGATCACTCATGCCGGCAATCTTCGGCACCAGCAGAGCCAAAGCAAGACCCGCATTGATGCCCTGCTCAGGTTCAAGACCCGCGTGAGCGGCTCGCCCTTTAACGGCAACGACATAATCCGATGTGCCTTTACGAGCAATCTTCAGCGACGTCTCAAAAGCGCCTTCGGTAACGAAAACTGCCGTCGCATTCTGGCTCTCTGAGAGAATGAGCTCCTGCGATGTTGTCGAACCCACTTCTTCATCTCCTGTCACCAGAATGCAGAGACCATCGAGATCCACTCCCAATTCCTGCAACATGGCTGTGGCATGAACGGCCATGACCACGCCGGTTTGCATGTCAAGAGAGCCAGGGCCTCGAAGCTTGGAACCATCATTGCTAAAGGGAATGCGTTCCAGGGTCCCCAGGGGCCACACCGTATCTTGGTGAGTCAGGATGACGACTTTCGGGTTGCCTGCTCCGAAACGTAGACGCAGGTGCGTAACACCATCGACCTGGAGGGTTTCCACGGTGGCACCCAACCGTTGAGAAATAACCTCAGAAACAGCTTCAGCACCACGAGCCACAGCTTCCAGGTCCGAGGAAAAAGACTCGACCTCTACCAACTTCTGAATATCACGGAGCATGTCCGCGAGCCGCGATGACGCGGATTCAACGAGGGAAGGTGAAATAATTGACATAGGCAAAACAATACCGAAGATTCTCTCACGAACGCCCCCTGCTTTCTCTCCGCTCCAAAAACCTTCGGGCGCTTCCGCAGTAGCTCGCCGAACAGCAACATAAACCCGGCTTCAGGTGGAAACAACGACTTTCCCGAGAAGTTCTGGTGCAGTGGAATCAACCGGGCAACCGCGAAACCGCGTGGACTGCTATCCATCAGAGACCACAGGCCATGGAAACACCCGGCACTCTTGATTCGATCACCTCATTCCGAAAAGGAGTCTTCCGCCATTTCCGCGATCAGCTCCCAAGGCAGGTGCTCCCTCACGTGTCCGCACCGACCGCGACAAGGCCTGATCAACACGTCGTCGGCAACTTGTTGGACAAGGTCAGCATCAGCTCCAAGTGCTTCCGCAATCCATACGAGTTTCTCAGCGCTCTGGAGACGGTTATGAGTCTTCTTTGCTGATAGATCCGGTCTTCGCCTAACGTAGGCGCCAAAACCGGTCGTTGTTTGGGAAGCGAACCACTCAGTCATATGCTCTCGTTGAAAGGTCCGCCAACGGCCTGTCCTCTGGCGATTGGTTTGCTCAAAAGAATCTGATATCGGGAGGGGCTCAGGTAACCGAGCTAGCAGCCCTGCAAATTCTCGCACGTCAAAATCGATGTCTTCCAGAGACTCTCTCTCGATACTCGACCATCAACCATTCGCATAGTCTGCTGGTGTGTTCTGATGAAATTCGGGAAATAAAGTAAATAGTGTGCACCGTTGCCCTGCCCGGCGACACCGCCCTGGGGAACCGTGACGACTCGGGAGGCCACATGGATTTCCCGCACCGGTTTGTCGAAGTTCTCATCTAAAATGAACGAGGGCCAACCACATGACTCGGATGCGGTCCACGACAACAGGGGCAGGTATTTCACGGGGTGAAGACCAGCATGACGAAGACTAAGCCGTGGGAAGTCTTTCATGTCTTCCTCAGACTAGGACTCACCTCTTTTGGCGGACCTATTGCTCACCTTGGATATTTCCGAAATGAGCTAGTGTCTCGCCGGCGGTGGATCAGTGAAGAGCACTACGGACAGCTGGTCGGGCTCTGTCAGTTCTTACCCGGCCCTGCCTCAAGCCAGGTAGGTTTCGCTTTGGGATTCATCCGAGGTGGCTACCTGGGAGCGGTAGCAGCTTGGACGGCGTTTACCCTGCCCTCGGCACTATTGCTCGTGTTATTCGCCATCGGCGCCGTGAATTTGGACGGTGCGATCGCAGAAGGTCTCGTCATCGGCCTGAAGGCGGTGGCCGTTGCTGTGGTCGCACACGCTGTGTGGGGCATGGCAAAATCCTTAACACCTGACCTGCGGCGCATTCTCATCGGGATCGTTGCCGTCGCCCTCGTCTTAATCCTCCCCTCGAATATCGGTCAAATCGGCGCCATCGTGGCCGGAATCATTGCCGGCGTCATCTGGTGCCGTCACCTGGTTCAGACACAGCCTGCCCCACTCAGCGTGGAAATCTCCAAATACGTGGGCATCATCAGCGTTGTACTCTTTGCGGTCTTGCTGTTCGGCTTACCAATCATCACTGCCCTCTGGGACGACCCCTGGGTGAGCTTGACGGACGCGTTCTACCGTGCCGGTGCCCTGGTCTTCGGTGGCGGCCATGTCGTCTTACCCCTACTCCAAGCCGAGCCTGCGGTCACAGAAGCAGTCAGTCAAGATCAATTCTTGGCCGGTTACGGTGCGGCCCAGGCGGTACCTGGACCGTTGTTCACGTTCGCAGCATTCCTCGGGTTCGAGATGGGATCCGGTGGGAGCGCATGGCTGAGTGCAGCCCTGGCACTGGTCTCCGTCTTCCTTCCAGGTATTCTGCTTCTGTTGGCTACCCTGCCATTTTGGTCCAAGATTCAGCAGAACCAGGTGGCCCGTTCTGCCGTTCTCGGGGCCAATGCTGCCGTTGTCGGCATCATGACAGCCGCGCTGATCACTCCCATCATCACCGAAGGGATTACCGGATATGCCACACTGATCATCGCCGTGGGGTGTTTCGCCTTACTACTGTTCGCCAAAGTCCCAGCATGGTCGGTGGTGCTCATCGGTGGATTGGTTGGTGTGGTAGCTTCGGTGACCGATGTGGGGCTGACCTGGGTCTAATTGCGACCCCCGTTATCGCGGTATGGGCTGTGAGACGGGGAAGCAAACTAGTGCCAGTTTTTGGACCTCGGGGTGTTGCGAATGGTGACGTGGTGCATGGCCTCCGGACCAATCGATTCAAAGTGCACTACATACGGCAGTCTGTGACGACTGCTTGATTGCTCTCGTCAACAGGTGGTCTAGTGTCTGACGTTATTGACCGAAATGGTATCAGTACACGTCTGCAGAAAATGGCTGTTTTCTGGCGGGATCGAATCAACCAATGGCGTGCAGAGGGCACCGAGTCAGGAACACAGAAACGCTATGCCCAGCAATTCTGGTCAGACCTGATGAAGTGTTTCACTTCTTTTGGTCCGGTGTGGTGATCGGTAAGGCAAAAGCCCGACGAGACTCATAGAAAGCCCCCAGGTAGTAAGGGGTCGTGCCTCACAGAATAATCCCCGCGAAATCTTTCTCCCGGGCCACCAGGCACGACGACGAGGGGGTCATGGTCGACAAGGACGTATCTATGAGCAGCCGAATCGAGATCACGAAGAACTACGCCACCGCCTACACGCAAGCGCCGAAGAAACCTAAAGCCGCGATCCTCGATACCGTCACCGAACTCACCGGGTGGAACCGCGACCACGCCCGCCAGCAACTCACCCGCCGTACCCGGCAACCCCAAGGACGCGCGACAGCCACAGTCGCGGTCATCGACAGGCCGAAGACGAAGGCCCGCAAATACTCCTACGACGCGGTCAAGATCTTGCCATACGTGTGCTCGATCGCCGGCGGCATCTGCGGTAAGTACCTCGCCGCAGCCATGAAAGGCCTACTGGACTGCCTCGAAGCCCACCCACCTGATCCCGGGCAAAGGCCGCTACAACCACAGCGTGCGTGCCAAGCTGTTGGCGATGAGTCCGGCGACCATCAACCGGTACCTCAAACCAGTCCGTGACAAGGATCCCCTGCCTGGGAAGTCAGCGACGAAGCCCGGGAGCCTACTGCGTAACTCCATCACCGTGCCCAAGGCCGGTGACGAACTCGACGACGAACCCGGCTTCTTCGAAATCGATACCGTCGCCCACTGCGGCCCGACTCTCAACGGCGAGTTCGCCCGCTGCGTGAACGACACCGACATGCACACCGGGTGGGTCTATACCCACCCGATGAAGAACAACGCCTCGACCCACGTCGTCGATGCCTGCACACAACTCGTCAATACTGTGCCCTACCTGGTGACCGGACTCGACTTCGACAACGGGTCCGAGTTCATCAACCACAACCTCATCGACTGGGCCGCTGACCGCAAGATCTTCTTCACCCGGGCACGCCCGGATACGAAGAACGATCAGGCCACCATCGAATCGAAGAACAACCACTTCATGCGCCGGTACGGGTTCTCCTACCGCTACGACACCGCGACCGAGCTACAGCTACTGCAACGCCTGTGGCCGTTGGTCAACGACCGCCTGAACTTCTTCACTCCGAGGAAGAAACCGACCGGGTATTCCACCGATCATGTCGGCCGGCCGCAAACGCGTCTACAACTCTCCCGAAGACACCGTATCAACGATTGCTGGATTCCGGGATCCTCAACGCCCAGCAGAAACAAGAGCTTCAGAAGTACCGGGCAGGTCTGGATCCGGTCGGCATGGCTGCCGAGATCGATCAGATCCAGCAACGGTTGATCAAGCTCGCTGCGGGCAAGACTGCGAGGCTTGAACGCCAGATCGAGAAAGCTCAGGCCCAACCGGATCCCGCGGGCATCAAGGTCCACCACACCCGGGCCGGCTGAGACCCCGGTTAGCGGGGAAAATATGTGTGAGGCACGACCTGCAATTCCCGGGGATCTTGACATGAGGCACTCCGGGGTCCCTTGATCGCTAGGTCAGTCTTCTCCGGTGTCGTCTGGGTCTGGTGGCGGGCGGCCCGGTAGCAGACTCTCCACGGTGGCCCATTTGTCTGCTTCGGCAGCTTCGAGCACTACGGCTAAGAGTTCCGGGTCTGATCTGCGCAGGCGGTCGTATCCACGGCCTTCGGCCAGCCACCGGGCCGGGGCTGACTCGGTATCGTCGATGATGTCCTCATCGGTCTTGTCGTTGACGTCGAACCTGTCTTTGAGTCCCCGGCTCCAGGTGATCGCCCGCCGGCCCTTGGTTCCTGCAACGTACTCACCCCATAGCCGGCGGCGTTACCCCGGCCGATGCTTGCGATCGCCTTGCCGATGCCCTTGACACCGGCGATGATCGCCTCGGCGGCCAGATTCGCTTTGAGCACGTCCCCAAAGACGCGGGTCTTATCCCCGGTGTCGTCCATCTCGTCACCGAGATCATCGACTGCGTCCTCCAAGTGCCCGGCGTCCTTGGCAGCGTCTTTCGCGTCATCGCCTGCCCCGTCGGTCTCGTCACCGAACTCGCCGAGCGCATCGTTGTTGGCCTTGAGTTCTTTTTCTAGCTCGTTGAGCTCAGCTCCGGCGTTGTTGAGCTGGATCTGCCAGTTCTTCGTGCGCGAATCGTTCTCCCCGAACGACTCGGCCGAGTTCTCCAGCGCGGCCTTGAGTGTTTCGATCTTGGCCTTTTGGGTCTCGATGTCTTTAGCCAGCACCTGGTTACGAGCCGTGAGCGCATCCGCACTGGTGGCGTTCTTCCCGAACTGGGAAGCCACCAGTTTCATCTCCGAGCCCAGCACCCGCATTTCACGGTTGATGTCGGTGATGGCCCGCTTGAACTCGCGTTCACCTTCCAGACCGATCTTGAGACCAAACGAGCTATCAGCCACGGTGAAGGTCACCTCCTCGAACTAGAATTAGGTAGTGGGAATCGTCCGCGATGCGAGGGAGCACAACGTGAGTGACACCGATATTGATGTGCGCCGGTTCGCGAAACTGCTTGCAAAGCTGGATGCGCATTTGCCGATTTCTGATGCTATGGAACAAGCCGATCCACAAAAGAATGGGCGCTGGTGGTCCTCGCAGCGTGAACACATGGCGGAGTGGTTCGCATCGCAAGCGACGACCGGCAGCGTAGCGTTCATGCGGAAAGAACCGAATGTGTCGGCGAAAACGACCTATAACCGGCTTCAACACCCCGAAGGGCTGGTCTGGATTGCTGAGGCGCTCGGAGCCGATACCGATCTGGTCCAGCGTGTGGCTGACGAAGCGTTGACGATTCCCAGACGTTCCCGCAGTGCATTTGTTCGCTCGCACCTACCGTGGGAAATGATCGCGCAGCTGGCTAAATCCCGGCTGGGATGATGTCGTCGATGAACCACACCCGTGCTGGTTTCGCTCGTCCTGTCTCGATCCGCCAGCAGTCCACCAGGTCCAGGAGCTCGCCGAAGACCATCAGGCCCACCTCGTCTTGTCTCAGGCCGAGGTGGGCTAAACCGATGTAGGTCAGGCGGGTGAACACTGCCTGGTCGGATTCGACTATCCGTCCGCTGAAGCATCGTGCGAGGGATGAGATGGGTGACTCCGGTCCAATTTCGCAGGGTCGCTTTCTTCCGCCCGTTGGCCGTGCCAATCATGAGGAAAAGTTGTATTGTTCTGACCACCACTGGTGTCTATCTCTCCCCGTTACATTTATTTATAGGTCCTTCTAGGGTATTTCTTAGGTCTATCTAAGGAGCTGGTCGCTGGCTCTGGTATGGCTGTGTTGCCCTGTCATTTCATGGTCCGGGGGTGTTGCCGCCAGCGGTCCAGGACGCGCGTTGACTTCTCATAGGGATGCGGCCCAAGCAGTGTGTTGAGGTTTCTTCGTCACGTGGGTGCAAGCATCGGGTGTCATGATCACAGCGGCCTTGCTACCAGCAGTGAGGAAGACTGCCATGACAACAACCTACGATGTGATCCTGGGGCTAGACGTTGGTAAAAGCGCACAATACGGAT
>NZ_RDQR01000049.1 GCF_003703835.1 Auritidibacter ignavus
GGGGTGGCCTAAGAATTAGGTCCACTTGGTTTAAGCGTTGACCGTGTTTTCTTGTCTCCATTGTTCCGCATACTGCCGCGGGCTGAGGTAGCCCAGTGATGAGTGCGGATGGAAGTCATTGTAGCGCCGTGACCATTGGGCCACGAGTAGGCGGGCATGGTCGAGATTTTCGATACTGTTATCTTCCAAGAGTTCGTCTCGCATCCGGTTATGGAACGACTCAACGAACCCGTTATGCCAGGGCTGGCCTGGCGGGATGAACGCTTGGATCGTCTCATCCTCGGCCGCCCAAGCCTCGAGGGCGTGGGCGATGAACTCAGGCCCGTTATCCATCCGGATCACCCTAGGGCGTCCTCTGTGCTCCAGACAAGCCACGTCAAGGAGTTCGATCACCGAGCCCGCATCAATCTTTTTATCGACCGCGAAGGCGAGGTGTTCGCGGGTGTATTCATCAATAATGTTGCAGATCTTGATTGTCTTGCCGTGCCATGTTGAATCGAACTGGAAGTCCAGTGCCCACACCTCGTTCGGGTACTGGCCGGACCGAACATCGCGCTGGACGTGTCCATTGAGGCGTTTACGCTTCTTGCGAGGCAACACGCGCAGACCCTCTTCACGCCACATCCTGCGGAAAGTTTCCCGGCATATCCCATACCCCTCAGCCAAGGCGTTCCTCCAGGCACGCCGGTGTCCCCACCGGCGGTGATCACGCGCGAACTCGTGCATCCACTCGCGCAGGTCTGCGTACTTATCAGGTTTGCTTTCACGGGTCCTAGCGCGCCGGTAAGCGCTACGGGAGAGCCCAACAATCTGGCAGGCATATCTTTGGGAGTAGCCCAGCCCGACCAGATGCCAGACGGCATCATGGCGGCGAGCTGGGCTTAGAAGTTTCCCTGCGATAATTCTTTCCACGCAGCCTTCTCCAGCTCTGCCTGACCAAGGAGACGCTTCAAGCGCGTGTTTTCCTCGCGCAATCGCTGGAGCTCTTTCGCCTCGCTCTTCGTCATCGACCCATAGGTAGCCTGCCACCTGTTCAACGTGGCTTCGCTAATCCCCAACGCGGTCAGGATCTGAGCTGTCGTTGATCCCGATTCCTTCAACTCCCGCGCCTCATCGAGCTTACGAACAATCTGCTCGGGAGTATGCTTGCTGAACTTCTTCACCATTCATCCATTCTCCCCACCCACAGGCGGGGCATCAATGGACAACACTCAAGTCACCTGGACCTAAAAACCTAGGGCACTCCA
>NZ_RDQR01000019.1 GCF_003703835.1 Auritidibacter ignavus
AGGCACGTCGAGGTCTTTCAGATGGCTTGTGTAGGAACTTCCATCATCGGAAGGCCTCGACCTCTATCCAGCTATCGACGCGCCACTTCCCCGAGACCCCCGTCTACACCCTCGATTGTGAAGAGCCGGATACATCCCGGCTTCTGAACATGAGGGTGAACCGACCGACGACAAGATGCGAAAGCGAATGGGGTCCTTCCTGGACCAGTATCCCGAGATTTAGACCGACTACTTAACACCTTGTTCGATGAGGATTTCACGGAGCTTCGTGCGAGCGCGGTTAATGCGGGATTTGACGGTTTGAATGCCGATTTTTGGTGTGTCGCGATCTCTTCGTAGGTGAGACCACCATATTCGCGCAAGATCAGGGCTTCCCGAAAGTCTTCCCCTAGCTGGGCGAGGCCAGCTCGGACGACCATGACGGTACTGACTTTCTCGTCGGCAGTGGGGCTAGTATCGGCCTGCGTCATCCCGATCTCGTCGTCGAGGACATCGCGTCGTGCACGAATAATCTGTAGGGCTGCGTTGGCGGCGATCCGGTATGCCCACGTTGAGAACTTGGCGCGCGGTTCAAATCTGTGCAAATTTCTCCATGCTGACGTTAGTGCATTCTGCATGGCGTCTTCAGCATCGTGCTGATTGCCAGTGATCGAATAAACCACTGCCCACATACGACGAGAAGCGCCCTCGACCAAGGTGGCGAAGGCGCTTTCGTCCCCGTGTTGAGCACGATGGATGAGATCGAGTTGAGCAGGATCAACAGGCATGAAACTGCTTTCTACAGCTGGGGGTCTGAAGCATCCTCCTCGCACCACAGATCATCACTGTTCGCAATGTCTGCGTTATCGGGACGTGCAGACCCCGGATCGTCATCGACGAGATCGTCGGAATACTCGTCGGTACCGTCAAGGTCATCGTAAACCAGATCTTCGTCTGCGTCTAAGTCCTGCTCCGACACGGCGTCGTTAGGGACCAACTCGCCTTCTGGTTCAGGGGTTTCGGGGTTGGTGGCAACAGACACCATCTGTTCTAGCTGGGAAGCAGACAGTTCGGGGATGGCTTCAAGATCTCGATAATCCGGCAGGACGTACTCATCGGTCTCGTCAAATTCATCGGTCAGGTCTGGGATTGCGTGATGACGTGGTGACATCGCTGATGTCCTCCTGAGACTTGAGCATCGCTACTGTGTCAATAGTGCAATAACGGCACTGCAGGTTTTGTTCCCGTATGTCTTACTGTGATGAAGAGGTCGTGCTAGACGATGACGAGCTCGCCTCGCTCGAAGAAGAAGCTGACGACGAGTCCGTTGAGCTTCGAGAATCGTTCCGGTAGAAGCCGGACCCTTTGAAACTAACCCCCACGGAGCCGAATTTCTTGCGTAAGACGCCGCCGCACTTGGGGCAGGCTGTCAGGGAGTCCTCGGAAAAAGACTGGTGAATATCAAAAGCATGAGAGCAGTCTCGACAAACATATGAATACATCGGCATAGTAAGGCACTCCTGATCCTGGCCCGAATGAAAAAATAACGAGAAGATAACGTCGCTAGTTTACCCGCAGATTTCGCGTCTCATTTTTCGTGTCCGGACACGGTCCAATGGATTCCAGCGGTGGTGACCGCGCCGTTGACGGGTTGATCGTGGTCATCGGTTGGAATCGGCGAGAAATCCGGGTAATACTCGTGCGAGAACACGGGACTGAGGGTTACGACAGGCTGATCGAGAGTCTGTGCAAGGTGGGAAAGAACACGGTCATAAAAGCCGCCACCCTGCCCCATGCGGTGGCCGTGAGAGTCCACGGCGAGCGCTGGAACCTGGATCGCTTCCACCTCGGTGAGAATGTCGTGATCAAAACGCTTGCCAACGGGCTGGCTGAGTCCTTTCAATTCGGTTTCTTCCAGCTCGACATCGGGAGTCCACACAGCCCACCGCATCGTGTGATCGGCGTAGGGAACCGGGACAATTACCTCGATCCCGCGCTCATGAAGTCCGGTGACGAATTCGGTGGTATCCGGCTCAGTGCCGTAGCTGATAACCGACGCTACCCGGCTAAACGGTGCTAAACCGGCATCCCGCTGTGCGTCGTACCAGCCCAATAACTGTTCGCAGATCAGGTGTGACTGTCGCAGACGTTCAGCGTTGCCCAGTGCGACACGGCGTTGTCTCATCAAGGTTCGGAAAGCTCTTTTGTCCATTCTCCTCCTTAGCTGGCTACTCGACTGCACCTAGCTGTCGTCTCCATTGTCTCACCTTCTCCCAACGTGAACGGCAGCGAGCGTGATCTGCGGACATACTCGTCAGAGCGCTGACAGCGAGCTGTGTACTGGGGCATTAGGGAGGGCTGTGTTCTACCATGGGGAAGGTGCAGATCTTTGAAGGCGTCTCGGCGCAATGGCCGGTCGCGTTGCGGTGGCAGAACCTCGTGTTGCGTCCTCTCAAACGACGCGACGGCGCCGAGTGGGATAGCGTCAGAGCTGCGAACGCCCAATGGCTTCAGCCGTGGGATGCTACCCATCCACCGGTATGGGGCGAAGCTGACCGATTGCCGACCTTTGGCCACATGGTGCGGGCGATGAATCGTGACGCCCGCGCGGGGCATTCTTTTCCCTGGGTGCTCTGTGTTCAACAACCCGGTCAGCACCATGCCCGAGTGGCCGGCCAAGTGGTGGCCGCGCCGGTACAGTGGGGTTCGGTCCGGTCAACCGCGTTGGGGTATTGGGTCGATCACCGCCTCGCCGGGCGCAATATTGTGCCTACTGCGGTTGCGCTGGCGATCGATTATCTGTTTGATCGGGTGGGATTACACCGGGTGGAGATCAATATCGTTCCGCAGAACATTGCCTCACACCGGGTCGTCGAAAAACTTGGTATGCGGTATGAGGGGTTGCGAAAAAACTATCTGCACATCAATGGCATGTGGACCGATCACGATAGTTTTGCCATCACCACGGAAGAGTGGCCGTTAGATGGACTTGTGGCCCAGTTACAGGCGGATTTTCCGCTAAAGCAGTGACACACCACCGGTGAATCACACCGGTGTGATTCTGGGCGAGTACTCTCAAAGAGTGGACCATCGGATAACCCAGCTCGAGGAATCCCTGTCGCAGGCGTTGGGATACCTGCCCGAGCTGCAGATTGCAACCTCCGTGGTGGTGGTGCTTGCAGTTCTGGTGTGGATGATCATGATGGGTCGTCGCGAAGACGTCCGAGTCCGCCGGCCGAAGGTGACCGCCACCGCTCCAAGGAGAATCATGGCAGAACAGACATCAACCCCGACGTTCACGATCCGGTGGGGGAGAACAGCAATTTTTGCTGTGGCCGTCTTGGCGACCCTGGTCTTCATCGTGACTGCTGTTGCCGGTCTATTTGGTGCCGCTATGTGGGCCTGGGCCTTGCTGTCGTTTGTGGTCTCCGTGGCGTCCTTGGCCAGTCTGCGCGCCCTGGCGATCCGCGATCAGTACCGTCGGGCCGATGCTCAGCGTCACAGCGAACGGCCTGCCACGACGGTGGAAGCCGGATCGTCAGCTGACACCGACACCGAGCACCACGCTGATCGCACACCTGAGAGCTCGGCCAAGGTTGAGCACAACCATCCGGTCTTTGATCGTCAAGCACAGGCCGGTGCCGTAGCAGAGCGCACTACTGACGAGCCGGGCCGGTCTGAGGAACAGGACCACACACCGCTGGTTGAGCTCAGGATCAAAGAAGCCCCGGTGCCGAAAAAGTCAGTCGCCCGCCGGGGTATTCCACGGCCGATGTATCTGGACGCTGCCGAAATCGTTCGCGAACAACCCGAACCGTTGGCGACCGAGGTTACTCCGCAACCGTCGGCCGATACGCACCTGAAAGACGGCGTTTCCCCGCAGTATCAGGCCAAGGTCACTGCCAAGGCCCACCGCAAACTCGACCTCGACAAAGTCCTGGATCGGCGCCGGGCGATCTAGTCTGGCGGGGACATTTGCCGACCACCGCGAACCGATACGGCTGGGATTTGGTAGCCTAATCGGCTATGAACAGCCATGACTTGATCGAGCTCTTGCGCGATTATTGTGCGCGTGAGGGGTTTCGTCTCGATCGAGCCGCGGTGATTGACACCCAACGACGCGGGCCCGAGTTGACCTGGCTGGTCGAAGGCTTTGTGGTGGACGGTGTCCGGGAGCGTCGCCGGTACTGGGGTATCACCACCGAGATCTTGCCGGTGGGTGTGGCAGAGATGATCACCGCAAACGATGGTACCGAATTGGAGCTCTGGGAGCATCCGGCTGACCCGTTGTTGCCCGGGTTGAAATTGGCCAGTACTCCGGGTACCGTCCAACAACGTTTCGAACACCTGGGAGAATTACGCAGTCTGCGCATGGTGGCCTACCGTCCGTTGCGGCGCGCGGTGCTACGGGCGGATTTTCACCGCGGTCGAGGACAGGACCATAGCTTCTTTCTGAAAGTGTTGCCGGAAGGAGAAGCTCACCAGATCTACCAGAAGCATCTGGTGTGCGCAGAAGCCGGCGTGCCAGTGGTGCTTCCCGTGGCTGAGCCGTCCCGCGACATCCTGGTCCTGGACGCCGGGTGCGGAATCTCGCTGACCGAACTGGTCAATTCGGGTCGTGGCGAGGCCTTCAGCCTGTGCGAACTGCGCGCGGTGTTGGAACAACTTCCCGACCAGCTAGTGGATCTGCCCCATCGTGCCTCCTGGGCCGAGCGGGTCAGTGAATTCGCGGTCGGGGCACAGCATCAGTTCCTCGGTCAGGCGGGCCGGATCGAACAGCTCAGCACCGAAATTCATCGCCGTCTGGATGCCACCGATCCCGGCCCCCAGGTTGCTGTCCACGGTGACCTCTATGAAGCGCACCTGCTGCTGGACCCCACCACCGGTGCGATCCGATCGATTCTCGACGTGGATGCGGCCGGACCGGGTCACCACATTGACGATTTGGCCTGCTTGATCGGTCACTTGGCGGTCTCTGAGACGAGCGTGACACTACACCAGCGCTGGCGCCTGGTCGAGACGTACTTCGACCAGCTCACACACCCCAACCTTATGGCCCGAACGGCTCCGTTTCGGGATCCGGTCGACGCCTCTGGGTTGGGTGGGCGAGCCGCCGCGGTAGTACTGAGCCTGTTGTCCACACTGTCCGAGCACGACGTCCAGGCGGCCGAGCAGCGCTTGGAGTTGGCCGAGCGACTCCTTGAGCACTCGTGAGACCAGCTACTCGATCAAGTTGCTCACGCTAGCACGTACTCTCATCACGACGATTCAGCGCCTGGGCTTCCAATTCTTCGACCCGCCGTCGGCTCTGTTGGGCGGCCATATTGTCTCCCGTGCGTTCCTGAGCTTCTGCCAAGCCCATCAGTGCAGCAATGCGGGCACCGGTATCCAGCGTCTCGGTCTCGAGCAACTGAGACAATAGGGTGGCCGCTTCGACCTCGCGATCCTGTTCCAGCAAGACGTGGCCGGCAAAAAGTTCCGCGCGGGCCGCGCCGTCGGGATCGTCGGCCGTGGTGAACAGATCGGCAGCGTTCAGCGCGGTGGCTACCGCGCTGACGCCGTTGTGCAACGACCAATACCCGCGGGCCTGAGTGTCCATGTAGTCAGCCTGATACCAAGTGGCCCCGGTATGCTGGGCAATCTCAATAGCCTCGTTGAGGTGCAGAATGCCCTCATGATCGCCCTGGTCACACATTAAATGACCCAGCGCGTTCAGAGCCTGCGCCAAGACCATATTGGGTGTAGGCAGTTGACGGGCTACTGTCACGGCGTGCTGGACGGCGGTGCGCGCACGCCGGGGCTCGTCTTCGGTCGAATGCAGTGCGCCCAGGGCCAAATAAACGTGCACCGCCTCCTGGCGGGCCCCAGTCGATAGCATCAGCTCAATGGCCTGGTGCCAATGCTCGATGGCCTCCTGGGTCCGGTGTTGACGGCGCAGTGCTTGCCCTAAATCCACCAGCACCTGAGCCTGAGAGGCACGGTCGCCGGAGATCTCGGCTCGCCGGACCAGACCGGTGAGTACCTCTTCGGCGTCCTTATACTCCTCCGCCTCTAACAACTGATGCCCCAAGGCAAAGAGCAATCCGCCGGACTCGGGGATTTCGCCTTGCTCGGCTTCGGCCGCGGCAATCTTCCAGGCAGTGACTGCCGCGGAGGTTTCGCCCAGCTGGGAGGCCATGGCAGCGCACAGCCCCGCTGCCGAGGCAGCGCCAGATCGGGCTCCGATCCGCACGTAGGTCTCGAGGGCTTGCACGGCGTACTCGGCTGCTAAGGCAGAGTCTTCCCGGTGGTGGGCCACTGCGGCCTGTACCATCCACATTGCAGCCCGAATCGCGCGGTGGCAACCGGTCGAGAGTAGCTCGCCGGCGGTAGCGGCAGCGGCGCTGAACTGTTCGGTCATCAAATAAACGTGGGCGGCAAACATGCGTGCAGTATCGGTCGCGGACCGGGAAACCACCAATCCCTCGTCGCGTCGCCATCGGATGACGTCCAGAGCCTCGGTAATCAACTCCAGGGCTTCCTCGGTGGCGTGCTCGGAGACCCGAATCGTTGCCAGGGCGATCAAGGCATCGGAGAGGACTGTGTCGTAACGGTGGCGTTGGAGCGCCTCCCGTTCGGTATCGACGACACCCTGCAGGACCGTGGCCGAGAACGAATCCGGTTCAGCAAACAATATGGTCCCCAGTTGCTCTTCCAGATCCGCTTGATGGTACTGGCCTACCGAACGCAATACCCCGGCACGTGCTGTCACATCTTGTTCGGCCCGCTGGGTCTCACCCAGCGAATGCAGCACGGAGGCTCGAGTGCGATAGGCAGCCAACCGTACCTCCGGTCGATCAGACCCCGGGGCGTGCTCGAGCTGAGTCAAGGCCTCCAAACACTGCTCCACTCGCTGGGCGTAGGCGGCTTCTTGAGCTAGGTCCAACCAGCCACTGGCGGTATCGGCATGGTGGCGCACCAGATGGTGGACACGGCCGTGCAAGATATCGTCGAGTTTTCTGATCATCGAGAGCGGAAGCTTCCGTCCCGAATCAGACGACGTCGTTTCTGCCATACTCCCAGTGTAGTAACTGTGGTGAGGTGTTGTGATTCAGCACGTGGTCGGGCGAAACCTTTAGACTGGTGGGCATGCCCCGTAGCCTCCGCGCGCTGTCGATCACTCTGGTAGCGCTGATGGGCCTGAGCGCCTGTGGCGATCAGAAAGCCGTCGATCCTGATCCTTCGGTCGCTACCGTCCGCGTGCTTGCCGGCCCGGACCCCCTGGATGAAGCCATGGCCGTGGCCACCGTGGAGTTTCTGAGCACCCGCGGTATTGCCGCTGAGCGCCATGGGTTGGAATCCAATTCCGGGCAACAACTCGCGGAGGCGCTGGAAGCCGAGAACACCCTGGTCGTGGCCAACTCGGTGGAGCTGGTCGCCGCTGACGACCCCGAACAGGCCATGAAGGACACGTCCGGAGACGAATCGGTCGACTCGGCGGATCAGATCGTCAATTCCACATCCGCCGATATTCTGTCGACCTCAGAGGCCACCCTGCGTATCCAGCCGGTGGTTACCCGCGCCACGGCTGCTTACCACGAACTGGAATCAGCCGACGATCTGCACAACTCGGTTGACATCGACTCCGCTGTCTCGCCGGCTACCTCCTCGCAGAGCGCTGAGGAGTCTTCCTTGCGGTGTGAGCACCTACAGATGGGAACCGGTGCGCTGACCGATGAGCTGGTGGAGGTGGTGGCAGCCGAGCTGGAGCCCTGTGATCAGGGGTGGTCGGAATCACCACAGTCCTTTGCGGGATACCAGCAGGAGCTGGCCCGGTTACAGTCTGAACCAGATGCCCTGACGTGGCTGTACGCGCCCGATCCAGCCATCGCTGACCTGTCTTTTCGGGTGCTGGAAAGCCACGACTACCCGGAAGGTCGGATGTTGGTGATCGGTGACCCGGAGTCGATTCAAGCATCGGTGGAAGAACCACTCCATGAGCTCTACCAGGCGGTGAGCGGGGAAGAACTTGCCAACCTGAGCCGGATGGTGTACCAGGCCCGGCGGCCCGCTGAGGGATTGGACCTCGACGAGGCCTCAGCGGCGCGGTCGTGGTTGTCGTCAGCGGGTTTGCTGGAGGCCTCCGACATTTTGGACGAACCGTCCGCAGCACCCAGTACTCTCTAATCAACACAACCCCTTAGACCCTGGAGGTCGGTCCCGATGACACCAGCACGACCGCGTGAAATTCGCCAGTCATCCAAGTTGCATAATGTTCGCTACGATGTGCGCGGACCGATCCTGGAAGAAGCTCAGCGTCTCGAAGCCGCCGGGCATCGGATCATGCGACTGAATATTGGGAACCCGGCCCCCTTCGGTTTTGACGCCCCCGGGGCGATCCTGAAGGATATGGTCTCCCATCTTCCCCATGCCCAGGGGTACTCCGATTCTCAGGGTATCTACTCGGCCCGCACCGCCGTCTCGCAGTACTATGAGTCCCGTGGCATCCGGGATATCTCGGTTGATGATGTTTTCATCGGTAACGGGGTCTCAGAGATGATCTCCATGGTCCTCCAAGCCCTGATCGATGACGGGGACCAGGTACTGATTCCCGCGCCGGATTATCCGCTGTGGACCGGGGCCACCACGCTCTGCGGTGGTGAAGCCGTGCACTACCGGTGTGTGGAAGAGGAAGGCTGGGCCCCCGACACCGAGCACATCGAGTCTCTGGTCACCGACCGTACCAAGGCTCTGGTGCTGATCAACCCGAATAATCCCACCGGGGCGGTGTACTCGCGCCACGTACTAATGGAAATGGTCGAGATCGCTCGCCGGCACGGGCTGGTACTACTCGCCGATGAGATTTATGAAAAGATTCTCTACGACGGAGCACGCCACATTAACGTCGCCGGGCTGTCTGACGATGTGCTCACCCTGACGTTCTCCGGGTTGTCGAAGGCGTACCGGGTGGCTGGATACCGGGCCGGTTGGGTTGCCGTGTCCGGGCCCAAATATCGCGCTCAAGACTTCCTTGAGGGGCTGACTCTGCTGGCCAATATGCGCATGTGCGCCAACGTTCCGGCCCAGCACGCGATCCAGACGGCGCTGGGCGGGTATCAATCCATCAACGACCTCATTCTCCCGGGTGGACGACTGCTGGAACAGCGCAACCTGGCCACCGAAATGCTCCAGGCCATCCCGGGGGTGAGCGTGCAACCGGCCCACGGCGCGATGTATCTGTTCCCGAAACTCGACCCTGAGATGTATCCGATTGACGATGACGAGAAGTTCGTGATCGACCTGCTTCGACAACAAAAAATCCTGGTCTCACACGGTCGGGCCTTCAATCTTGACACGACCGACCATTTCCGCTTGGTGACCTTGCCGGCCGTGCGTGATCTCGAAGAAGGCATCCACCGGATCGCCGAGTTTTTAGAGGGCTACCGCCACGGCTGAGTCCTACTCATCGGTCTCATCGGTCTCGTTGGTGCTGGCCGTCGTCTCGGACTCGGCACGGACCTGGTCAATGCGTTGCTGGGCCTCGGTCAGCCAACGTTGACAGTGTTGTGCCAGGGCTTCACCGCGCTCCCAGAGTTGTAAGCTTTCTTCTAGTTCCACCCCACCGGATTCCAGCCGGGTCACGGTCTCAATCAGTTCAGTGCGGGCCTGCTCGTAGCTCAGCTGGGCAATATCGGAGGTATCGGCGGTCGAGAATCCTTGTGTCATCATCATCCTTCGTCGTCTGTGCTGGGGTTGATTGAGGTGACTTCGGCGTGGAAGTCTCCCCTGGAGAGCAAAATGTTGACCGGGGTGCCGACCTGTAGCTGATCGGCCCGTCGAATCAAGCCCTGCTCAGCCTGCACCACCGCATAGCCACGGTTGAGTGTGGACTGCGGAGACAGCGAACGCACCCGAGCCATCACCTGCTCGACTACCTCGCGCTCGCGAGAAATCAGCTGACGCACGGCCGTTCGTGCTCGTGTCAGCACACCGGTGAGTTCCTCGTGGCGGGTGGTGATCATCGTTTCAGGATGCAGTAGCACCGGCCGGGAACGCACCGTAGCCAGGTGGGTGGCCTGCTCGGTGACGAGCCGCTGCACCGCAGCGGCCATCCTTAACCGGGCCTGAGCGATGCTCTCGGCCTCCACCGCCGCGTCGGGAACAATACGCTTGGCCGCATCGGTGGGAGTGGAAGCCCGCAGATCAGCCACATCATCGAGCACCGGACGGTCGGCTTCGTGCCCGATTGCCGAGACCACCGGGGTGGTCGCTGCCGCCACCGCGCGCACGAGCCGTTCATCCGAAAATGGCAGGATCACCTCTTCTAAGGCCCCACCGCCACGGGCTATCACGATCAGATCCACCCGCTCATCGGCATCAAGCTGGTGCAGGGCCTCGATGATCTCGGTGGGCGCCTGGGCGCCTTGGACGGCGGTGTGCACCACGGTGAATTCAGTGGCCGGCCAACGCAAGAGCGTATTGCGCATGACATCTTTCATCGCGTCGGAGTCTTTGCCGGTAATCAGACCGATGCGTGCCGGCACCAGGGGCAACGGTTTCTTCTGGGCAAACAGGCCTTCTTCGGCCAACGCGTGTCGCAAGCGCTCGACTCGGGCCAGCAAGTCACCGATGCCTACCGGCCGAATATCCTGGGCAATCATCGACAACCGACCGGTCTTGGTGTAAAAGTTGGGCTTCACCCAGGCCACCACACGCGCGCCCTGTTGCACTCCAGGATCCAGGTGCGAGGCCACATTGCGCCAGGCAGTGACCGGCAGGGAGATCTCGGCTTCCATATCGCGCAGTGTCATCCACGCATTGCCACGTACCACGCGATGCTCGATCAGCTGACCCTCCACCCAGGTCGCCGGGGCCCGATCAATATAGTGTTTGAGATTCTCCGACAGTAAGCGCACCGGCCAGGGGCGATCCGCCGAGGTCTGCGCCGCTGTGGCCGGTAGTGCAGGTTCATCGATCACCACGCGCTCACCACACAACCACCACTCACATTGCCTCCGTTACAGTAGTCTAGGGACGTCCCCCAGACTACTACCGCCGGGATAGAAGGACACCATGAGAACGCTTTTTGCCAGCATTTTTGCGTTGGTTATCGGCATCGTCACCGTGGTCGGTTTGACCGGATGGCGAGCTGATGCATTGTTACACACCGCAGAACCATTACGGGAGATTTCTGGTGATGAGCAGGTGCTCGACGCGGTCCCGGCATTAGTGGCCGATCAGGTGACCTCGAATGCGGAATCCCAGCTGCCCTTCTCCGATGCGCTGGGCGGGGTGACCGAGAATTTTGCGTCTTTGGTAGTAGAGGACTCCCGGTTCGCTCAGGCGTGGGGCGAAGCCGTGGAGATGACCCGTCAGGACTGGGTTGAGGGGCTGCAACAGGCCTCCACCCCGGCCGAACCCGATGCCGGATACCTCTCGATCCATCTCACCCCGGTGGCCCAACTCGCCGGTGTTGTGCTGGGCGAGCAACTCGACCAGATTTCCCTGCTCGACGGTGTTGATCCCACTGGCTGGGTACCCAGCGAGTTGGTGATCGACACGCAAGTTCCTCCCTCAGAACTCATCTCGGCCGATGACCTGGTGTTGATCGAACAGTACGTGACCTACTGGCCACTGGTCCTGGGCGGGGCCGCGGTGGCCTTCGTCCTAGCGCTGTTGCTGGCCGCCCCCGGAGCCCGCTGGAGCGTCTGGCTGATTTCCGGGGCGGTGATCGTGCTTGGCGGAGTCACCCTGCGTACCGGCATCGGCCGGCTGGTGGACGACTCGATCGCTGCCACAGTCGAAGACGGCACCGTGGCGATTGTCGAGCCCCTGATGCATGCGTTCGCCAATTGGAGCTATCCCCAACTGAACGTGATGATGATCGGTGGCGCGGTGGTGGCCGCAGTGGGCTTGATCGGCGCGTTGATTGCGATGGGGCGCGAGACCAGTAGCGCCTAGTTCGTGCCCCGTTGCTGAACCTGCTAACGTGAGATAAATAACGTCAGTATTGACTAACGCCAGTATGAGAAGATGACAGGAATATGTAGCAACAGCGTGTGCGCTGGCGCGTGATGCGCTGAGGACCGTTGGGGGACAGTCCGATGAGTTCAGAGAAGTCGACACGTCATTACGCCTCGTCGCATTACACCAAGACTCAACACGCTTCGTCACAATATCCGTCCACGCAGTATCGCTCGACCCAGACCGAACTCTCTGAGGGGATGAAAGCTCCGGCGGACGGTGACTTGATGCGTCGGTTGATCGGACTTGGTCTCGGCATCGTGCTGGCACTGCTGGTGTACTTCCTGCTTCCCGCAGACACGGGAGTCTGGCCCCGGCTGACCGGTGCCACCGCGGTATTGATGGCCGTGTGGTGGATGACCGAGGCGATCCCGATTCCCGCCACCGCTTTGTTGCCACTGGTGATCTTTCCGGTGTTCGTTCCCGCCGAGGAAACCCCAGACGGCGAGGGCGTCAGCTTTGATACGGTCGGGGCCAACTACGGCAATAATGTCATCTTCTTGTTCTTAGGTGGCTTCTTGCTCGCTCTGGCGATGCAACGCTGGAATTTGCACCGTCGCATTGCCTTGCTGGTGTTGCGCTCGATGGGATCAAATAGTTCGGCGTTGGTCGGCGGTTTCATGATCTCCACCGGTTTCCTGTCGATGTGGGTCTCCAACACCGCGACCGCGGTGATGATGTTGCCTATCGGCGTGTCGGTGCTGGTGCTGGTCAATCAAGTGACAGAGGAAGGCAACGCCGAGGCCAGCGTGGAGTCGATGGTGAAAACGAAATTCGGCACCGCGCTGATGCTGGGCATTGCCTATGCGGCCTCCATTGGCTCGGTCAGTACCATTATTGGAACTCCGCCCAATGCACTGTTGGCCGCTCACATGTCCAGTAACGAGGACATGACCATTGGCTTTGGGCAATGGATGCTGGTCGGGGTGCCCTTGGCTGTGGTACTGATGCTGGCCACGTGGTTCATCTTGGTCAAGGTGCTGTTCAAACCCGAGATCAAGCACATTCCCGGTGGCCGTGAGATGTTGCAGAAAGAGTCGGAGAAACTCGGGCCGGTGAGTTCCGGTGAGCGCCGGGTCCTGATCATTTTTATCCTGGCGGCGGTGAGCTGGGTCTTCATCCCGTTGCTGTCGGAGTACGTGCTCGGCTTGGAAGATGCTTTCATCTCCGATGCTGGGATCGCCATTGCTGTCGGCCTGTTGCTATTCCTGTTGCCGGCCGGTCCGGACGCCGAGTCGGGGGTGCGGCTATTGGATTGGGAATCTGCCGTGGAACTTCCCTGGGGTGTGCTACTGCTCTTTGGCGGTGGCCTGGCACTGTCGGGTCAGTTCAGCGATTCCGGACTCTCGGAATGGCTGGGTGAACAAGCGACCGGTCTGAGCGGGATGAGCCTGTGGATCCTGGTGGCGTTGGCGGCCGTGGCGATTTTGCTCCTGACCGAAATGACGTCCAATACTGCCACCGCTGCCACGTTCTTGCCCGTAGCCTCCGGCGTGGCAATGGGGACCGGGGTGGAACCACTGATGCTGTGTGCACCCGTGGCGCTGGCCGCAACCTGTGCGTTCATGCTTCCGGTGGCTACCCCGCCGAACGCTATCGCCTACGGTTCCGGCTACGTCACCATCGGTCAGATGGTGCGAGGAGGCGTGCTGGTCAATATCGTCGCTGCCATCCTGATCACTCTAGTCTCGATGACCCTGCTGGTGTGGGTCTTCCTCTAAAACCAGCTCTACAACCAGCCCTGGTCCCGGGCGTATCCGGCGGCCTGGGCGCGGTTCTTCGAGCCAGTCTTGCTGATTGCCTCCGAGAGCAGGTTCCGCACCGTCCCCGCGGAGAGGTGTAACTGCTCGGCAATGTCCCGGACTGAACGACCGGTCAGCGTCGCGCGCAACACGTCCTGTTCCCGGGAGGTGAGAGGGTTTTGCTGCGTGAGGGCCTGGACAGCCAAGGCCGGATCGACTACGGTCCGACCGGCCATGATCGACCGGATGGCTGCGGTGAGCTCCTCAGCGGGGGAATCCTTGACCATAAACCCCTGTGCCCCGGCATCCAGTGCGCGTTGCAAGTATCCGGCGCGACCAAAGGTGGTCAGGATCAGAATCTTGGCCTGCGTCTGCTCGCTGACCTGAGCGGCAGCGGCCAATCCGTCCGTGCCGGGCATTTCAATGTCGAGGATGGCCAGATCCGCGCCGTGGTCTGCAATGGCTTCCACCACCGAGGCGCCATCGGGCAGTTGTGCGACCACCTGAAGATCCTGTTCCAAATCTAACAAGGCCGCCAGCCCCTGACGAACCAGCGCCTGGTCATCGGCCAGCACAATCTTAATCGGATTCACTGACTCACCTCCAACACAGTGCCACGGTCCGAGGACGAGATGGTCAAAGTCCCCTTGGCTGCTTCGGCTCGATGGCGAAGCCCAGCCAGACCATATCCGGTGGTGGGACGAGTGATCCCGATCCCGTCATCGCTGACGCGCAACCGATGGGTGGTGATCTCAATATTCACGGTGCTCGCCTGCGCATGCCGGAGCACATTGGTGACCGCTTCACGCAGGCACCAGGCGAATAGTTCCGCGGTGGCCGGGGCGATCTGTCGCGGGATTTCTGTGGTCGTGACGTGGATTCCTTGGTTACGGAGCATCTCCAGTGCGACCTCCAACTGGTTGCCTAAATCCGGGGCTTCCAGAGTGGTGATCGCAGTGCGGACATTGCTAATGGAGGACCTGGCCAATCCCAGGATACTCTCCAGCTCCGCGCGGGCGGCCTGGTGGTCAGTGTCGAGCAATCGCATGGCTAACTGCGTCTTGACCGTGATGGCGGTCAGCGACTGGCCTAAGACATCGTGGACCTGGCGATCTAATTCTTCCCGTTGGGCGGCTAGTGCGTCTCGCTCCGAGACTTGGCGCTCCACTTCCTGACGTTCGACGACATAGCGGATGAAAAACAACATGAGCCAGGCCAAGGTCAGTGACAGCAGCAGGGGCCACCAGAGATCCATTTGGTCGCTGATCATCAGTAACGCTGTGCCGGCCAGTGTGGTCGAGACGAAGGAACCAATTGCCCCGGGAACAAGATTGTGCGTGAACAGCCACAGCGCTGCGACAAATGTCAGGCTCATCCCTGCATCCGCTCCGGTCAGCAACGCCACTGGGACCACGAGTAGACCCAGCACCAGGGTGTAGACAAGGGTCGTGGCGACCCGGGGGAGCAGTGGCCACGGGCGCGGATGGGTCAACATCCACAGATAGCACCCGGCGAACAGGACCAAGCAGGCGATGCCGGCGATCTTGGCCCACAGCGGATGATCTGACAGGACGACGCTCGTAGCCGGGATGAGCAACAGCGCGAGCCAACCGCCGCCGTAGCGCAGTTGTTCGCGTTGCTCGTCCCGACTGAGCTGATCTGGATACATCGACTCTTATCTTATCGGCGGGTAGAGCCTAGGGTGGACAGCCAGCACAAGCCGGCGAAAATCACCGTCCAGGCCAGGGAGATCCCCAGAATCCAGGCCAGGGAATCGGATTCAAACTCGCCGGTGACGAAAGCTTCCTGATCCAGAATGAGACCCTCAGCCTGGGGATAGTGAGCCAGCTGGCCGGTACCATACATTGGCGTGAAGCGACCGATCTCCAGCAGTGTTCCGCTCAAGGGTATAAACAGGTTACCGAGGAAGGCCAACACGACCAGGAAACCAGACCCAATGGCGACCGCGGACTGGGCACGGAAAATCATCGCCACGGCGAGCCCATAGAACACGAACGGGATGGTGCCAACAATGGTCAGTGCTGCCGTAGCTATCCAATGCCCCACTGTATCGAATTCCGCTCCCGTGGTGGCTCCTAGAATCAGAATCAGCGTGGTGGGCAGAATGGCCAAAATCATGCCCATCAGCATTTTGGACACCATAAACAAGGGGTTAGACAGCCCCGTGAGCGCTAACACTCGATTCCAGCCGTGTTGCTTTTCCACTACCGCGGAACTACTGACCGCCGTAGCAGCGATCACCGAACCGTAGCAAGCCATGGAGGTCATCACCCAAGCGGTCATATTGCCGTCGCCGAAGTTCAACTCGGCAACATCACCGGCCACCCCAAACATCAGGTACAACATGGCCGGTAAGACCAGGATGAAGAAGGTCGACTCCCACATCCGTAGGGACCGCCACGTGTCCCAGGCCAGGTAGTGGACGAAAATGCTCAGGGTGGACCGAGCTGGCGAACCCCCGTGTGAAGGTTTCGTGGTGGTGTGTGAAGCTATGGCGGTCATGAGGGGTCTCCTTCCAACAGGTTTTCCAGCCCGTGTTGAGTAATCTGAACGTTGGAAATCCATCCGTGATTTAGCAATTCGTTAGCCAGCTGATCGGACCGATCGGTTCGGATGCTGATCCGTCGTTTTGCTGGGTCCCAATCGAGTGCGGTTTTTTCCGGTAGTACCTCGAAGGGTTCTTGAGAGTGGCGCCATGTTCCCGTGATGGTGCTGGTGCCTCCGAGTTGGTCAGCCGGTGCGTCGGCGGTGATGGACCCAGATTTCATCACCACGATGCGGTCGGCGAATTCTTCGGCCTCTTGCAAATAATGCGTGGCAAAAATGATGGTTCCCCCACCACGCGCCCAGCTCGTCATCGAGTCCCAAAACCCTCGACGCGAGGTGATGTCCATGCCGGAGGTGGGCTCATCGAGTAGCAGAATCTCCGGGTCGGGAAGGATCGCCAGGGCGAACCGGAGTCGTTGGACTTGCCCGCCCGAACACTTGCCGACCTTGGTCTTCTTGAAAGCAGTGACCCCAGCCTTTTCCATCACCTCCGGTATCGGGAGGCTGTGTCGATGCAGACCAGCAATCATGCGTAGGGTCTCTTCGACCGTGAGGTCTTCCAATAGGCCTTTGGTCTGGAGCACGGCACCGATACGGCCACTGGCCTCAGTCGGCGGGCCTGCTAGGACCTTAACGGATCCGCTTTGTGGCGTGGTGTAGCCCAGAATCATATCGAGCAGTGTCGTCTTTCCGGCCCCATTAGGGCCCAACAAGGCCAGGATCTCGCCAGAATGAACACGCAGTGAGAGGTGGTCCACGGCGGTTAACTGGCCGAATCTTTTGGTGACATTTTCGATGTCGATCGCTGGAGTAGTCATGACATCCACTTTTCCGTACCGGCTCGTTGTGGTGCAGTGTCGCCGATCAGGACTCTCGAGTGACAAAAGTCAGTTCCACCACCGTGGGCGTTATCTGTAACCAGGTTATCTCCGCCGGCTCTGACAGCGGTAGGCTATGGGTGTGCCTCAGATCACTTCGGCTGTGTTGAGAAAGGACACCACGATGACTCACGAATCATCCAACATTTTGAGCGGCAAGACCGTTATTCTCTCTGGAGGGTCACGGGGTATCGGTTTAGAGATCGCCAAGAAACTAGCGTCCGACGGGGCCCAGATTGCTTTGCTGGCCAAGACTGCTGAACCTCATCCAAAGCTACCGGGCACGGTCTACACCGCAGCCGATGAGATCCGTGAGGCAGGTGGGAAAGCGCTTCCTCTCGTGGGGGACGTGCGTGAGGAATCCAATGTCGTCGAGGCAGTTAACAAGACGGTGGCTGAATTCGGTGGAATCGATATCGTCATCAATAACGCCTCCGCTATTAATCTTGAGCCTTCGGACAAGATCGAGATGAAACGGGTGGATCTGATGCATGACATCAATACCCGTGGGACGTTCTTGTTGACTCGGACGGCGTTGCCGTACCTGAAGAAGTCCTCCGACCCGCGGATCTTGACCCTGTCGCCACCGCTGAACACCTCGCCGAAGTGGCTAGGTGTAGCCCCGGCATACATGCTGGCCAAGTATGGGATGACCCTCGCTGCGTTGGGCATTGGCGCTGAACACCGTATCCCCTCTACCACGCTATGGCCTGAAACCACCATCCAGACCGCGGCAGTACAGTATGCCTTGGGCGGAGACGAGATGATGAAGGTCTCCCGCACGGCAGATGTATACTCGGATTCGGCTCATGCGATCCTGACTTCAGCACCGCAGAAGTACGCCGGAGCCACCGTGCTGTGTGAAGAGGTCTTGCGCGATCACGGCGTGACGGACTTTTCCAAGTACAGCCCGGGCGTGGATGAGAAGGACCTGCAAAAAGATCTCTTTGTGGACTAGATCAGATGAACGCTGTTCTTGGCCCTCACCCCGTCCTGGCGCTGATTGATTTTCAGCGGGTCTTCCACGACCCTGAGCTGGGGTGGGGGTGTCCGGGATACCTCGAGGCCGAGGCCCATGCTGGGCAGATCGCTCAAGCCATTCGCGCTCGCGGGCTGTCAGTGATCCGTACTCGATTCGTCCGTGATCCCCACGAAACCGGAAGTTGGCGGGCCTACTACGATCGCTGGAACCAATTTCGGCTCGATCCCGACGACCCGGTCTGGGATTTGACGAGCCCTTCGGATGACACCGTAGTGGATCGTCCCACGTTCGGGAAATGGACCGAGGGGCTTGAGCGCCATGTCGATCGCGATTCCGCATTAGTGGTGTGTGGTGTTGCCACGGACTGTTGCGTGCTCTCGACGGTATTCAGTGCCATCGATGCTGGGCAACGCGTCGTGGTGGTGGAAGATGCTTGTGCCGGAGCGACACCGGAACTGCATCGTGAAGCGATTCGTCTGATAGAGCTCCAATCACCGCATGTCACCACCGTCTCAACGAGCGAGGTGCTTCGGTTGCTATCGGCAGATCACTGAAGGAAATAGCCGTTGCGACGTAAGGTGAGGTCGGGAAGATGCCACGGAGCGGCGGCGTACCAGACACCGTCTCGATCGATCCGGGCAATACTCCATTTCCCTTGGTGAATTTCCGTGTGATGTCGCGAGCAGACCAGTGCGGCGTTATCGATTCGCGTTGCTCCGTGGTTTTCCCATTCCACGATGTGATGCACCTGGCACCAGGACGCAGGCATGGTGCATCCGGGGGCTGTGCACCCCTTGTCCCGTGCGACCAAGGCTCGGTGTTGGGCAGGGCTAAAGTCCCGGCGTTCTCGTCCGTAGTCCAGAATGTCGTTTCGTCCGTCGAAAAGTATCGGAACGATTCCCGCTTCACAGGCCAGCGTTCGGAGTCTGGATGGGTGAATGCTTCCGGTGAACTGTCCTTCAGATCTAAAAGCGTGTCCGTTTTCTCCGGGCCGATCCGGGCCATCTGACCCCGGTGGCTTTGATCTGAGGAACTGCTCGGCCCCGGTGCGAGGTTGTTCTGGTCGATACCGTTCGGGAAGTTGTTTGGAGAAGGTCTCGTAGTCCATGGTGACAAGGACCTTGGTGACCTGTCCGCGGGTATGCGCTAAACCGTTCTTTTTCTGTCCCACACCAATGCCTGCGATTAACACTGCCATGAGAGCTTCGAAGCTACGCCGTTTACGGGTTGAATGATTGAACAGAGCGTGCTCGGCATAAAGGATCTCTCGGGAATTTTCGTCGATGGCAGCTACTGCTTCGGGGTCGACTTGCGGGAAGTTGGCTTTGAGCGCAGTGGCGATAGGACTCTCAGGCACCCTGGTCTCTGGGTTTGCGTTTCCAGCACCAGCGCCACGATGATTTTTCAACACGGCGTAGTTATTGGCCGCGTGGTCCAAAGTTGACAATAGCTCTGCACTCAAGCCGAAAGCTCTGCCCCCGAATTCCACGCCACCGCCGGATAGTGGTCGCACCCAAAATTCATCCGTGGCCTTCTTGGGGTCGAGTTCTTCTTCGGGTGCGGGGCCATCTTCGTCCAAGTAGTAGGTGAGTGTTTGTAGCCGGTTTTTGCAGACTTTGCTGAACTCAGAGACGCTCATCGACGCTGCATCCTCAATCAGAATGGGCAAGATCGCATGAATGACCTCTGTGATACGCTCCTGATCAACCTGGCACTGGCGGCCGTAACGCTGGAGATCTTTGAGAAGCTTAATGAGCCGGTCGGCGTTATCAACACAGATGCGACCGGTACTGAATGCTTCGATGAGCTCGGGATATTGGACTGGCTGTGCCTCACCCAAGCCTGGCGGAGGAGCTGGGACCAGATATTCGCTTCGAGTTTGACGCCGTTTGAGATCGGGCTTACCCAGACCGAGTGCTTCGAGGTAGAAGATTCGCCCGTTTCCATAAGTCATTGATGAACCTGTGGGGACACCGAGCAGAGCTCGTTGATCCTCCGGGCTTCGTGTGGCCTGATGGGCGAAGGACAGTAGCCGAGTTTGAACGCTGGTGAGCAGGGTTGCTGATTGTTCAACGCGACGCGCGACCTCTGGGAATGCATTATGCGGTTCCTCTGGGGCGAGGAGATCTTCCGGTTCTTGAGGGTGTTGTGGTTCAGAGGAGCCAGCCAGAGACGTATTCCAGTCGGAGACTTCTGCGGCACGAGACCAATGCGCGAACATCTCATAACTGTCCTCGGCATCCAATTTCGCGTTAAAAGCCGATAGCAGTTGAGTGAGCCCGTGAGCGAGCTCGCCTAAGGAGGCTTGATCGGCGGCTTGCAGATCAAGGAACGCGGTGATGTCCGGGCCGTGCGGTGGGGCTGAACTGGCGGTGCGCACCATGTTCGACTCCTCCTTTCTTGCCATCCACTCTATAGAACAGATATGCCAAGATAAGGTGAGATCGAGTGAATTGTGGAGAGTGACTAGAATAAGCGTTCTATATCCATGAGGGTGGGGCGAGACGGTGTGCGCTGACAGTATCTCGACAGTTGGCGGGTTGTTCCCTTGTCGTTAAGAAAAAGCCGGGGTGGCGAATCCGTGAGGACTCTCCGCCCCGGCGCGGTTCGGTGCCAGGTTGTCGACCCGGCGACGAGAGAGGCTGTTACTGGTCGCCCTTGATCAGATCGGAAGCCCGCTCACCGATCAGGTAGATGGTGATGTTCGGGTTCACGGCCACGATCTGAGGCATCACCGAGGCGTCGGCAACGCGCAGGCCATCGACACCCTTGACCTTCAGGTCCGAGGTCAGCGGTGACATCTCGTCATCGTCAGCACCCATGCGGACACTGCCGGCCGGGTGGTAGACGGTGTTGTGGGTCTTGTGCACGTAATCGGCGATGTCTTCATCGGAGGTGACATCTTCGCCCGGGAACAGCTCGCGCCCTTTGAACTGGGCCATGGCCGGCTGATCCATGATCTTGCGGGCCAGTTTGATGCCTTCGACGGCCACGCGGGTATCGTGGCCTTCTTCGTCGGTGAAGTAGCGGGGATCCACCTTCGGTTTGTCCCGATAGTCCATCGAACGTAGGCGAACGGTACCGCGCGACTTAGCGTGGGTGATGTTCGGGGTTAGTACGATGGCCTCGTCAGCGGTGGGGTAGCCCTGACGGCGGGTGTGCATATCGAAGGGGACCGAACCATAGTGCATCATCAAATCGGGCAGATCGTGCTCACCGGTGGTGTCCTTGAAGATGCCGATCTCCCACCACTGAGTGGCCTCACGGGTCATGGTGACGTTGGACTCCCAGGAGATGACAGCTTCGGGGTGATCCTGCAGGTTCGAGCCCACACCGGGGGAATCCACGACCACGTCGATGTTGAATTCCTTGAGGTGCTCGGCTGGGCCAATACCGGACAGCATCAGCAGCTTCGGCGAGTCGATCGCACCGGCGGAGACGATGACTTCGCGGTCGGCACGCATGGTCTTCAACCGGCCGAAGGCGTTGTCTTCATACTCGACCCCAACGGCTTTCTTCTTGGACCCGGCAACATCGTCGAACAGCACCCGGGTGACCCGATGGCCGGTGAAGATGTGCAGATTCTCGCGATCCATGTTTGGGTGCAGGTAAGACACAGAGGACGAGGCACGGGTGCCGTCCTTCTTGGAGTTGATCTGGAACCAGCCGGCACCATCACCGACGGTGTCGGCGGAATTGTGTTGCACGGTGGGCAGCCCGGCCTGTTCGGCAGCTTCGAGGATGGCCACACCGACCTGATCTTTGGGTGGGACGTTCATGATCTCCACCGGACCGTCGGAGCCGTTGTGATCATAGTCGTTGTCGTTGGTTTCCATGCGCTTGATCAGCGGACGCACCTCGTCGGGGCCCCAGCCGGCGGCACCCATCTCCACCCAGGCTTGCAGGTCTTCTTTGGGCGGGTGGAAGGCGATGCAGGAGTTGTGCGAGGAACAACCGCCCAGTACCTTTGCACGGGCGTGGCGCATGAAGCTGTTGCCAACTTCCTGTGGCTCGATGGGGTAGTCCCAGTCAAATCCGGATTCCAGCAACTCTGGCCAGCGGTTCAGGGTCAGCACCTCGTCGTGGCCCTGGTCGGTGTCGCCACCTTCCAAAAGCGCGACCTGAATGCTGGGATCTTCGGAGAGTCGAGCGGCGATCACGGCACCGGCGGAACCGCCGCCGACGACGATGTAATCAAAGTGTGGATCGGTATGGTCAGCCATGAATACTTCCTTCACTTCTTCGGTTGGGTGGTCCAATGGACCGGGATCAAAGAACCGGGATTTTTAGTGGCGAGGGAACCAGTCGGCCGGGGCCGGCTCGGTGTTGTGGTAGATGTGCTTGGCCTCGACGTACTCACCCAAGCCCATCTGGCCCAGTTCCCGGCCGATGCCGGAGCGCTTGAACCCGCCCCACTCGGACTGCGGGACGTAGGGGTGGTAGTCGTTGATCCAGATCGTACCGTGACGCAGAGCGCGGGAGACACGGTTGGCGGTCCCCATATTTTGCGTCCACACGGCCCCAGCCAGACCATATTCGGTGTGGTTGGCGATGGCGACGGCTTCTTCTTCGGTGGTGAAGGTCTCCACGGTGATGACCGGGCCGAAGCCTTCTTCGATCACCGCGGGGTTCTCCTGGGTGCAGTTGTCCAAGATGGTGGGAGCATAGAAGAACCCGTGCTCGTGCTCTGCACCGCCCCAGTGGCCACCCACGCGTAGGGTGGCGCCGGCTTCCACACCACGCTTGACGTAATCGGTGACCTTCTCGCGGTGTTCGGCGGAGATCAGCGGACCGGTCTCGGCATTCTCGTCGAAGGGGCCGCCCATCACGATCTTTTCGGCCCGGGCAACCAGCTCGTCGACGAACCGATCGTGGATGGACTCTTCCACGATCAATCGGGTGCCAGCCGAGCACACCAGCCCGGAGTCCAAAAACGCTGCGGTCAGGGCGTTGTCGACGGCGGAGTCAAAGTCGGCGTCGGCGAAGACCACGTTGGGGTTCTTGCCGCCCAGCTCCAGGGCGACCTTCTTGACGGTCTTGGCAGCTTCTTGGGCGATCGTGGTGCCGGTCTTGAGCCCACCGGTAAACGAGACCATGTCAATGTCGGGGTGAGAAGACAGTGGGGCACCGGCGACCGCACCGGAGCCGAGCACCAGGTTGGCCACGCCGGCCGGCAGGCCGAGCTTGTCGTAGACGTCGATGATCAACATGGTGGTGTGCGGGGTCAGCTCGGCGGGCTTGATGATGAAGGAGTTCCCAGCGGCCAGGGCAGGGGCCATCTTCCAGGCGGCCTGTAGCAGCGGGAAGTTCCAGGGGGTGATCATCCCCACGACGCCGACCGGCTCGTAGACCACGCGGTCGATCACTGAGGCGTCGCCGGTGTCGACCAGTCGACCCGGGTTGGCATCGGCGATCTTGCCGAAGTAGCGATAGCAACCGATAATGTCGTCCATATCGCCTTCGGCCTCGACCAGGCGCTTGCCGGTATCCAGGGCTTCAGCCCGGGCGAACTCGTCCTTACGTTCGGTGATCGCATCGGCGACCCGAAGCAGGAAGTCACCGCGTTCGGCGGCGGGCACTGAGCTCCACACTCCGGAGTCGAAGCAGGCGCGGGCGGCGGCGATGGCTTCTTCCACGTCGGCGGTGGTGGCTTCAGAAACCACATCCACCTCGGTGCCATCGGCCGGGCAGATCACGGTGCGGGTACCGCCGTCAGAGGCTGGCTTCCATTGACCGTTGATGTACAGGGTTGTCGGTTCGGTTGTGCTCATAGAGTGTTACCTAGCCTTGCGGAATCCGTCGGAGATGGTCAGGAATTTTTGGAGTTGGTGTCCTGGGCGCTGGTGGGCTCAGGAACCGGTACCTGGTCAATAGAACTCGTATCAGCTTGGTCGGTGTCGTTCCAGGTCTCGGGGGTGAAGGTCTCATCGGCTGGTACCGGTGCCCCGTCCTCACCGGCCATGGACATGTACGCCATGTGGGTGTCGTAGGAATCCAACACGTCGGAGATGACCTGGTCCTTGCTCAGACCGTAAATATCACGCCCGCGAGAGCCGGTATTGGAGAAGACCTCCAGCTTGAAGAAGACCTCCTGAACGGTGCGGATGTTGGTGGCGAAGCTCGGCACAGGGTATGCGACCGGGTAGGCCTGGTACTTGAAGTCTTCCTGATCGGTGAAGTGCACGACCAGATCCACATAGGGTAGCCCATGCTCGGGGTGCTGGCCACGGTGGCACTGGACATCTCCGCCCAGGGCCTCGATTTCGGCGGCGACCTCTTCGATCGCCGGAGCAGCGACGGTGTTGACGTACTCGGTCAACTGCTTGTGGCTGGCGAAGCTCATCCGATGACGCAAACGTTGCTGCCACTTGATGCGCTCACCGGACTGGTTCGTGCGCGAGGAGAGCGCGGTGGGTAGCGCCCGGGCCTGCGACAAGGCGACCAGGCGTTCATGCCGCAACATCTTCCACAGGCTGTACATCACCAGGTAGAGCATGATCGACAGCGGGAGACCCACGATCACGGTAAAGGCCTGAAGCGTGTAAACGCCATCAATAAACAGCATCGACAGGGTCAGTGCACCGGTGACCACCGCCCAAACGATACGCAACCAGCTGGGGCCGTCGGAGTCGGCCATGGTGGCCTTTGAGGTCATATTGGCCATCACTAGCGAACCGGAGTCTGCCGAGGTGACGTAGAAGAACAGGCCGGTCAGCACGGCCAATCCGATCGTGAAGAGCGAGCCCGGGTACTGCTCCAGCAGGGTAAAGAACCCAGATTCGGGAGTGTTGTAGGTCTCTTCGAGGAAGGTGGGATCGGACTGGAAGAAGCCCAGCGCGGCGTTGCCCAGGATGGAGACCCACAGCAGGATGAAGGCAAAAGGAATCAGTAGCACGCCGACGACGAATTCGCGTAGCGTGCGACCGCGGGAAATACGCGCCAGGAACAGGGCAACGAACGGCGCCCAGGCGATCCACCATGCCCAGAAGAACAAGGTCCAGTCGGCCATCCACTGATCAGCGGGTAGCTCAGGTGCCTGACCATCGGTGTAGGCGAAGGTGTTCATCAGCATCGAGGGCATGGACGAGAAGAAATCCCCGATGTTTTGGACCAGGGCGTTGAGTAGCTGGGTGGTGTTATCGGCAATCAGTATCCAAGCCAGCAGAGCGATGGCCAGGTAGATGTTCAGCTCGGAGAGCAGGCGAATACCCTTATCCACACCGGAGACGGTGGAGACGATGGCGATCAGCACCGAAATGGCCATCAGTGCGATCTGTACGGTCATGGACTGGGGGATGTCGAACATGGCCGACAGGCCGTAGTTCAAAAACACCACGCCAATACCTAGGGAAACGGCAATACCGGAGATGGTGCCGATCGTGGCGGCGATCTCGACGGTGTGGCCCACCGGGCCGTGGATGCGTTTGCCGAAGATCGGGGCCAGCGCCGAGCGGATACTCAGCGGCAAGTGGTAGCGGTAGGCAAACAGGCCGAAAGCCATACCCAGAAGTGCGTACATGGCCCAGCCGGGGATGCCGTAGTGGAAGATGGTCCAGATCGGGGCCATCCGAGCGGCCTCTTCAGATTCGGGAGCGACATCCGGGGGAGTCAGATAGTTCGTGGCCGGACCGGAGATGCCGAAGAACATCAGGTCCACGCCAATACCGGCGGCAAAAAGCATGGCCGCCCACGTGAACATATTGTATTTCGGGCGGGCATGGTCCGGGCCGAGCCGGGTATGTCCGGACCGGGTGAGCGCCACAATCAGTACGAATACCACAACGATGGCCGCGGTGAGTACGTAGTACCAGCCAAAGTTCTCCGAGACCCATCCCATGGCCCCAAAGATGGCATCTTCGGCGGTGGATGGCCAGATCGATGCAAACAACACGAAGGCAACCAGGATGATCAGGGCGCCCCAAAAGACCGGCCAATTGACCTTTGACGGTGCGGAAGAGTCGGAAAGATCGTCTTCTGGTGACTGTTGTGCTTCAGTCACTGAAGTGGCGGCTGACATGCAGTCGGACCTCAACTTTCTGTGGTGTTGTGTCCTGCGACCCCGGTGGTACCTTGCCCTGAGCCGGGCACGCAGGTGATCGAGTATGGATAAGCGACACACAACCGCCGAGCGTGATCGATGAAACGCAAGCACAGCCGATCTGTCTCGACGGTAACCTACGTTAGGCTACTCTGACCGAATAACGCCCTCAACATCTCACCAGCGGTTGCGATATGACCTTGACCACGGGTCTTGGCGAGCGGGACATATCATGCCTGGAGACGAAACCGCGACGCGGTAGAGTGATACACCGTGGCTTTAACTATTGGATTCGTCGGACTTCCCAACGTGGGGAAATCAACCCTGTTTAATGCACTCACGCGACAGACCGTGCTAGCAGCGAATTACCCCTTCGCGACTATTGACCCGAACGTGGGCGTGGTCAACCTCCCCGATCAGCGCTTGTACCAGCTGGCGGAGATGTTTCACTCGGAAAAGATTCTGCCGGCCACGGTATCGTTCGTGGATATCGCTGGAATCGTCAAAGGCGCCTCGGAAGGCGAGGGGCTGGGTAACCAGTTCTTGGCCAATATTCGTGAAGCTCAGGCCATTGCCCAGGTGGTGCGGGTCTTCGAGGACTCCGATGTGGTTCATGTCGACGGACAGATCAACCCGACCTCCGATATGGAAACCATTAACACCGAGCTCATCCTGGCGGATTTGCAGACTCTCGAGAAGGCTATTCCTCGAGTGGAAAAAGAAGTCAAAGGCAAGAAACGCCCGCAGGCGGAACTGGATGCCATGGTGGCGGCCCAGAAGGTGCTGGAACGTGGCGAGACGATCTTCTCGGTCATCGAGTCGGAGAAACTTGATCTCGAGGCGCTCAAAGAGCTCAATCTGCTCACTGCCAAGCCGTTCATCTACGTGTTTAACTCCGATGAGACGGTCCTGAACGATGAGGCCAAGAAAAAAGAACTAGCTGAGCTGGTCGCGCCGGCGCAGGCAGTCTTCTTGGATGCCAAGTTCGAGGAAGACCTGGTTGAACTGGACGAGGAAGAAGCCCAGGAGATGCTGGCCCTGAACGACCAAGAAGAGTCAGGACTGGACCAGCTAGCACGCGTTGGTTTCGACACCTTAAAATTGCAGACCTACCTCACCGCCGGCCCGAAGGAAGCCCGGGCCTGGACCATTAACCAAGGAGACACCGCTCCACAGGCTGCCGGCGTGATTCACACTGATTTCCAGCGGGGCTTCATCAAGGCCGAGATCGTCTCCTTCGACGATTTGATGACGGCCGGATCAATGAACGAGGCCAAGGCTGCCGGTAAGGTCCGAATGGAGGGCAAAGACTACATCATGCAAGACGGCGACGTGGTCGAGTTCAGGTTCAACGTGTGATCGGCGCTCTCTGCGATGATCCGAGCACCGCCCCGGTTGCCTCGTCATGAGAGGACCGGGGCAGTGCCGTACTTGGAGGGCCCTCGCCTCTGTCGCGGTTGCTAGGTGCTCTGCTATCATGATTGATATCAGAGGAGGTGTTCGCAGATGTCATCCATCATCGTTCGCGGTCTCGACGACGCCGTGAAGCAGCAACTCGCTGCACAGGCGAAGGAGCACGGTCGGTCGATGGAAGCCGAAGTTCGCGCCATCCTGACCAAAGCTGCACGCCGGCCGCACATAGGAATCGCTCTGCTGGCAGCCGCGCAGGATGTCGGGGGAGTCGAGGAGCTACCGATCCCGGTGCGCGATGACGTCGCGCGGGCGGTGGACTTCGAGTGATCATCCTCGACACAAACGTGATCTCGGAGATCTTTCGACCCTTGCCCGAGCCACGCGTAGCGGACTGGCTCACGTCCCTGGAGGGTGACGTAGCCATCACGTCCGTCACGCTCGCAGAACTGCTGGCAGGTTTGCGGCGGTTGCCGGATGGTCGGCGCAGAGATGCGCTGACCAGACGAATTGACGTGGCGCTCGCACCGTACAGGGGCGGCCGCGCTGTGTTGCCGTTCGATGACGTGGCCGCCGACCGCTATGCCGACGTGCTCGTGGCTCGAGAGCGCGCGGGAGCGCCGATCAGTACCGCCGACGCGCAGACCGCCGCGATCTGCCTGGCGCACGGAGCAACCTGCGCTACGCGCAATGTGAAGGACTTCCAGCACACCGGCGTAGAACTGGTGGATCCGTGGAAGGTCGATGCGTGAAGCATCATTCGATTGAGGTCATCGCCCATCAGCAACGCACTGAGGCAGATCTGGCGTGAGCTTCGAGAATTCTTCGGTAGTGAGTATCTCGAGGAGTTCGGAGAGTGGGATCCGCAGCAGTCCTACGGCTACGCGTCACATGATGTCCACGTCAGGGCACGGGCCGAGAACCGCGTCGTCGACCACGTGGGATGGGTGCGCGGCGAGATCGCTGTCGGTACGGAGGTCGTCGCGATCGTGGGAGTCGGCGGTGTCTTGATCTGCGCTGACGCAAAAGGGGTGCGTCTCGGGGGTGAGCTCATGGGGTGGGCTGAGCAGTCGGTGCGGGATCTTGACCAACTCGCGTTCGACTACTTGTGCTGTCGAGAGCAAGTCGTCCCGTTCTACGCTCCATGTGGTTGGCCTCGGATCTATGCCCGCGAGAAGTCGATCGGACGTGACGGCGAATCTGTCGTGGATGAGCTCGGCCCGTCGATCCTCATCCTGCCAATCGCCCCGCTCGAGTCGTGGCCAAAGGGCGACGTCGACCTGCGCGGACGGGCTTTGTAGTCGCTGACTGCAGATGGCCGTACGTGCCGGAATGCGGTCGAGTTCCGCTTTAACGTGTAGCGGATCAACCACCGGTGCGAAGAAGTAGCGATGGCGAACGAACGGATCACCGACCGAGGATTTCGTCGAGGCTCAGCTTCGATTGCTAGGCTTCTACGACGGTCCGGACGAAATTGTCGTCGAAAAGCCTGTCTTCGCTGAGATCTAAGACTCGTACCCGGCCGTCGACCTGCCGAAGCTCTGGATCCAGTGTGTCAAGAAGATCATCGACAAGGCCCGCCTGCCTGTCGCGAAGCTGGAAAGCACGACCCAGCTTCAGGTCCACCCCCGAGCTACGCACGCCCACCAAGGGCTACCCACAGGGAGTGCTGAACAAGATCGTGACGCTGCTCCCCGAGAAGGTGATTCTCTTCCTCACGGTGTACCAGGACTTCGACGTCGTGGCATCCGTCATGTCGGAGTCCTCAGGCCAGTAACTCCCTTCTATCCGAACAGATGGTGGGGATGCTTAAAATGTGACGGGGCTTCCTTCAGACTTAGGTCATGGCGAAGCTCGACACCGGCTGGGCGATCATTGAGATCGACCGATTCTCGCCCATACCGGCGCAGGTCCACCCGGGCACGGGTTCAGGGCTTGCATTTGTCGGCACCGTCATGCGTGGCCCCAGGACCGAGGCGTCAGAGCGAGCGCATGTTATCCAGCAAATCCTTGATCGGGCGTTGCCGGGGTGGTCGCGGAACCGTTCGGACAAGGACAAGGACTACTCGTGGCTGCGCGATCAGGCGTCTCGGGCGAAGGTCGCACTGCGGAGGCAAGTAGGGCTCGCCGAGAAGCTCGAGGACAACGCCCCGGATATGGACGCAGCCAATGTCCACCCGTGGGCATGGGAGAATGGGCGCTTGTACTGGAAAACCCGGCACTATCATCAGACTGTCATGCACGTCGCCATCCGGATGAACGTCGAGTCACAGGCCAAGCTTGGCCGGAAGGATATCTCGGAGACTGCGCTGTTCAACGAGGCGTTCTCGCTGACCCCTCCAAATCTGAAGCCACTAGGTGGCGACTGGTCGAGGATGACGGCAACAAGACGTACGAAAATCTCCACCGTGGGGCTCGTGCCTTTGCCGAGGGGCTCTACGCTGCCCTCGGCAACCCTTGAATGCGCACCCGTGAAGAGGGCATCGGACCGGGGCGGAGATTTGTCGATGCGGACGGCAATGGAAGGACGAACTCTCGTTGTATGCGTGGCGAGCTCTCGCGGAGCATAGGAAAAGTTGCCGAAATATGGGGTGGCGATTTTCGCTCTAATCTCTGGGAGCACTCCCAGTCCCTATGAGAACTTGAGTGTAGAACTTGCAGGGTCTATGGTGAGGGCATGTGGAGCGTCGACATTGAGCCAATTGAAGAGTGGCTCGCTTCACTGGATGACGGTTCGCGTGTGCAGGTGGTCGCCGCGATCGAGTTGCTGGAGGATTAAGGGCCCCAGCTCGGTCGACCGATCGTCGACAGTGTAGCCGGGTCCCGGCATAAGAATATGAAAGAGCTCAGGCCCGGCTCGTCTGGCCGGTCCGAGTTGCGCGTTCTGTTCGCGTTCGATCCAGAGCGAGTGGCGATCATGCTGATCGCCGAAGATAAGATCGGCGATTGGAAACGCTGGTATAAGAAGCACATTTCGTTGGCCGACGACCTCTTCGACGAGCATCTGGCCCGACTGAGAAGAGAGTGATTGAAATGCCAAAGAACCTGAAGGATTTCGTCGCCGAGCATCCTGTTGACCGGGGACGGGTTGAGGCGCACAAGAAGCGGATGCTTGCTGAGGTTCGCGCCTACCGTCTGCGAGAGCTACGGGAGCAGGCCGGACTGACGCAAGCGCAGCTGGCAGAGCGCATTGGCGTCGGGCAGCGGCAGGTTTCGAAGATCGAGCAAGGCGACCTCGACAGCGCGAAGGTTGGCACCATCCGCAGTTACCTTGAGGCCGTCGGTGGCGAACTCTCCCTTGAGTACGTGATGGGAGACCAGCGAATGAAGGTCGCCTAACGGCAGATGTTTGTCCGTGCCAGAACATAGTCGAGTTCCGCTTTAACGTGTAGCGTTGGAGGGTCTCGGTCGCCGTCTCGTTGCAAGATTAGGTGACGGTTGTCTCCTCACTTCCTGGATGATCCGTTAGGATCGGTTTACAGTACTGATATGTCCTCGGCCGTAACGCGGGATCCCTCGTTCACGTCGCCCGGAAAATTTAACTGGATCGCCGATATTGGCCAACAGCTCTTGGTATATATTGCAACTCTCTTGGTGCTGGCCCTCCTGGTTGTCCTGGCCGCCGCGGACGTGCTGAGGGGTGATGTGGGCAGTGATGATCCCGTACCTGCGGAATTTGTGTTACTTTTTTGGGGCGGGATTATGGGATGCTACCCCGTGTAACACAGGGCCCTTGCGGTGTAAAAGATGACTATATTGCGCAAAGCCCTCGCTTTATTCCGACGTTGCTGTTCTCGCAGATCATCGGTGGGGTCTTGTTCACCGTGGTGGCTGTCCTTCTCGTCACCTGGCAAACGGCCGAATATTCACCAGGAACTGTGATTGGTTCAATTTCTCGCGAGCCACAAGCATTGGCCACGGTGGTATTTTATTGTGTCACGCTCTGCGTTCGGCCACATGCCGTGGCCCATTTCCTGATCAAGGTGACCTCGAAACCAAACACACAGGTTCTCGGCCTGATTGTCGGGCTTCCGGCATTTTTGGTGACTTTATTGGGTGGTCTGATCTTGGCAGCCGTCTAACGCACTCCGGACTCCGTGGATCTGGCCCAACAATTTGCCCTCTGGGGTGGACTCGCTCTCTGTGGCCTGGCTGTTTATCTGGTGACACTCATCTGGTGGATCGTCCCGGTGCGTAACCAACGGCTCAGTCCACCGCCGCGTCATCCGGGAATGTTCGTTGGGGTGTTTCAACGGGGCCGGGATAACGACGCAAAGGGACAGCACTAGAGCTCTCGTGCACGCCTGAGACGACGGACACTTGTCGATGTTAACCTACTGTGGAGACATGAACGCTTGGACCATCGTCACCATCACGGTGATAGCCGTACTGGTCGGCACGATCCTGCAACGGCTATCGGGAACCGGTGTGGGCCTAGTTGTTGCCCCCGCACTGTCACTTGTGCTCGGTCCGGCCTTCGGCGTACTCCTGACCAATATGACCACGATGGTGTCCGGGTTTCTGATCATGCTCAGCATGTGGTCGAGCATCAGCTGGCGTCACTATGGGTGGATCATTATCCCAGCTGTTCCCGGTGCATGGGCGGGAGCCTGGCTGGTGAGCCAGCTCTCTGCCGCCTGGCTGTCCATCGTCCTGGGAGCGATCGTCGTGCTTGCCATAGTGGTCACCGTGTCCCTACGTCAGCTACCAGAGTTGACGGGGCGCCCCACAACAGTGGTGGCAGGTGCACTGGGAGGACTGTTTAATTCAACGTCGGGAGTCGCCGCGCCGGTGATGGTAATCTACTCCCGGCTCTCACGGTGGGACCAGCGCTCTTTTGCGGCCACGCTCCAGCCGATCTTCATGACCATGGGAGCACTCTCGGTCGTGATGAAACTAGGTATGGGAACGGTGATGGACGGCCCAGAACCAGACATCCCGCTGGTGGTGTTGTTGGTCTGTATTGTGGTCGCGGTGGGATTGGGTTTGACGGTCGCGCTTTTTCTCTCCCGCTACGTCTCCGCTCTGACAGCACGCAGAATGGCCATGACACTGGCCGGCCTCGGTGGCGTCAGTGCGATAATGCGGGGAGTGTTTCAGCTAGTGGCTTGACCATGAGCCTCGATCTGCATGGTGAAAAGACGAATGGCGTCACGAGCACCGAGCAGCAGTGGTGGAAGACGGGTGCAACGTGGCGCAATGATCGAGCGTTGTGCGCAGGTGTGCGAGAGTTTCGCACACCAGTTGGTTGGTCACGCGATTGCTCACCATCAGCACGGCTCGGCAGATAGGGGAGACATCCAGCTCCCGCGCTGAGGCCGGCAGGATACTGATTAGGAGAAAATCTCGTTCAGTTGCTGGTAATGAGACAACCGGCCCCTATCATCTGCAACTGTTCATCATGACTCGTGCTCGAACCAGGGTATAAGAAATCCTCAATCAGGATGTCGACTTGGTTGAAGGGATATCAGATACCGTTGTGTCTTTGATGTCGGATATTAGATTCGACGGATCTGGGTGGTACCACGGTGCGCTTGGTCGTCGACATCAGGACAAGAGCAAAACTCTGTATCTGTCTGATATGGCCTTCGACGACCGTAGTTATACTGTTCTGAGTCTTCTGGAATGTGACGGTCGAGTAGATTCCGCAACGGCGAGTCGGCGTCTGAACCTCGGGCCTGCTCAAGCTCGCCGTATCGTACGGCGGTTGCTCGGGTCCCGGCAGATAGCCCAACGAGTTGAAGCAGCTCATATGCAAGATCAGTGGCCAGGAGTCCTGGTGCTGTGGATGATGGTCTCAGCACATCGCCTCCTGGACGTTTCGAGGCGAATCGAACAGATACCAGGTGCCAGATTATGCGCAACACTCGTGGGCGGAGGCGCGAATTTGTATGTTGTCACGTGGTTGAAGTCCCTCCGTGATGCTGCTGAGACAGAAGCTGAGATTGTCTCCGATCTTCCGGTACGGGTTGTAGACCGGAGCCTCGTGCTGCAGTACTTCAAAAGGATGGGCGTGCTCATCGACCACAATGGGCGACGCATTGGTCATGTGCCGTGGGTCCAAGACTCCAGTCAACCGGTTCATGAGGGGCGGTGTCTCGCTGAAAGCGTGCAACACATCACATAGTTTTCGGTGCTGACATACGATGAGATCGTGGGCACGCTTATCATCATCGTGCTAGCCGTGATGGTTGGCACGGTCCTGCAACGATTGTCAGGGACCGGCGTGGGATTGGTCGTCGCTCCGGTACTGTCGTTGGTTCTTGGGCCGACCGCCGGGGTGTTGCTGACCAACATGACCACGACGATTTCTGGCTTTCTGCTTATGCTCAGCGTGTGGTCAAGAATTCGTTGGCGCCAGTATTGGTGGATCATTATCCCGGCCCTTCCAGGTGCGTGGGCGGGCGCCTGGCTGGTGAGTCAGCTTTCTGCCGCGTGGTTGTCCATCCTGCTCGGGACAATTATCGTTCTAGCATTGCTGATCACTGTGTCCTTGCGAGATCTACCAGAGTTCACTGGGCGCACCGCCACGGTCGTGACAGGAACTCTTGGAGGATTATTTAATTCAACCTCAGGGGTCGCTGCCCCGGTCATGGTGATTTATGCTCGAATCTCACGTTGGGACCAGCGCTCATTTGCCGCCACCCTGCAACCGATCTTTATGACCATGGGAGCGCTGCCGGTGGTGATGAAACTGTGGACGGGGGCGGTGGAGGATTCCCCAGAGGCCGGAGTCTCGTTAGCCGTGTTAGTGGTCTTTCTTGTGGTGGCAATAGTGGGCGGGCTGGCGATCGCACTTTTATTGTCCCGCTATGTTTCCGCTCTCTTAGCACGACGAATGGCCATGACGCTGGCGGGACTCGGCGGGATCAGCGCGATCGTGCGCGGGGTGTTTCAGCTTTCGTTTTAGACTTGAGCCCCGACCTGCATGTCGAAAATAAACACAATATGCAGGAAAATGAAGACAAAAAATTCTCCTTGACCTTACAAGCTTCGTGTGTGATACTTTTCATGTCTCTTCGTCTGGGGAGACATGATGCAAAGGAGCCCGCAATGAGCGCAGTGAAAGTATCGCAGAAGAACTCGTCATATATCCCCTCTAAGCGACCTTTTGTCGTGGTGACGTATACATTTTTAATGATCTTTGGATTGATGTTTTCTGGAATACATCCGGCTGAGGCAGCAAGCCGGAATCTTGGCGGAAAATCTTGTACAGGTGGCACGGTGGCGACCACGGCTACCGGTAACCGCACCATCGTTCACACGGCACTTCGTGGCGATGTGAGATACGAAAAATCCTTCAAAGGAGGGGCCAAGTATCGTCAGACGACTTTTTACACCAAACAAAAGATCATCACCTCTAGCAATGTCAGTAATGGTGCTGGAGGACGGTTTACAGCTGCCCGGATCTTTTGCGATCACTAAGACAGAGCTCTCATGAGATTGCAAAAATAACGGATAGGTTATGATGTTCTGTCTATTTAATACTAGAAAAATATTGACTCGCTGTGTCCAAGGTACTGCTACTGTCCTGCTGGTTGCAGGATTGTCCGGCTGTGGGACTACTAACGAGGATGGCTCCGATGGGGCCCAAAAAAACCCTTCGCCTGAAGCAAACCAAAATAGCAAGGCAGAGATCACGGACATTGAGCGAGTTGGGAACTGCATGAAGGACCGTGGATGGGATGTCACGGTTGACGTCCGCGAGGGGTCCATGGAGTTCCCGAATGGGTACCACGAGGACCAGGCAGAAGCAGTAGAGCGCGATCGTGAAGCCTGCTTTGACCAATTTGGTGACGATAATGTGCCTTTATCTGAAATGAGCGACGAGCAGTGGCGTGATGAATATGACACTGCAGTTGCAGTCTCAGAGTGCATGGTGGAACACGGTCACAACGTGGCTGAACCGCCGAGCTTCGAAGTCTTTAAAGAAGGAGTGCTCAGTGGTACCAGTGATTGGGACCCGCGTGCTGATCCCGATAATCCCGATATGTCGAGTGAAGAGCACTATTCTCGCTACGAGGACTGCCCGTTCTCGAAATTTGAAGGCTAAGTCACACGTGAGCAGTAGGGTTCTCTGACGTGGGATCCCATAATATTCGGTCCCTGACGTCCCGAAGGTCACCCATGACCTGGTTGAAGCTGGCGTTGGGCGCGGTGCTGGTGCTAGCCGTAGGTGTTGGCGTTGGATGGGGGCTGAAAACGGTTCTTCAACCCCCATCAGAAGTTCTTCAGGAACGCGCCTACACTCTGACGGAGACAAGCTCTGGTGAAGTTGGCGATGAGCTCAGGCTGAACACCGCCGCCGTATGGCGCGCTCAACCTGTAGCTCGTAATCAAGCCGTTGGCACGCTCACGAGTATTGATATCAGTCCGAATCAGAGTGCCGGCAACGGCGCTCGCGCCTACACGGTGGATGGGCGTGCGGTGAGCATTGCTCAAGGTGACGTGCCGATGTATCGGGAGATCAAAGAAAAAGACAAAGGTAAAGATGTTCGGCAACTCCAGGTGATGCTCGGAGCGTTGGGCTACTATCACGGCAGAGCAGATGGTGAAGTCGGTTCCGGAACAGTCGACGGGATTAAGGCGTGGCAGAAGGCCCTGGGAGTTGACGATAACGGAGTGGTTGGTCAAGGTGACATCGTCTTCGTTCCGACCTTGCCCGCCCGCATGAGCATCGCGGGTGATGGTCTCACCGTTGGTTCGTCTCTGAACGGTGGTGAAGAAATCATCAATGCGTTGCCGACTGCGCCTCGGTTTGCGTTACGCGTCACATCTGAACAGGCCGAGATGATCGCCACAGGAACTGCCGTGAAAATTAGTCACGAGGACCAGGTGTGGGAGGGAGTTGTCGGTCAGCGAAATGACCAAGCTGATGCTGAAACCATTGAATTAGCCGTTGTCGGAGCAGATGACAAACCGGTGTGCGGCGATCAATGTGCGACGCTGTCGACGCAGAGCGAAACGTTATTGGATACGGTCGTCGAACTCGTTGAACCAGTACAAGGTGTCACCGTTCCTGACGCTGCCATTTCAACAGATGCCTCTGGTGAGCAGTATGTGACGGACGAGAGTGGTGTCAAGCACTCTGTGACGGTCAAAGCCTCGGCGCGAGGCATGTCGGTCATCGACGGGGTTGACGAAGGGATCAGGGTGCGTTTGCCGGGTGAACAAGGATGACTGACGTTTGCCTGGCAACCGAATCACTGAGTTTTGGGTACAAAAATTTTGCGCTCTTATTTGAGGACTGGTCGTACGAGTTCGAACCCGCTGCTACCACCGCCATCACCGGTCCATCAGGTTGTGGAAAATCCACGCTCCTCTATTTATTAGGGCTGATGCTGACACCATCTGCTGGCAGCATTCAGTTAGCTCATCAACGGGTAGATAACCTCTCCGATGCGTCCCGGGCGAGACTTCGAGCGCACTGCTATGGCTTCGTGTTTCAGGATGCAGCGTTGGACCACTCGCGAACAATTATGGCCAATGTCACTGAGGCGGCGGTTTATCGCGGCCAACGGCCAAGTCGATATCGTGAAGCGGCAATGACATTACTAGATCGGTTTGGTGTTGAATTGCGTGCAGATCATAAGCCTGGGCAAGTTTCAGGTGGACAAGCTCAACGCATTGCCCTGTGCCGAGCCCTGCTGGGAGATCCCCAAATTGTTTTAGCTGATGAACCGACGGGAAATCTTGATCCCAGCTCTGCGGAGGTCGTGTTCTCGGCGTTGCAACAGCAGGCAGATTCGGGAGCGACCGTGGTGATAGTGACCCATGACCATGCGCTGGCAGCTGCGTGCAACCAACATCTCAGCTTCTCAGAAGGAGACTGACCGGTGACATCTTTCACAAGTAAGCGGACGGGTCCGGGCATCCTGACCCTCATCCGCGAAGCTGATGCGATGAACCGTAGCCAACCGGTGATCACCATCGTCACAATCTTGATGGTTTGTGGAATGATGATTGCGGTCCTGCTGACCACCGGCCGGACCGTCGGGGCAGAAAAGTCTGTGGTGTCTACCCTCGATGATGTCGGAACCAAATCTTTGACAATTTACGCAGAACCGGATGCGGGATTGACGACGAAGTCGTTGGAAAATATTCAACGCGTTGAAGGCGTTGAGTGGTTCGCAGCTTTCGGCCCGGTCCAAGACGGATATAGCACATTGTCACCGAGCGGGGGTCCTGTCGCGGTTCGACAGTTCTGGGGCATGAGCATCCCCGGCATTCCCGAATATCACCAACGCTCTGATGGCCAGCTCGAGGGCTATGCCGCCCGGGACGCGGTGCAACAAATGCGACTCGAGGCAGCCATCGGGGGAGCACAGTTGACCGATGGACGGGTTTATTCCCTCATGGGAAGTTTTATACCACCAGAGAACCTTGGCCACTTGGGTTCGAGCGTGCTCGTACCGGCACCGGCAGAGGACCACGAAGGCCGTCACCAAACCGTATCCATGATGACGGTCGTTGCTGAAGATCCGGGGTATATTGGGGCACTCAATGACGCTATCCCTGCGGTCTTGGAAGTAACCGACCCACAATTCATCAGGGTCGAAACCAGCCAGCAAATGGCACAACTTCGTTCTGCTGTGCAAGGACAATTGGGACAATTTGGACGATTCTTAGTTCTGGCCATTCTCGGATTAACCGGCTTATTGACGGCCGTAATTCTATCGGGGCTGATGATGTTGCGTCGCAAGGACTTCGGCCGTCGTCGCGCATTGGGAGCATCCCGGTGGATGATTCTGACTCTCGTCTTATGTCAATTCACCGAACTGTCGGTGATCGGTTCCTTGGTCGGCACGCTGATAGGCGGTGGAGCGCTATGGCTACTAGGCGATCCACTGCCGGACTGGAGCTTTTTCCTGGCCTTGAGCATCTTAGCGATCATCACATCCTTATTAGCTGCACTGATTCCTGCGATGATCGCCTCTCGGCGTGATCCGCTCCGAGAACTCAGAGTGCCCTAAGGGGCCACGGCCTGGTGACCATCAGTGGCTTCGTACGGCACAACGCTGATTAGGAGAAAATCTCGTTCAGTTGCTGGTAACGAGATGCATCGAGACGTTGTTTAGCCTCGAGTGCTTTCATGTTTTCCTGCACCTGCGCGACCGAACTGGCGCCGGTAATCACGGTGGAAACACGCGGGTTATGGAGGATCCACGCCAGAGAAAGCTGCGCCGGAGTGACCTGGAGTTCCTCCGCAAGAGATCCCAATCGTGCCACTTTCTCTGCAACGTCTGGTGCTGTGGCGGTGGCAACCAAGTGGCTGTGTTCCGCACTGGATCCCCGGCTACCTGAAGGGGCTCCCTGGCTATATTTGCCGGTGAGGATGCCTCCAGCCAAGGGGCTCCACGTAGTAAGACCGAGAGCGAAGTCTTCGTAGAGCCGCGCGTACTCTGTTTCGACGCGCTCGCGGTTCAGCAGGTTGTACTGGGGCTGTTCCATATACGGCTTGTGCAGGTGGTGTCGCTCGGCGATCTCAAAGGCGCCACGAATCTCTTCGGCTGACCATTCTGACGTGCCCCAATAAAGAGCTTTGCCGGAAGACACCATGTCGCTCATGGCCCAGACCGTCTCTTCAAGCGTGGTAGCGGGATCCGGACGATGACAGAACACCAAGTCGACGAAGTCCAAACCCAAGCGTTCTAAGGAGCCCTCAATTGCGTGGAAGAGGTACTTGCGGTTCAGTGTGTTCCGCAAGTTGATGTTGTCCTCGATGCCCCAAAAAAGCTTGGTCGAAATGAGGTAATCTTGCCGAGCCCAGCCCAGTTCCGAGATGGCCTGGCCCATGATCGTTTCCGAGGCACCACCGGCGTACACCTCGGCGTTGTCAAAGAAATTGACCCCGGATTCGGCGGCGACCTGGAGGCATTCCTTCGCCAAGCCGGTATCCAGAGTGGAGCCGAAAGTCACCCAGGAACCGAAAGACAGCTCACTGACCTTAATACCGGCTCGTCCTAAACGGTTGTATGTCATTAACTGCTCACTCATGAGGACCTGCTTTCTCTGGGGTGGGTTAGGGGCTCGACAGCCCAAGAACAATCTCAATTGCTCACCATTCTGGTACGTCGATGTCCACGTTGGCTAGGTGTTTTGGACCAGCCTTGTCATTCCGGTTAACCTGTCGCGGTATCCTGAGCAGCGCCTTAGCTAACTCGCCACCACAGCAACCGATGAATTCAGTAGGGAGACCATGACAGAATGAGACTATGTCTGAGACCGTTGAACTGCACCTGAGCCAGAATGAATCCGCGGATCGTTTACTGAGTTCCAACCCACTCGCGCTGATGATTGGCATGTTGCTCGACCAGCAAGTATCCATGGAACTGGCTTTTGCTGGACCAGAGAAAATTGCCGATCGAACAGGCGTCATGGAGGCCGAAGCCCTGGCTAGTTACGACCCGGACGAACTGGTGGAAGTCTTCCAACAGTCACCTGCGGTCCATCGTTTCCCTGGTTCCATGGCAACACGGGTGCAAAAGTTCTGTCGCGTGATCGCCGACGAATATGAAGGTGACGCCTCCGCCATCTGGACCCAAGGAGACCCCGACGGGGCAACGGTGCTCAAGCGGTTGAAGAAACTCCCTGGTTACGGCGACCAGAAAGCCAAAATATTCTTGGCACTCTTAGGCAAACAGTTGGGATTCTCTGGATCCGGATGGCGCGAAGCCTCCGGAGAATATGGAGACCCGGAGGCAATGCGCTCGGTGGCAGACATTTATGACGAACAATCTCTGGCTGCGGTCCGCGAAACCAAGAAAGCTATCAAAGCTACCGCCAAGAAAAAGAAGCAAGATACTCCAGACTAGGCGGCCAATGCCAGTCGCGATTGCAACGTGGCGATGTGTAGCGACGCCTCGGAGCTCTTCATATTACCGTTCAGCTCTCGCTGAGTGAGATCAAGGCAGGTAATTGCATCCAGGCTCGTAACGGTGTGACCTTGCAGTTCTGTGGCCAAACTCAAGAGTTGATTTAACTGTGCGGTCGTTGCGTTCATCATAATCCTTTCAAAAGTTCAATAACGTTCAGTGGGTCGTAGCGTTTTGCGCGAGGCAAATTCGTCTCAAGGACGCCAACAGCAGGGGCTGGAATGTCGTTTCCACGCGTGCAGGTGAGATCCGTGCACGTTAGCGGGACGGATATCTGGTGGCACAGCCTAAGGATGGAACCGGTAGGGAGTTTTGTCTAAAACCGGTGGTGCGCCCGCTGTTGTGATATATCGAGCGCGAGAATGCTACATCGTCAGGTTCACGATGTTTGCGCGTCGCGTGCTGGAACATGACCTGGGTGCGATTTCCAGCGAGACGAGTGATTCATTAAAACAGCTTTTGCGCAGAATTGCAAGTTAATGAATGCGGCCATAGCTGGCCTCGTTTCTTGAGCGAGGCATAGTGCGGTGTGACCGCTGTTCCCGAATAGCGTGCCAGTGAACTGTTCGCTACAACAGGGAAACGAGATAGCGCTGACGGTGAGGGCGTCAGACTGTGCGGCGATGATTTGAGCAGTGCATCCAGTAATGGGTAGTTATCCTGTCACTCTTTCGGACGGTGTATGACATCGGGTGCCAGGGCACGTGATGGTTTTTCCGTCCTCGAAGGACGCCAACGCTACACTACTGAGACGGTGGGGCGGGAAAGTTTCGAAATGTCGTTGCGCTCGTGATGGAGATGTGCTGAATACTTCGAGACGACTGGCGCCTCATGGCCGACCGCAACACGGATACGGAATAAGGCACCACACATCTGGAGTCCTAGATGTCTATGGCTCCTGGATCTTTTAGGTCGTGTGACTGTACTGGCGCGCTGACTGGCATCAAGATGCCCTTGATATGGATAGGATTACGCCTGGTCTTGGCAAGCTCACGTTTAACACAAAAGGTTGGTGCCCACCGAGCCGGCGGGCACCAACCTTAGCTCAGGGGATGAACAATTACTGCGCCGTCTGGCCACCGTCTACTGGAAGAACTGTGCCAGTGACAAAGCTCGCTAGAGGCGATGCTAGATAGAGCGCTACTTGACCAATTTCTTCAGGTTCCGCGGCACGGCCGATGGGGGTATCTCCAATAACCTTGTCTCGGGTCTCCGGGTCGTCAAGCCACTCTTGAGTCATGGGAGTGGCAACAAGTCCGGGAGCTACCGCATTGACGCGAACGTTTTGATCGGCGAATTCGAGGGCCGTGGCCTTGGTGAGTCCAATGACACCGTGCTTACTGGCAACATAGGGAGACATGTTGTAATTTCCGATCAATCCGGCAATGGATGCGGTGTTGACGATGGCTCCGCCACCGTTGTCTTTCATGTACCCGACCTCGTGCTTCAAAGCTAAGAAGACACCTTTGAGGTTGACCGCGCTCACCTTGTCAAAGGCTTCTTCATCCATGTCCGGGACGGAAGCGTCCGGAGCGGAAACACCAGCATTGTTGAAAGCTACGTCCAGTCCACCGTAGGTGTTGACCGCGGTTGCCACTGCGTTTTTCACCGAATCGGAATCTGTCACGTCGGTTTCGACAAATGTTGCGGTGCCACCATCTTGAATAATCAGGTCAACTGTTTCTTCGGCTTCGGAAGCTACATCGGCCACTACGACATTGGCACCCTGCTGGCCGAAAACTCGCGCAGTTGCACGACCGATCCCGGTTGCGCCACCTGTGATCAGGGCGGTCTTACCAGTGAAGTCGAGTAGGTTCTCTGCCATGGTTTATATCCCTTCAGTTGTTCTTGTGATCGCAAGGACACTTTTAAGGATATTCGTTTAATCACGTGACACCAGGTCTCATCCGCGATCTGGCGGACAGTTTTTCCGGTGGATAAAAATACGACGTAGTAGGTCACAACAGTTGTAGGACCAGCCGTTGACATGCACGGATGCCACGCTCGATTGCGACCTTGCGAGACGTTCGGTCGCTTCCATCTGCATCGAATCCGCTAGGTTGGAAATATGCACATTGCCACGCATCGAATCGAAGGCGGACCGCGTCGAATCGCCTTTATGCATGGACTGATGGGACGCGGTCGAAATTTCACCTCGCCGGCGAAAGCACTGGCCGATGATGCAACTAGCTTATTGATTGACCTGCCCAATCACGGGCGCAGTGATTGGACCCGCGACTTCGACTACGTAGAAATCGCTGACGAGGTCGCCGAGATGCTACGGGCGGATTTCGGTAGCGAGGAACCGATCGTGCTACTGGGTCACTCTCTGGGTGGCAAAGTGGCCATGACTCTTGCGCTCCGGCACCCTGATCTCCTCAAAGCACTGATTGTTGAAGATATATCTCCTACCGATACCGGCAACTACTCGACCTTTGATCATTTGTTAGGGTCCTTGCGATCGGTTGACTTGCAATCGGTGTCTGAGCGCTCCGAAGTCGAAGAGCAACTAGCCGAGCCTATCCCGGAAGACTCGATTCGGCAATTTCTCATGCAAAACCTGCGACGAACCGATCGCGGATACCAATGGCAACCCAACTTGGAGATGCTGTATCAGAACCTGGACGCCATCGCAGGGTTCCCAGAGCTCACCGCAAGCTATGAAGGGCCGGTGCTGTGGATCAAAGGGGAGCAGTCGAACTACATCGACGACGACAGTGCGGTGGTGATGCGGGAGCTATTTCCCAAGGTGCGAAAGTCCACTGTCCGCGGCGCCAACCACTGGGTGCATTCCGAAAAACCGCAAGAATTCGTGGCCCTGCTTAAGTCCTTTCTCGATAGCTTGTACCCCACTGACGCCTAACAACGACCCGAGAACATACCGTGCAGAGACGACTGCCTACACTATTTGATAACCTCGCACATCGTGACCACACCAACTGATAGAAAAGATACGACCGCCTCGCAACGATCAGACATTCCACGGGTCCCCGTCGGCCCCGGAGGCAAACCGGCGTGGGTCAACCGGCGTGTCTTCGCCTCGCCGCTGTTGCGCCGAATCTGCTATGCGGTGGTTTTCGAGGGATTGGCCGTCGGATTCACGACCCTGATTTTGTTCTTGCTGGGTCACGCGTCCTCATCCAGTTTTCTGGTCGGGGTGGTGTCCTCTACGGTCGCGTTGACGTGGAACCTGGTGTTCAACTGGATCTTTGAAAACCTCGAGCGTCTCAACGGAATCACGCATCGACCCTGGTGGGTCCGCGCATTGCACACGGTCCTATTCGAGACAGGGTTGCTGAGTATCCTGATTCCCGCCGTTGCCGTGATCTTAAACGTCTCCATCTGGGAGGCCTTGGCTCTCGAAGCGGTGCTGTTGGTATTTTTCCTGATTTACAATCCGGTCTATGCCTACTTCTTTGACCGAGTCTTTGGACTTCCCGAACCAGCGGAAAATTACCGTTAGCCTGGGAACCAAGTCTCTAGCGTAGGTCGAGGAATTCCTGAATAGCGGGAAGCTCCCGCTGAGCCTGTCGGTAGCCACGCTCGTATGTTTCACGAAGTAGGCGCAAATCTCGGGTACCACTGCTAACCGGCATGACCTCGGGGATGAACAGATAGGCTTTGCCTTGATCCCGCAATTCGAAGAGCTTTTCTTTGGTTTCGTTATAGCGTTCGTGCCGGGTCAGCATGGCGTCAATGACAGCCGGATAACGTGGGAACCAAGATCGAATCACCGGCTCGAAGCGTTGCTTGTCTTTCCAGTAGCTTTCTTCCCGGGTCATAACCACGAGTAGCTTCTCATAGCCGTGCTCCAGTGCCGTCGACAGTGGCACCCCACCGTCAATCCCGAAAGCACCGTCGAGGAACAGCTCGCCATTGACGTTCACCTTCGGCATTAAGATCGGGATGGTCGAGGATGCTCTCACCCGTCGCATGAGCGCAGCCTCCGTGCTGGTGGCTTCTTTGTCCCACCATACGGTTTCGCCGGTAGCCATTTTGAAACCACCCAGCTGAATTTGAGCGGGGTTGTCCCGGTAGACCTGAAAATCAAAGGGTAGAACGCCTTCAGAACGGCAGGAATCTTCGTAGATGTATTTGGAATTCAGCACACCGTGGCCCTGCAACCAGGTCCACCAGCTACCCAACCGAGGATCACCTGCGAATTCCACAAAGCTCCGACGGGTCCGCAGGGGGTCCTGTGCGACGTAGTTGACGGCCAGGGTGGAGCCCGCCGAAATGCCAGCAACAAAGTCGAAAAGAATGTTCTGCTCCAACAGGCTGACCACCAGCCCAGCGGTATAGGAGGCACGCATTCCTCCGCCTTCGAGAACTAGAGCAGTGTCGGTGATATTGCTGTGTTGGGCAGTGCTAGCTAGTTCCACGCTTCAGACCATATGCTAATTGTATGGCAACAATCAATATGAAGGGCCAGCCCATTCAGACCAGCGGTGAGCTCCCCGCCATCGGAGACCTCGCCCCCGATTTCACGCTGGCCGGAACCGATCTGTCGGATATCAAACGCGATGATTTTATTGGCAAGAAATTGCTCATCTCGACCTTCCCCTCGCTGGATACGGGAGTGTGTGCAGCCTCGGTCCGTCGCTTCAATCAAGAGGCAACTTCTTTAGATGGCACCGTGGTACTCAACGTCTCGATGGACCTGCCCTTTGCGCACAGTCGCTTCTGCGCCGCTGAAGGAATCGACCAGGTTACCAATGCCTCAGCATTCCGTTCTCGTTTCGGAACGGACTATGGGATCACCATTGCGGATGCCCCTATGGCTGGTCTGCTAGCCCGTTCAGTCATAGTGCTCGATGAAGAAGGTAAAGTCAGCTACGTACAATTGGTATCGGAAATGTCTTATGAGCCCGATTACGAACAGGCGCTCGCCGCATTGCAGTAATCGGTGAGTGTAACGGAGCTAACTCTGCACTTTTCAGATCAGAACCGCCGGAACGAAGCGGGGTCACCTCACGGTGATCCCGCTCATTTGTACGATCCGACACCGACCGCCCAACTACCGCAGGTTCCGCCTCGGTCGATCGCTCCAGCACGGTCACCGCAGCCCTCTTCACACGGTGCAGGCTATTGGACCGTCATTGTCTTGGGCTTTATCGCGGCTGCGGTGTTGGCTTATGGGGTCTTGTTGGTGGGGTTCCAAACGTTCCAAGGAATGACCGCCGACTCCGCCGTCAATACTCAGCACCGGAATCAGCCACTGGCGGAGGATTATGCAGGGCCTCAGCAGGATCATACTGCGACGCAATTGGCTGACGAGCTGGAGTTGGCCCATGAGGGGATTCCGGTGGATTTTTCGGTCCCGGGTAGTGCTACGGGATGGGGTAGTACTGAGATTGATTCAGGGCAACGTCTCGATGAAGCGCCGGGGGTGCTTTTAGTGGAGACTACTCACCTGGCGGCCTTTGGGGCCGGTACCGGTTTGGTACTCAGCGAGGAGGGGCTGGCGGTGACTAACTACCACGTGGTGGAAGGCTCGTCGCAGGTTTCGGTAACTGTAGCGGATACGGGCGAAACGTATACGGCCACGGTGCTGGGCCGAGATGCTGAGCATGACGTTGCGGTGTTGCAGATCGTGGATGCTCCCGCCTTACAGGTGGCCTCCATTAACACTGAGACCCCAGATATTGGTGATCGAACCGCTTCGGTCGGCAACGGGGGTGGGCAGGGGTTCTTGACCTCTGTTGTGGGGGAGGTCTCGGACCTGAATGTCACGATCCTGGCGTCGTCAGAGTTCAGTGAGGGCGGTGATCCCTCCCGCATCTCCGGGGTCATGCAGATGACTCAGGACGTTGTGCCAGGATATTCTGGCGGACCGTCTGTGGACGGAGATGGGCAGGTGATTGGGCTGACCACGGCCGTCTCAGAAGGGACTACCAGTGAAGAGGTCGAGGGTTTCGCCGTGCCCATTACCCAGGTGTTGTCTGTGGTGGAGCAGGTCTTGGCTGGTGAGGAGTCTGAGACTGTTTCGATCGGAGCTGACGGTGCGTTGGGCATTATCATCAGTGGTGCCGATCATCAGGTGATGGTTGAGGACGTGCTGTCCGGATCGGTTGCTGAAGAAGCCGGTCTCCGTGCCGGCGATCGACTTATTTCGGTTGATGGCATAGTAGCCAATAGCTCAGATCACATCTCGACAGTCATTCGGTCTCGCAATGTCGGCGACGAGGTCGAGGTGGTCTGGGAGGACTCCTCAGGGCAACGCCAGACGGGTATCGTGGAGCTACAAGAAGCGGCGACCAACTAATCGAGCGTAGTTGGTTTTGTGGCGGTCTGGTTACTCGGTGTCTGCAAGACCTTCCACGTCCGATAGTTCGGCGTGAGGAGTCTCTGGCGGGACAGGTCCGTTGATACGTAAACCGGTCTGTGCATCGAAAATCTTCAGGTGTTCCGGGTCTGGGGAGACCCGAATACGATCTCCGGGCTGTGGTGGACGACGTCCCGGCACGCGGACTACGACGGGCTGGTGGGTTCGAATCCCCTCCAACGTACCGTAGACGTGGGCGTCAGCGCCCAGCTGCTCGGTCAGCTCGACAATCATCTCCAGCCCGTTGGTGGGGTCTACATGCAGGTCCTCCGGGCGGAAACCAACAGTCACGGAATCACTGGTGGCATTGTTCAACGTCTCCGCAGCCACGGGCACGGTGGTGCCACCAAGCTGGATGGACTGAGCATCGTGGCGGGCTGCCACGAGGTTCATCGCAGGGGAACCGATGAAGCCCGCGACAAAGACGTTGGCAGGATTCTCGTAGAGGTTACGTGGGGTATCAACTTGCTGCAGGACCCCTTCCTTGAGTACGCAGACACGGTCACCCATGGTCATGGCTTCGACCTGGTCGTGGGTGACATATACGGTGGTCGTTGCCAGCTGACGGGTCAGTGCAGCAATCTGAGTACGGGTTTGTACGCGTAGCTTGGCATCCAAGTTCGACAGTGGCTCGTCCATCAAGAACACTTTGGGCTCACGCACGATCGCCCGGCCCATAGCCACGCGCTGACGCTGACCACCAGAGAGCTCTTTGGGCTTGCGATCGAGATAGGGGAGTAGGTCCAAAATTCTGGCGGCTTTTTCGACCTTCGCGCGTCTCTGCGACTTTGACACACCGCTGATTTTCAGGGAGAAGGCCATATTATCGGCCACGGTCATGTGAGGATACAAAGCATAGTTCTGAAACACCATGGCAATGTCGCGTGCCTTAGCGTCTTGGTGCGAGACGTCCTCGCCACCGATGAGAATGCGCCCCTCGTCAACGTCTTCCAAACCGGCCAGCATCCGGAGTGCAGTTGACTTGCCACACCCTGAGGGGCCCACCAAGACGAGAAATTCACCATCGTCGATGGCCAGGTCGAGCTGATTGATGGCCGGACGGGATCCGGCAGAGTAGATCCGGCTGGCGTGGTCATAAGTCACTGATGCCATAAGTAGGTGGCTCCTTGAGGGCTATACCGGGGCCATCCTGAATGGGCCAGGATGACCCCGGTGAGTGGGATAGTGAAGCAGAACGCGGACTCTCGGTCCGGATCAGTTCTCGATATCGTCGGCGATCTCGGTTTCGTACAGGCCCTCGAGCTCCTCCTGCAGGCTCTCGAGCCTGTCGCGGACATCGACGTCGTCGTTGGTCAAAATCTCCTGCAAGGCGCCACTGATAGCCAGGTCGCCACCGGGCAAGAACACGCGAGAATAGTCCTGAACGCGAGCGCGCTCAAGCTGGTCAACAGCCGTCTCAAATTCGGGAGTTTCATCATAGACGTCGCTCATCTCAGCATCGGTGCGCACCGGAACGTAACCGGTTCCGGCCGAAAATTCGGCGGTATTCTCCGAGTTGGTGACAAAGCCCAAGAACTTAGCTGCTGCCAGTTGCTCTTCCGGGGTGGACGAAGCCGAAATCATCAGGCCGGCACCACCGGTGGGGGTTTCACCTTCTGCTTCCGGACCCGAAGGGAGGAAGGCAACGCCAACTTCGAAGTCAGCGCTCTCCAGGACACCACCCAGGGAACCAGTGGATTGGATCATCTGGCTAGACACACCGGCGCTGAAATCATCGGCCTGGTCTCCCGATGCCACCGAGGCCCAATCACTGGTTGATTCTTGAGCAAATTCGAGAGCCTCAACGTTAGCGTCAGAGGACATGATCTCGAAGTCCCATTCCTCTGACCAAGCGCCACCATAACCCCACACGAGGTTAGCCATGGTCCACGCCGGGTACTCTGGCTGAGGCGGGTAGACGAAAGCGGAATCGGCGACATCAGCTTCCATCAGCTTCTCGGAAACCTCGGCGACTTCCTCCCAGGTCTCAGGAACTTCCTCGATGCCGGCCTCTTCGTAATGGTCAGCGTTGTAGTAGAACAGCGGGGTGGAGCGAGCGTAGGGCACACCATAGTGGGAACCCTCGTAGTTGTAGTCCTCGTAAAGGGCTTCCACATAGGTATCGGTATCGACTTCGGCTGCTTCCAGTACATCATCCAGCGGCAACAGCGAATCGTTGAGGTAGTTCGGGAACCAGGTGGCGTCTGAGAGCACCACGACGTCGGCGGTATCGCTACCACCAGTCTGATACCACTGCGAGGTTTCTTCGTAGTTACCGCCGGAATTGATCAAGTTGACCTCAATGCCAGTTTCCTCCGTGAAAGCCTCAATCATGCTTTCTTCGATGTCGACGGAAGCACCGGGGTGGTTGGACGCAAAGGTGATCTCATCGGCTGGTTCGATGCTGGACCAATCGATGTCGCTGGGTTCTTCCGGTCCGTCTCCGGAGGTGTCGGGACCGCATGCGGTCAGCGCCAGGGCGCAGATGCTCAGGGCGGCAACACCGCTGAGGACTCGGGGGGATCGAGGGGTCTTCATGGGTATTCTCTCCTTTAGTGGGTAGGGGTGAGGATGACTATTTGACCGCGCCCTGGGTCAGCCCGGCAACGATATAGCGTTGGAGCGCGGCGAAGATCAGTAGCATCGGAACGATAACCAGCACAGCTCCGGCCATCAGGATGCCGTAGGATCCGGGGGAGTTTTCGATTGACTGCAACAGGTTGAGCCCCACCGGCAGGGTCATTTTCTCGGGGGTGTCAACGATGATCAGCGGCCACAGGAAGTTGTTCCATTCGTTGACCACGGTGACCAGTGTGACTGTCGCAATGGCAGGTAGGGAGACAGGCACGGCGATTTGCACCAGCTTGCGTAGGTGCCCGGCACCGTCGAGTTCTGCGGCTTCAAAGAGTTCCTTCGGTAGCGCCTTGAAGTTTTGGCGTAACAGGAACGTCCCAAAGGCCGTGCCCAAGCCGGGCAAGATAATTCCCCACAGGGTATCCCGGCCACCGAGGCTCGTGATGGTCAAATAGTTTGGTAACATCGAGACTTCTGGTGGCACCATCAGGGCGACCAGCATACCGAGGAAGATCAGATTTGCACCCGGGACCCGGATGAAGACCAGAGCGTATGCGGTCGTAATCGCCAAAATGACTTTGATCGCAGCGCCGATCGCGGTGACAATCACACTGTTGCGTAGCACTGTCAATAGCGGGACGCGATCGGCCACCGTGCTGTAGTTGTCCAGGGTCGGGTCTTGGGGAAGAACGGTGGGATCGGCGGTAATGATCTCCGCGGGTGGTTTGAAACTAGAAGAGACCATCCAGGCCAGCGGGAGCACAATGATCAAGAAGGCAATAAGCAACGGCAGGTAACCGGTCAGCAGGGTGTCGGCGAGATGACGAGGGGCAAAGGCTTTGCGCCAACTCATCGTGTCGGTTTCTTGGTTCATTGGTAGTGCACCTTTCGCTCGACGAACCGCATCTGAATCACGGTGATCAAGAACAGCGTGAAGAACAGGACCACCGCGATGGCGGCAGAGTAGCCGGCGCGCTGATAGGCGCCGAAGGACTGCAAATAAACCTCAAAAATAATCGTGTTCGTTCCGTGCCCGGTGGGTGTCATGGTCCGCAGGATGTCGAAGGCATTCGTCATCGAGAAGATGATGTTGGTGACCAATAAGAAGAACACGGTGGGGGTGAGCAACGGCAGCGTGACAGAGAAGAACCGGCGAATCGGACCGGCGCGGTCGATAGTAGCGGCTTCGATAAGGTCTTGGGGGATTGATTGCAGACCGGCGAGAAACACCACGGCGCAGAAACCCAGGTTCTTCCAGACATAGACGATGATGACCATCAACAGTGCCCAGTCTTCATCCAAATACCATTGCGGCGAGTCCAGGCCGAACCAGTCGAGAATGTGGCTCAGTGCGCCGCGCTCTGGGTTGAAGATGAAATTCCAGACCAGGGCGACACCCACGCCAGAAAGAACATAGGGCGAAAACACCGCGGTGCGGGCGACAGTGCGTCCGGGAATCTTTTTGTTGAGCACCAGGGCGATGAGCAAGCCCAGAATCATGGACCCGGCCACTGTTCCGAGTGTGAAGATCGCGGTGACCCGCCAGACCTCGAGGCCGTCATCAGAGGTGAAGAAACGAACGTAGTTATCGAGCCCGATCTGCGTCGCGGTGCTGGAGCCCAAACGCCAGTCCAAGGTGGAGTAATACATATTGCTGATCAACGGATAATAAATAAAAGCCAAGATCAGCAGGATATTTGGGCCAGCGAAGAGGAGAAAGAAGGTCCAGTTCTTGGACAGTCGTTTACGCCTGGCTTTGCGTCGTTCTGTTGCCAGTTCGTCTTGGTCGGAATCCTGCGATAACGCTGTTTGTTCCGGATCCCGGACGCGTACTGTGGACATTCCTGCCTTCCCCGTACGGTGTGAGTAATTGGCGCATTCGCACGCCAGCTACACAGTGTGAGGAACGGAGTTAACTATGGGATCACCAGGAGGTAAACGGTAGATGTAATACGTGTTGGTAGGTCGTGAATCGATCAAGGTGAAGAATGTGCCGACGCTGTTTATGATTTTGTGGTGACGATATCAAGCCTCGATAATTGAGATTCGATAGTTGTTTTTCGGGCGACGAAGAACCCGCAGATCAGGAGCACCATGATAGTGGCCATCATCACGATTAAGGGCGTTGTCCAGGAGCCCGTCGCGGAAAAAAGAGCCCCGATGCTCACCGGTCCGGTGGCGGCAATCATATAGCCGATGGGTTGGACGAAGTCGGAAAGTCGCGCGATGGCGGTGGGGAAGGCCCAGCCACCGAAACCGAAGAATATCGCCCAGATCCAGGCGCCGCCGGCTGGATCGATTAAGAGCCCAAGATATCCTGTTGCGGTACTGAGCCCGAGAGCGATGATCCAGCCACTGATGTTCTTGCTCCGGGAAATGATCCACGGCATGACGAACCCGCCAATGATAGGCACGGCGGACATGATCGAGACCAAGGCTCCGGAAACAGCGGGAGAGACCCCGGCGTCCTGATAGATCTGTGGGAGCCACCCGAATTGCACATAAGCGTTCATGGATTGGAACGCGAAGAACCCGGTCATGGCCCACGCCAGGGGGCTGCGGTAGATCTTCACGGAGGTAGCGGATGGGGTGACCGCCCGAGGCCGATCCCGACCCGTGTGCACCCACAGGAGGATGCCCATGATCCCCGGCACGATGGCTGCTACAGCCCAGAATCCCAGGGTTGCACGCCATCCGGTGATCTCCAGCGCTGCTCCCAGGCTCTGTGCTAAGGGGACTGCCGTCAGTGAGCCGAGTGCTCCCGAGGCAGTGACCACGGCAGAGTAGGTGCCCATTAAGCCCACCGTGGCGGTGCCGGCGTGGGTTTTGATCCAGGCTGGCGCCAGCACATTGCCGATTGCAATCCCGGACAAGGCCACAACGGTACAGAAGAGGAACAACCAGGCGTTCCCGGTAAGCGCTCGGGCCAGTCCGCCGATCAAGATCAGTCCACACCCCATGGTCAAACCTCCGGTGAGCCCGAATTGTTGGGCGAACCGGACGGCAACGAAACCCAGTGCACCGAAGCACAGTCCCGGTAGCGAGGTTAACAGGCTCTTCACAATCGAGGGTGTAGACGGGGGTCTCGGGGAAGTGGCGCGTCGATAGCTGGATAGAGGTCGAGGCCTTCCGATGATGGAAGTTCCTACACAAGCCATCTGAAAGACCTCGACGTGCCT
>NZ_RDQR01000002.1 GCF_003703835.1 Auritidibacter ignavus
CCAGTGGAAGCACAAAACTGATCTAAAATCGCTGACTTCTCCGCCTTGGACCCCGTGCGATAATCCCTACGTAATTGCTTGGTGACTTCAATCCGAGCACTCATCGAGACAATGTCCTTATCCATGCGTTCACACTATGGCTTCGCGCTCACGATACGTGAGGCACGACCTGAGCTACGCGCTCAATATCAATAAGGTACGTCGGGGGGTTGAATAAGAAAATATCACTCCGTTAAACTCGCCCTGCGACGACCTGAGGGTGACGCATGACGTCTCATGGATTCCTTGGAAGGCGGTCCTGAATGTGCTTGAGTTTCTAACTTCGCGGTGGGGAGATATTCTTTTTCGCTCCTACCAACACGCCAGCTTAGTGGTTCAAGCGCTGATCTTAGCCACGATTATTGCTTTAGTGATCGCAATGTTGGTGTCGTCACGGCCGTGGGGTGCTTCGGTTGCGAACGCTCTGAGCTCTATCGGGTTGACCGTGCCCTCACTGGCCTTGCTTGGGCTGGTGATTCCCATCGTGGGTATCGGTACTTTACCGTCGGTGGTCTTGGTGACCTTTTACGCGATCCTGCCGATCATGCGAAATGCCATTGTCGGCTTGCAAGCCATAGATCCGCTGGTTGTCGAGTCCGCCCGTGGTCAAGGGATGGGGCCTGCGGCGGTGTTGTTTCGAGTGCGGTTGCCACTGGCCTGGCCGATCATTATGACCGGCGTGCGAGTCTCTGCTCAGATGTCCATGGGTGTAGCCGCCATCGCGGCCTATGCCCTAGGACCTGGACTGGGTGGATACATTTTCTCGGGCCTCAGTCAAATTGGAGGGGCAAACGCGGTGTACTACGCCTTGGTCGGCACTTTTGGCATCGTGATCGTGGCGCTCATTCTTGACCTCTTACTCATGGGTCTGACCCGGCTCACCACTTCGAAGGGACAAAAAGCATGACAGAGTCACAGCGTCATCACGAATCCAACCGCGGCGTTGAGATCGAACTTCGCAAGGTTTCCAAACGGTACCCCGGGCAGAAAAATCCTGCCGTCCAGGAGATGGACCTCGTCATTCCTGCCGGTGAGATGGTGATGTTTGTTGGGCCATCGGGATGTGGGAAAACCACCACGTTGAAGATGATCAATCGACTGATCGAACCAAGCGCTGGCACGATTCTGATTGACGGGGACGATGTGACCAACCACAATCCCACGAGGTTGCGTCGCAATATCGGCTACGTGATTCAGGGCGGTGGGATGTTGCCGCACCTGACTGTGGGCGCCAATATTGGCCTCGTCCCGGGGCTACTCAAGTGGGATAAGAAGCGGATCCGCGCCCGAGTAGATGAGCTTCTGGACATGGTGGGGCTTGACCCGCAGATTTACCGTGACCGCTATCCGAGGGAACTCTCCGGCGGACAGCAACAGCGTGTGGGTGTGGCGCGTGGACTGGCTGCTGATCCCCCGATCGTGCTGATGGATGAGCCGTTCGGCGCGGTTGACCCGGTGACGCGCTCGCGGTTGCAGGATGAACTTATGCGGATTCAGTCTGAACTGCAGAAGACTATCGTGTGCGTGACTCACGATATAGATGAAGCGATCAAACTGGGTGACCGGATGGTGATTTTCCAACCAGGAGCCACGATCGCGCAGTACGACACGCCAGAAAAGGTTCTCGCCGCACCGGCCAGCGATTTTGTCGACGATTTCATCGGTGCTGGATCCACTTTAAAACAGCTCAGCTTACGGCGGGTTGACGAACTTGGGTTGTCGCATCCACCCACAGCCCGGATTGGCGAGTCTGTGGATGAGGTAGTGCAACGGGCCACAGTAGAGGGAGCGAGTGCTGTTGTGATCCTTAATGAGCGTGACGAGCCCCGTGACTGGGTCAGCCTGCGCACGCTCCAACGACAGGCTACGGTGCCAGATCCCAAGGCGGATTTGCAGACCGTCATCGACCACCGGTCAACTCTCAATGACGCGCTCGACGCAATGCTCACCTCCTCCCACGGTGGTGCCATGGTGGTCAAGCGTGGCACCTACCAGGGTGTGTTGCTTTATGAGACGGTGACGGATTATGTCCGCGCCCTGAATGAACAGGTTGCGCAGCCGGTACACGACGAGCAACAGCCCGGTTCATCCGACAATCTGACTGACGATGTGCGGGGAGTGAACTGATCATGTGGCGAAGGCTTTCTCGCGAAGACAAAATCTTGCTGGCGGGTATCCCGGTGCTCGTGATCATCTTGCTGGGGGGCTGGCTGGTCTGGCAAGCGGCCGCAACTTTGGACGATATTGAAGCCCGTACCTTGGACCTCTCCAACGTGGCGGTCATGGCGGGCGAGCACGTTGTACTGGTCTTGGTCTGCACCATTGTTGTAGTACTCACCGCGATTCCCGTCGGAATTCTCCTCACGCGCGGTAGCTTACGCCGGCTGGCAACTCCGGTGACCTTCATTGCCAATATGGGACAGGCAGCACCGGTGATCGGTGTGATCGTGCTACTGGCTATGTGGTGGGGATTCGGGGCGACAACTGCTGTTGTATCGCTGTGGATCTACGCTTTCTTGCCCGTGCTGGCCAATACGATTGCAGCCTTGCGCTCCGTTGACCCCGAACTTATTGAGGTTGCCAGGGGGATTTCGATGTCTCCGTGGCAAGTTCTCTTCAGAGTCGAGCTACCGATGGCACTACCAGTGATCATGGTGGGGGTGCGCACAGCACTCGTGCTATTGGTGGGTGCTGGGGCCTTCGCGACTTTTATTGACGCTGGTGGCCTCGGGACACTCATCACCACCGGAATCAGCCTGTACCGGTTTCCCATTCTGATTTCGGGTGCCCTGTTGATTGGTACTCTAGCCCTGCTGATCGAATGGGTGGGAAGACTGTGCGAAGCGATCTTGGCTCCGAAGGGGGTGACTGCGTGAAACGGTCAATGTCGTTGAAGATGTTGCTTCGGGTCGCTAAACGTCGAGCTGTTATCGGCGTGAGTAGTCTCGGGCTCATCGGAAGCCTGGTCCTGTCCGGTTGTGGTTTGGGTACTGCCGGCGGTTACACTCCCTCGGGGACGCTGACCGGTGAGGTCGCCGACATTAGCCTTGACGGTGCCAGTATTTCCGTTGGTTCCAAGAACTTCACCGAGCAAATCCTTCTGGGCAAGATCGCTGTGGTGCTACTGCAGTCAGCGGGGGCTGACGTTCAGGACCTGACGAATATTCCCGGCTCGACCTCGGTTCGCCAGGCCCAGTTGACAGGTGATGTTGACCTCACCTTGGAATATACAGGGACAGCCTGGATCACATATATGGGGCACACTGATCCGATACCCGATTCCCAGGAACAATACGAAGCTGTGCGGGACGCGGACAAGTCCAACGGGCTAACGTGGTACGAGCCCGCTGACATGAACAACACGTATACAATGGCTGTGCGCAGGGAGACGGCTGAAGAATACGGGGTCTCATCCCTGGACGATATGACGAAGCTCCCCGAGGCAGAACAAACATTTTGTGTGGATGCCGAGTTCCAGGCTCGCAATGATGGGTTTATCCCGATGCTGGAGGAATACGGGATGGATGAACCTCCTTCTGAACAGGTGTCGATTATCGACACCGGAGCGATCTATGCGGCCCTTGCTAACGGAACCTGTACCTTCGGTGAGGTATTTTTCACCGACGGTCGTATTAAGGCGTTGGACCTGGTAGCGCTGGAAGACCCGCGGGGATTTTTCCCCAAATACAACATGGCACCGGTCGTTGACAGTGAGCTCGCCGAGCAATATCCCCAGCTTGAAGACCTCTTTGCGCCGGTCGTCGCTGACCTAGACAATGACCGGATGCAGGAACTTAATGCCCGCGTGGACGTGGACGGAGAAGATTACGGTGACGTGGCCTATGAATACCTTAAAGATTTGGGAGTAGTCACCGACAGCTAGGGAGCGGACGGCATGACAACGTCCGCTAAAACGTTGTCTCGGGCTCAGCTACCTGTAACTCGAGTTGCAGGTATGAGACGCTATCCTCAATACTGTTGGTTGAGTCCTAGCTCACAGAAAAGGAAAAGGAAGGTCCATGCCCGAGGCATATATCTATGATGCCGTGCGAACTCCGCGCGGGAAGAATAAGAACGGGTCGTTGCACTCGGTGAAACCCATCGACCTGGTGGTGGGCTTGATCGAGGCTATCCAAGAACGCAACCCCTCGTTAGATCCACAACTCATTGACGACATTGTCCTGGGCGTGGTCTCCCCGGTTGGAGACCAGGGTGGAGATATCGCTCGCGCCGCTGCCCTGGCTTCGTCCCTACCTGACACGGCGGCTGGTGTGCAGGTCAACCGGTTCTGCGCCTCCGGCCTCGAAGCTGTGAACCTGGCCGCCCAGAAGATCGGCTCCGGCTTCGAAGATCTCGTGCTGGCCGGCGGCGTGGAATCCATGTCGCGGGTGCCACTGGGTGCTGACGGTGGCCCGTACTCTCAGGACCCCGCCACCGCCTATGACTCCTACTTCGTGCCCCAGGGTATCTCCGCAGACTTGATTGCCACGGTGGAAGGTTTCAGCCGCGAAGACGTCGACACCTACGCCGCTCGTTCCCAGCAGCGGGCTGAGACCGCGTGGCAAGAAGGTCGCTTCGACCGCTCGATCGTGCCGGTGAAAGACATCAACGGTCATGTGCTGCTCGACCACGATGAACACCGCCGTCCCGGCTCCACCGTGGAATCCCTGGGCGAACTGCCCGCCAGTTTCGCCAAGATCGGTGCCCAGGCTGGTTTCGATGACGTTGCCTTGCAGAAATACCACTGGTTGGAGCGGATCAACCACGTCCACGGTCCCGGTAACTCTTCCGGCATCGTTGACGGCTCCGCCCTGGTGTTGCTCGGTTCTGCCGAGATCGGTGAGAAGCTGGGCCTGACCCCGCGCGCCAAGATTATTCAGACGGCGGTCACCGGGTCGGAACCGACCATCATGCTCACCGGCCCGACCCCGGCCACTGAGAAAGCACTGGCCAAGGCGGGTCTGAGCGTGGACGATATTGACCTGTTCGAACTCAATGAGGCCTTCGCCGCTGTGGTGATGAAGTGGCAGAAGGAGCTGGGCGTTCCGGATGAAAAGGTCAACGTCAACGGTGGTGCCATCGCCATGGGCCATCCATTGGGTGCGACCGGCGCGATGATTTTGGGTACGTTGCTCGATGAGCTCGAGCGCACCGACCAGCAGCGCGGTCTGGCCACCCTGTGCATCGGTGGCGGCATGGGTATTGCGACCATTATCGAGCGAGTCTAAGGGGAACAGTCATGACGACAGAGAACTACACCGGATACCAGTGGGACCAAGACGCCGATGGCATCGTGACCATCACCATGGACGACCCCAATGCCTCGGTCAACACCATGAACGACCACTTCGTGCAGGCCTTCTCAGCCACCGTGGACCGGCTGGAAGCCGAAGAGATCACCGGCGTGGTGATCACCTCGGCGAAAAAGACCTGGTTCGCCGGAGGTAACCTCGAGCAACTGCGCGAGATGACCCCCGAGAACACCGACGCCCAGGTGGCAGAACTCAGCCACATCAAGTCGCTACTGCGTCGTCTGGAGCAACTGGGTAAACCCGTGGTGGCCGCCATGCACGGTGCCGCCCTGGGCGGTGGCCTCGAAATCGCCCTGGCCTCGCACTACCGACTGGCCGCCTCCGATAATCCCAAGGCACGCTACGGTGTGCCCGAAGTGACCCTGGGACTGCTTCCCGGCGGTGGCGGTGTGACTCGCCTGGTGCGCATGCTCGGTATCCAGGACGCCCTGCAGAAAGTGGTGATTCCCGGTACCCAGTTCAAGGCCGAGGACGCCCACGCGCTGGGGCTCATCGATGAGCTGGTGCCCGCCGAGCAGCTCCGCGAGGCTGCGGTGGCCTGGATCAAGAACAACCCCGAACCGGTCCAGCCTTGGGACCAAGAGGGCTTCAAAATCCCCGGCGGGGACCCGAAGAGCCCCAAGGTCGCCAGCCAGCTGCCGGCCCTACCGGCACTCTTGCGTCGCCAGCTGAAGGGCGCGAACTTCCCGGCACCGCGTGCTGCCATGGCTGCTGCGGTAGAGGGCGCCTCGGTGGATATCGACACCGCACTGGCGATTGAGACCCGGTACTTCATTCACCTGACCCACTCTCAGGTGGCCAAGAACATGATCCAGGCCTTCTTCTTCGACATGCAGCACATCAAGTCCGGTGGCTCCCGTCCCGACGGCATTGCCCCGCGGGAGATCAAAAAGCTCGGCGTACTCGGAGCCGGTTTGATGGGCGCAGGCATCGCCTACGTGTCCGCCAAGGCTGGACTGGACGTGGTGCTCAAGGACGTTTCGCTGGAGGCGGCTGAAAAGGGTAAGGACTACGCCCGCAAGCTTGAGGCCAAGGCTCTACAGCGGGGCAAGACCACCGAAGAAAAGTCCCAGGCTCTGCTGGACCGCATCACCCCGACCGGGGAGGCCTCCGATTTTGAGGGCGTGGACTTCGTCATCGAGGCGGTCTTCGAATCCGTGGAGCTCAAACACCAGGTGTTCCAGGAGATCCAGGACATTGTCACCCCGGACGCACTGCTGGGCTCCAACACCTCCAGCTTGCCGATCACTTCGCTGGCTGCTGGCGTGGACCGTCAGGAAGACTTCATCGGCATTCACTTCTTCTCCCCGGTCGACAAGATGCCACTGGTGGAGATCATTTGCGGCGAGAAGACCTCCGATGAGGCACTGGCACGCGCCTTCGACTACGTGGCCGCGATCCGCAAGACCCCGATCGTGGTCACCGACTCGCGCGGTTTCTTCACTTCCCGGGTGATCGATAAATACATGCGCGAAGCCCTGGCGGCTGTGGGTGAAGGTGTGGAGCCGGCCACCGTCGAGCACGCCGCGATGCAGGCCGGTTACCCCTCCGGCCCGCTGTCGCTGCTGGACGACCTGACGCTGACCCTGCCGCTGAAGATCCGTTCTGAGGCCGAAGAAGCAGACCGTGCTGCCGGCATCGAGACCCCACACCACCCTTCCCAGGACGTACTGCGCTGGATGGTGGAAGAAGCCGATCGTCCTTCCCGCAAGTCCGGTCGCGGGTTCTACGACTACGACGAGAACGGCAAGCGTCAGCTGTTGTGGCCGGGGCTACGGGAGCACTTCAAGTCCGGGACCTCGGTGCCGGAGCTGATCGACCTGCAGGAACGCATGCTCTTCGCTGAGGCACTGGACACCATTGCCTGCCTGGAAGAAGGCGTGCTGACCTCGGTACCCGATGCTAATATCGGCTCGATCCTCGGTATTGGGTTCCCGGCCTGGACCGGTGGCGTGTTGCAGTACGTCAACCAGTACGCCGGCGGCCTGCAGGGCTTCGTGGCTCGCGCTCGGGAGCTCGCCGAGAAGTACGGTGACCACTTCCTGCCCTCCGAAGGGCTGATCGCGAAGGCCAAGGCCGGCGAGAAGTACGAGTAAAAACTCCATATACTCATCGCACCCGTCAGCGCTTCTTTGAGGTGTGCTGGCGGGTGCGGTGTGTTAACCCCGCAATGAAAACCCCCGGAATAGGCAAAGCGTGGCTGAAGCGCCTAAGATTTTGACGTACACGATTTCGTCAGAAGGTGGAGACTGCAGATGCCTCGTATCGTCGTTGACGTGATGCTCAAACCCGAAATTCTTGATCCGCAGGGTAAAGCCATTGCCCACCAGCTCCCCGGAATCGGGATCTCCGATTTCTCCGCAGTCCGTCAGGGCAAGCGTTTCGAACTGTTCGTCGACGGTGAGGTCACCGAGGCCCACCTGCAGGCAGCACGTCGGGCCGGTGAAGAACTGCTCTCCAACCCGGTGATCGAAGACGTGGTGAATGTGTCTGTGGCTGACGACGATGCGGTGGAGCAGGCATGAGCCCACGTATTGGCATTATCACCTTTCCTGGAACACTCGATGACCGCGATGCTACCCGAGCGGTGCGGTTGGCCGGCGCCGAGCCGGTGCAGCTGTGGTACAAGGACACCGACCTGGCCGGTAGCGACGCGGTGGTGATCCCCGGCGGATTCTCCTACGGCGACTATCTGCGCGCCGGGGCGATGGCCGCCAAAGCCCCGATGATGACCCAGGTGGTGGCCGCAGCTGAGACCGGCCTGCCGGTGCTGGGCATTTGCAACGGGTTTCAGATCCTCACCGAGGCCGGATTATTGCCGGGCTCGATGATCAAAAACGATCACCTGAAGTTCATCCGCACCGATCAACGTTTGCGCATTGACAACGCTACCACCGCCTGGACGTCCTCGTTTCGTCAGGGCGAGGAGATTGTGGTGCCCTTGAAGAACCAGGACGGCCAATACGTTGCCGATGAGCAGACGCTGGCGATGCTGGAGGAGTCCAACCGGGTGGTCTTCCGCTACCGTGGCCACAACCCGAACGGCTCCCGCAATGACATTGCCGGTATCACCAATGAGGCAGGCACTGTGGTGGGGCTGATGCCCCACCCCGAACACGCGGTGGAAGCCGGTTTCGGCCCCTCACTGGCCTCCGGAACCGCCACACCTGCCACCATGCGCCAGGGAACCGATGGGCTGGGCGTGTTCCAGTCCGTGCTGACCTCACTTGCGAGAGCCTAAGGATTACGATGTTCAACCTCGACACCGTCGACCACGCGACTGCCACCCCCGATGAAGAACTTCCCTGGGCCGAACTGGGATTGAAGGACAACGAGTTCGCCGAGATCAAAAAGGTCTTGGGGCGCCGGCCCACCCACGCCGAGCTGGCGATGTACTCGGTGATGTGGTCCGAGCACTGCTCCTATAAGTCCTCCAAGGTCCACCTGCGCCAATTCGGTGAGAAGGTCACCGACGAGATGCGTCAGGACCTGATGGTGGGCATCGGTGAGAACGCCGGGGTCACCGACATCGGTGACGGCTGGGCGGTGACCTTCAAGATCGAGTCCCATAACTCCCCGTCCTTCGTCGAGCCCTACCAGGGTGCAGCCACCGGCGTGGGTGGGATCGTGCGCGACATTATCTCGATGGGTGCCCGCCCGGTGGCGGTCATGGACGCGCTACGTTTCGGTCCGATCGACTACCCCGACACCCAACGGGTACTCCCCGGCGTAGTGGCCGGAATCGGCGGATACGGTAACTCGCTGGGGCTACCCAATATCGGCGGAGAAACCGAATTTGACGAGTGCTATCGCGGTAACCCGTTGGTCAACGCGCTGGCGGTCGGCGTACTGCGCCACGAGGATCTGCGCACCGCCAACGCCTCGGGGGCGGGCAATCAGGTCGTACTCTTCGGTGCCCGCACCGGCGGTGACGGCATCGGTGGCGCCAGCGTGCTGGCCTCAGAATCCTTCGACGACACCAAACCCTCCAAACGCCCGGCGGTGCAAGTCGGTGACCCGTTCGCCGAAAAGGTCCTGATCGAGGCCTGCCTGGAGCTATTCCACTCCGGACTGGTGGAAGGTATCCAAGACCTGGGTGCTGCCGGCATTTCATGTGCCACCTCGGAGTTGGCCTCCAACGGTGAGGGCGGGATGCACGTGGACCTCACCCAGGTGCTGTTGCGTGACCCGAGCCTGACCCCCAGCGAGATTCTGATGTCAGAATCCCAGGAACGGATGATGGCCGTCGTCACCCCCGAGAAACTGGCCGACTTTGAAGCCGTGATGGATAAGTGGGAGGTCGAGTACTCGGTGTTGGGCGAGGTGACCGACACCAACCGGCTGATCATTGAGTGGGACGGCGAGGTGATCGTCGACGTGGACCCGCGCACCGTGGCTCATGACGGGCCCGAATACCACCGCCCCTACCACCGTCCGGACAGTCAGGACGCGTTGGCCACCGACCACTTCCAGGCCCTCGATTTCCAGGCCCCCGAGGCCGATCTGCGCCAGACCATCTTGGACTTGCTCTCCACCCCGAATCTGGCCGATACCTCCTGGATCACCGCCCAGTACGACTCCTACGTGCAGGGCAACACCGCCATGGCCGAACCGGATGACGCCGGGGTGATCCGCGTGGACGAAACCACCGGGCTCGGCATTGCCGTGGCCACCGACTGCAACTCGCGGTTCACCACCCTGGATCCCTACACCGGCGCTCAGGCCAGCCTGGCCGAGGCCTATCGCAATGTGGCCACCTCCGGGGCCCGCCCGGTGGCGGTCTCCGACTGCCTGAACTTCGGCTCCCCGGAAGATCCAGCGGTGATGTGGCAATTCGCCGAAGCCGTGCGCGGGTTGGCCGATGGGTGCCTGGAACTGGGCATCCCGGTTACCGGTGGCAACGTCTCGCTATACAACTCCACCGGCGCCCAGGCCATCCACCCCACCCCGGTGGTCGCCGTGCTGGGCGTACACCAGAACGTGGAGAACCGGGTACCTTCTGGCTGGCAGTCCGCCCACGCCGGTCACGTGATCTACCTGCTGGGCACCACCGCCGATGAGCTCGACGGCTCCGAACTGGCGCGGATGCACGGGCACCTCGGCGGCGTACCGCCCCAGGTCGACCTGGCTGCCGAAAAGGCACTGGCGCAACTGTTGCAGACCGCCGCACAACGCCAGCTGATCTCCGCGGCCCACGATCTCTCCGGTGGGGGACTAGCTGCCGGGCTGGCCGAAGCCTGCCTGCGGTTCCAGGTCGGCGCGGAGTGCGAGCTGAACCACGTGGCCGACCGCGATGGGATTGACCTGCCGACCCTGTTGTTCTCCGAATCTCAGGGTCGGGCCATCGTCTCGGTGCCTCCGGTGCAGGTGACCGCCCTGGAGCAACTGGCCGAAGCGCACCACGTGCCACTGGCGCAGATCGGGGCGGTGACCGCCTCCACCAGCCTGCACATCAACGGGCTTGAGCCACTGATGTTCAGTGAGATCAACCGGACCCGTGCGAACCTGATCAGCGAGTACTTCGGATAGTGCCCACCAGCTCACCATCCCGTACGGCAGCCATCGTCGGCGCCGGCCCCAACGGGCTCACCGCCGCCGCCCTGCTAGCGAAGGCCGGCTGGCAGGTCGACGTCTACGAACGCAATGCCCGCATCGGCGGAGCCAGCTCCTCAGCGGAGATCTTCGGGCCCGGCACCGTGGTCGACCTGGGGGCTGCCGCCCACCCCTTCGGGGTGGCCAGCCCGGTCTTCGCCCGACTGCGACTGACCGATCATGGGCTACGCTGGCGACACGGCCGCTACCCCATGGCCCACCCGTTGGACGACGGCTCGGCCGTGGTCTTACATCACAGCCTAGAAGACACCGCCGCCGAACTCGGTGGCGACGGCACCGCCTGGCGGATGATTCACCGGTCCCTGGTCGACAATATTGACAAGGACCTGGAAAACGTCATGGGTCCGTTGCTGCGGTTCCCTGCCCACCCGGTACGCATGGCCCAATTCGGGCTGTTCGGATCCCCACCCTCGACGTGGTTCACTCGCACCGCCTTCCGCGACCAGCCCGCCCGGGCGCTATTTATCGGCTCGGCCGCCCACGCCATCACCCCGCTGGGTCACCCGTTTACCTCCGCCTATGGCGCGATCTTCGGCGCTCTGGGCATGACCCGTGGCTGGCCGGTGGCCGAGGGGGGCTCCCAGGCCATTTCCGACGCCCTGGGATCGGTGATTACCAGCCACGGCGGACGGATTCACACCGATACGGAGATCACCTCGCTACACGAGTTGGATGCCGAGAAAATCCTGCTGAATATGACCCCGGCCCAGGTGATGACCCTCGCCGGACGCGAGACCGCCGCCGGGTTGAGCGATACCACCCTGGGCCGGCTGTCTCGCTGGCGCTACGGACCCGGCGTGTATAAGGTCGACTATCTGCTCGACGGGCCGGTGCCCTGGAGCGATGACCGCGTCGGTCAGGCCGTGACCGTTCACGTGGGCGGTCAAGCCGCTGAGATCCGGTTGGCCGAAGCCCAGATCACCGCCGGACGCATGCCCGAACGGCCCTTTGTGATGGTGTGTCAGCAACAAGTCGCTGACCCCAGCCGGACCACCGATTCGCGCACGATCCTGTGGACCTACGCGCACGTGCCGGCCAATTATCACGAGCCCCGTCGCGGACTGGTAGCCGAGCGGATCGAGGCCCAAATTTCCCGGTTCGCCCCGGACTTCCGCGACCGAATCCTGGACCGCCACCTGGTCTCCCCACAAGATCTGCAGGACTGGAACCCGAACCTCATCGGTGGCGATATTGCCGGTGGGGCGATGACCCGCAGTCAGGCGGTGCTACGTCCCGGTCTCACCCGCGAACCCTACCGGCTCACCGACCGGCTCTTTATGGGCTCGGCAGCCACCCCGCCCGGGGCCGGGGTGCACGGTATGTCCGGGTACTGGGCCGCCCAGGCGATGGGGGCGGAACCCCGGGAAGCTTAGCTGAGGAACACCCCTCGGGCATAGCCCTCGGGCACAAACACCTCAGCCTCGCCGTGGATCAAGACATACCCGTCCGGAACCTGTTCCACAGTGACGTCGGTACCCAGCGTGATGCCCTGGGCCAGGCAATCGGCCAAGAACTCCTGATCAATCTGGGCGATTTCCCCGATCCGCGACAGGATGCCGTGGTCCCGGTCCACAATGCTGTCATCGGCGGGCTGGTCCACCGAATGCACCTGGGAACCATTGAGTTGCGGGACTTTATTGCCGAAAGGATCCACCTCCGGGTGCTCCAAGAGCCCGTCCATCAACTCCACGGCCTCATCACTGGCCACGTGCTCCCATCGGCACGCTTCGGCGTGAATTTTCGACCAGTCGAGCTTGACCACCTGATGCAAAAACTGCTCGATCACTCGGTGTTTGCGCATCACCGATAAGGCCTGCTGTTCGCCTTCTGCGGTAAAGTGCAACACCCGGTCGTTGCCCAACACCAGCAACCCGGCCTTCGACATCCGATTTACCGTCTCCGAGACGGTCGGGGAGGACTGCTCGAAGCGTTCGGCTAACCGGGCGCGCAGGGCCGGCAGGCGGGCCTCGTGCAATTCGGTAATGGCCTTCAGATACATTTCCTGTGTATCGACCAGGTCGTGGTGATCGGACATCGTGGCATTCACTCCTTGACTGAGGTTAACCTAACACTACCGTATGAGCCACGCGGTGGAATCGGGCTCCACCATGCTCTCGGCGTAACCGGGGCCGATCAGTAGTTCCCCGGGGGCGACCGTCACCGGCCGATCCGACAGATTGGCAATAACCTCGACGCGCTGAGTCCCCGTATGGTCTTCAGTGGTGACGGTAAAGGCCAGCACCCCGCGGTGCGGATCGTGGTGGGCGGACCAGGCGAACTGACCGGAACCCAACCGGTATTCAGCCCGCAGGCGCAACAACTGCCGGTAGGTTTCCAAAAATGATCCGGGCACCCCGTCTTGTTGATCCACGGCCAAGCGGTGATAGGACTCCGGGGCCGGAAGCCACCCGTCGGGCTGACCGGCCCGCCACGGCATGGGCACCCGGGCCCCGTCGCGACCGTACTCGGCACCCCGGGTGCGCCGGTAGGTCGGATCTTGACGTGCCTCGTTCGGCAGGGTGGTGTGTTCGGGCAGGCCCAGCTCATCGCCCTGATAGATATAGGCCGAGCCCGGCAGTGCCAGCTCGATCATCGCCGCCGCCAACGCGCGTCGGCGTCCCAGGGCTTCATCCGGCTGGATGTCTTCGGCGGTGATGCTGTCCGGATAGCTGGTGGGATCCGGCAGTCCGAAGCGGGAGGCGTGCCGGACCGTATCGTGATTCGACAGCACCCAGGTCACCGGCGCCCCCACCGCGTGCGCCTCGGCGAACGAGATGTCAATAGCCTCGTGGAGCGCCTGGGCATCGTAGCCGGCGGTGAGGAAGGTGAAGTTAAAGGCCTGCTGCATCTCGTCGGGGCGCACGTAGCGGAACAGCCGGAACAGCGGCGAGATCCAGGCCTCGGCAACCATCATCCGATCCTGGTATTCCTCCAGCACCCGGTGCCAGCTACGGTAAATCTCGTGCACGCCCTCCTGATCGTAGAAGGGGTGCACCGGGGTGAAGCTGTCCGAATCAGTGATATTGTGATCCAGTTCGGCATCGGTGATCATTCCCGGCCGGTGCGGATGATCGGGTAGTCCAGCCTGTTTGACCAGCCCGTGGGCCACATCAACTCGGAACCCATCGACCCCGCGGTCCAACCAGAACCGCAGAATATTCTCGAACTCTTCGCGCACCTCGGGGTGCTCCCAGTTCAAATCCGGTTGCGAGGTGTCAAACAGGTGCAGATAGTACGGGCCCGGGGTGCCATCCGGTTCGGTAATCTGGGTCCAGGCCTTTCCTCCGAAATGCGACAACCAGTTATTGGGCTGGTCGCGGAAAATATACCGATCCCGGGCGGCCGGGTCGCCTAAGGCCTGCTGGAACCAGGGGTGCTGATCCGAGGTATGGTTCGGCACCAAATCCACGATGATTTTCAGCCCGTGCTCGTGGGTGGCGGTAATCAGCCGGTCGGCATCGGCTAGAGTGCCAAACAGCGGGTCCACGTCCCGGTAATCGGCCACATCATAGCCGGCGTCCTGTTGCGGGGAGACGTAAAAGGGCGAGAGCCAGATGGCATCCACCCCGAGCTCGGCCAGATACGGGAGCTTGGCGATCACCCCCGGCAGATCACCCATCCCCGACCCCGTGGAATCGGCAAAGGAGCGGGGATAGATCTGGTAAATGACAGCATGGGACCACCAGGGAGTTTTGGACATGGTTCTAGCCTAATCGCACCCGGACAGGCAGTTCTGCTGACCTGCTAATCTGAACTCATGCGCCACACTATGACTCCCGTCACGTATCTTGACCGTACCGCCGCCATCTATCCCGACCACACCGCCGTGGAATGTGAAGGCACCAGCTGGACGTATCGCGAATTTCACCAGCAGGTGCGCCAGCTCGCCGGGGCCTTATCGGCCACCGTCTCGCCGGGCCAGACCGTTTCGGTGGTGGCTCCGAACCTGCCCGAGATGTTGGTCGCCCACTTTGCGGTGCCGATGCTGGGGGCGGTCCTCAACCCGCTCAACCCGCGCCTGACCTCGGCCGAATTCCGCTACATTCTCGATCACGCTGAGGCCCGGATCGTGTTCGTCGACCCGGATGTCGCCGACCGTCTGACACCGGTGTGTACCGAGCTCGGGATCGAAATGATCACGCTGGATGAGCAGTACCAGCGGTTCATCGCCGATGCTCCCGCCCCACCAGCGGTGACGATTGCAGAGGACGACCCGATCGCGCTGAACTACACCTCCGGTACCACCGGCCCGCCGAAAGGCGTGGTGTATACCCACCGTGGGGCCTATTTGGCCGCTCTGTCGGCTGCCTACCACTACGGCTATGATGCCACCACCCGATACCTGTGGACGCTACCGATGTTCCACTGCAACGGCTGGACCACACCGTGGGCTGTCACCGCCGCCGGTGGCACCCACCTGTGTCTGCGTGCGGTTCGTCAGGACGCTATCTGGGACCAGCTCGATACCGTGACCCACTTGTGCGGGGCGCCGGTGGTGTGCGCGACTATCCTGGATTCGCCCCGCGCCCACCCAGTCCCGGGCGTCAAACTCACCACCGCCGGGGCCGCCCCGCCACCGTCGATCATTGCCGGGCTGGAAGAACTGGGCATCACGCCGATCCCGGTCTACGGACTGACCGAAACCTACGGGCCCTTCTCGATTACTCAGGCCCAACCCGACTGGGAGGACCGCCACGCCAAGCTCTCCCGGCAGGGCGTGCCCATGATCCACGCCGGCGAGCTGGCCGTGGTGGATCCGCAGATGAATTTCTTACCGCACGACGGGGAATCCCTCGGCGAGGTCGTGGTCCGCGGTAACGGCGTGATGGCCGAATATTTCAAGGATCCCGACCACACCGCCACTGCCTTCGCCGGTGGCTGGTACCACACCGGCGATGTGGGCGTGATCGACCCCGACGGTTACCTACGACTGACTGACCGGCTCAAAGACATCATCATTTCCGGTGGCGAGAACATCTCCTCGATCGAGGTGGAAGGCGTGATCCACGCCCCGTGGCCTACATTGTCGGCGACGTCGATCCCGAGGACCTGCGGGCCCACTGCCGGGAACGACTCGCCGGGTTCAAGGTGCCCGACCGTTTCGAGATCCTGACGGAACTACCGCGCACCGCTACCGGAAAGATCCGCAAGAACGAGTTGCGCGGACAGTCCTAGCCTTTAGGACGCGACCGGACCTGCCGGTAGCGCACGCTTATGCGCTGAGGCCCGGTACGCGGAGATGATCCGCTCAGCCACGTCCTCGGGAACGATCTTGCCCTCGAGAAAGTCATCGATCTGATCATAGGTCAGTCCCAGCTCATCTTCATCGGTGCGCTGGGGCTGATCGGAGAGCAGATCCGCGGTGGGGACTTTGGCCCACAAATGTTCCGGTGCACCCAAATACCGGGCGATGCTGCGCACCTGTCGCTTATTCAGTCCCTGGAGCGGGCCGATATCGAAGGCGCCATCCCCAAACTTGGTGTAGAACCCCGTCACCGCCTCCGCGGCGTGATCGGTGCCCACCACCAGATCGCCATCGATCCCGGCGAGAGCATACTGCGCCACCATGCGCATCCGCGCCTTGACATTGCCGAAATTGAAATCGCTGATCTGCTCGCCGGTGGCCTGACGGAAGGTCTCACCGAACTCATCGGTGGCCGGACCGATCTGGAACGTCACTGCCCGGGTCGGACGAATAAACTCCACCGCAGCGGTGGCATCGGACTCATCGGCCTGCATCCGATACGGCAAACGCACTGCCGTAAACCGCGCTTCAATACCGTCCTGCTGGAGCTTCTCGACGGCCAGCTGAGCCAACCGGCCCGCCACGGTGGAATCCACCCCACCGGAAATGCCCAACACCAGCCCGGAAGCTCCGGCCTGTCGCAGGTACTGACATAAGAACTCCACCCGGCGCTGGACTTCGGTGGCCGGATCGATCTCCGGGGCGACGTTCAGGGCGCTGATGATCTGTTGCTGTGCGCTCGTGCTCATAGCACCCATGCTATCTATTAGATCACGTCACCAGGAGACCTTCCTCATGAGCAAACCTCCACGATCACCGGAACGTGGTCCGAGGGGCCCTTACCCTTGCGTTCGTCCCGATCGATCATGGTTTCCCCGGTGCTCACTGCCGGTGAGACCAAGGCAAAGTCGATCCGCATGCCCTCGTTCTTCGGGAAACGCAGTTTCTGATAGTCCCAGTAGGTAAAAGCCTGCTCGTGCTGGTCGCGCACGGGATCGTGCAGAATCTCTTCGAACGCGTGGAAGCGCTCCCGCTCCGGAGCGGACACGTGGGTCATCTCGTTCTCATAGAAGAATTCGATATCCCATACGTCCTGATCGTAGGGTGCAATGTTCCAGTCGCCGACCAGTGCTAATTTTTGCTGGGGGTTCTCGTCGAGTTCAGCGCCAATGTGCTCCCGCAACGCATCCAGCCAGTTGAGCTTATACGCCATATGTTCATCGTTGAGCGCCCGACCGTTGGGAACGTACAACGACCACACCCGCAGATCTTCTCCTACGACCGCCGAGATTGCCCGAGCCTCTTGCACCGGGTCGTGACCGCCTTTGCCGAAGGCCGGCTGGCCCGGGAAGGTTCGTTGGACATCGGTGAGGCCCACCCGGGAGGCAATCGCGACACCGTTCCACTGGTTAAACCCGAAATGTGCGACCGCATAACCCAAGCGCTCAAAAACCTCCCAGGGGAAGTTCTCATCTTTGCACTTGGTTTCCTGGATGGCTAACACATCGGTGTCGCTACGCTCGAGGAAGTCCTCCACCCGGTCGGCCCGGGCCCGCAGTGAGTTCACATTCCAGGTCGCTAATTTCACGCTACGTCTCCTCGTTTTTCACACCACCACACGTGGACTCCATAAAGCGGACTAGAACTGCACCTCGCAGTGGTCTTGCAGATAGGTCATCCCGTCCACAAACTCGTCGTCATCGGCCAGCTCGACCACCTCGGCGTAGGCGTCGGTATCCGACGTATCGCCGGTGCGGTGGTCTTCCAGAATCTCGGCCATGGAGATGACCTGGTCGATGCCGTGGCGTAGTTGCTCATCCGAGGCGTTATTTTTGATCTCCTCGGCCTGCTCGATGAATCCCTCATCGGCGGGCTCAGGTAGGCCCTGCAATTGCTCGCACGAGTCTTCGAGCGCGTCATCGCCACCGGAGCTACACCCGGTCAGCGCCAACCCCGTCGCGAGAGTAATGAGACTTAGATGCCGGAGGCGCATTTATCAACCAGAACCTCGGCCGATGTGGGATCGACCTGTGACTCGAGACCCTGTTGTTGGGCTTCTGCGATGCTGGCTCCGTCTTCCAGGGACTGGTAGACGCTGTGGTAGGAGCCTTCGATATCTTCCAGAGCGTTGGCAAGCTCCTGATCGGAGGTGTCATGAACCATCCGAGAAAATTCGTTTAACGCCGATTCCATCTGGCCGGTGGCGCGTTCGGCGTCATCGCCGGACTCCCCTAGGGCGTTTTGGACCTTGAGTGTGACGTTGTTGAGCTTCTGACAGGTCGTGGCGATTTCATCGTTGCCAGTGCAACCGGTCAGGGTGAGACCCAGCCCGACCACGGCACTGATTCCGAGAACGGTTTTTTTCAGGTTCATGGTTCCTCATCTCCGAAAAAGCGGTGCTGTTGACACTCTACTAAAGGGGCAACGCTCGTGACGCCAATTTCCAACTCACGATGTGTTGACCAGGATAAACAGTGGGCGGTGCACCCGCCGAGGCTGATCCGGCGATGCACCGCGTAAACTAGCCTGCATGGGAACCTATGCTTCGGATCGCGCTGAACTGGCAGAACTCGTCAAAGACTTGGCGGTGGTGCACGGAAAAGTGACGCTGTCCTCGGGCAAACAGGCCGATTATTACATCGACCTGCGGCGAGTCACTTTGCACCACCGCGCAGCTCCGCTGGTGGGGCGGGTCATGTTGGAGTTACTCTCCGACGTGGAGTTTTCCGCGGCCGGAGGATTGACCATGGGCGCCGACCCGGTCGGCACCGCAATGTTGCACCAAGCCAACCCGGCCCGGGAGTTGGATACTTTCGTGGTGCGTAAACAGGCCAAAGAACACGGTATGGGACGCCAGGTGGAAGGACCCTCGATCGAGGGGCGGAAAGTCGTGGTGTTGGAAGATACCTCGACCACCGGCGGATCTGCCTTGACCGCCGTTGAGGGTGTGCGCGCTGCCGGCGGTGAGGTCCAAGCCGTCGCTGTGCTGGTCGATCGGGATACCGGAGCGGCCGAGCGGATCCAAGACGAGGCCGGCGTCCCGTATCTGGCCGCCTTCCGTTTGAGCGATCTCGGACTCTAACCATCCCTGAAGGAGGATCACTATGGCAGACCACAAGACGGAGATTCAGCACCGCAAGACCGCACCGGCGGTGATCGCCGGGCTGATCGGTGGCTACGCCACGGCTCGGTTGACGAAGATTCGGGCCCTGGGCGCGGTCGGACTGGGTGTGGCCGGTAGCTACGCCACAAAAGCCTGGGCGCAAGCAGGTGGCGCTGGACGCGCCGTGGGACTGGCGACGGTATACCTGGGCGCTTTCGGCGCGTCGCACTGGTTATCGAAGAAAATTGGCGCGTGGCCATCGGTACTGACGGTCACCGGCATCGCCTCGGGGGCCGCCTGGGCGGTGCATGATCGGCACACCGAGCCGCACATCGACGGCCCGACGACGTGACGGACTCCGCGCAGCACCCCACCGACAACGGCTACCACCGTGAAGTCGGTGTAGGCCCCTGGGAAGGACCCTGGCCCACCGGCGAACAGTACGATCCGCAACTACTGGCTGAGGGTGATCGTCGCAATGTGTTGGACCGGTACCGGTATTGGACAGTGGAGGCCATTGTGGCCGACCTCGACCGATCGCGCCACGGTCTGCACATTGCCATCGAGAATTGGCAGCACGATTTCAATATCGGAACCGTGGTGAGAACCGCGAACGCGTTTAACGTCGCTGGGGTGCACATCATTGGCAAACGCCGGTGGAATCGTCGTGGTGCGATGGTCACCGACCGCTACCTGCACGTTGAGCATCATCCCACTATTGACGACTTTGTGGCGTGGGCGCAAGAGAACAACCTACCGATTCTGGCCGTGGACCTTTTTGAGGATTCGGTGGCGATCGAGGAGTTCAGCTTCCCGAGGGAATGCGTGATGGTCTTTGGGCAAGAGGGACCGGGGATTTCCGAGGACATTCATCGGGCTGCCACGGCAACGTTGGCCATTGCGCAATATGGCTCAACCCGTTCAATCAATGCCGGGGTGGCCGCCGGTATCGCGATGCATGAATGGGTGCGACAGCATGCGGTTCGCCCGGCAGGTCCTGACCGCCGGGTGGTGGATGGTTAGACTGGGGGCAAAACCAGATCGATGAAGGAGCTTATATGCCTGTCGCATCCCCCGATAAGTACGCTGAGATGATTGACGCCGCGAAAAAGGGTGGCTATGCCTATCCCGCGGTGAACGTCACCAGTTCACAGACTCTCAACGCTGCTATCCGCGGTTTCGCTGAGGCAGAGTCTGACGGGATCATCCAGGTTTCGACCGGTGGTGCCGAGTATTTCTCTGGTCAGTCGGTGAAATCCATGGTCGTGGGGGCGAAGGCCTTCGCCGCCTTCGCCAAGGTAGTTGCTGATTCCTACGGTGTCACCATCGCTCTGCACACCGATCACTGCCCGCAGGACAAACTCGAGGGCTTCGTTAACCCGCTCCTGGACGCCTCCGCCGAAGAAGTCAAGGCCGGTCGTGATCCGATCTTCAACTCTCACATGTGGGATGGTTCGGCAGAGCCTCTGGAAAACAACCTGCGCATTGCCGAACAGCTCCTGGAGCGAACTCAGGCCAACCACCAGATTCTCGAAGTGGAGATCGGTGTTGTCGGTGGTGAAGAAGACGGAGTGGCGAACGAGATCAATGACAAGCTCTACACTTCGGTCGAAGACGGCATGAAGACCGTTGAGGCTTTGGGAACCGGCGAGAAGGGTCGCTACATTACCGCGCTGACCTTCGGTAACGTTCACGGGGTGTACAAGCCGGGCAATGTCAAGCTCCGTCCCGAGCTGTTGGACGAAATCCAGCGTGAGGTGGGAGCCAAGGTCGGCGTGGAGCGCCCCTTCGACCTGGTCTTCCACGGTGGTTCGGGCTCGACAGATCAAGAAATTGCTGACGCTGTGTCCTATGGTGTGATCAAGATGAACATCGATACCGACACCCAGTACGCCTTCACGCGTCCGGTGGCTGCCCACATGTTTGAGAACTACGATGGGGTGCTCAAAGTTGATGGCGAAGTCGGCAACAAGAAAATGTACGACCCGCGTACCTGGGGCAAGAAAGCCGAAGCCTCTATGAGCGAGCGGATCGTTCAGGCCTGCCAGGCGCTGGGATCGGCTGGCCACGCGCTGACATAAGCTGCGACCCTTAGTGATGCCAATATGCGTTACGCCGAGGGGTTGGATCTGGGCTCACCCAGGGTTCTGGGACAAACCAGACCCCCTTGGCGTCGATGCGTTGAATGCGCCATTTGCCTAAGTGCACATCGGTGTGGTGGCCCTGGCAGAGCAAGACCGCATTGCCCATATTGGTGTCGCCACCGTTTTCCCATTCGGTGATGTGGTGGATCTGGCAATAGGCAGCGGGCATAGTACACCCCGGTGTGGCACAACCACGATCTCGAGCCACCAATGCACGGTATTGCGCGGTGGAGAACATTCGTTTTTCTCGGCCAAGATTGAGCACTTCACTGTCACTGCCAAACACCAGCGGGATCAATCCTGCGTCACAGGCGGCTGATCGTAATTTGCTGGGATGAATGGTTCCAGAGAATTGACCTTCAGATCTGAATCGGTGGCCCGGAGAATCATCATCGACTGGATCGCCTTCTCGGTGGTGACTGAAGAACTTCACGAGTGATTGTCTCTTCAAATCGTCATCGAGTTGGTGTCGTCGCGACAATTGTTCGCTCAGGGTCTCGTAGTCCATCGAGATGATCATCTTGGTGGACTGACCGCGCGTTGCTGGCAACCCGTTCTTGGCGTTCCCGGCGCCAATGCCGGCAATCAGTACACCGAACAGCGCGTTCACTGCACGGTGTGCGCGATGACGGGGATCGTAGAGGTTCTCCCCGTCAAAGGAGTGCTGGTTTCCCGCTGCATCGATACTGGCCAGTGCATCGGGGGAAATCTCGGGAAAGTTTGCTTTCAATGCCTGAATAACCGGGTTCTTCGGCTCGGTCGCCGAGCTCTCATCATCTGAGTTGTGGCTGTCAGTGACACCGGTTGTCTCAGAACCACGACGTAGCACGGCATAGTTGTTTGCTGCGGCCTCAATGGTTCGCAACAGCTCGGCATTGAGGCCGAAGACGGTCCCGCCGAAGTCCAGACCACCATCCTGTCGCGAGGCGACCCAGAACTGTTCTTGAGCTGGTTGTGGTTCAAGGCCATCTTCGGGTGCGGGGCCGTCGGCATCAATGTAGTAGCACAGTTTGGGCAACCACTCACGGCACGTTTGATGGAAGTCGCCGACGCTCATGGTTTCTGCGTGACGGGTCAGCACTGGCATCATTTCGTGAAGAATCGCGTCCACCCGTGCCGGATCCGCGGATGTTCTACGGGCATAGCGTTTGAGATCTTCGGTGAGCTTGATCAGGCGGTCGGCGTTAGCGGTCCGCATGTGACCGCGCTGGAAGCTACGCGCAAAGTCTGGGAACTCAAGTTCAGGGGCGGGGCCACCTGAAATCGGTGGTGGGGGCGGAACCGTATAGTGGGCCCGCATCGTTCGCTGGGCGATATCTCTGCGACCCAGTCCGTGGTATTCCTCGAGGTACTTTTTTTCATTTTTCGGTCCTCGAATTGTGCGGGGAACTCCCAGAACTGCTTGTTGTTCTGCGGTCGTGGTCAAGGCCCGGGTGGTGAGCCCCATCAGCGTCGTCTGGAGGCCGTCAAGACCGGTGCTGAGTTCTTCGGCTGCATGGGTGAGACCGGGCAAGCTGTCGTGATAGTTATCCGGTGCGGTGAGTTCGACCTGCTCGGAATCACGATCAGAGGCCAGCGTGGAGTTCCAGTCGGTAGCCGAGGCGTCTTCGCGCCACCTGGCGAGGTCATCGAAGGCACTCTCTGAGCCCATGCGCGACCCTAATGCTTGGAGTACCCGGCACGCGGCGTGGAGCATCTCGCCCGGCGATGCCTCTCGCAGGGCTTCTTCGTCGAGGAGGCCCGGGACAGCCTGCATGTCGCGACTGCGCGGATCCGCCGTCACTGACATGCTCTTCACCACCTCAATGCGTTCGATAAACCATCTGATTGTTCGAGTTATACTCCCATAATATCGTACAGCTGTTCCCATAACAAGGGTGTGCGCGAAGGGTGTGGATGGCTGCAAACCGCTTAATCATGCGGGAGTTGCGGTTGACGTCAAGTGTGCGTTTCGAACAGTGGACAACCGGCACTCGAACGGCTTAATCGAACATGTGCGACGTCTGAACAGTCACCGGCAACAACTCTGCGGAGGTATTCCAGCCCACGGTGGTCGTTTAGAGTATGTGCCATGAGCTATGCCGTGATTGTGATCTACGTACCGACCGAGAACGCCGAAGCAGTCCGTGACGCGCTCGCTGAGGCGGTGGGCCCGATCGGTGAGTATTACGGAGCATCGTTCACCTCTCAGGGCACCGGGCGGTTCACTCCGTTGCCGGGGGCTGCACCGGCCATTGGAGAGGTAGCGCGTGCCGAGGAAGTGGCTGAAGACCGGATCGAGATGATGGCCCCGATCGATAAAGCGCGGGCAGCGGTGCAAGCCGCACTCGCGGTGCACCCGTACGAGCAACCGGCCTATCACATCATCCCGGTCTCGACCCTGGAGGATTTTCGTGAGTAATGGGTGCCCGGGCACCGGGGCGCCCAGGGCGTTAAAAAAGCCTGCCACCGATGGCACAACTGTGGTGGTTGGCTGCGGTGGCAGGCGTTAGTCAAACCCTTAGTCAGACTCGGTGAGAGTTACTCAGCGTCTTCTTCCTCGGCGTTTTCCTCGTCTGAGGCGTCCTCGGAGGACTCGGAGCTGTCGCCTTCGGCGGGGATGATTTCACCGTTGGGCCATTCTTCCGTGATGAAGTCGGCAACTTCCTGGGAGTGCAACAGCTCCTCCAGGGTGGCAATGGCGTCGTTATCGTCGCCGGCACGCCAGACGAGCATGTTGCCCCACGGGCTGTCCTCGGCGGATTCCACGACCAGGGCGTCATCGACGCTCAGTCCGGCCTCCAGGAAGTAGTTGCCGTTGATGATGGCCAGGTCGATGGAGTCATCATCGACGACCTGAGCCAAGAACTCCGGCTGGGATTCTTCGAACTCCAGGCCCTTGGGGTTCTGTTCGTCGGTCAGATCCAGCGCGCCCTGGTCGTCACCGATGTCTTCCAGCAGACCTTCGGCTTCCAGCAGCTGCAGTGCGCGGGGCTGGTTGGCCGGGTCGTTGGTGATACCGATGGTGGCGCCATCGGGCAGATCGTCAATGGAGTCGTGCTTCTCGGAGAAGCCAGCGTAGGGCTCCAGGTGGATCGGATCGCCGTGATCGAAATCGTATCCCAGGTCCTCTTCCTGCTGTTCCAGGAAGGGCAGGTGCTGGTAGTAGTTAGCGTCGTCGCCGCCTTCGTCCAGCACACGGTTCGGGGTCTGGTAGTCATCGTATTCGTTGATTTCCAGGTCGATACCGGCATCTTCGGCCAGATTCTCATCGACGTACTCCAGGATCCGAGCATGCGGAACCGGGTTGGCACCAACGGTGATGGTGGTGACGTCTCCGTCGCCACCATTGTCGCCACCGCCTTCTTCACCGCAACCGGTCAGCACCAGGGCGGTGATGGTGGCGGTAGCCCCGAGGGCCAGTCCGTGGCGGATGCGACGGCGTGAGGTGAATGAGGTCATCAGAGAGTTCTCCTTCCAAGGTGGGTGTGTGGTTCGTTGGGGAGGAAAGCTTAACGGTGGTCGACGTACTTGACGATCTGATCGCCGATGAACTGGATGATCTGGACCAGCACCACGATCAGGATCACGGTCACCAGCATCACGGCGGTGTCGAAGCGCTGGTAGCCGTAGTTATAGGCGAGTCGGCCCAGACCGCCACCGCCGACCAGCCCGGCCATGGCGGAGTAGCCGATCAGCACCACGATCGTATTGGTGGAAGCGGCCACCAGTCCGGGGAGGGCTTCGGGCAGATAGATCTTGGACACGATCTGGGCCTTCGATAGGCCCATGACCTGGGCGGCGTCCACGGTGCCGGCGGGGACTTCACGCAGTGCGGTTTCGACCAGGCGGGCGAAGAACGGTGCGGTGGCGATGGTCAGGGACACCGTGGCGGCGATGGGGCCGATGGCAGTGCCGACCAAGAACTGGGTGAAGGGGATCAGCGCGACGATCAAGATCGCGTAGGGGATCGAGCGGGTGATGTTGACGATGATCGAGGAGATGATCACGTACAGCCAACGTACCGGTGCAAGTCCGCCCGGGCGGGTGATGTGCATGATCAGGCCGACGATCAGCCCGAGGATGATGGTCGCGATCGAGGAGATCACCACCATTTGGATGGTCTCCCACAGGGCTTCGGGCACGGCATTGGTGATGGCGCGGTTTTCGAGCACGTTCTCGGTGAACCAATCCATTACAGATCACCTGCCTTCAGGGCGCGAGCTTGGAATCCGGCGGCGCGCAGGACTTGTAAGGCTGGTTCGGCAGCGGGTGGCTGGTCCCCGCCGGTTACGGACAGTAGCTGGTGGGCGAACCGAGTGGGTCCGAGGTATTCGATGGTGCCGGTGGAGACGATGGCCTTCACCGGCAGGGCCTCTTCCAGCACGGTGGTAGGGGCGGGTAGGTGTTCGCCGGAGCCCAGCACCTCGATCAGCGTGGCTTGGGGGTCGCGGTGGGCTTCATCGAGTTCGTCCAGTGGCAACAACGCGGCGGAGAGCTGACCGTTCAGGTGGGCGGCGACTTCTTCCAGCGGACCGGATTCGACGATGCGACCTGCGTCCAGCAGAGAGACGGCGTCGCACAGGGTTTTGACCACGTGCATTTCGTGGGTAATCACCACCACGGTGAGGTTGAGTCGGTGGGCCACCGAGCGGATCAGCTCCAGGATCTCTTTGGTGGTGGCCGGGTCGAGGGCGGAGGTGGGTTCATCGCACAGTAGCACGTCCGGGTCGGCAGCCAAGGCGCGGGCGATGCCGACGCGTTGACGCTGTCCGCCCGACAGCTGGGCAGGGTAGGCCTCGTGGAAGCCGTCGAGGCCGACGAGATTGACCAGTTCGGCGGCACGCCGTTTGCGTTCGGAGTTGGAGACCGAGGAGATCTCCAACGGCAGGGCCACGTTGTCGACGACGGTGCGCGAGGACAGCAGGTTGGCGTTCTGAAACACCACGCCGATCCGACGGCGGGCCTGACGCAGTTGTTTGGCCGAGGAGTTGCTCAGCACCGTGTCGTTGACCGCGACGGTGCCTTCGGTGGGGTGATCCAACAGGGTCAGGCAACGCACCAGGGTGGATTTCCCCGCCCCGGAACGACCAATAATGCCGTGGATCGAGCCGGTGGGAACCTGAAGGTTCACGTCATCTAACGCCCGAACCTCACGGGCGTTTTGTCGGTAGACCTTGGTCAGGCCTTCAACAGTGATCATGCAGGGGTATCTCCTGATCCTGATGCGCAGAGCCGGTGGGCTCAGTGCATCGTGCGCGTGCTGACATTGCTGACAATGAGGTACCTCAAGAATAGGGGACACTGACTCGCAGCGCGGTATCGGTGTGAACGTGATTTCACCGGGAATGTCACATGGTGTCATCTTCGGAACTTCGCCAGGCTGGGTACAGTGGAAGCAGAATCTATGCGCTGAGGTGGCGAAAGGAGCCTGTTGTGGCCTCGATGATCGGTAAGAACTTGATGGAACCCGAGCCCACTCTGTTGGCGGCGGAACCGGAGGTGGACCAACGGCTGCAGGCCGGTGACCTGCCGGAGGATCTGGTGCCGGTGGCCCCGCGGTCCTCGCTGGTGTGGGCGTTATTGGCCGAGGACGCCTGGCAGGAGGGGCGGACCGTGGACTCGTACGCTTATGCGCGGGTGGGATACCACCGGGGACTGGACGCGCTACGGGCGGCCGGATGGCGCGGGCAGGGCCCGGTCCCGTACTCGCATGAACCCAATCGCGGATTTTTGCGCGCACTGTACGCTCTGGGCCGAGCCGCTGCCGCGATCGGGGAATCCGATGAGGTGGAGCGGATCACGACACTGTTGCATGACTGTGACCCCAGCGCGGTGGAGCAGATCGAGGCTCGCTAGCGTTACGGGTTGTCCTGCTGTGGGCGGGGTAGTGAGTCGATAAACTCCCAAAATAGCTCGCCGGCGCGGGCGAGGTTAGCCAGGAAGGTCTCGGGGCCTTGGGAGTTTTTGTCGTGCCAGCTGACGCAGAATTCTCCGTGGGCGGGTTTGGGCGTGTAGCTGATGCCGAAGCCTTCGGAGATCGTGGGGGGCGAAGGCATACCGGATGATCTGCTCGGGGCCACCAACCGAGGTGGTGGACAAAAAGTCCCGGCGGACCGACCGGATGGCCGGGTCGGTGAAGAACGGGTCGGAGGCCATCAGCGTGTTATCGGCGATCGCGGTGGCTTCCAATAGTTGCAGGTGTCGGTCCATCCCGGATCCGGCCTTGCATTTCTTGACCCAGATCCGGTGGGGGTTCAGCGCATCGATCAGCAGATTTTCGGTAGCCTTCCCTTGAGCCAGCGCGGTGGCAAAGCGCACGGCTTCCGGGGTGGCAGCCCGGAGGCATTCGGTGCGACCGGCGCGAAATTCGCGTATGTCCACGGCCTCGTAGACCGCCCGGATATGCTGGAAGGTCAAGTACTGGGCGGTCGACATCATCAGCTGGGCGCAGGCGTCTCGGCTGAGCTTGAGCGGATAGTTATCCACGGGTAAGAGCCGGTCCACCTCGACCATCGCCACCTGATAGTGGCGAGCGCGCTCGCGGTAGTGCTCCACCTCAGGCGTGAAGCGCTCCAGTAGCTCATCGGTGAACTCCCAGGTCAACGGTTCACTGGCTAGCTCGGGCTGGTGTGGATCCATGGTGGTGGGCTGGGGGTCGAGAGCCTGGATCCGTTGGAGTGCGGTGACCAGGGTGGCCCCGTCCACTCCGGTGTGTTCGACCTCCATGCACAACCAGTCGTGGTGGAGCCCGACCTGGTAGCTGATGGGCTTATAGACCCAGGCTGCCCCGGGGCGGAAGGCAAAGTTGCGCAACTCAGCGGCCCGGGGCAGGTCTGCCTCGGTGATGTCGACGGTGAAGAGCGTGTTTTTCAACCGCTGATAGGTCTGTTCATTCTCTCCTACAGCCCGCAGTTCTGGCAGGTGCTCGGCCAAGAACTCAGAGCCCAGTGCGGAGATCGCGGCGAAGTTTGGTTGCTGGGCTTGTTGGGCTTGCTGGGCGGTGTGTGCCTCGTCCAGAATCTGGTCGAGGGCGACCCGCAGTTGCGTGGGGGTGGCCAGGGTGCCGGTCTGATCGGTCACGGTGACCGCGTGTAGCTGGCCGCGGTGGAACACGCCAATCTCGCGCTCGCGGGCATCGAGGGTGCACGGCTCGATCACGTCTTCATCGACCTGCGGGGTGCGGATCCCGCCGTTGAAGGTAAACCACTGGTTCATCGTGATGCGGTTGCCACGGGCATCGATCTCTTCGGGCATCTCGCCACGGGCCTGGATGAGGTGGAACCGGAGCAGGCGGTGTACGAGGTCTGCGACTCGAGCAGATCCGGTCTTCTCGGAGGGGATTTCGATCTGGAAAGCCACATTGGAGGCCAGCATCAGTGGCTCGCGGACCGCGAGATAACTGGAGTACCAATAATCCGACATCCAGTTGGTGCCGGTGGCCTCGGCCCGGGAGGCTAGCTGTTCCAGCTGAGATTGCAGGATGGGGCCATTGCGAGTGCGGAAGGAATCGATGATCTTTTCGGCGTGAGCAAATTCCTCCCCGGCCAACAGGGTACGTAGCGCGTGGCGGAGCGTGTCCAAGGTGTCATCAAGATGTGGGAGAGGTAGTGGCTTGAGGTCGACGGTGGCCGGGTGCGGGGTGAGGGTCACAGCGGTATGGGCTTTCTCTTCGACAGGATGGGTTACCTCTATTGTCACCTGTCGGTGAGGTTGCTGTCAGGAGCCCTACCATCCGGTAGATAAAGTCACGAAAGAATAACAGGATATTCTCAGGTTTTCCCGGGATCGGCACGAGCATGCGGATTAAAGGGTATGACTTCGGGGTGAATCCTCAGTTAATTCAGACGGTCGGTTGCGAACAGATAACGATTGTGTCACGGTGGATAACAGTCAGATAACAACGCGCTGTTCGGGCGCGGTCCATTGATGTTCTCATCACGAGTAGAGATCACGAGATAGAGAAGGAATCCTGATTGATGACTTATTTAACTCGTCGCGAGCGTATTGACGCTGAGCGGGCCTTGAAGCAGGCTGCCACCCGCCGTCGTCGGAAGAATGTGACCAGCGGGCTGGTCGGTGTTGCTGCGGTGGCTGGTGCTACCTTCACCGGAATGAATTCGGCCACCGCTGCCCTGGAAGATGTGCCGGCCGACGCGGAGGGCTCCTCGACGGCGGCTCAGGTGGGCCCGAATAGCACCTCCGATAGCGCCAACACCGCTTCTGCTGAAACATCTGCTGATACCTACACCGTGGAAGCCGGGGATACGCTCTCACAGATCGCCGGCGAGTTAGGCGTGAGCCTCAATGAGTTACTGGAGGCCAATAGTATTTCGGCCTCTACCACCATTTACCCCGGCCAAGAACTGACCGTTCCGGGCGCAACGGAGTCCACCGGGGAACAGGCGCAGACTGCCTCTAATACTGCCTCCAATGCTGAGACAGCAACCAGTGAGGCGTCGGCCGATGAACCCCTGGACGTTCAAACCGTCTCGGCAACCAGCTCGGCCAGTGGCTGGCAGGGCCAGGCCGTGAACGCGGCCATCGACATCGTCAATTCCGGTGCTGTGTACAGCTTTGGCGCTAATGGTCCCTCGGCCTACGACTGCTCGGCCTTCGTCAAGGCCGCTTACGCCAGTGCGGGCAAGGACTTGCCACGTACCTCATCCGCCCAGTACTCGGCAGCCAACCAGCATGTCTCCCTGGACAACCTGCAAGCCGGTGACCTGGTGTTCTGGTCCAATAATGGCTCCGCCTCGGGCATTTACCACGTGGCCATGTACATCGGTGATGGCCAGATTGCTCAGGCCCGTAACCCCAGCGCGGGTATTACCATTGACAACCTGTCGACCTACCAGCAGTACAACCCGCCGATCCAGACCGCTGCTCGGTTCTAAGACCACCGAGCTCTCGGTGCTCAGCCCAGCTGGAGTGTTACAGCTGGGGTAGGTCGTCGAGTAGATGTCGGGTGTAGGAATGTGACGGGTTGTCAAGGACGTCATTGACCGGCCCGTGGTCGACAATTTCGCCCTGGTTCAACACTGCCACTTGCGTGGCGATGTGTCGGGCCAGGGCGATGTTGTGTGTGACGAAGAGTAGGGCCAGCCCGCGCTGGTGGCGCAATTGGTTCACGCCCTGGGCGGTTTTCAGATGAGTCTCGACGACTAGATGACTAGATACGGGGTAGGTTACATTGTGAATACAGGCCCTATCGAACCAAAGGATCGGGTGCACTATGAGCGATGAGCTCATTGCACTAAGAAGAATATTAAACATGATCGCGTAACGAGTCGGCACGAACAACACGCACGAAAACGGTGTCTCGATCCTCTGGCTCCGTGCAATGCAAAGGCTTTCCGGCCACTGTGGGTTCGAGGCACTACTGCCTCGGCGTCGCCACCGAGGAATCAAAGGAGAAGAATCAGTGACCAGAGAGCGACGAGTTGCCGTGATCGGTGCAAGTGGGCAGATTGGAAGTCTCGTCGCGCGTGCACTTCCCAACGTGGTATTCGAGTCGTTGCCATCTCGCGCCTACGAAGCGATGCCCTCTCCACTGGCGAGCTTTCCCATTGTTAGATCTCATCGTATGAAACCGCCGAGCTCAAGCGAGGAGTGTCCAGGTTTGGTCCGTTCCATGGTGTCATCGACCGAAAGCCGCCCGATTCCGCCGGCTTTCCTCGACAATCTCTATGTGTACGGTCGCGCCACCTTACCGATAACGGAGTCGCACCCGATGGGACCCTGCAGTGGGAAGGGAACCGCCAGGTTGGAAGGGACGAAGATTCTTGATCAGGCGCGTCTGGACGGTCACGACGTGGTCGTGTGCCGGGCGGCAGATTTTCTCGATCCGGGTGCAGAGACCACGGTTATGCCGTGGAGCTCTCTCGAGAAGGTCGTCAGAGGAAGAAAGTGCTCATTCATGTGGTTCGGCAAGCCGGACAACAGGCATTCGTTCGTGTTGCCTCGCGGTGTTGCCCAGGGGGTAGCTGAAACATGCCTCAGGCCAGATCTCCGGTCCATGCCGACGCTTCACATGCCAGCGATCACCGCGTTTTCCGCCAATGACCTATCCAGAGAACTATCCTCTGCGGTAGGTCGCACGTTCAAACCAGCTACTGTGGGGAAAACTTGTTCTCACGGTCGCTGGTAGCTTCAGCGACGCTGCGCGCGAACAGCGGGAGATGATGTACCAGTTCGACAATGACTATGTCCTCGACGACTCTAAGCTTCGTAGCCGAATGCCTGATTTCCCCTGAAGAACCGTGGAAAACGTGGTATCGATGCTTGCGTCTAAGGCTTGAGCCTACTGGGTTCCCTGTGCAATGCTCTCGAGACTCGAGGGCTGTCGGGTGACCAGCATGACAGCCTTGCCCGGGTCATCGGTGAGGAAAACGTCGTAAGTCATCGCCCAGTTTGTCGCGCGTTTTGATCAAGACGTGGCGGAATGGTTGGTCATGGATGCTGGTGGTTCGGCAACTGTGGTCATTCCGAACCATTCCACGTCACCGTCAGCGTCAAAGTTCAGTGTTCAAAGCGTAGCGCCCCCGTCGAGGCCAAATCGGTCAACCCGCAAGAGGTGTGGTTGCGAGAGGTGGCTATCGGGACCTGACTTGTTGATGCACGTCAACGCGAACCTCCTACCCTGCGACAGCAAGTATCCGCGTATCGGTCCAACCGTTGGGACCCTTGACGCCACAGACGAATCATCTGGTTTAAAGGCGGTTGAGCTTTTTGGGAAGCTTTAGGGCTTACAGGGAAGAGGGGCCGGGGAGGGCCAATGGTAGTATTCCAAGATTGTGTCCCAAGGTGACTGCATGAGTACGGCTTCTTGCTTGTAGCCGACTACGAAGGTTCTTCACATGAGTATGGACCGTGGCTGTACTTACTGAAAGCGTCTGCGCGATCTGGTCGTCTCGTTTGCCCAAAGAGATCTGGTGGAGTACTTCCTTCTCGCGTGCCGTGAGAGGGTTCTCTAATATATGATGGCTCAACTTCCGGGCGACTTGGTGCCGCGAGACGTATTCCCCGGGTAATGATACCGAGACGGCCGCGCTGATAATCTCGGCGGTGTCTAACGGGGTTCCTACTACCACTACTCGGACGGAGCCCAGCGCTATGACCTCATGGGGGTCGGGGGTGGCCAGGAGGATGGTGAGAGCGTCAACATCGCTGTACCATCTGAGCTCGTGTATCACCTGTTGAAGCGAAGGCTCTCCGATGAGAAGTATATTCGGACCCTCAGGAAGCTTGGCCACACCGACGACCCTGTTATGGCCAATATTAAAGTCTTTCAACAAGCTCTCAACGTTGCTCACGCTTCTGGCTTCGCCAGTACCACAAATGGTGGAGAGAGTAATCATCGTTCTTCTCCTTGGCAAGTCTTTTGGTAAACCGATACCAGGTTCTTGCTCTGGGTGACGTATGGATTCTTGGCTAGGTCCTCATATCGTTCGAGAAGTTCGAAGCCAACGCTGGAAGCGAGAATGTCAAGCTCGCGAGGTGCTAACCAGTGGCTCGTCTCGGTGTAAAACGATTGGTTCTCGGGCCCCGTGACTGTGCGGATCAGAGTTACTTTTTCGGCAACGTGATCGACGAAGGCAGTATCGGTGAGCAGGTGCTGCTCAGTTAGAGGCACCGAAAGGCTGAATGTCTCCGGCTGATCGAGATAAATCCGCGGGTCATATGTCTCTAGAATCAAGTAGCCGTTGTCCGCGGTGCAATTAGCTGCTTGAGAGAGAACTCGTTGTTGTTCTTTCCATCCGGGAACCATGAATAGAGTATTTGTCACTATCACGCAAAGGTCGAAAATTCCGTGGACTAGCTCATTTCTAAAGTCACCACAGGCTGTAGAAACGTCGTACCCCCGGGTCCTCCGTTGAAGGATCTCGAGCATGGTTGGTGATAGGTCCAAGGCTGTTATCGAGAAGCCGGCCTCAGCAAGAGGTAGGGTTAACCTCCCAGTCCCCGCCGCGAACTCCAGCACCGTCACTGGCATGCGGGGTAACGAACTAACGAAGTCGGAAATCAAGTTAACATCATTCTGGACGGAGTGGACGAGTTCATACGTTTCAATAGACTCATCGGGGTAGGGTGGCTTCATGGCATACCAGCCTCCAAATTATGAAAGTCGGAAACCAGAACTGGCTCAGGAGCGACGCGTGGTTCGTAAGATGTAGCGCGCATCAGCATAAATTGCGTTCGTACACTATCCTGAGGATGTTCACCTTTGTGAGTAACGGTATTCAACAATGTCAAATACGCTGTGCTCAGTTTGACGCGCTGGAAGTCTTGAGTGGATTCGTGGGTTCTCACCAATTCATCGGTCGCGTCAAAAAGGCCCTTCTCCAGGCGGCGATGTGGCGCCCAAATTAGGTGCGTAAACCTACGCTTTTGACTGTACGTTAGTTCCTGCCAATTTGTGACATCCCCGTTCGGAAGTTGACTGCGGTACACGAGCCTAATTTCGTGACAAGCTGGGTTAGGAGCAAAGAACCGCGAATCTGGGACCATCAGACCTGTCTTGTCGATTTTGGTGGCCGTTTTCCGACCGATATCAAATTGCGAAAGCACGGTGGCCGTGGCCCAGATGCCCAGCGTTCCAGCAAGTGTGTACGTGGTGAAGTGGTGGCAGATGCTTGTTGTATTCACTTAAGCGCCCTCCTTCGAGTGATTATGTGGCCAAAAGTACGTGGCCATTGCCCTCACGATTTTCAGTGAATAGCCGAAGCCATAACTTTGCACGGTGCGCGGCTTGATGGATGGTGATGTGTGGGCTGCGTTCAGGAATCGAACGCAGTACTTCCTGAAGTTCCATGCAACTGTCGCTGGCACGAAAAGCCATATAGGGCGGGTTATCAATAGAGTGCTGTTTTTTGAGCTCCCAGCTACGCTTGAGAAGCCCGGTCAATGTGAGTTCCAAGTTCGCAGGTCGGCAGGCACTTTTTATCTTCTTTGCTGAATTCCACTGCGTATTCGCGAGATATTTTGGCCACATTACTTGCCTAATGGCTCAACCTCTTAGAGAGGAAGCGCGTCACTTGGCTCGTCGTAAATGTCTCCGCAGAGTGCGAATCGCTTGCTCTTACCGAGGCGAGGGATGAGTCACTTCGGTGTTAGAGGAATCAACCAGCGCCAATCCACTGACACATTGTGTCATATGGGCTACGAAGTGCGCATCTAACACACCTCGGAAGGAGTGGTTCGAGAAGATCACAACGGTTTTGGTTCGGAGACGGTCGAGGAACCGTTCTGCGGCGCTCTAGTATCGCGGGACTGCTCGCGCTTTGAGAGTCGGTATTTTATCTCGATTGTAAAAATGGAAAAGACGTAGAATTTAGATCTCCCGTTGACTCGTAGACTTCCGAGTGGGCAAGAACCTGAGCTGAGTAGCTCTGAATGAAGAGGGGCGGCATAGTCGGTTCCCGTCAGGACGGGATTATTGTAAGAGGCGGTGCTTCCATGAAAAACGAATGGCCTTCGCGACGGAAATGATGGACGGGTAGGTCCCGCAGAAGGCCCAGAAAAACCTGTTCAGCCCCATGAACCGGGCGTTGGCTATGTGGAACGCGGCTCCGATGCCGAGCCCTATGGTGCGGAGGGTTTTTGGCATCAGCACTACTGCTGGAAACAGGACTTCGAATGCTGTGACAGTTCGGCTCATGGCGGCCGCCCTCCACTCTTTCGCGGTCAGGAAACGGTAAAACCTTTCATCGCCGTAGGTTTGTGTTCTAAAAATCCCTTTGAGGGCGCTTCCATCTCGCCACGACGGAGAGACGACTTTGGCGACCCCAGATGCAAAGTACGAAAGTAGGCTCTGGAACGCGACAAAGGAACTGAGAAGGGTAGCGTTGCATTCGTTTCGGGGCATCAGCTCCGCAAGGGCGCCTGATGAGAATACGATAAAGGACATCTGGTCGGATCCATCGGACCCGTACCAGCCTCGGTAACTTTTTGCCCACAGGAGTAGTGTCAGGGTGGTTATCGACAGGGTGCGGACTTTTGTCCGTTCCGGGGCAATGATCGTGCCGATAGCTGCCAGCGACCGAAGGAATACCAGATACTGGTATCCAGGATGTTCGAAGCATTTGTCCAACTGACGGCCAAGGCGGCCTTGGAACATCGGTAGTGAAGTGCGCCGTAGTCGCCAGGCGAGTAAGGAATCGGACTTGACGTCGGCCGGTCGGCTCAATTCTTCTAGCGATCCAACCAAGCTCCCTATCGCTGCTATCCGCGACCCTCGTGTTAGTGCTTGTCCTGGATTTGACTTGCATGACGAGGAAAACACAGGTCTCCTTCCGGTATCTTGGCTCCTACATGCTGTTATAGCGCCTGTTGCGTGTGCTTTGGAATCTATTAGAGGGAGTGTATTGTGCCTGGTGTGCCAAGCGAGAGCGCGCTTCAGCGCCTCGGTTCCCATTGAAAGAGGAACCGTGCCGCAAGGAATGCGAGGCCCACCCACGCTAGGGTTGGGATGAGTAGCATCGTCATTTCGCCGGTGGCCCCCTCGCTCCATGCCTGGACGATTAGTTCGGCAGCCGCTCCTCCTGGTAGAGAGAGCTTTAAGCCGGCCATCTCGTCTGTGCCGGTAGCTGCGACCCACGTGGCCACTCCAACCACACCCATGGTAATCGGTAGTACTGTGATTTGGGCACTGTCGGGAGAACTCGTTATGCCAGCTGTAGCGAGGGCAAGGCCGAAAAACATGGCGTGAGTCAGCAACAAGACAGCGACCACATGCACTGGACTGCTTGGACCGCTGTCCACCAGTGTTAAGACCATCAGAATCACCAGCGTCTGTGCCGCCGAGAGCACAATGAGTACCAACGAGAGGCCGAGAAGGATGGCGGGATCGCTGAGGGAGGTCGACCTCATGCGTTTGAGGAACAAATTCTGGCGTCTTGAAGCCAACGTAGTGGTAGTGCTGGCGTAGACCACGAAAGAAGGGATCACTGCCATGACCAGAGAAGCGATCACAGGGGTTCCGCCTATCGTGTCGCGGTTCCAATAAAGGAACACGGAAATGCCCAAAGGAATGACTGTTGCCATGAACAGGACCAAAGGGTCCCTGAGCATCTGGATGAACTCGGCTTTGGCGATAGGTAACATCTGGTCTCCTCAGTTGCTCAGTGTTCGGAAAATATCGTCGAGGCTTGCTGGCTGGACCGATAAGTTGCTGATCCTTATGGCCTTCTCCTCTGACCATTGCAGAAGTTTGAACAGATCGCGCTGAGGGTCCTGAGTTTGTAGTTTCCAGCCACGATCCGTGGTATCTACGGGGACAGGAACTTCGCCACGATATTCGGGGGTGCTGAAACTGATCGTTGTGGGGAACGATCCTGCCAGCTGGTTGAATGTGCCTTCAAGCTCGAGTCGGCCTCGGTGCATCAATCCAATTCGATCGGCATGCTCCTGGGCTTCCTCGAGATAGTGGGTGGTCAGCACTAGCGTGGCGCCTTGGTCACGGAGCTCGCTAACTACCTGCCAGAGTTCGTCGCGTGCTTCTATGTCAAGGCCGGTGGTGGGCTCATCCAGGAAGACAAGCTCGGGGTCACCGTAAATTGCTGTTGCGAAGTCCAGGCGGCGTTTTTCTCCCCCAGAGAGTTGAGAAACCTGGACGGTGTCCTTATGGGAGAGCCCGACTCGTTGAAGGACGCGGTCTTTATCGTCTTGCCGGCCGCTCACGGCCCCAAAGAGTTCAACGGTCTCCCCGACCCTCAAAGACGGAGCGAATCCGCTCTCCTGCAACATAATCCCCATTCGGGGTCGAACCGATCTGCGATCACGGGGATCTTGGTCAAAGACTCGAATCGTACCGGAACTTGGACGCCTGTGCCCCTCGATGGTCTCCAGTGCCGATGTCTTCCCTGCGCCGTTTGTGCCTAGAAGAGCGTAGAGTTCGCCTTGCTGTACTTCGAACGAGAGCTCCTCAACCGCCGTGAACTTTCCATAGCTCACGGTGAGCTCTTGGACGTCAATGACCTTTCGTGTAACCATGTCTTCATCCCAGCAAAATTGGCGGAGTGGCCCCAGTGACGTACTGTCATGAGTTAGGGACGCTTTCCGAAAAAGAGGTTGTGTGCCGCGTTTGCGACACACAACCCGGAGCCTCTCGCCTCAAGTTACGGGCGGAATCTAACCGACGCATCACGTGAAACTGATCGCAAGACAAGCTGGCCTGGTCGGTTCACCGGTCGGAGCCTGACGCCGCGAGTGAGGATGGGCGGAGTGGCATCCAGGCTGATCTGTGGGCCACTATTGAAGGTTTGAGCATTGTGGTGAGTCGGTCATTGAGCGACCGGCCACTCAGGGTGCGGTCAGGGAGGTTCGGGCTGGTGGTGTGTTTGTTCAGCCCACGTTCCTGAAGCTGAGTGAACACATTCGCTTCGAGGGGCCGGCAGGACGGCGTTTTCGTGTCATCGTGATGCAATGTGGACGCCCGAGTCAGTCTGTGGCCCACGCGACGACTGTGCTCAGGAGGGCGAATCAACCTTGCCGGTTTTTTCACGAACGGTAAGGGAGATCGAGAACCGCCAGCGCAGCGGGTTGTCGTGGAGCCCTGAATACGTGTATCGCGCACGTGGTAGTTACTAGTCGACCCGGTCACGGCTACGAGGTTTTTCTTTCTAGGGTCGCGACCCCTTGAAGAAGATCTTCATACCGGTTACCCAGCCGGTCACGTCGTGATTAATGAACTGGTTGTTGTTATCGAAGGCGCGCCCGTTGAACTCGAGCAGCACTTGAGAGACTGTGGTAGCAAACTCTGCTAAGACATGCAGGTGTGCGTATTTGCGTATCGATCGGGCGATCTTTCATATCACGTTGATATGTGAGTCAGGTTCAGGGCCAGAAGAACTCCTCGTGTAACGTCGGCCCTCGGTTCGCAAGAGTGTTGCCGCTCAGAAAAACCATGCGGGTCCGCGACCGCCCCACTTACTGGCCCGAGCTGGAGCGATTGGGGTAGTAACGGCGAGGGCCGCGCCGCGCAATCGCCTCGAACCGTACTTCGCAACTACAAGAGCGAGGTGGCGTTCGGTTGTCTCCAGCGATATCCAGTAGTAACTGGCCCAGAAACATATCGGTGTATCGGCGCTACTAAAACACCACCTCCCCGTATGCTACGGGATCTACCGGGGCCTGCATCTCGGTGGCCAGAAAAATTCGACACTGCGTTCGGCCTGTGGCCCAAAAGCGATGAAGGACTTTCAACGGCCTGAAGCACGGGTTGCGTCCTGAGACTGGGTGATACCCGAGTTATCTCTTTGCCTGCCGATGTCGGCGACGGGGTCGTTGAGTAACAAGCTTCCGTACTCCTTGAACGCCCTTGCGTACTGGAACGCGTACGTCTTTCATGTCTTCGCCGTCGCCGACATCGACAACCCACGTCCCATAGCTCTCGGCGTCACACCGACGGGGCTGTCATCGGTGCAGGAGGAATCGAAGGTGCTTCGCGAGCATTTTAGCGTGGCCCTCCGCCACCTTGTAGAGTGAGTTGTGTGCCGTTAGGTTGAAGAGCACTCTCACGAGCCCTTATCAGTTCGTTGACTGAACCATAGGGTGCGACCTCGGCCGACACGGTAACTGGGTTGCTATCGGTAAACCCGAAGATAGCGGTAGTTGCTGTAGTCGCTGTGGTCGCGGGAGTTGCGAGAGTCGGCATCGCAGTAACGGCGTGCCCGACTTCGCCGATATTCAGTGTGTCCGCAAAATGTGTCAGGTCATTTCGCATGATCTAACCTCCTCTCAGGGATGTCCTACTTTACGTGCCCGGGTGTTGTCCGGACATTTCCAACACTAATCGGTTGCAAGGCTGAAAATATCCCCAGAAATGTGGATCTTTGAACCGTATTTCTAGAACAAGCCCAACTTCACTGGCTCGCTGGATAAAATAGAGTGAGTTACGACTCGCTCAAAGTCTTCCCGCCCGAGAGGGCAGTAGGTGCTGCCAGGAGGAGAATCCATGGCTGACAACAAAAGAAACAGGAACGAAACAGAAGAATCCATTGGAATCTCTGGGACGTGGCAGCGACATTCTCTAGAGCGTGTCCGGACCAATACGACCCAGGGACTGTTGCTAGGACTGGCTGTTTTTTGGGCTGCGGGGCTGCTTACCGCACTTGACCCCCTCTGGCACGTGCTGATTCTCTTGCCCAGCGCGACACTGTCGTTTTGCGTCGCACTACGGTGGGCGAAGCTCAGTCGAAACCTCTTGGTGTGGTCTTTGCTAGTCGGCGTTCTTACTGCCGGGGTAGCCAGCTGGTTGGCAGTAAGCCCCTTAGCCACGGGCGGATTGTTGATTGCAGGCGCTGCCTACCTCTCCACGCTACCGAGAATGCGAGTCGTGGCCACTGCCGGTCTCCTAGGTGTCGCGGTAGGGCTGGCGCTCCTCTCGACAGTGCATGAGCCGGATCAGGCGCCTATTTATGTGACGACTACTGTGGTTTTTGGCCTCTTCTGGGTGGCCGTCTTCTTCGGGTCTCGGTGGACAGTGCGGGTTGTGCGGGAGCTCGACAATGCCCACCGAGCCCAGACTCAATTGGCCCTTTATCGGCAGAAATTCCGTTTCGCGGCTGATTTACATGATATTCAGGGGCACACATTGCATGTAGTCAAGATGAAAACGGCCCTTGCTCAGCGACAGATGGACGACGCTCCTGACGCTGCCAAGCAGGAATTGGACGAGGTCCGTGGTCTTCTGACAGATACGATCTCGCAAGCCAAGTCACTTGCCTATGGAGAACGCCGTCTAACCCTGCAGGGCGAGTTGGAGAACGCGAAAAACCTCCTTGAGGCTACAGGTGCTACGGTCAATGTTCACCACGCTGATGCCGATCTCCCGCTCGAACGTGAAGAACCAGCAAGCTTGGTGCTCAGGGAGGCGACAACGAACATTTTGCGACACTCCGACGCTAGACAGGTGGAAATAACGGTCAACTCCAACATCGTGGGAATCAGCAATGACGGAGTCACTTCTGAAGCGTCAGAGCTGAGTGGGCTTGACGCCCTTAAGAAAAGAGTCTCAGCGTTTGGCGGTACGCTCATGGCGCACTGTGAAGAAAACCGGTTCATCACTGAACTTCGATTCCCCACACGTTAGAAAGGCATGGCAACATGATTCGTGTTGTGCTTGCAGACGACGAAAACCTCCTGCGCGCCGCAATGGCACAAATCTTGCCCTATGAAGGAGAAATAGAAGTTGTTGCAGAAGCCCAGACCGGGCATGAAGCCGTTGAGGCTACTGTGACTTATCGGCCCGATGTATTGGTTCTTGATCTTGAGATGCCTGAGATCGACGGCCTCGAGGTGCTAGAGACAATTCAGCAACAGCTACCACGTCAGCCAGTGCTCATGTTAACCCGGCACGCCAAACCTGGAGTGCTACGCAAGGCTCTTCGGCTGGGAGTTAAAGGGTTCGAGAGTAAATCTGCCGACCCTTCTCATATCGCTGACGTCATTGAGGCCGTTCATCAAGGAAAGCGCTGGATCGGCTCCGACGTCTCAGCATCGGCGGTAAGCGACGACTGCCCACTTACAGAACGTGAGAAAGATGTCTTACGCGTAACCCGAGAAGGATTCTCAGCGTCAGAAATCGCGGCTAAACTTTTTCTCTCTCAAGGCACCGTACGGAACTACCTTTCAAGTGCCATAGCCAAAACACATGCAACAAACCGGCACGAAGCAGCGCGATTCGCTCGCGATCTTGATTGGATATGAGCCCCTAGTCCCCATCGTGTTAGTTCCTCTCTTTGCGGGGCATCTGACAACCGACCGTGACGTTCCTACAATCAGACCCGGGGCCGTAGTCTCGGTACTCCACCCTGAGGTTCGTCCTGGCCTTCGGTACCAAAATCCTCGGTGACGTGGTGTCACTACAGCTGGGGGGGTCAGACGATGAACACTGGAAACATGTCTACTCTTCGAAATTTGCTCTATGTCCTGATGGCTGTATCCGTGTTGTTATGCGTGCCGGCCCTTCTCGTGCATCTGTCCGTAGACCCGCTACCAGGGTGGGTGGAAGCTATTGCCAGTTCACTAGGTGGGCTTGTGTGGTTCGCTCCGGTCGTTGTTTTTCTGTGTGGACTGGCACTAGGCTGGGCTCAGAGGGAGAGTCACCGAGACCAGCAACGATCACAGGCACCATCTCGTTTCCCTCAGGACTCGGATTAGAGAGGGTGCCGGCACCCTCTGCCAGTACCTCCGGAGAACTGTGCGTGTGAAGAAGCGATCGTTGTGCATTACGTTCGGGCTTGAATTGCACGTGTTAGCCTCCCTGGCGCTTTCGACCGGCGCCATCCGGTTCCGTATCACGCCGAGAGTCACCGGTGGGAATGTGATGTTACGCCCACCTGTGGCGACGCGTGGGCTCCCGTTCTCTCTATTCCTGCCTTGCTTCCTTTGGCCGTTGCCCAGCTGGTACCTGTACTGGATCTGGCAAATTGCTGTTGGTCCGCAGGTCAAAGACTCTTGGATTCTGGTCTATTCTCAAGAAATGAACCAAATGGGTTTCAGAACCGATATATTGCCGGCTTTCAAGAGCGACAACGTCAGTTTTTCGAGGAAAACCTGCCGAACGTGTCATGAGAATGGGAATCCTAGGCCCGTCAAGAAGCGCCTGTCCCATGACAGCAAAAACAGAGCGACGATTCACCCCGACCCTGCGCATGGTGCGCTATCCACCGATGGCGCCGTGCGCAGGAAAGTCCAACTCATACGTCTCGGGGGACCGGCAAGGGAATTTTACTCCGTGAACCGGACTTGTCTTAGAGGTCTTTCTTCGAGTCCTGTTTTTCCAGTGCTTTCTTCGCGTTCTTATGGACTACCGAGGCCAGGATGCCTACGCCTACCACCACGACTGTTAGCACAATAGCTGCACCGGATCCCTGCTCCGGAAGGACCTCAACAGCCGGGGCTATGGGATCCGGAAGGCTACTGGGATCCATCACGTTATTGAGGACAACAAACACCGCGACCACCAGGGCTATGATCATGACTACAAGCGAAACAAAGCGTACTGCTTGCATCGTCGAGCTCTCCTTCACTAGGGGTAATTGCACTCCCATCGTGGGCGGAATAGGCGAGTTGCTCTAGTGCCACTGTGTCATGACCTACTCGTGAAGTCCTGAGATTCTCTCTCAACGCCGAGCACAGTCTTATCTTGAGCCTCGAGTGAAGAGTCCCGCCATCAAGGGGATATCGTGTGGTGGGAACGCATTTGTCGCTACCAGGAGTGGCCACCTGTAATGCTCAGCCCAGCTGGAGTGTTACAGCTGGGGTAGGTCGTCGAGTAGATGTCGGGTGTAGGAATGTGACGGGTTGTCAAGGACGTCATTGACCGGCCCGTGGTCGACAATTTCGCCCTGGTTCAACGCTGCCACTTGCGTGGCGATGTGTCGGGCCAGGGCGATGTTGTGTGTGACGAAGAGTAGGGCCAGCCCGCGCTGGTGGCGCAATTGGTTCAACAGGGCCAGGATGGAGGCTTGCACGGAGACGTCCAGGGCTGAGGTGATTTCATCGCAGACCAGCATCGAGGGTGCGTTGACCAGGGCGCGGGCGGTGGCTGCGCGTTGGCGTTCCCCTCCGGAGAGGTCTCCGGGCCGGCGGTCGTAGAAGCTGGGATCCAGCTGGACAGCTTCTAGGGTTTCTTCCACCACAGCCCGGTGTTGGGAGGAAGGTAGCCGCTGGGACATCCGCAACGGTACGGTCAGGGATTTCCCGATGGATTGGCGCGGGTTTAGGGAGGAGAAGGGCGACTGGAAGATGTACTGGATGTCTTGGCGGGCATCGAGGCTACGCTTGCGGGCCCGGTGTTCCAGTGCCTGGCCCCGTAGCTGGATGGTGCCGGTGTAGTCCGGGTTGAGCCCGGCGATCGATCGGGCCAGGGTGGTTTTACCGGAACCGGATTCGCCGAGTAATAAGGTCGATTCCCCGGGATCGATGGTGAGGTTGATTCCCTTGAGCACCTCATGGGACCCGTAGGACATCCGCAACTCCCGCACAGCCAGCAGGTGTTGGCTGGGCCCGGATTTCTCCTGCGGTTGAGACTGTCCCTGGGCGGCGGTGGAAGGCTCGGTGATCGCGGGCGCCTGGTTGGTTTCGGTGAGATTTTTCTTTCCGGCTAGATCGGGTACTGCCCGCAGGAGGCGTTGGGTGTAGGGGTGGTCGGGTTCGTTCAGGATTTTGCGCCAATCGCCGATTTCCACCAGGTCACCGCGTAGCATGACCGCCACGCGGTGGGCCAATTCGGCGACCACCGCCAGGTCGTGGGTGATGTAGAGCGAGGCCACATCGTGGCGGGCGGTCATTTCCCGAATGGTGTCGAGCACGTGGGCTTGGGTGGAGACATCCAGCCCGGTGGTGGGCTCATCGAGCACCAGCACGTCGGGGTTCATAGAGAAGGCCATGGCAATACCGATGCGTTGTTGTTGGCCGCCGGAGAGCTGGTGTGGCCAGCGACGCTGGTAGGAATCATCATCGGGCAAACCGACATCGCCTAAGACCTGGGCGACTCGCTGGGCGCGCTCGGAGGAGCTGGAGCCGTAGCCGTGGATGTCGAGTACTTCCCGGATTTGGTCGCCCACCCGCATGGCCGGGTTAAGGCTCAACGCCGGGTCTTGGGGGATGTAGGCGATGCGTTCGCCACGCAGGGCTCGAATGCGGTCATCGGTGAGTTCAATGACGTTGATTGGAGTTTCGCCAGTGCGTGGGTAGAGGGTGATCTCGCCACCGGTCTGGGCTAGCCCGGTGCGGAAGTGGTTCAGACAGGCAAGCCCCACGGTGGTCTTACCGGAGCCGGATTCTCCGACCAGGGCGAGGATTTCGCCACGGTGTAGATCCAGGTCCAGGTCGTGAATGATCTGGTGGCCGGTGCCGGTGGCGGAGACGCTCAGCCCCCGGATGGTGAGCACCACGGTGTCAGTTGCGCTGGTGGGATGGTCGGGACTCATCGGTTGGCTACTTTCTCCGCGGTGGTCTCGGGGGTATTGGTCTTCGTGGCCAGTCGGGAGGCCTTCACCGGCAGGGCGGTGGCACGTGCCAAGGCGTCGGCCAGCAGGTTGGTGCCGATCGAGTAGGTCAGGCGTAGCCCGGCTTCCACGGCCAGCGGGCCGGTGATGTTGGGGAAGATCTCGCGAACCAGGATCTGGGTACGCGGGACCGCATAGAGTTCGGCGGCGCGGATGTAGTCTTCGGACGTGACTGCCAGCGTGGCAGCCCGGGCCACCCGGGCGATGCGGGGGGGGCGTGGGTGAAGCCGATGACCAGGATGAGCACCAGGGCGGAGGGACCAAAGATTACGATGGCCAGCATGGCCAGAATCAGTTGGGGGAAGGCCAGCACCACGTCGTTGACGCGCATGATGATCGCGTCGGTGATCCCACCGGCGTAGGCGGCAATCATACCCAACAGGGCGCCGAGGACCAGACCGATGGCGGTGGCGGCCGCTGCGCACAGGAGCAACAGGAGCCCGCCCCCCACGAAGCGGGAGAGGACCGACCGGCCGAGATTATCGGTACCCAGCAGCGCGTCGTTGGTGAACGGCAAACCGACGAATTCGGTGGTGGAGTATCCGGTGATCTCCGGGGCGAAAAAGTAGCCGACCAGGGCAATAAGCAGCACCAGGCCAGTGAGGATGACACCGATTTTGCCTTCGGGTTGAGCCCAGATGCGGGCCATGAGTGGGTCGGGTTTGGAAGCGGAGGTTTTCAGCTGGCTCATGAAGCACTCCTGAGCTTAGGGTTGGCCAGAATGCCGACGATATCGGCGGCGAGGTTCACCAGGACGTAGACCACGGCGATCAACAACGAGATGGCTTGCACGACTTGCACGTCACGATAGGTGACCGCATCGATCAGCGCCTGGCCCAGGCCGGGGTAGCGGAACAGGTACTCGATCACGACCACACCGCCAGCCAACCAGGCTAACTGGATGGCCACCACCTGGGCGACCGGTCCGATCGCGTGGGGCAGTGCGTGACGGAACACCACTCGCCGTTCGGGCACACCTTTCAGGCGGGCCATTTCCACGTACCCGGAGTCCAGGGCTTCGATCATGGTGGTTCGGGTCATGCGGGCAATATACGGGCTGACCACCAGCAACAGGGCCAGGGTGGGCAGAATCAGCTGGGTGGGAAATTCCCAGACCCGTTGATCCGGTGGGTTCATGGTCACCGCCGGCAAGATTTGGAACACCGAGGTGGCAAACAGGGTCACCAGGCCGATACCGATGACGAACTCGGGCATGGCGGCCAGGGCCAGGGAGATCCAGGTGATGGTTTGGTCGCGTTTCTTCCCGCGGTGTCGTGCGGTATAGATGCCGACACCAATTCCGATCGGGATGGACAGTACGGCGGCCAGTACCATCAGCACCAGCGAGTTCACCAGCGGTTCGCCCAAGTATTCGGAAATCGGCCCGCCGGTGGAGGTGGAGGTGCCGAAGTCGCCGGTGAACAGTCCACCCAGCCACAGGAAATATCGTTCCCAAGCGGGCCGGTCGAGGTTCATCTCGGCTTCCAGGGCGGCGATGCGTTCGGGGGTGGCCTGTTGGCCCAGGATGGCGGTGGCCGGAGAACCCGGCAACAGCAGGGTGGCGCAGAAGACCACGATGGAAACTGCCAAGAGAATCAGCAGGCTGATTCCCAATCGTCGCACAATCAGCTTGGTCATGCGTTCACCTCAGCAATCCAGGCCCGCTGGAAGTTACAGCCAGACAGGGGCAAGCCGGTGGCATTTTCTTCAAAACCCATCACATATTTCTGCATCGCGTCGACCTGGTTGGAGAAGCCCCAGATGATGTAGCCACCCCGGTCGAAGAATTCTTCTTGGAGCTCGGCAATCTTTCCTTCGCGTTCGGCGTTATCGGCGGTGGCTTGGGCTTCGGAGACTCGGGCGGCGAAGTCGGGACCCTCCCAGTGGGTTTCATTAAACGGTGCTGTGTCCGTGGCGCATTGGTCTACCTGGGCGAGGAAGTTGCGGGTGTACCAGAAGGACTGTGAGAAGGGATAGTGCAGGTAGTTACCGTCACCGTAGAAGGTGGTGGTGTCGACCTGGTGGAGATTGGCCGTAATTCCGGCGGCTCGGACTTGTTCGGCTAGCACCTGCGCGGCCCGGACCGCGCCGGCTTGGATCTCGCTGGTGACCAGATCCACCTCGAGCCCGTCGGGGTAGCGGGCCTCCGAGAGGAGCTGTTTGGCTTGTTCGATGTTTTGTTGACGCTGTTCGAGGTGGTCCGGGTACCCCGGGTCGTAGAAGGCGAACATATCGTTACCAAGCTGGCTGTGACCGGAGAACACCTGGTTGACCATTTGCTCACGGTCGATGGCCAGTCGCATGGCCTGGCGGACTTTCACATCGTCGAATGGGGCGGTATCGACTCGCATGGTAAACGGGAGCCACATCCCGGTCTCGGAGTTCAACACCTGCAACCGCTCATCGGCATCCACCACCCGGGTTAGGGTCGGGTTGATTTGGCCGATGGCATCGACCTGGGTGGAGAGTAACGCGTTGAGCATGGCGTCTTCTTCTTGGAAGTTCACCAGCTCGACCCGATCCAGGTGGGCGGGAGTATCCCAGTAGTTGTCATTGCGGTTCAGGGTGGTGATCTGACCGGGTTCGAATTCACCGAGCGTAAAGGGGCCGGCCCCGATGGGGTCGCTTGGATCGTAGTCTTCGGGGACGATGCCCATCTGGTACTGGGAAAACGCATCGTCGAGCTCCGCATCCGGGGTGGAGAGCTTGAAAATCAGGGTGCGTTCATCGACGACCTCCATGCTGTCGATGACTTCCATCATCGAGGCCCCGTTCTTTGGATCATCAGGGTTGCGCACCCGCTCGACGGTAGCAATGACATCTTCGGGGCGGACCGGCCGACCATCGGAGAACGTCACGCCCTCGCGTAGCACTAGCCTCCATTCGGTGGCGTCGTCGTTGACCTCCATGGACTCCGCCAACCGGTATTCCAATTCATAGTTGTCGTCCCGGCGCAATAACCCCTCGTAGAGGTTGATCACCCGCGCGGTGTCTCCGGAGTTCACCGGTGCGTGGGCGTCTAACGAGTCGGTTGCTGACCCGCCGGCGAGCCCAACTCGCAAGGTGCCACCTTGAGTAGGCGGGCCGGAGGTATCCACCTGGGTGACCGGGGGTGCGCTACAGGCTGAGAGCACGCCGAGCGCGCCCAGGCCAAGAGCCCCGCCTAACAGCTGGCGCCGATTCAGGTGCAAGCCTGCCGGGCGGGGGTCGGGGATGCGGTGATGGTGGTTCATAGTGAGGAATACCCCGTGGTGGTGTGATGATGGTGATAGGTTTCGGAAACCATATGGCCCAAGATGAGCTGATCGGCCAGCGTCACGGCCCGATCGGCGTCAAGTCCTCCGGTAATCACCCGGATGCCCAGCCCGTCGATCAAAGCAGCAAAGACATCGCGGAGTGCATCGACAGGGGTATCGACCAGGACATGCTGGTCTTGACCGGTCTGAATGAGCGTGGTGACGGTGTCGAGCCAGCGTTGGTAAGCGGTGGCGTTGACTTCTTTAGCATCCGGGAAGGCGGGGGCAGCCGACCAGAATTGCACCCAGGTGGCCCATTCCAGTCGAGTACGTTCAGTGGTGGGTAACTGGGTGCGGGTCAGCGATCGCAGTGCCTGAACGGGGTCGGTGATCGCCAGCGACCGTGCCTGGGACTGGGCAGCTAACTGGCTGCAGTGGTGCAACGTCGCTCAGAAGATGGCGTTCTTATTCTCGAAGTAGTACAGCACCGCGACCGGGGACATGGAGGTAGCCCGGGCGATATCGTCGATTTTCACGGTGGAATATCCGCGGGAAGCAAACAGTTCCCAGGCAGCAGCCACCACCGCTTCGCGCCGAGAGCACTGGGTGTTGGTGTCCTGGCGGGTGGGGAAGGGATGCGAGGAGGTATCTGTGCCATCGCCCAGAAGCCAGTCCACGCTCACACCGGTTAGTCGCGCCAGCGCATGCAGTTCGGTGGCCGAAAATTTGCGCACCCCGGCTAAAGATTTGGAGAGTTTGGATTCATCGAGACCCATCTGCTGGGCCAGGCGTGAGTCACGCAGTAAACGTATCACCGGCTTGCGGTGATCGCAATACTTTGATTCACATTCAGGGGCAATCGCAATATCGGGATTGTTCCCGGGCGACTAGAGTAAAGCTCCGTGGCTCAACTGTATTTCCGTTATGGCGCAATGAACTCCGGCAAATCCACCGCGCTCTTGCAGGCAGCGTTTAACTATGAAGAACGTGGCATGCGCGTGCTGGTGACCAAACCTGCGGTGGACACCAAGGGTGCCGATCAGATTGTCTCGCGTCTGGGTGTGGTGCGCACGGTGGATTTCCTCGTATTGCAGGGAGCCTCGTTGCGGGAGAGCTTTGCGCAACGAGCCTCGGGCCGCGACCCGTATTCCTTGGTGCCTGATTTGGACGCGGCCAGCCAGCCGGTATCATGCTTACTCATCGACGAGGCTCAGTTCCTGAGTGTCGAACAGGTCGAAGATGCGTTGCGGATCGCGGTGCTCGATGATGTACCCGTGTTGGCCTACGGGATCCGGACTGACTTTCAAACCAGATCATTTCCGGGAGCGCGCCGACTGTTTGAATTGGCCCATAATATTGAGGAGCTAAAGACCATCTGCCGATGCGGTCGTAAGGCTCTGTTTAATACCAGGAAACTAGGTGACCGATTTGTCTTTGATGGCGCTCAGGTGGCCATCGACGATGACGATGGTTCTCAGCACACCAATGTCACGTATATCTCGCTGTGCGCTCGCTGTTATCTAAAAGAGCGGGAGCGCTCGGGGATACCGGAGCTGTCATAAAGCCCTTGGGGCCCACTGTCCGCCCGAGCTGGTGACCTTGCTCGCCTGATAAACTAGGAAGGTAGGGTTCTCAGGCCAAGGTGTCGGTCGGGAACGTTTTCTATGTTGAGGGCTCGTCCTGCGCGTCCTGATCAGGAGAGATGCAACTATGCCAGCTATCGCAATCGTCGGCGCCCAATGGGGAGACGAAGGCAAAGGCAAAGCAACCGATCTGCTCGGTGGAATTGTTGACTATGTGGTCAAGCCCAACGGTGGCAATAACGCTGGGCATACCGTGGTGGTTAACGGTGAGAAATTCGAACTCAAGCTCCTGCCGGCCGGTATTCTCTCTCCGAATGCGACCCCGGTGATCGGCAACGGGGTGGTGATCAACCTCGAAGCGCTCTTTGAGGAAATCGACGGACTTCAAGCACGTGGTCACGACTGCTCGCACCTGAAGGTCTCTGCCAACGCTCACGTGGTCGCCCCGTACCACCAGACCCTGGATAAAGTCACCGAGCGATTTTTGGGCAAACGTGCGATCGGTACCACCGGTCGCGGTATTGGGCCCACCTATCAAGACAAAGTTGCCCGGCTGGGTATCCGGGTCCAGGACCTCTACGATGAATCGATTCTGCGTCAGAAAATCGAGGGCGCACTGCGGCAGAAGAATGAGCTACTTGTCAAGCTGTATAATCGCCGGGCCTTTAGTGTTGATGAGATTGTGGAATACTTCGATCGCTTCGCTGAGCGACTGCGCCCGATGGTGGTGGACTCGGTGATCCTGCTCAACGAAGCATTGGACCATAACAAGGTCGTGCTCATGGAAGGTGGACAGGCCACCTTTCTCGACGTTGATCACGGGACCTACCCGTTTGTCACCAGCTCCAACCCCACCGCGGGAGGAGCTTCGGTGGGTGCTGGAATCGGACCCACCCGGTTCACCCGCACGCTGGGAATTATTAAGGCCTACACGACCCGTGTGGGTGCCGGACCGTTCCCGACCGAGCTGGATGACGAGATGGGGGAGCGACTACGCACCAGTGGCGGCGAGTTCGGGGTGAACACCGGTCGTCCCCGTCGGACCGGCTGGTTCGATGCGGTCATGGCCAAGCACGCCTCACTGATCAATGGGTTTACCGACTACTTCCTCACCAAGCTGGATGTGCTCACCGGCATCGACCAGATTCCGGTCTGTGTCGCCTACGATGTCGACGGCGTCCGGCATGACTCGATGCCGATGACCCAGACGGATTTCCACCATGCGGTCCCCATTTACGAGTACTTCCAGGGCTGGCACGATGACATCTCTCAGGCACGGAGCATTTCTGATCTCCCCGAGGCTGCTCAACGCTACGTGCATGCTCTCGAAGAGCTATCGGGCACCAGGATCTCCGGTATCGGTGTGGGGCCGGGCCGCGACGAAGTGATTCAGGTCCGCGACTTGGTTTGGAACGACTAGCCACCACAACACGAAAGAGTTCTGCGAGGTCCCGATGCAGTATGTTTCCACTCGTGGCGGGATGGACCCCGCCAGCTTCTCCGACATTCTCTTGGAAGGCCTAGCCCCCGACGGTGGGCTGGTGATGCCCACCGAGATTCCGGTGATCGACCAGGTCACTATCGAATCCTGGCGTGAGCTGAGCTATCCGCAACTGGCACGAGAAGTCATCGGCCGGTACTGGACCGAGACCCCCACGAACGACCTCGAACAGATCGTCACCGCCGCCTATGGTGACCAGTTCTCCAGTAACCACGTCGTCCCCCGGACTCAGATTGGGGACAACACGTGGCTTTTGGACCTCTCGCAAGGCCCCACGCTGGCTTTCAAAGATATGGCGATGCAATTTCTGGGTGAGGCGATTCCATACGTACTGACCGAACGAGGTGAGACCCTCAACATCTTGGGGGCGACCTCCGGTGATACCGGCTCAGCTGCTGAGCACGCCTTTGCTGCCAAACCGAATGTGGCGGTGTTCATGCTCTCCCCTCAGGGGCGAATGTCGGCATTCCAACGTGCTCAGATGTATTCGCTGACCGATCAGAACATCCACAATATTGTGGTGGATGGAGTCTTTGATGATTGCCAGCACATGGTCAAACAACTCAACGGCGATCTCCCATTTAAGCGTGCCAATACGCTCGGCACCGTCAACTCGATTAATCTAGGCCGGTTGGTTGCCCAATGCGTCTACTACTTCTGGGGGTGGCTCCGCGCCAGCGATGAGCACCCCGGTAGCACCGAGCCGATCGACGTCACGGTTCCTTCCGGAAACTTCGGCAATATCTTCTCTGGGCAACTCGCCCGGCTCATGGGCCTGCCCATCCGTCGATTGGTGTTGGCCACCAACGAGAACGACGTGCTGAACGAGTTCTTCCGCACTGGAGTTTATACCCCGCGTTCGGCTCAACAGACCGTGGCCACCTCCTCACCGTCCATGGATATTTCGAAGGCCTCGAATCTGGAACGATTGATCTACCTGGTCCTGGGCTCCGATCCGATTAAACTCTCTGGCGCTTTCCAGGCGCTGGATGACGTGGGAACACTCGATCTGTCCCGCTATCAACCCCGGTTTGCCGAAGAGTTCGGGATGGTCTCCGGTGCCTCCACGCACGCCGACCGGTTGACGGCCATCCGGCAGACCTGGGAGCACGCGCATGTGCTCATTGATCCGCACACCGCTGACGGCGTCACCATCGCCGAACAGTATCGGGATGACTCGGTGCCCATGCTGGTGCTGGAAACCGCCAAACCGGAAAAGTTTTCCGACACGGTCGTCGAAGCTATTGGTCAGGCACCGGAGTTGAGCGAGGACCTGCAGAACATGTTAGAACGCGAGCAACACATCATCGAGATCCGCGACAACGTTGATCAACTACGCGACTACATTGCAGAACACGCTGTGCGGTAGAAAGGTGGCAAGGCGATGGTCACAGTAGCGGTTGCACAATTTGGGCCAACAGCCGATGTCAATGACAACCTGAGTGTGATCAAACGGCTGATCACCGAAGCATCCCAACGCGGGGCCAGACTCGTGGTCCTGCCGGAAGAAGCGATGCTGGCCTACCGCCTGGTCGAAGGATCTCTGGCCGAAGCGGTTGCCACAGCCTGGCCCGTGTTTGTCGAGCAACTGTGCGGGCTAGCTCAGCAACATGATGTGCATGTGGTGGCCGGAGGGTTCGAACCGTCCGCAACCGGCAAGCCTTTTAATACTCTGCTGGTCGTCAACGACCGGGGTGAGCAGGTGAGCACCTATCGGAAACTGCATCTCTATGATGCCTTTAACAATCGTGAATCAGACGAGATCTCTGCCGGTGACCAAGGGGTAGTCACCGTGGATCTCGAAGGCATCACCTGGGGTCTGCAAACCTGTTACGACATCCGATTCCCCGAGGTCGCTCGCGCGCTGACACTACGGGGCGCTCAGGCCATCATCACCCCGGCAGCATGGTTTGCTGGCGAACACAAGAAAATGCACTGGCAGTCACTGTTGACCGTCAGAGCGATGGAGAACACTGTATGGATACTCGCCGCGGACACCGTTGGGACCGACACGATCGGCTATTCCAGTATCGTCGATCCCTTGGGCGTTGCAGTAGCGGAGCTCGGTGTTGAGCCGGAAGGCGTCGTGCTGGCGGAGGTGAGCACAGATCGGGTGGCGGAAGTGCGCTCGATAGTACCAGTCTTAGCCAACCGACGCACGGATGTGACCGATCTCAAGAATTAGCGAACGCCCATGTCACCAAGGTATTTAGGGTCACCTGAGTAGAATTAACAGGAAATTGTCAGCTTAAACCCTAGACTCGCCCTGTTCGTCACCTTAGACTCAAAAGTACCTCATCAAGGTGCGAGTGATGACATAAGCCCCCGTCCGATTATCACAGCGTTCCCCTCACGCTTCGGACGGGGGCTTGTTGCTGTCTTTTCTACACTCTTCAGGCGCGATTGACTTCGAAACGGCCCGGGACCTGTCGGTAGTGGTTCAGGGTTGGTGGGTTCGGTGGGGCGGGTGGGGTTTCCCGGTATCTTGGGGAAGTTAGGTGGCAGACAAGAGGTTACTTAACGGTAGTTTTTGGTGTTACTGTGGCCCTGGCATTGGGGTGTGTCCGGTTGCTGGGCGTTCCAGGAGATTCATCACATTGAGCACCTGCGTTGGGGGTTTGCTGTGCGTCGGCGCGGTGTTCTCTCGCGGGATGTGTGACTATTTCCGCGAAGAGAAAGAGACGTGAGAGAAATGTCTAAAGCATCGAAGAATGGTGTTGGCTGCTTTTGCGGCTTTTGCGTTGCTTGGTGGTGGTGTCGTGTGTGGCGTGGCCCGGGCGGATGTGGCATCTGCAGACCAAAATCAGCCCTCGGACACTAGCAATACGGGGGATGAGAGTCCATTACGCCTCGTTGAATAGATCCTTTCTGGAGCTTTTCTGACAAATTTGAATGGACTGTGCTTAAGCCCGGTGAGACTAAGACGCTCCCGAAGCTGAGGGGTTCGGTTCCAAAGGGCGGGTGGGGTGTGGTGCGGGCACGGGGGAGTGCATGGTGGGGATCATGGCATGGGAGTGTAGCGTGAACAACACTGATCTGCGGCGACAGTCCGTTCACGAGCACATGAATTCTGTGTCACCGGTCCGTGTGCTCACCGGCCCGCGCGATGCTGTGCGAGGTCTGGCCGAGCTGCAGGAGCGCGAGCACGAGGCGTGAGTACCGGTGGGTGCCGACGGCCACATGCATCGCCATCCGGTCCCGGGATCCGGAGACGTCGAGATCGGAGCCGGAGATCATGTCGACGGCTGCCCCGATGAGCTGCAGATACTCGTCGCTGACCTCCAATCCCAGCTCCGTCATCTCCGCCACCACCGAGGTGGCCGCTGCCCGGGCGGCGCTCGGCGCGTCCGGCCAGCCCTGGGCTTCCATGACCGAGGTGACCCGCGCCTCGGCGGCGGCCGTGCGCGCATCCGGTGCAGCCGGCGAGTCAGCGGAGAGCGGTGGCAGCCCGCCGCCGAGGATCTGGGCGGTCTGCATGACATCGAGCATGCTCGCCAGTGGGTCGTCGATGACGGCGGTGAGCGTGCCGATCTGCTCGATCGACAGGCCGACGAGCTGCCGGAGCGCGGCGATGAGCTCTAAGCGCTCGACGTGGGAGTCGTCGTAGACCGCGGTCGTCTGGTTCCGCTTGGCTCCAGGCGGCAGGAGGCCTGCGCGCAGGTAGTACTTGATCGAGGCTGTCGAGGTGCCGGTGGCCGCTGCCAGCGCGCTGAGCTTCACTTAGCTCTCCTTGGCGGTCGGATACTGAATCGGGGTGTGGCTATCCACGTTGCACACACTTGGACAACGTCACTATCTTACCGAGTATGGAGACCATCCCGCTCGCCGTTATCGTCCATGCCAGCGCGGCGTTCCTCGTCCTTATCATCGGCCCCGTCAACATCTTCCGGCCCCGCCGCGACGCCGTGCACCGGGTGCTCGGGCGCACCTGGGTGGGGCTCATGTACCTCACCTGCGGCTCCAGCTTCTTCTTCGGCCTCGAGGACGGCTTCACCTTCCTCCACGGGCTCTCGGTGTTCACGACGGTCACCGTCACCCTCGGGGTCTGGATGATCGTGAGCGGCAGTAGGCGCGGGCACATCGGCAACATGGTCGGCTCCTACATCGGCACCCTCATCGCCTTCGGCTTCGCGGCCTTCGTGCCCACCCGCCTCATCTGGACGACAGCGGTGACCAGCCCGGTCGCGCTCGCCGCCTTCGCCGGTGCGCTTGCGCTCATCGCAGGTGCGTGGTTCGCCGTTCTCAAGGCCCGCCTCGGCAGCGGTGGAGGGAAAGGCTCGCGAAAGGGCATTGCGGAGGGGCCTCGCCAACCAGTAGGCTAACAATGTTAGCCAGTAGTGGCTGACGCTCACCCGCACCGATCGGAGTCCCCGCCATGACCGTCGCCCGCATCATCGCCATCTGCCTGTCCATCCCCCTCATCCTGGTCGCCGGCATCTTCGCCTACAGCCGCCTCAACCCGGTCTCGATCATCGTCGTCACCGAACTCGACGCCTCACCTGATGAAGTGTGGACGGTGCTGGCCGACACTGAGCGCTACAGCGAATGGAATCCCTCGATTATCGAGAGCTCCGGCACCGTCGCCGCCGGTGAGAAGCTGCACAACACCGTCATCTTTGCAGACGGCACGATGACCTTCACCCCCACGATCCTGACCGCCGAACCCGGTCGCGAACTGACGTGGATCGGGCGGATGTGGGTCCCGGGCCTGGCTGATGGCGAGCACTCCTTCCGGCTCGAAGCGCTGCCCGGCGGCGGCACCCGGCTGACCCAGCAGGAGACCTTCACCGGTGTCGTCGTGCCGTTCATGACGTCGATGCGTACTGACCTCGAAGCCGACTTCGCCGAGGTCAATGAGGCGATCGGGCAGCGGGCCGCCGATCTGCGGCAGACTGGTGCCCATGACTGAGATCCCGATCAAGCTGCCGACGCGTAGCCCGCGCCAGACCGAGATCCTCGTCGCCGCACGCCGCCGCGTCGAAGCCGCGGGCTGGGAGGCGCTGAGCATGCGCATGCTGGCAACCGACCTCGGGATCCGCGCCCCGTCGCTGTACAAGCACCTGCCGAACAAGGAGGCGGTGCGCACCCAGCTGCTCATCGACGCCTTCGCCCGGATGGGGCAGGCATGCTGGCGGGTGATCGAGACTGAAGCCTCGATCGACTTACTGCTGCGCGCCTACCGCGCCACCGCTGCCGCGTCACCGGAGCTCTACCGGCTGGCGACGAGCGGGCCGCTCGACCGGGCTGCGCTGCCTGAGGGTTTGGAGGAGTGGTCCGGCCGGCCGTTCTTCGTCGTCACGGGAAACCTGGTGATCGGACAAGCACTGTGGGCGGCCACCCACGGGCTCACGATCCTCGAACTCGACGGGCGACTGCCGCCCGGCAGCGACGTCGATGCCGCCTGGGAGGAACTCGCCGAAGCGTTCAAGTGAGCGGATCTGATCGAGCGGATCTGACTGTTCGGATCAGCGCGCCGCCTGCGGTGCCGGCCGAGAGCCAGCAGGACTGCCAAAGCTTCGGCTGGGATGGTGACATCAAGACCGGTGCACTCGCGGAACAGCCGCAGCCGAGGTAGACGAGCACGGTATCGATGACGCGCTCACGCTCATCAGCGGCGAGGGTCGCCAGGCCAGCCTGGATCTCTGACCGCCGCTGGGGAACATCTCCGTCAGGTGCTCGTTGAGGAACGGCACCCACACCTCGCGCTCTGTCGCCCACGTCCCGGGTTCGGCGACCCGGTGCGTCAGCGGGCGCGGGTCAAAGGTAGGCGCGCTGTGCGTATGACGAGTACTCCTCGAGGGTCTTGAGCACCTCCTCGGCATAGGAGAGCAGGCGCGGTGCATCGGCCGCATCGGAGCAGCCGGACAGGCGCGCGTGAGGCGCGGCCGTGCACTCGACTGGCTGTGCCTCGGTAGGATCGCTGCAGGCCATCCGCTCACCGTTTCTGACGAGGAGAGAAGCCTGGATGACCTCCGAACCATCCATGCCCGCAGGCCGTAGCGCCGGCCACCTCATGGTCGAACAGCTCGTGCGCGAAAGCGTCGAGCCCCTCTACAGCGTGTCCGGTGAGAGCTTCCTCGACATCCTCGACGGCCTCTACGACGCCCCGATCACCAACGTCGTCGCCCGCCACGCAGGTGGCTCGGGATTCATGGCCCTGGCCGAGGCGCGCCTGACCGGCAGGCCCGGCGTCGTCATGGTCACCCGCGGACCGGGTGTGGCGAACGCGATGATTGCCATCCACACCGCCTATCAGGACCAGACGTCGCTCGTGATGTTCGTCGGCCTTATCCCCATCCCCGACCGCAATCGGGAGTCCTTCCAGGAATTCGACCAGCATGCGTGGTTCGGCTCCACGGCGAAGAAGGTTCTCGTCCTCGACGACCCGGGCTCCGCCGGCGAACTCGTCTCCGATGCCATGCGCATGGCTGCCGGCGGACGGCCCGAACCGGTCGTCATCGGCGGTGACGGCTGGCAAGACGGCTGTGGAGCCGAGCTGGCCGCCTGGTGTGTAGCCCACGGGGTGTCGGTGACTTCCGACTTCCGCGTCTATGATGCGATCCCGGCCTCCAGCTCGGCCGCCATCCTCCCGGCTCTGACCGCCGAGGTGCCGGCCACCTCGGAAGCGGAAGCCCGCCGCACCCGACTGGAGCGGATGCGCAGCGAGCACGAGGCCTTCTCCACCGCCCGCGTCGACCGCGGGCTGGGCCGTCCACCTGCGGCGGTGACCGGTCCCGAGGTTCTTCGGAACCACACGAGACCGGCCACCGGTGTTTAAGACCCCACTTAGCGTTCAGGGGCAGCAATTCGGGTTCCAAGTGGCTGGCTTCTTGATCACGGTCTCAAGAGGTGCACATATGCCACTGATCTTCTGCAGGACTTGGGTTATTTGTTGTAACGAAAGATAACTAGATAGTTGTACGCCGTGGTATTCTGAGCGGTAGGTTACTCTATGGTCGGTGACAGCGGCCGCAGGGTCTATCATCACGATCACCTTCAGAAGGTTTTTCCGTGCGCGTGCACGGCGTTCTGTGGTGTGGTCACGTTTTTTCTCGACAGAAAGTGACTAGCCGTAATGACTGAGATTTCCAAAAACTCTGCGGGACAGTGGCCAGCTTGGCGGCGCGGTGCCATGGCTGCCTTTACCGCTTTTGCTTTGGTTGGTGGTGGCGTTGTCTGTGACGTGACCCAGGCCACCGTGGCGCGAGCTGATCAAGCGGACGCTCCTGCAACAGACGCTCCCGCAGCAGGAGAAGACGCAACCACCCCCGCTACCGGCGAAGACGTCAGTGACGCCATTGTCCCCAAGAAAGTGAACCCTGAGGGTGCGACAAATCGTTACCCGCGGGCGACGAATCCGCAGGGTACTCGTCCGGCTCCGGTCGCTAGTGAAGTCACTGGTCCGGTGGATGCGGATGCGATTGCTGCTGGTCGAGTTCGTACTTATGGTCAATTCGCTGACGTCACCAACCGTGGCTCGTTGGGGACCTTCTCAGGTCGTTTGTACTACAGCAATGGTGTGTCTTTCGACTCCAGTAACTCTGGTGCGGAGGCGTTGAATGATGTGACTCTGTACTTGCAGTGGATGGATAAGGACTCGCCTGCTAGCCCGGTGTTCACCGCGAAGACGCACAAATTGGCCGGTACCGACGGGGCTTTCGGTTTTGGTGATCTGAACTGGGTTGATGAGAACGGTACCTTGCACGTCTACGAGCCGATGAGCTTGATTAACGATGTGCGGATCAAGGTGTGGGTTGCTCCGGGCCAGACTGGTCCCGGTGGGGGTGAGTTGAAGGCTATCCGTCAGGGTCCGGGGATGATGAACGGCTTCATGAACCCCGGCCGTGATGGTCACTTTGGTTCCTTTACCACCGAACAGTTCTCCACTCAACGTGGTTCGGTGTGGGTTTATGAGAAGCCTGAGGGTGCGGATCCTGCTAGCTACCTGACGACCCCGCGTGATCAGTGGAAGATCGATAACGAAGGTCCGGTGCCCACGCCGTCCAACACTTCCGGTGTGGGTGGCAACGGCCCCAACATGGTTTCTGGCCGTGTTTGGTGGGAATCGGGCGAACCTGATCTTTTCGTTCCTTTCCCGACCCGCGCCGGTGAGAATCCTGCTCCCGGTACTCGGGTGGTGATGTCGGTGCTGACTGCGGAAGGTCGTTCGGCTATTCGTGGTTTGGGTAATCTGCCTACGGGTCAGCGGCTTCAGCAGCAGAAAGCGTTGTTGGAAGCGAATCCGCAGCAGATTAAGCAAACTGTGGTTGCCCCGGTTGGGGACAATGGTCGGTACACGGTGCGTTTCGATCAGCCTATCCCGAATGCTGACGCGTTGTATGGTTTCGTGATTAATACCGACGATGAGATTGTGGCTGGTTACACGCCGTGGACTGTCCCGGCGTTTGGTGATCCGAATGATGGTACTCACACCGCGGCCTTCTGGCAGCCGGCTCGTGGCTCCCTGTACAACGTGTACTTCGCGCTGGTGCCTGACCCGAACCGTGCTGACATTTCGCTTGATCACGACACCGGTGCCAACACCGCCGGTGTTGGTGATGTGGTGACCCCGAGTGTCAATACCGTATTCTACCCCGGCCAGAATTACGCCATCCGCTGGGTTGATGAGAACGGTAACCAGGTCGGTAATGACTGCAAGATTACCTCGGCTGCTGAGGCTGCCAACTGCACCTTCACGGTACCCGAAAATGCTGAGCCTGGAACCGTTTACCAGGCGCGGTTGATCATCAACGGCAACATTATGGACTCGGCAGCTTTCCGCGTCACTGAATACGCAGAAACGCTGGACCCTGCTTATGAGAATGCTTCTGGTGCGCCGGGTGAGCAGGTAACTGTCCCGGCACCGACCTACAAGAACAACCAGGGCCAGGATGTTTCGGCCCCAGCTGGTACAAAATACGCCCTGCGGGACGACGCCCCCGAGGGGGCGACCATCGATGAGAACACCGGTGAGATCACCTACACGATTGCAGAGGATGCACGAAATGGGTCCTCGATCGATATCCCCGTCGTGGTGACTTACGCTGATGAGTCCGTTGACCACGTGACCGCCACGGTGAACGTGGTTGAGCCTGGTGTTGTGTCTTACCCGGATGTGACTGTGGGTGATGATGGGGATCGTCAGGTGTCTGTGGATCCGGTGATTACTGATGCTGAGGGTAACCCTGCTGAGAAGGGTGAGGGTGACCGGTTTGAGTTCGGTGAGTTGCCGGATGGATTCGTGAAGGATCCTTCTGATGAGTCGGGCAATACCATTATTTGGAATGGTGGCACTGAAGATCCTGCTGATGACATTACGGTGGTGATTGATCCGGAGACGGGTCAGATTACCGTGGATGCTGGTGAGGATGCTGATACCCAGGGCCCGGTTCAGGTTCCGGTCCGGGTTGTGGATCAGGATGGTAAGCCCACGTATGAGGGTTCGGTGACCATCGACGTTGATCCGAAGGCTCCGGCGCAGGCTGAAACCTTCGAGCCCGCATATGAGAACGCTTCTGGTGCGCCGGGTGAGCAGGTAACTGTCCCGGCTCCGTCGTTCACCGATGCTGAAGGTAAAGAGGCCGAGGCTCCGGAGGGGACCTCGTTCCAGGCTGGTGAGAACGCTCCTGAGGGTGTGACCATCGATGAGAACACTGGTGAGATCACGTTCACTGTTCCGGAGGGTGCTACCCCTGGTGAGACCATTGAGATCCCTGTGGTGGTGACCTACCCGGATGGTTCCACCGATGAGGTCACGGTGACCGTGACGGTGGATGAGCCGGAGGTTGTTGAGCCTGGTGTTGTGTCTTACCCGGATGTGACTGTGGGTGATGATGGGGATCGTCAGGTGTCTGTGGATCCGGTGATTACTGATGCTGAGGGTAACCCTGCTGAGAAGGGTGAGGGTGACCGGTTTGAGTTCGGTGAGTTGCCGGATGGATTCGTGAAGGATCCTTCTGATGAGTCGGGCAATACCATTATTTGGAATGGTGGCACTGAAGATCCTGCTGATGACATTACGGTGGTGATTGATCCGGAGACGGGTCAGATTACCGTGGATGCTGGTGAGGATGCTGATACCCAGGGCCCGGTTCAGGTTCCGGTCCGGGTTGTGGATCAGGATGGTAAGCCCACGTATGAGGGTTCGGTGACCATCGACGTTGATCCGAAGGCTCCGGCGCAGGCTGAAACCTTCGAGCCCGCATATGAGAACGCTTCTGGTGCGCCGGGTGAGCAGGTAACTGTCCCGGCTCCTTCGTTCACCGATGCTGAAGGTAAAGAGGCCGAGGCTCCGGAGGGGACCTCGTTCCAGGCTGGTGAGAACGCTCCCGAGGGTGTCAGTGTTGATGAGAACACTGGTGAGATCACGTTCACTGTTCCGGAGGGTGCTACCCCTGGTGAGACCATTGAGATTCCTGTGGTCGTGACCTACCCGGATGGTTCCACCGATGAGGTCACGGTGACCGTGACGGTGGATGAGCCGGACAACGGCGGTGGCCAGGAGGACACCCTGGCTGACATCACCACACCGACGTGGGAGAACGGTACCGTTGAGCCTGGTGGGTCGGTAGATATCCCGAATTCTGGTGACCAACTGCCGGAAGGCTCCAAGGTCGAGGCCACTGCCGATGCTGAAGGTTGGAAGGTGTCGGCCACCGATGATGGTACCCTCACCGTCACCGCACCCGAGGGAGCTGCTGACGGTGACAAGACCACTATCGAGGTGACCGCGACCTACCCGGATGGTTCGCAGGATGTTGAGAAGGTCACCGTGACCGTCAACGACCCCAATGGTGGTGGCGACGATGAGGAGGACGGTACCCAGGCTGATGACATCACTCCATCGTGGGTGAACAGCCAGGTTGCTCCCGGTGAGTCCGTTGAGGTTCCGAACACGGGCGAAGAGATTCCGGAAGGTTCCACCGTTGAAGCCAGCACTGATGCCGAAGGCTGGCAAGTTTCGGCCACCAACGACGGCACTCTGACCGTGACTGCACCGGAAGGTGCCTCGCACGGTGACAAGGCTGTGGTGACTGTCCAGGTCACCTACCCGGATGGTTCTGTTGACACCGAACAGGTCAGCGTCACTGTCGTTGACCCGGCTGTCGGTGATGACGATGACAACAACAACCAAGCTGCTGAGGTTCAGCCCAACTGGGATAACCAGGAAGTGGCGCCGGGCGAGTCGGTGACTGCGCCGAATAATGGTGATGCGTTGCCAGAAGGCTCTGAGGTCGAAGCGACTTCTTCCCAGGATGGCTGGAACGTGACCGTCGGCGATGATCACGGGATAACTGTCACTGCTCCGGAGAATGCCTCCACGGGTGATAAAACCACGATCACGGTAACTGTGACCTATCCGGACGGTTCCACTGACACCGAGACCTTCACCGTGACCGTCAATGACCCGAGTGGTGATAACGGTGGTGAAGAACCTGGCAGTGACCAAGCGAGCGAGGTAACTCCGAACTGGGACAACACCACTGCTCAACCAGGTCAGACTGTTGAGGTGCCGAATAACGGTGACGAACTGCCGGAAGGCTCTCAGGTCGAAGTTGCGTCCGATCAGGACGGTTGGACCGTTGAGGTTGGCGAGGACGGTAGCACTATCAAGGTGACTGCCCCAGAAGGTGCCACCTCGGGCGACAAGACCGAAATTACCGTGACCGTGACCTACCCGGATGGCTCCACTGACACCGAAACCTTCACCGTGACCGTGACCGAGCCATCTGATGGTGGTGAGGGACCTGGTGAGCAGGAGAAGCCGAACTGGGGTGACGCTGAGGGTGAGCCTGGTGAGCGGATCGTGATCCCGAATGAGGGTGGCGAGGTTCCTGAGGACACCACTGTTGAGGTGGAAGGCCCAGGACGTGCCTCGATCGACGAGGACGGCAACCTGGTTGTCGAAATCGATAAGGATGCGAAGCCTCGTGACACCATTGTGGTGGTCGTCAAGGACAAGGACGGCAACGTGATCGATGAGATCACCGTGACCGTGACCGAGCCATCTGATGGTGGTGAGGGACCTGGTGAGCAGGAGAAGCCGAACTGGGGTGACGCTGAGGGTGAGCCTGGTGAGCGGATCGTGATCCCGAATGAGGGTGGCGAGGTTCCTGAGGACACCACTGTTGAGGTGGAAGGCCCAGGACGTGCCTCGATCGACGAGGACGGCAACCTGGTTGTCGAAATCGATAAGGATGCGAAGCCTGGTGACACCATTGTGGTGGTCGTCAAGGACAAGGACGGCAACGTGATCGATGAGATCACCGTGACCGTGACCGAGCCATCTGATGATGGCGGTGCTGGTGACGGTGGCGACAAGCCTGGTGACGGTGGCGACAAGCCTGGTGACGGTTCCGGTAAGCCTGGTGATGGCGGCGCTGGTGACGGTTCCGGTAAGCCTGGTGATGGCGGCGCTGGTGACGGTGCTGGTGACGGTTCCGGCAAGCCTGGTGATGGCGGTTCTGGTGACGGTGCTGGCGATGGCGCTGGTTACGCCTCCGATGCGTCGAGTGACCACAGTGACAAGCTGGCTTCGACTGGTGCTGGCGTGCTGGGCGCGTTGGGTCTGGGTGGTCTGCTGGCTGCGGCCGGTGGCCTGTTGGCCCGTCGTCGCAAGTCTGAGGACTAAGACTCTGCGCTGCTACTAGTGGTGTAGTTACTGGCGGTGGCCGGTCCCGGGTTCTTCGGAACTACACGGGACCGGCCACTGGCGTTTTTAGGCGTCCACGACGGGCGTGACGGTGTGGCATAAACGATGAGGGGCTTTCACACGTGTGAAAGCCCCTCATTGTGGTCCCTTGCACGAATCTGGTTCTATCGATCTAATTCCTGGCGGCGCGAAGAGATGACCCCGGTGTTGAAACCAGCGAGGTTCAGCCCGCCGTGGAAGCGAGCGTGTTCAATTTTCACGCAACGGTCCATGACGATATTCATGCCATACGACTCGGCCAGGTGTGCCGCCTCTTCATTCCAGATACCCAGCTGGAGCCAGACGATCTTGGCCCCGACGTTGTGGGCATCTTCGACAACCGCGGGAGTGTCTTCGGGTTTTCGGAAGACGTCGACGATATCGGGTACGACGGGCAGTGCCTCGAGGCTCGGATACACCTTGTGGCCCAAGATTTTCCCACCCTTCTCCGCGAGAACCGGGTTGATGAAATACACATCGAAGGTGGTGGAACTAAGCAGGTAAGTCGCGACAAAGTTGGACGCACGGGAGGGCTTATCCGAGGCGCCCACGATGGCAATGGACTGGCTCTGACGAAGCAGACTCAAACGTTCCGGAGCCGAGGGGCCGGTCCAGGTGCGGTCTGGCAATGCTGTGCTCATGATGGTCCTTTCCTGGAGTTAGTGGCTTGCACCATCGGTGGCGGTGGTTAACGCTTGGTCAAGATCCCAGATAATGTCGTCGACGTCTTCGATCCCCACCGAAATACGAATCAAATCATCCGGAATACCGGCAGCAGCCAATTGTTCATCTGAGAGTTGCTGGTGCGTGGTCGAACCCGGGTGCAACACCAGCGTTTTAGCATCGCCAACATTCGCTAGATGGGATGCCAACTGAACGCTTTGGATGAAGGTATTTCCGGTGTCGCGACCTCCCTTCACCCCGAAGCTGAAGACCGAGCCGACCCCTTGTGGCAAGAGCTGTCTCCCCCGTTCGTAGTACGGGTTGTCGGGAAGCCCCGCATGGTTGACGTAGCTAATGCGCGAGTCCTCGTTCAGCCATTCGGCGACCTGTTGTGCATTAGCAATGTGCGCGTCCATGCGCTGTGGCAAGGTCTCAATCCCTACCATCAGTTGCTGGGCTGACTGCGGTGCCAGGGTAGGGCCAAAATCGCGCAGTTGCTCGTTGCGGACTTTGGTCAAGAACCCGTATTCGCCGAAGTTGCCCCACCAGCTCAGTCCGTTATAGGACTCCACGGGTTCGGTCATGGATGGGAAGTTGCCGTTATCCCAGGGGAAGGTGCCGTGCTCCACCACGACTCCTCCCAAGGTGGTGCCGTGGCCGCCCAAGAACTTTGTGGCGGAGTGGATGACAATATCGGCGCCGTGCTCGAACGGGCGAATCAGATAAGGAGTGGTCAGCGTGGAATCTACCACCAAAGGAACCCCGTGGTGATGGGCCACCTGCGCGAGACCGGACAAATCCACGATCGTCGATGAGGGGTTCGACACGATCTCGGTGTAGACCGCTTTCGTATTGGGCTGCATAGCCGCTTCAAAGTCGGTGGCCTCCGTGGAATCCACGAAGGTGGTCTCGATGCCGAAACGACGCAACGAGACGTCCAACTGGGTCACCGTGCCACCGTAGAGTCGCGATGAGGCCACAATGTGGTCCCCGGCCTGAGCCAGTGCGGCGAATACCACGAACTCTGCGGCCATCCCCGACGACGTCGCTACCCCGCCGATACCGCCTTCCAAGGAGGCCATCCGTTCTTCAAACGAGGCCACCGTGGGGTTGGCAATGCGTGAATAGATATTGCCGTATTTCTGCAGGGCAAACAGGTTCGCGGCATCCTCGGTGGATTCGAAGACGAATGAGGTGCTCTGATACACCGGGAGTGCACGCGATCCATGCACCGCATCGGGAACGGTTCCGGCGTGCAAAGCACGGGTGCGGAACCCAAATTGGCGTTCAGCCATCGTCGTCCTTCCATTTCAGGTCACTAGTGCAGATCACTGCATGAGGGGTCTGTTTCTCTTCTTGTCTATTGTTCTCGCGCTCCGGGGAGAATGCGACCTTTATGACTCATGAGGTCACCTAGACTAGAGAGAGCTTGGCTGAGGCCAACCAGATCAGTGTGTGAGGACTTGATGAGTGAAATGCAATCGACGAGCGAGCGCAAGAACTTTTGGGTCACGGGCAAAGGCGTGCTCACCATTGCGCTGATCGCTATCGGCATCACGGCCATCATCATCTTCGGTGTGGTGCGTGCGGTCGGCCCCGATGCCGAGGGCGTGGGGCAAGAGGCCACCTATACCGGCGAAACCACGGATTCGATCTGTGGGCTCGGCGGTGTCGCGCGTGAAGGATCCATTGGTAGCACTCCCGACGCTGACTGGGAAAACCACCGCAATATTTTCTTCCCCGTCTCTGAGCAATACGGGCCTGGTCAGCGCAATGATGACGGGGTACCTAGTTGTTTTGAGCATTCACCACGGGGCATGATGTTTGCTGCCGTGTCATATACCGCCATGCTGACGAACCCGGACCGGTTCGATGACACCGCGCTCGCGATGCCACTGGGACCCGGCGTTGATACCGAACAGCACAGCTCACAGATGGTCGATGAGGTGCGAGAGCGTTTCGCTGGCGAAGACTCCGCGATCGGTGGTTTTCGGCTGGTCCGCTACGACGGTGACGCTGGGCTGATTGAGGTCGCGGTCACCAGCTTTGACGGCACCCACACCACTCGAGCCTCGTTGTTGTTAGCGATGGAGTGGGTCGATGGTGATTGGAAAATCGTCGGTGACCTGGATGAGCAACCCGTTGAGATCAGAGACTTGCAGGACCACATTGGTTTCCAGCAATTTCGTGCCTAAGACCTCGTCGCACCCCGGCGGTGACGTCGCGAGTAGCCTCCTGTTCGCAAATTCAAGAAATATTCCTATAATAGATCATCTGTACCGGGCTGTCGTATTCCGGACGCGTCCTTGATTTCATCTGACGATCTAAGGAGTGACCATCGCATGTCGAATCATGATCCTTCAGACGAACCAGACGAGCCACCCACGGCTCAGTCCGCGGGGGCGACGACCACCGAGACATCCGGTGAGGGATCGGTGCTGACCGAAGAAACCGAAGCGGAAGAAATCGATAAGACCGCCTCCTTGCCCCAGTACATGTCGCTTGGCGAGCATGATTCTGATAGCCGCATCGTGGCCAAGCTGAGACGGCAGGGTGTGAAGATCGGCCGGGGCATGATTGCCCCGCACGTGTTCTGGCCATCGACTATCATCGTCATTGCCGTGGCACTGTGCGGTATCTTTTTGCCGGACGCGACCGGTGAAGTCCTGAACGCCATCCAGACCTGGATCGTCGATACCCTGGGCTGGTACTACGTACTGTGCATTATGGTCTTCATCGGCTTTGCCCTGTTTTTTGGGCTGTCGAAATACGGCAGACTAAAGCTCGGTTCCCCTGAAGACAAGCCCGACCACGGGTTGCTGTCCTGGTTCTGTATGCTCTTCGCCGCCGGCATGGGTATCGGGTTGGTTTTCTATGGCGTCGGTGAGCCGCTGACTTTTGCCACCGTGGAACCCAAACCCGGCTGGGAAGGCAGCGAAGCCGACATCGCCAAGCAAGCCATGGCCCAAACCTTCGTGCACTGGGGCATCCACCCCTGGGCGGTCTACGCCATCATTGGCCTAGCCGTGGCCTACACCATTCACCGGCGTGGGCGTCCGGTCTCGATCCGCTGGGTTTTTGAACCTCTGCTGGGGGAGCGTGTTAAAGGCATTCTGGGTGACGTGATCGACATCCTGGCGGTGTTCGGCACCATCTTCGGTGTGGCCACTTCACTGGGCCTCGGCGTGCAACAGATCGGGACCGGTCTGGAAAAGATCGGCATCGTCGAAACCGCTGATACTGTTCTGCTGGTCATCCTCATCGTGGTCATCACGTTCATCGCCACACTCTCTGTGGTCTCCGGTGTGGGACGCGGAATGAAGTGGCTGTCGAACTTCAACCTCAGTCTGGCCGGCGTGGTCCTGATCGCACTGTTGCTGATGGGACCGACCCTGTTCATCTTCCAGAACCTCGTGGAATCGCTGGGCGTCTACCTGGCCACCTTCTTCGAAATGTCGCTGGACGTGGCCACCTATACCGGGGAAGACGGATCCGCATGGGCCTCGTCCTGGACCCTGTTCTACTGGGGCTGGTGGGTGTCTTGGGCACCCTTCGTCGGTATCTTCATCGCCCGAATCTCCCGCGGTCGCACCGTGCGCCAGTTCATTGCTGGTGTGCTCCTGGTGCCGCCGCTGGTCGGTTTCCTCTGGTTCGGCGTGCTGGGCGGCACCGGGATTTTCCGCCAGCTTTTTGGGGCCGGTGACCTGGTCGAAGACGGCGAAGTCAGCCCCGAAGGGGTGCTCTTCGACGTGCTCGGCGACCTGCCTTTGGGGATGTTGTTCTCCATTGTGGGGATCCTGTTGGTCACCATCTTCTTCGTGACCTCTTCAGACTCCGGATCCCTGGTGATGGACATGCTCTCCTCGGGCGGCCACCCCAACCCGCCGATCTGGTCGCGCGTGTTGTTCTCCACCGCTGCCGGTGCGCTGGCTATCGGTCTCATGCTGGCCGGCGGATTAGAATCTTTGCAAGCCGCCGCGTTGGCCACCGCGTTGCCATTCTCTGTGGTGTTGTTGTTTATGTGCTGGTCTTTGGTGCGTTGTCTGCGCGCCGACTACGCCCGCGTGGAACGTAGCAAGCTGGATGACCGCTACCATGAGTTCGCCAGCAGAATGGCTGACGACTACGAGTGGGACTTCCCCGAACAGCTCACCAGCCACATTGACGACTGGATCGATTACCGGCTGGAGGCCACCCGCGGGATCTTCAACCAGAAGAGCAGAGACCCCGCCTCGCCACCGCCAGGCACACGTCCGTCCCGGTTCAACATGCCCGGAATTGGGCTACGCCGGCACGAAAAGAGCCGGGACGACAAGAACCGGGACGACCGCGAGTAGTCGCGAGCGCGACTCGTCCGGCGCGGTAGGTGTTGCACTCCACCATGGCCCGGGTTCTGATGGGCATTCTGCCCTTAGAACCCGGGCCGGTTGCTAGGATTGCGGTTTCGGTGTCCGTACAAACGGCACCAGCACCACGGTGACCACCGATAGCACCGCTCCGTACAGCAGCGCGTTGTGAATACCGGTCATCTCAGCCGTTGCAAGATCCTGGCCCAAGCGCACCCCGAGGGTGGTGGCCAGTGTCATGACCGTGATGTACAGTGAGGTGCCACCGGCAGCGGCGACCTGTTGCAGTGAATTGATCACCGCCGAGCCGTGAGAATACAGCCGTGGTGTCAGCGAGTTCAGCGCTGAGGTAAACAGTGGCCCCATCAGGGCCGCTAGCCCGATCGACATCACCACGTGGGTGGTGATCAAGCTACCGAGCCCGGTGTCGGCATCGAAGGTGGTCATCAGCCACATCGCCACCGAAACCACCACGGCGCCGGGGATTAACAGCACCCGGGCACCGACGGCGTCATAGGCCCGGCCCACCAGCCATCCCAAACCGGCCATCACCAGGCCCCCCGGGAGCATGGCCAGCCCGGTGTCCTGAGCAGAGAAGTGCAGAATGTCCTGCATGTAGATCGGCAGAATCACGATCACGCCGAACAGCCCCACCATGGCAATCAAGACGCATATGGTGGACAGCGTGAAAGTGCGGACGGTGAATACCCGCAGATTCAACAGCGCGATATCCCGCAAGGAGATCTGTCGTAGTGTGAAGATCCCCAACGCCACCCCGCCGATGACCAGTGGCACCCAGGGCGACAGGACCGCATGTCCGGTGGCAGCTTCACCGATAGAACTCAGTCCATAAATCACGCCGGCAAAACCGATCGCTGACAACACCACCGAAAAAACATCCAGCGGCACCTTGCGGGTCTCGGTCACGTTACGCAACCGCCACAGCCCCAACAGCACCACCAACACTCCGATCGGCAGAATGATCAAAAACATCCACCGCCAGCTCAACGCATGCAGGATCAGACCGCCGGCGGTCGGCCCGACCGCCGGAGCGACCGCGATGATGATCGACACCACTCCCATGGTGCGCCCGCGTAAGTGCAACGGCACTACGTTGAGCACCGTGGTCATCAACAACGGCAACATGATCGCGGTGCCCGCGGCCTGGATGACGCGACCGGTGACGAGTAGTCCGAAGACAGGTGCCGTCGCGGCCACCAGTGTGCCGAGGACGAAGAACCCGGTGGAGATGACAAACACCACCCGGATCGGCAACCGGGTCAGTAGCCAGCCGGTGGTGGGGATGACCACGGCCATGGTGAGCATGAACGCGGTGGTGAGCCACTGGACGGTGGCCGGGGTGAGCTGAAATTCGTCCATCAGCACCGGCAAGGCCACCGACATGATGGTCTCGTTGAGGATCATCACGAACGAGCCCAGCGCCAACATGGCCAGCACCCCCACAGCGCCCGGTGGTAAGGATGCTCCTGGGGTCTGGGTGGTTTCGGAGTGCTGTGATGACATGCTGGCCGTACTCCTAACGCGTCGCGGTGTAGATCTCGTCAATGCGTTCGCTGGCCGACTCGGCCCAGGCATCGAATGCTATCCCGTCCTGAGGATCGGTGGCTGAAGGATACACCGACCGGTACCGAAGCCAGGTGCCACCGGTTTCCAGCTCAGCGGTCCGGGCCGTAAGGAAATCCGAGACGACCACCTCTCGGATGGAAACCTCACCGGCCTCGGCGGAGACGGTGTCGTCCTCGATCTCGGTCATCTCCTCATTCACACAGTCGGTCTCTCGAGCTTCTTCGAGCTCGACCCGTTCACGGCGATCCGCATCGGTGCTGAACTCGACCAGATCGAGTTCTTCGACCGAGGCCGTCTCATCAAGCTGAGTCTCGCCGTCAACCTGGGCATAGACTGCAGGATCCGTTGAGTCCATGGCAACCTCGAGCTGTGAGAGTGTTGCCTGCTGACACTGGTCTGGGTCCGACACCTCCCGGAGTGAATCGACCACGAGCCACCGGTCGCCCCAGATTTCTTCGCCGGTATAGACCATCGCCTCCTGCAGGGTCTCATCGACCTGGTTCGCCAGGGCAATCGATTCCTCGCGGGGTTCCGGTGCTTGATCGGAGGGAATCGCTGTGGCGGGATCTTGGGCCTGCCCGGATCCCGGGTCGTCCTCGCCACCACAACCGGTCAACCCCAGGGCGCTGAGGCTGACCAGGGTGGCGAGCGCCACCGAGCGGTACCGCGCGGCGAGCGCGGGCGTGGAGAAAAGCATCGGGAATCATCCTGTCAATAGACGTCGTGCCGGGGAGATTCTTCTAGGCTACTCACTGCGGGGGCCTTTCGCCTGTCTCTGGTCCCGGCCGCGGTTTCGTGGTTTTCGACCCCCCAGGTATTGTGATCTGCCACACGCGCGCCGTAGGTTAGGGGTATGACGACTTATGCAGTGACTAACCCCGCCACCGGTGCTGTTGAAAAGACCTACCCCACCGCAACCGACGAACAGATTAGCGAGGCAGTTAACCTGGCTGCCGAGACTTTCACAAGTTATGCGAACACCAGCTTTGAGCAGCGCGCCCAGTGGATGCACCGCGTTGCCGATCTCTACGAAGAGCGTCTCGACCAGCTATGCTCGATCATCACCCGGGAGATGGGTAAACCGGTCCGCCAAGCCGAGTTTGAAGTCAAAATTTCGGTCTCGATCTACCGCTACTACGCCGATCACGCCGCGGAGTTCCTCGCCGATGAAGAACTCCCAGTTGCTCGCGGTGGTCAGGCCAAAGTGCAATACGACCCGGTGGGTGTGCTGTTGGGCATCATGCCCTGGAATTTCCCTTACTACCAGGTCGCCCGTTTTGCTGGGCCGAACCTGATGGCCGGAAATACCATCGTGCTTAAGCACGCCCCGCAGTGTCCGGAATCGGCCGAAGTGATGGAGCAGATCTTCCACGAGGCCGGATTCCCCGCGGGCGCCTACGTCAATATTTACGCCTCCAACGAGCAGATCGCCGAGCGAGTTATTCCCGACCCGCGGGTCCAGGGTGTGTCTCTGACCGGCTCTGACCGGGCGGGGGCAGCGGTGGCCGAGACCGCCGGTAAACACCTGAAAAAAGTGGTGCTTGAGCTGGGTGGTAACGACCCCTTCATCGTGCTTGACCGCGACATCGTGCCCCAGGCCGTCGAGCTGGCTGCCACCTCGCGGTTTGGTAACGCCGGCCAGGCCTGCAACGCGGCTAAACGCCTCATTGTGCTCGAGGAGTTCTACGACGACTTTGTGGAACAACTGAAAACCGCCGTGGAACAAGTCCGGTTGGGCGACCCCACCCAACCGGAGACGGCCATGGGACCGATGTCTTCCCAGCAAGCGTTGGAGAATCTCGACGCTCAGGTCCGCGACGCCATCGACCACGGTGCGACCGCACACGTGGGAGGGGCGCCCGAAGACCGCGAGGGGGCCTGGTACCCGGCCACTCTGCTCACCGGGCTCACCCCCGAGATGCGGGCCTATTCCGAAGAGCTCTTTGGCCCGGTGGCCATGGTCTACTCGGTGGCAAGTGAAGAAGAAGCCATCAAGCTCGCCAACGACACGCCCTACGGTTTGACCGCTACCGTCCACTCCTCCGACCCGGCGCGCGCGGCTGAGGTGGGAAATCAGATCCACACCGGCCAAGTGTTCATCAATGAAACCTCCACCACCGCCGCAGAGTTGCCCTTCGGCGGTGTCAAGCGCTCCGGTTTCGGGCGTGAGCTGGGACCGTACGGCATCAAAGAGTTCGTCAACGTCCGGTTGGTGAAATACAGCAAGAACTAACCCTGCACCAGTCCTGGCAGGGCGAGTAGTTCACGTCACATTTCTCAATGACCTGTGATGTGACATGGTCACTGACTACAGTGAGGCCCAGACCATCCAGAGTGGCTGAGAGAGCTGGCTCGATGACGCCACAGCAACCAGGGGTGCCGTTCAGGCCACCCAGGTGCTAATGCCAGTTCCGATGGAAAGGACCTTCGCTGTGTCGCCTTCTGCCCGGACATTTCACGACGACGTCGCAATCTCGGCCACCCCCGTGGCCCCGCATGTTCCGACCGTCTCGGACTATCACAGCCTGAAAGACTATTTCGCCCCACTGTTTGACTCGATCGCTGTTGGTGCTAGCCAGCGGGAACAGCAACGCATTTTGCCCTTCGCCGAGATCCGCGAGCTCAACCAGGCCGGCTTCAGTGTGTTGCGGGTCCCCACCGCATACGGCGGCCCCGGGGTGAGCATCGAAACCTTTACGCGGTTGCTGATTGATCTAGCCACCGCCGATGCGAATATCGCCCACCAATACCGCTCCCACGCCGGATTCACCGAATCCCTGTACTTTCTGCCTGAACCGCAACGAGCAGCGTGGTTTCAGCGACTGCTGTCCGGGGTCACCGTCGGGAACGCCTCCACCGAAATCGGCGGGAACACCCTGGGCACGCTCAACACCTCGCTCTCGTTGCACCCCGACGGTAGCGGGATCCTGAACGGCACGAAGTACTACGCCACCGGGTCGGCTTTCGCCAGTCATACCCGGGTGTCGGCCACCCTCTACAATCCCGACGGATCTGCCCAAGAAGGTCGCGGATTCGCGGTGGTCGGGGTCAATGATCCCGGGGTGGAGCTCCTCGATGACTGGGACGGGTTCGGTCAACGCCTGACCTCCACCGGTACCGCACGATTCACCGACATCACTGTTCCGGCCACCCACGTCTTACCACGTGTCCCTGGTTCGCCCGAGGCCCACCATGAAGCGACCTTCTTCCAGTTGGTGTTACTGGCCGTCTCCGCCGGCATCGGGGCTGCTGCAGTTCACGACGCCACTTCTGGGGTCCGGCACCGCAAACGTACCTTCAACACCGGTCTGGGCGTGCCCTACCGTGACGATCCGCTCATCCTCGAAACCGTCGGGCGCCTCGGTGCCGGGGCTTTCACCGCCCGCGCCACCGTGATCGAAGCCGCCAGGTCTCTAGACAGCGCCCTGGAGGCGTTGGCCGCGAGAAGCCAGATGCACAACGCCCATGCCGAGGTCCCCGAGGAATTTATCACCGCCCAGATTGCCGTGGCCAATGCGCACGTCACGGTCCCCGAGATCGTGATCAAGACCTGTTCCGATCTGTTCCTGACCGGTGGCGCCTCGAACACATTGCGCTCTAAGAACCTCGACCGGCACTGGCGCAACGCCCAAACCGTGGCCACTCATAACCCCATCGTCTTCCGTGCCCGGGCGATCGGGGACTGGCTGGTCAATGGCACCGCCCCCGAAGGGCTCAACGCCATCGGTGATGCCCCCACCGGCAACTCCTCGCAGACGCAGACACCCCAGGAGCACGCGTGATGAAACCCCTGCTATTCAACGCTTTCGAGATGATGGTCCCGGTCCACCAATCCCCGGGCCTGTGGCGCCACCCCGAGTCCCGGATCGTGGCCTTTGACACCCTGGAGTACTGGACGCAACTGGCCGAAACCCTGGAACGAGGCCGATTCTCCGCCCTATTTTTGGCCGACGTGCTCGGTGTCTATGACGTCTACGGGGCATCGGCCGAGACCTCCTATCGCGGTGGCCTGCAGTACCCGTTGCTGGACCCGCTGTCGGCAGTCTCGGCCATGGCCGACCACACCCGTCACCTTGGTTTCGGGGTGACCGCCTCGGTCTCCTATGAGCACCCGTTCCTGCTGGCCCGCCGACTGAGCTCCCTGGACCACCTCACCGCAGGACGTTTGGCCTGGAATATCGTCACCTCCTACCAGGACTCCTCGGCCAAAAACATGGGACTCGCCCAGCAGATCCCGCACGATCAACGCTATGATCGCGCCGATGAATACATGGAGGTGATGTACCGGCTGTTTGAATCCTCCGTCGAGCCCGGCGCAGTGGTCAACGACGCTCACGCCGGCGTGGTCGTCGACCCGCAGAAAATCCACCCGGCCGAGCACCGGGGCGAATTCTTCACGGTTCCCGGCCCGGCCTTGACCCACCCCGGACCGCAACGCACCCCGTTGTTGTTCCAAGCTGGCGCCTCCCCGCGAGGCAGAGCACTCGCCCTCGATCACGCCGAAGCCGTCTTCCTCATCGGTGCCACCCCCGAATTGGTCCGCCACTGGGTCGATGAGCTACGTGACGGACTCCGGGCCCGGGGTCGTGACCGCAACGCGGTGAAGATTTTCGCCATGGCCACCGTGGTCACCGGCGCTACCGATGCGGACGCCATCGCCCGCTGGGAGTCCTATCGGGACTACGTCGATACCGAAGGGGCCTTGGCACTCTTCGGGGGCTGGACCGGTGTGGACCTGGCTCAGGCAGACCCCGACGACACGCTGGAATACGTCACCACCGAGGCCAACCGTTCCGCCCTGGAGGCGATGACCACCCTGGCCGAAGCCACCGGTGGCAGTGCCTATACGGTCAAGGACCTCGCCGAATTCGTCGCCCTGGGCGGGCGTGGCCCGGTGTTAGTCGGATCCGCTGAAACCATTTCCGACCAGCTAGAGCGCTGGGCCACGGTGGCTGACATCGACGGGTTCAATATCTCCGGTGCGGTGCGACCGGCAGATCTGGAGCGCTTCGCCACCTACGTCTCCCCGGTGCTAGCTCAGCGAGGACAGCTAGCCTCCCCGGCGCCCGAGGACACCCCGCGCACCCTACGCGAACAGTTCTTCAACGCCGGTCCGCACACCGCCGCCGATCACCGAGCCACCAGCTACCGGCACTCCGTGCGCTAGTGAAGGGTAACCTATCCAGGTTAGGGTAGGGGTATGTCTGAAAAAGTCCGCCCAGCACGCACGAAAAACCCGGCCCACCTGATGGAAGTCGTCGGCACCGAACGACTCTCCGCACACTTCATCCGACTGACCTTCGGTGGGGGAGACTTCGAGCAGTTTCTGGCCCACGATTCCCACTCCGCAGATCGCTACATCAAACTGCTCTTACCGCCGGATCCCTCCCTGGGGTTGAAGCCACCCTTTGATCTGGACGCATTACGCACTGAGCTACCCAAGCATCAACTCCCGGTGCGCCGGACCTACTCGGTGCACTCCATCGACCCGGTCGCCCAGACCTTTCAGGTCGATTTTGTCTTGCATGGTGATGCCGGGGTGGCCGGCCCCTGGGCCGCACGCGCTGCGGTCGGGGACCCCGTTCAGTTCAGTGGCCCCGGCGGACAATACACTCCTAACCCGCAGACCGAGTGGCACCTTTGGGCCGGAGACGAAGCCGCCCTACCAGCCATCGCGGCGTCTCTGGCCGAACTGGCTGAGACCAATCCGGCCGCCTGCGGAGTCGCGTTGCTCGAGGTCGCCGGCGCCGATGACGAATTTCCCATCGTGGCACCGCAGGGTGTTCAAGTACGCTACCTGCACCGGGGCGGTCCCTTCACACCGGAGACCACGATGCTGACCGAGGCAGTCCGCGATGTGGCCTGGCCGAAGAAGCTCACGGCCGACTACCTGCACAGCGCCCCACACAGTATTCAGGCCTTCGTGCACGGCGAGCGCGAAGTGATCAAGCAGCTCCGCGCGTATTTGATGGACGAGCGCGGGCTGTCCCGGTCACAACTGTCGCTGTCGGCCTACTGGGCCTACGGTCGGGTCGAAGACGCGTTCCAGGCGGAAAAACGCGATCCGATTGGGCAGATTTACCCGGCCGAACAGCAGTAGCCCGTCTCGTCGGACGGTCAGCGATCCTCCATGGCTCAGTGCCGCACCGGATGTGCCTGGGTGTAGTCGAAGAGGTCCTCAAAGATTGCTTGGTTGAACTGAAACCCGCGCCGGGTCTCGTCGATAAAAGCCTCGCGGTCCTGCTGATCCAGCTTGAGGGCATCCAGGCTGGCACGGTAGTGATCCTTATAGACCTTCGGTTTTGGGATGGCGGCGAAGGTATACATGTGTAGTTGATCGTCACGAGCCTGATAGTGCCGACGGACCAGCGAGGCGATGGCCAACCCGCCGGATAAATCGCCCAGGTATCGCAAGTAATGGTGAGCCGCGAGTCGGACCGGATCATCGCAGACCCGAACAATCCGGGCCACATAATCGGTGGTCGCTGTCATAGCAGCCGGCGCGTCCCAGTCAGTCAGTGGCAACAAGGACTCCAGATCTGCTGCCAAGGCATCGCGTCGATCTAGGTTCGGATCGAACAGGGCCCGGAACGCTTCGTTGCCCGCGGATTCCCGGCATGCCTCTACCGCGGTATCCAGGGCGCCATAGATGTAAAAGTACTGACACACCAGCAGTGCGTAGTCGCGCAATGAGCGTTTTCCTGACATTAGCTCGGTGATGAACGCCGAATTTTCTGCCTGCGAGTGGTCCTCGCGAGTCAGCTGGCGGACTCTGGTGGAGAGCACATCGTCAGCAGATGTCGTCGCGGCGTGGATGTCCATAGCAGCGGCCTCTTTTCGCAAGATCGGGAGCGGTGTGCTAAGGAAGGCTACCCTTTGTGAGTGAAGTAATAGGGACGAGACTATCGGGTTCTGCTGACATTTTCATCACCGCGTCTGACAAAAATGAAGTCGTTTCCCTGGAAAATTGGCCATCTTAACCAGATGTGACATAAATTACCACTGTACGGCGTTAGTAATTCAGTCAGGGTAAGCTAATCTGTTAGACGTTGGCACGCGGTGAGACGCCCCTCATGCTCATCGCGCGGCTCTCCCGCAGACCCGGGTCCCAAGGTGGGGTGGACCCGTCGCCGAGAGTTCTCGGCACACAACAGTGGCGGAGAATTCCTCAGGATTCTCCGCCACTGGTTTGTTAATCGAGATGGTCCGTGGATACCTCGACGGCAGCTGTGGCCCACCCGAGGTATCAACGGAGGCGTTTTAGACCTTATTCAAATCAATGCCACGGGTTTCGGGCAACAGACGCACAGCAAACAGGGTCACCACGCAGAGGACGATGATGTAGAAGCTCGACAGCCAGGACATGTCAATGGAGATGAACAGCTGGTTGAGGTAGGGAGCTGATCCACCAAAGACGGCCACCGAAATCGAGTAGGCCAGACCGATATTGCGGGTACGGAATTTGGTCGGGAAGACTTCAGACATCATGCAGGACAGCAACGCACCGGCTGCTCCGACGATCAACAACGCGATCGTGGCAGCAATGAATAAACTCCAGGGGTTATCCGAGATCATGCTCTTCAGCGGAATCTGGGTGATGATCATCAGCACGGCGAACGTTGCCATAATCGGCCGGCGACCGATGCGGTCGGAGAGGCGTCCCCAGAATGGCAACGAGAACAGAGCGATCAACTGCGCGCCGACGCTGGCCGTATAGGCCAGGGTGGGCTCCATGCTTTGTTCCACGATGGCGTAGGTTGAAACGTAGGAGCTCCACGTGTAGTGGGCGGCGGTAGCGCCACTGACCATACCGATAATGAGCAGAATAGCTTTGGTCTGGGAGAATTTGCGCGGGGTGAGCTGCATCGTGGTTGGCGCGCTGGCCTGTGCCGGGGCAACAGGTGTCTCGTCTGTTTCGTGATGCGCCTGCTCGTGGACGGCGGATTCAGCCATGTTCCGACGCAACAGCAGAGCGACAACGGCCAGGATTGCACCCAAGACGAACGGAATGCGCCATCCCCATGCTGCCAGAGCAGTTTCGTCCACTACCGCCGAGATACCGCCACCGACGCTATATGCCAGCACGGAGCCACCGAAGATGGTGACAAATACGAGCGAGGACCACTGTCCGCGTTTGTGGGCGGGAGCGATTTCAGCAACGTAGGAGTTAGCCGCTGCTGACTCACCGCCGTGGGCCAAGCCCTGGGCGATGCGTAGGAGCAAAAGACCGGCCGAGGCCCACACGCCAATGGTTTCGTAGGTGGGCAAGACGCCGATGAGCACCGAGGCGGTGGCCATAGTCAGCATGGTCATAATCAGGACCGCTTTGCGGCCTTTGCGGTCGGCCATGGCACCGAACAGGATGCCACCCAGCGGGCGGACGAGGAATCCGACCGCGAAAACAGCCAGGGTGGCCAAGAGTGCAGACACCGGATCGCTGTCATCGAACATAGCCCCGGCAATAAAGGGCGCGAAGACCGCGTAGGCGCTCCATTCGTACCATTCCAAAAGCTGGCCGGAGGTGGAAGCAATCAGAGATTTCTTCGGGGCTGCTTGGATGGGTTGGGTGGGTTGGGTGGGTGAGGGTTCTTTGGGCAGGGTGGTGGTCGTCGTCATGACGGTTACCGACTTTCTCGAAAAGTCAGGACCTATGCGGTGGTGAATTGATGGGCGGATTCCAACAGGGCGGGCACTCCGTGCTCCAGACCCGCAGCGAAGCTCGGATCGTCGGGTGCTTCGCCGTTGAGGAATCGGGTGTAGATCGCTTCACAGAAGATAGCGGATTTCCACAGAGCTAGTACCTGGTACCAGTTCAGCTGGGAAAGGTCGAGAGAGGACTCTCGGTTATAGTGGGCCACGAGTTCATCGCGGCTGGGGAAACCGGGTTGACGGGTGACTGGTGTGAGTTCCATGACGGTGGGAGTATCACTGCCACTGGCATAGGTGGCAGCGAAGTAGCCGAGATCAGCAAGCGGATCTCCGAGGGTAGCCATCTCCCAGTCCAGCACCGCCTGGATCTCAGGTGTGGTGCTGGGTGAATACATCAGGTTGCCAATGCGATAGTCGCCGTGGATGACGCTGTGCCGTTGAGTGGTGGGCACATGCCGGCCAAGCCACTGCGATAGCTCATCGACCAGCGGAATATCTCGTTGTGTTTGCTGGGGCCACAGGTGCGTGAAGCGCTCGATCTGGCGTTGTAAATAGCCCTCGGGCCGTCCCAAAGATGCCAGCGGTTCGGTCGAGACATCGAGGCTGTGCAGTTGTTGCAGAGCATCCACTGCGGCAAATCCGATCTGGCGCCGGGCGTCGTCGGATTCGAAGCGTTCGGGTAGCTCTGAGGTGATGACATCACCATCGAGGGTGTCCATGATGTAGAACGGTACGCCCAACAGCTCGCCGGTTTCTTCCACCGCGCGAATCGTGGGCACCGCAAATCCGCGGGTGGCCAAGGCTGATTGCACGCGGGCTTCCCGAATCATGTCGTGGGTTGAGCGCGGGATCGGCGGTCGCGGTCCGCGACGCAAGATCACATCGGCGCCGTCACGCTGAATCCGGAAGGTGGCGTTAGATTGGCCTTCGCCGATCCGTGTGATCTGCAGGCCGCCCTGGCCAATATCGTGCTGATCCAAGAAACGCTCCACGGTGGAGCGAATCAACAGTGGTGGCTCGGGCAGATCGCGGGCCTGTTGCGGAGTCTGAACAACATCAATAAGGGGGGTGGTGTTGGTCATCAGTGTCCCTTGGTCTGGTGGCAGGTGAGGTGTTAGCTGGTGGTGGGCTCAGCGGTGTACTGCGTGCGCAACACACGACGCTGAATCTTGCCGGTCGGGGTCTTGGGCAGGTCGTTGAGGAGGTGTATCTCTTTGGGGGCCTTGAAAGCCGCTAGCTTCTGGTGGACCGTGGCCCGTACGTCCTCGGGGTCGAGGGTTTGACCCTCCTGAACGGAGATGAAGGCGATGACTTTCTCTCCGGAGTACGGGTCCGCAACGCCCACGACCGCAGCTTCTTTAACGCCGGGGTAGTCGTAGATGGCGTCCTCGACCTCGCGCGGCCAGACCTTATAGCCGGAGACATTGATCTGGTCCTTGCGCCGGTCGACAATGTAGATCCAGCCCTCGTCGTCGAGGATGCCGATGTCACCGGTGTATAACCAGCCGTTTTGAATGGTGCTGGCGGTGGCTTCGGGATTGTTTAAATAGTGGTCAATGCACGAGGGGCCCTGGAGTACCAATTCCCCGGGTGTGCCGTTGGGGGCCTGTTGGCCGTCGTCGCCGATAATGCGAGCTGCCACATCCGGCATCGTCTTACCGATGGACAGGCTGGCGGTTTCTTCATGAATCGGGGCCCGCTCACCGAGCGGGACACCGATCACCGCCGAGCTGGTCTCGGTCATGCCGTAGACGTTGTGTATGTAGTGGCCGAAACGATCCTCGAACTGACGCAAGGTCGCCGGAGGCACCGGGGCGCCACCGGTATAGGTCGACTTGAGCGTAGCGAAATCCTCTTCGGTCACGCCCGGGGCATCCAGTAGCGCGTTGTAGACAGTAATGGAGCCCACCATGTGGTTGACATCGCCACGCCGCAGCGCATCCAGCACCACCTCGGTACGGGTCCGGCCACGCAGAATCAGCTTTCCACGGCCTGCGGTGAGCGTCGCGGTGGCACTGCCGACCGCACCGGTGATGTGAAACAGCGGGGCCACGGCCAGCACACCGTCGCCGGGCTGTTGGTGGATCAGCTGCGGGAAGGTCAGTGCGACCGCCGCGAGGTTGCGGTGGGTCGCCAGGGCCCCCTTGGGTGGTCCGGTCGTTCCGGAGGTATAGGTCAGGAGCGCTGCAGTGTCCGCGGTGATCTCCGGCGCGGTGGGGGTTGTGCCCAGGAAAGTCTCCAATTCCTGCCACAGGTCGGGGTCGCTGGGGTCAGTGAGATCAGCGGCAACGACCCACGGTGTGGTGCCGGCCAACCCCCAGGTGGCGGTCTCGGCACCGGTGGTCTCCGAGGACACCAGTCCCACCGCCTGAGAGTCTTGGAGAATGCCGGCCAATTCGTGTTGACCGTACATGGTGTTCAGGATCAGCGGGGTGGCCCCGATCTTCCACAGCGCGAGCATGCACAGCGGAAAACTCACGGTGTTCTGCAACTGGATGCCCACCCGTTGCCCGGGCTCGACACCTCGAGATTGAAAATAGCTTCCCAGAGCGTTCGTCAGGTCCTCGGTGCGTTCAACGGTGTAATCGTTGGTGTGATCAGTCAGTGCGATCGCTTGTGGTTCGTCCGCGACGCGCTGGCGCCACAGCTGCGTCAACGTGGTGTTGATATCCATGTGTGTGTTGTCCCTCCAACAGGTCCGACCGATCGTTCGCTCGGTCGTGCATAATGTAATTTATATCACGTTTAGCTACCAGGAGGGTACTCATGGACAAAGATGAGGTGGTCACAATTCATCCGCGCATGTTGCCGCTACAACTTCCGCTACATCCCATTGCCCAAGCAGCGCTGAGCTGCTTTGCGGTGAGTGGATATCACGGCACCAGTATTCGCAAGATCGCCCAAACGGCTGGGCTTTCGGTGCCCGGGATCTATCACCATTTCGGCTCAAAACACGAGATTTTGGTCGAGATCTGTAACGTGGCGATGCATGAGCTGATCGATGCGTCACAGCGGGCTGTTGACCATGCTGGTCCAGACCCGCTGGACCGTTATGATGCGCTGGTGGAATGCCTCGTGCAGTTCCACGCCGACTTTGCCGCGGTAGCCTTCGTGTCGTTTACCGAGATTCGTGCGCTGAACGGTGATGCCCGTGACCACCACATTGCCCAGCGCCGTCGCGAACAGGATCTCGTGCGTCGGGTGGTTGATGAGGGCATCGCTGCCGGGGTATTCACCACCCGAGACCCCGGGGATGTGGCCCGAGCCGTGGTCAGCATTTGCCTAGGCATTTCGCGCTGGTACCGCCAAGACGGTCCGCTGAGTTTGGATCAGGTCTGCGCAATTCACGTGCGTATCGCCCGCGCCACCGCCGGATGCATCCAGGCACCGGAAGAATTACCCACCGATCGGCGGTGTGTGAGCGTCTAGCGGGTGGCCAGGACCTCGGCAATACTGGCCACGGCCGGCTCATTTTGCAGACTGGTGGTATCGCCGAGGGTGTCCCCGGTGTAGAGCTGGGTGAGTAGCCGTCGCATGATCTTGCCCGAACGCGTCTTGGGCACATCCGGGACGACCACGATGTCCTTGGGTTTGGCCACCGGGCCGATCGTCTGCGAAACCAGCTCACGTAACTCGGCCACCGCTTCCTCGGCGGCGAATCCGTCCCGCGTGACCACAAAAGCGATCGCAGCGTGACCGGTTTTGGCATCCGGTACCGGGGTGACGCCGGCTTCAACCACCTGCGGGTGTGTCACCAAGGCGGACTCGATCTCGATGGTGGATAACCGGTGACCGGAAATGTTGATCACATCGTCAATCCGGCCCAGAATCCAGGTGTCCCCGTCGGCATCCACCTTCGCCCCGTCACCGGCCACAAACCAGCCACGGGAGTCTTCCGCATCGGCGTAGTCCTTCCAGTACGAGTTAAAGAACCGCGCCGGATTGCCCCACACGGTCCGTGCCATCGCTGGTCCGGGTCGGGTGATCACCACCACGCCCTGCTGACCGGCTGGGGTCGGGTGCCCGTTGTCATCGACCACCGCGGTGTGGACCCCGGGCAACGGCCGGGAGCCACACCCGGGTTTGAACTCGGTGTCATCCTGTCGCGGTGAGAGCACCGTCGCACCGGTTTCGGACTGCCACCAGGTATCGACCATGGGGACCTGGCCACCACCGAGCTGGGTGCGCGCCCACCGCCAGGCCTCAGGGTTGACTGCCTCGCCCACGGTCCCGAGTAGCCGAATACTGCTCAAATCATAGCCGGGCTCCACCCCGTCGGGGTGCCACCCCATCAACGATCGGATCAGCGTCGGGGCGGTGTAATAGCTGGTCACCCCGTAACGCTGGATTACCTCAAAGTGCCGGCCCGGATGTGGCTGGTTGGGCACCCCCTCATAAATCACCTGCGTGACCCCATTCGATAGGGGGCCGTAGAGTTCGTAGGTATGGGCGGTGACCCACGCTAGATCGGCGGTGCACCAATGCACGTCCTGGTCCCGGGTCGCGATATCCGGATTCGAAAAGAGATAGTCATAGGACCACGACGCCTGGGTGAGATAGCCGGCCGAGGTATGCACTAGTCCTTTCGGCTGACCGGTGGTGCCCGAGGTGTACATGATGAACAGCGGGTGCTCGGCGTCAAAAAACTCCGGGGTGTGGGTCGCAGGCTGCCGATCCACGATCTCGTGCCACCACACGTCTCGACCCGGCACCCAGGTGATCTCGTCTTGATGACCGGTGCGGTTGAGCACCAGCACGTGCTCAATGTTGTTTTCCCCGGCTACCGCGGCATCGGACGCGTCTTTGACCGGTACGGCTTTGCCCCGCCGGAACTGCCCATCGGAGGTGACCAGCAACTTCGCCGCGGTATTCTCCACCCGGAACTTCAGGGCTTCGGCCGAAAAACCGCCGAAGACCAGTGAGTGCACCGCCCCAATGCGGGCACACGCCAGTGCGATCACCACGGTCTCGACCAGCACCGGCAGATAGACCACCACGCGATCGCCGGGGCCAATGCCCAGCTCGGTTAGCGCATGGGCGGTCTGAGAGACCTCGGCGAGCAACTGCCGGTAGGTCACCGCCCGCCGATCGCCGGGCTCGCCCTCAAAATACAGGGCCACCTTCTCGCCCAGACCGTTGTCCACGTGCCGATCCAGGCAATTCACCGCCACATTGAGCTTGCCACCGGAAAACCACCGCATCACCGGGCCACGTTCGGCGGCTGGTGAAGGATTGGTCCAGGTGTGTACCGTGTCGAATGGCTCGTGCCAGTCCAACCGTTGGGCGGCAGCCTCCCAGAAGGCGATCCGCGCCCGCTCGTCCACTGGCTGTCCATCGCCGCGACCGCCGTGTAAGAGCTCGGGATCTCGACCGGGATGCACATCCGGATCGGCGGCGTCCACGATCTCGGCGGGCAACGGTCCGGGCACGATGCCTGGCAGTCCGGTCTGCTCCGGGGTGAGTGGCTGGTACTCAGAAGTAAAAAGCTGTGCGGCCAACCCGGCCGGATACCGCTGATCAACCTGGACGGGCTCGGCGATCAGGGACTGAAAGATTTCCCGATCAGAGGGGTGGGACGCGGAACGCTCAGTGGGTGTTGCGGACACGAAAAATCGCACCTTCCTTCCATCGCTTCTGGCATGAGCACCTGCCGAATCGACAATGGAGTCGGTGGTTGCTGCGGCGTTATCGAGCCAGATCTCTGCTACCGCTCTGGATGGTCGTACTGCCCTCTAGTCTAGGTCGTCGATCAAGCGGTCAACACCGAGGTGTCGCAGACCGACATCTTGTGAGATCAGCAATAACACGGACCCGCCGCGAGCCCGCTTGTGGTCGTCGAGAACGCCCCACAAGCTGATATCTGCACTAAAAGTAGGAAAGTCTTAGCAGTCATACATACAGTCGCTATAGTTGCTAAATAAAGATAGGTGAGGCTAAGCTTGCCGTTAGCTTTGAGTATTCACCATCACCCGCCGGATACGATCCCGTCGAGAAGAGGTCACCTACCGTGCAGACCGTCCAACGCGCACCGAGAACATCACGCAGTGGCCAGCGCGCCACACTGGCAGCCCTGCTAGCCACCCTGCTGTTTGTTATCACCGGTTGTGGCGGACAGGCTAGTGGCACCGTTGATGTTGGCCAGGCCCTGGACAACGCCCAGTTCATCGACAACCCCAAGGATTACGAAGGCCCCACCACCGCGCATTTGGCCAATTCGGCGATCGACCCGATCGCCACCAACCCGCAATCCCAGTTGCCGGTTACCGTCACCGACGCCCAAGGCACTCAAGTCACCGTGACCGATACCTCCCGGATTCTGGCGGTGGACCTCTACGGCACCGCCTCCCGGACCGTCTATGAGCTCGGCCTCGGCGATCATGTGGTTGGCCGCGATATCTCTTCGGGTTTTGCCGAGATCGCCGAAAAACCGTTGGTAACCGAAAACGGGCACGATCTCAACGCCGAAGCCATCCTCGAGCTGGCTCCGACCGTGATCATCACCGACACCTCCCTCGGACCCTGGGACGTGATGTTGCAGATGCGCGATGCCGGTATTCCGGTGGTTGCTATCGACTCCAAGCGCGATGTCGACACCGTTGACGAACTCACCATGCAGATCGCCGAAGCCCTGGGCGTACCCGAAGAAGGCCAAAAGCTCGCCGAACGCATCCAGGCCGACACCGAGGAGATGCTGGCAGAAATCCAGCAGTACGTGCCCGAATCCGACGACGAGAAGTTACGCATGATGTTCCTTTACGTCCGTGGCCAGGCCGGGGTCTACTACATCTTCGGGCCCGGCTCCGGCACCGATTCGTTGATCAAAGGTGTCGGTGGGATCGATGTGGCCGATGAGATCGGCTGGGAGGGCATGATGCCGATGACCGACGAAGCGATCGTGGAAGCCCAACCCGATCTAGTGCTGATGATGACCAAGGGGCTCGAATCGGTCGACGGAGTCGACGGGTTAATGACTGCCGTGCCCGCTCTCGCGCACACTCCCGCCGGCAAAAAGCGCCGGATTGTCGACATGTCCGACTACGAAGTGCTCTCCTTTGGCCCCAATACCGCCGGCATCCTCGAGGCGCTCGCCGTGGCCATCTACGCACCCGACCCCGCAGGTACCTCCACCGACGAATCTGGTACCTCCACCGAAGAGTAGAGCCTGCCCATGAAGACCCCGACGACCCCGGCTACTCCGGCAATTCCGCTGTACTTCGCCCCGCATCAGACCGTGGGCGATAACGTCGACACCGGCCTGCTCAACTCCGCTGCCACCCGCACAGTGTTGCAGAGCCAGTCCCACGGACGCGCCCGCTGGCTTTTCGTGGTGCTCACGGCCTTGTTCATCGTCCTGATCCTGGTCTCAGCCGGGATCGGTCAGATGCAGATCGCACCGCTAGAAGTCATCTCCTCGGTGCTTCGCGGGATCGGGATCGACACCGGCATCGAATCCGAGCACACCTACTACGAAGCCGCCCTATGGGATGTGCGCTTCCCGCGGGTGGCACTCGCGGTGATCGTCGGCGCTGGATTGGCCACCGGCGGGGTACTGATGCAGGGCGTGTTCGGCAACCCCCTGGCCGAACCCGGCATCGTCGGGGTCTCCGCCGGTGCGGCTGCCTTCGCCTCGGTGGTTATCGCCCTGGGCCTGAGTGTCTTCGGTGCCTGGACTTTGGTGTGTGGCGCCTTCATCGGCGGGCTACTCGCCACCACCCTGGTGTATCTCACCGCCCGCAAAAACGGTCGGACCGAAGTAGTCACCCTGATCCTCACCGGCGTTGCGGTCAACGCGGTGGCCGGAGCCCTCACCGCGGTGATGACCTTCATCGGCGACACCTCCGCCCGCGAAGAAATCGTCTTCTGGCAACTGGGTTCGCTGAATGGCACGCGCTGGCAAGACGTCTCCGTCGCCGCACCGGTGATGCTGATTGGTATTGGTCTCTGCCTGTTCTACACCCGCCAGCTTGACCTTTTGGCCCTGGGTGAACGCCAGGCCCGCCACCTGGGAGTCGATGTGGAATCGCTACGCCGACAGATCATCATTCTCGTGGCAGTCATCACCTCCGCGGCTGTTGCCTTCTCCGGCATCATTGCCTTCGTGGGCCTGGTGGTACCCCACATCATCCGCATGATCGTCGGCCCTGGCCACCGCGTGCTGCTCCCCGCCTCGATCATCGGGGGAGCGGTGCTCCTGCTGGCAGCCGATTCTGCTGCGCGCACGATCATTCCCTACGCGGATCTACCGATCGGAATTCTGACCGCCCTGGCCGGTGGACCGTTCTTCTTCTACTTGATTCGTCGCACCCGACGTGGCGCCGGGGGGTGGAACTAATGACCCACACTGCTCACGGTGCCCCCATCCGGAACTCCCGGCCCAACCATCGCGCCCCGGTGCTGGTTGCCGACAACGTGTCCGTGACGATCGGGGAGCAGTACCTGATTGACCACCTGGACTTGGAGGTCTACCCCGGTGAAGTCGTCGCACTAGTCGGTCCCAACGGTGCCGGAAAATCGACGTTCTTGGCCACGCTCACTGGCGATACCACCCCGAGCGCCGGCACCGTGACGCTCTACGGAACCGAGCTGTCCGAGCTGCGCCCCGCCCAGATGGCCCGATTGCGCGCGGTGCAACTCCAAGAAAATCGGGTCGCCTTTGCCTTTACTGCCAGTGAGGTCGTGCGATTGGGTCGAGCCGCCTGGGCCGGCACCGGTGAAGAAGCCCGTGACGATGCCGTGGTCTACGAGGTCATGCACGCCACCGAGGTCACCCCACTGGCCCAGCGCGCCTATCCGCAACTGTCTGGAGGCGAGAAAGCTCGCACCACCTTCGCCCGCACCCTGGCCCAAGAGACTCGGATGCTGCTCCTTGACGAGCCCACCGCCGCGATGGATATCCGCCACCAAGAACACGTGCTGCGCCACGTCCGCCAGCGCGCGAACGCCGGAGCAGCCGTGGTGGTGGTCATTCACGATCTGTCGGTGGCCGCAGCCTACGCCGACCGGATCATGATGATCAGCAATGGTCGCCACATCCGCACCGGAACCCCGAAGCAGGTGCTGACCGCACAGCTGATCACCGAGGTCTACGGTCATCCGGTCGATGTGTTGCAACACCCCACCAACGGGGAGCTGATCATCGCCCCGGTCCGTGACCGCCCCCGACGCTCAGCACTATCACCCACACCATCACCTACGACATCTGGAAGTTGCATTCATGAAAACTCATTGTTTCACTGAATCTCGCACGCTGGCCCACGCTGGGCGTACCGTGCGTACTAGCCTGCCGGCTCACCTGCTGGCGGGCCTGCTCGCTGTGGTCATCGCTGTGGCCTGCCTGGCTGGAGTCATCGGCCACCAGCTACTGACAGCCTCCAGTGCCTCTGCCGCCCCGCAGGTGGCGATCTCCGGACTGGACGGCCAAGCCAAGGTGCGCGCTAGTGGCATCACCGATATCACCGTCAGTGGCCGGGGCTTCCAGTCACTGCAGGGCGGGTTCGGCGGCATCTACGTGGCCTTCGGCTGGGTGGATGATCCCCGCGGTGGTTCGTGGAAACCCTCTCAGGGTGGAAAGACCGGCGTGAACTACATGTACGTCCCCGATACCGAGGCCAAGGATAATAACGGCTACCTGCGCTTTGTGACCTTCCCCGGCTCATCCACCGCTTCGGCCGCTAACGGCGGAACCCTGGCCGCCGACGGGACGTGGAAGCTCACCATGCGTACCCCGGGCGCGAAGTTCAACGCCGTGGACCGTCAGGGCAACCAAAAAACCGTGGACTGCACCAAAGTCACCTGTGGGATCATCACCATCGGCGCCCACGGCGTGCACAACCCGTCCAATGAATCCTTCACTCCGGTCGAGATCGTCGGTGCTGCCGGCGACACCGTCTCGGTGAGTGTCGATGACTCCGCTGCAGCCGCCAACCGCAGTGCTGCGGGTCACCACACTGGCGGTGGCGGCCAGGCCGGAACCGTGGAGAACCCTCAGCAGGCCGCCGTCGATGCGGCTGCGGCTGATCTGGCCAACGGACAGCCAGCTGAACAGGATGAGGCCGGCGACTCCGCCGGCGCTGTAGACGCCGGACAGGCAGAAGAACTGACCGACAACACCGCTGAGGCCAACGCCGCCTTTGCCACCGTCGGGCTACAACAAGAGGCCATCCAGGCCGGTCACGTGCTGGGCTTCACCGGGCAAGGTTTCCAACCGGGCGAGCAAGTGGTCGTCACCCTGGGCGATGGTTCTTCTGGAGCCGGCCCGTTGACCGCCGGTGCAACAGGAGAAGTAGCCGGAGCGATCCCGATCCCCGACGATGCCAGTCCGGGCACCCACACGCTACGACTCACCGGCGCCTCCTCGGAACAAACCGTTGAAGCCCAATTCACGGTCGCGGCCAACGCCACCGCGACCTCGGCCGAGAACTCCAGCTGGTGGTCCCCGGCCTTCATCACGGTCTTGTGTCTGGCCGCGGCCATCCTGATCTTTGTCATCGTCTGCGTCATCGTCTCGCTCCTCAAGCGTCGCCGGGCCCGAGCAACTGTCTCCGAGCAGCCTGACCAGTCTGACCCATACGACGAATACGACCAGCAGGACGATGTCGATCCAGAACCCGAACTGGAGGAATATGATGACGCCACCCAGATGACCGAGGAGATCTCGGCCAGCCACGACCCTTACGCCACCGTGCCAGCCGCCTCGCCAGCAACGGCACCGGCTGAGCGCCTCTCGGGCGGTGGACGCCACCGCCACCTCAGCTCCTCGGACCGGTGGTGAGCCATGGCTAACACCACCCCAACCCGGCAAGCCGCTCGGCGCTGTCTGCGCAGACTCGGCGCACCACGACGCGCGTCGGCAGTGACTGCATTGTTGACGGCACTGCTGTTGGTCCTAACCGCATTGCTCAGCGTCCCGCTGGCCGCCAGCCCCGCCATCGCCTCACTCGATGACTCATCGGACGCCCAGGGGTCCTCACGTCGCCAGGTCGATATTGGCGTCGAGATTCCCGAGGGCCTCAACGCCCGGGTCACTCCCGACCAACAAGGCAATTTCACCATCGACAACGCCCAGTTCCGGTGGGGGATCAACGTCGAATCCAACGCCGGGGCCTTCTTCGGCGGCTGCAATTGGCTGCAAGCCGGAAAGGCCGGCAACTGGGGCCGGTCCGAGGTCTGGAGCAACGACAGGTTGTTCAAGGTCAAAGAGGGCAATGTCCGGATCGAAAAACGGCTCGGCGCCACACAGTGGACCACCCCCACCTGGCAGAACAAATGCCAGGATCTCACCGGTTCGACACCCCGCACGGTGCTGACCAACCCCGCAGAAACCGGCACCCAGGCCGAAGTCGTGATCGATGGTGGTCAAGGCCACTACGATGCGACCACCGATACTCTCCGGATCAAGTGGAAGGGGAGCTTTACGGTGGTGTTCTACGGCGGGATGACCTACTGGTGGGCCACCGACCCGGTGCTAGAGCTCACCAACGGCAAAGGCACGCTCACCGCGGACCTGGGTGGGTACGGCGCGGACATGTACGACCTGTCCAAATGGACGGTGCTGGAAACCCACAAAAAGGTGCCCATGGCCACCATCAACTCCGTGTCAATGAAAACCGACCCACAGACCAAACAACTCAACGGGTTGACCACCACCCCTCGCTACCGCGGGGTGAAAGTTGATGTTGCCGCGGTGGGTCCCTCCAACCCGCAAAACCGCAACGAACCCAACTGGGGTTCTTTCCCCCAACAGTTCGTGGACTTCCAGGTCCTGACCGGTCAAGCCGGCTACTGGTACACCACAGGTGGGCTGCGTGACCCGGCCAAACCCCCGACTCCGATCACTGTCTCCTTCGACGCCACCCGCCCGATCTCGTCCGGCAGCGCCACCGAGGTCCCCCCACAGCTGACGGAACCCAGTGAGGCGACCCAGCCGCCCGCGCCCCAGGCACCGTTGCAGACCGTCAGGAACCCGGCCGGTAGCGCTCGGGTCCCCTCAGCCGGCTGGGCCTCTCCCACCGGGCCCTCGACCACCGCCAGTTACGAACCGCTGGATCTCAGTGCGCTGCTGGCCGCCATGGGTCACCCGGCCGCGCCAGAAGCCACTGGACTCGCCGATGCCAACGCGGCCGCTCAAGCCGCCGAGGAAGCCAAAACTTCCTACGGGCAGCCCGTAGCCGCCCAAGACATTGACTGGCTGGGAGGCAACTTGATCCCCGACGACGTCGCGCAATTCCTCCAGGATCACCGCGAAGCCTTCCTGTGGGCGCTGGCCGGACTGCTGGTGATCGGCGCCGGCACCGGTCTAGCCTTCTGGCGCGGCTGGCTCGTACTGCCCTGGAAAAACTGACCCTGCCACCACCACAATCCCCTTTCCTGCCAACCCTTCAACCGATCAATCCATCAACTCACCACGCAAGGAGAGACATGCAGAACAAGATCACACGCCTGTTGGGCGGTGTCGCCGGTATCGCGCTATTGGCCGGTGGCCTGACCGCCACCGACGCCAACGCCGATCAGAACCTCCCGGTCAGCGACGTGCAGTTTAGCTGGGCCGTCAACGAAGAAGCCGGTGGCGGTGCCTTCTTCGGTGGCGCCAACTGGCTGGTGGCCGGCGAGGTCGGCAATGTGCACGGCGATCAGAACCGCGGTGCCACCGTCTGGGATGAAAAGAAGGACGCCAAGTACTTCACGAATCGCGACGGCAACGTCACCATCACCCGCCCGGATGCCCAGGGAAACCAGGTGCCAGCCACCTGGGCGGCCCGGAATTTTGAATCCATCACCGCCGATGGTGAGCCTGCCGGAAACCGTTTGAAAACAGCCCCGGGCTCCTCTTCCTGGAATCAGGCTAATATTGCCGCCGGTTCCGGCACCGTTGATCCCGAAGGCGAGAACGCCGAGATCTCCTGGGACGGTTCCTTCACCACCGTGTTCTACGGCGGGATGACCTACTGGAGCATCAACGATCCGAAGCTGACCGTCACCAACGGCAAGGGCGAACTGACCGCGACCCTGACCGGTTACGGCGCTGATATGTACGACCTGTCCAAGTGGGTCAAGCTCGATCCGATGCACAATGCCACCGTGGCCACCTTCTCCGATGTCGACGTGACCGAGACCGGGATCGAGATCAAGCCCGATTACCTGGGCGTTGCGGTTGAGGTTGAAGCCAACGGCCCCTCCAACCCGCAGAAGCGGGAGGGCAAACACTGGGGTTCCTTCCCCCAGGATACAGTGGACTTCAACGTCGGCACTGGCCAGGCCGGGTACTGGTATTCCACCGGCGGCCAGGTCGACCCCAAGAAACCGGCCGCCCCGATCTCGGTGTCCTACCCCAAGGTGGAAGCCCCGGCCCAGCCGACCCCCGAGCATGAAGATTGCACCACCGCCGGGGCAGCTGACGGTGAGAACACCGAATGTGTCGATACCGATGTGACCATCCCCGATGCTGATCAGAACCAACCTGGCCCTGGCAACCCCGGCGGACCCGATGAAGGTCCCGGCGATGGTGACGGTGATGACACCCCCACCGGCGCGTTCAAGTTGACCATCGAGAAGAACCAGACCTCCCTGGGCCAGGGTGAAGTGGATCAGGCTGGTGGGGTGGTGGCCTCCGGCCGCCTGCCCGAGGCCACCGTGCTCGATACCCGCTCGAACTCTCAGGGCTGGAACGTGACCGGACAGGCCTCGGCCTTCCAGAACGCCGCGGGAACCGAATCCTTCGGCGCAGCCGCCCTGGGCTGGGTGCCGCGGGTGACCCAAACCGGTCAGACAGCACGAGCCGGTGCCGAGGTGAAGCCCAATGTGGAGAACGGTTTGGCCGCCAACCGCACGCTGGCTACCGCCACCGGCGCTACCGGTGAAAAGACCACCCTGGGTGCGGAACTGAACCTCAACGTGTTGCAACAGAATATCCCCTCCGGTGGGAACTACCGCTCGGTGCTGACCGTGACCGCCATCGCGAAGTAGCCCAGCAGAGTATTACACCACCCGACAGCCTCGGTGAGGTGTTGTGCCCCACGGGGTCGCACCTCACCGAGGCCTCGGATCCTTTTTCACCACCCGGAGCACCATGACCACCCGCCTGACTGTCCCCGCAGCCGTGATCACCACCCTGTTATCAGCCCTGCTGTGCTTGATCCCGTACACCCCCACCGTTGCCACCGCTGCCACGCCTGAAACCCCAGCCTCGGCTGAGATCCCTGCTACCGACCAGAGCCTTTCCCCGGATCAGACCGAGACCTGGGGGATCGCCCCGGCAGATAACGACTACGGCACCGGTCGCAGCTCGTTTGCCTACCAGGTCTCTGCCGGTGAGACCATCGAAGACCAGATGGTCGTGGTCAATTACGGCGCCGAAGAGCTCACCCTCAACACCACCATCGCCGATGCCGAAACTTCCGTGGATGGCACACTGTCCCTGAAAGAACCCGGCCAAGAGCCCACCGGCCTGGAAATCTGGGGCACCGTGGAGACCGAGTCCATCACCGTCGCCCCCGGCGAATCCAAGACCGTGGCCTTCACGATCGAGGTCCCCGCTGATGCCACACCCGGAGACCACCTGGGCGGAGTGGTCACCTCCCGGCTCTCGGAAGGCGACGGCCAGGTCGCAGTCAACCACCGGCTGGCCTCCCAAATCAGGATCACCGTCGACGGCGAGGTCATCCCGGCGCTGGAGATCAACGAGATCAGCATTGTCGACGCCCCGGTGGCCTGGATACCCTTCGCACCTGTGGAAGCCACTGTGCGGTATGAAGTCACCAATACCGGCAATGCGCTCACCCGGATCAACCCCGACAACTCGGTCTGGCTGGGCGCCGTCCATGAATCCGATGCCACCGATCAAGACTCCAGTACCGTGCTGGAACTGATGCCCTCCGGCACCGGGATCGTGGAAGAACGAGCCACCATCTGGCCGATCGGCTACCATCACGCCACCGTCAAGCTCACCCCAGAAGCCGTCTCGGGTGCCCTGGGCGAACCCGTTGAAGCCAACGGATCCGGGATCATCATCCCGTGGGGTACCCTGGTGGTGCTTCTCGTCGTGAGCGGAGGGATTATTGCCTACGTGGTGATCACCCGCCGACGCCACACCCAGCAAGCCGATCCAGCCAAGCCTCAGTCACCCCGCCAGTAAGGACTCCACCGTATGGCCTCTTCCCAGCGTTCAACCACCGTGCGGGATCTGCTCTTCGGATCCCTCGCGGTGCTGATTCTGCTGATCATCGTGGCCTTCGGTGTGCTGGCTTTCCGCCCCGATTGGGCCACGAAACTCGGCATCGGCCCCACCACCGGCCAGGATCGGGTCGCGGAGATGACCGACGCTGACAAAGCCCAGGCTTCGGCAACCATCGCCCCGATGGCCGCCGTCGATGCCCCGGATGCCGAGTCCACCGCTCGCGATGCGACTCAGACACCAGACAAGATTGACCCCGACTGGCTACACGCCGTCTCCGAGGCCACCGGGATCCCGCCCCGGGCCCTGTCGGCCTATGCCAGCGCCGATCGACGGGTCCGCGAGGAACAACAGTGCGCGGTCGGCTGGAACACCCTGGCCGGCATTGGCTGGATCGAGTCCCAGCACGGCACCCTGCAGGGTGGCTCGGTGGCCGACGATGGCCGCGTCACCCCCAAGATCTACGGCGTCCCCCTGGACGGCACTGGCCATACCGCTCACGTCCCCGACACCGACGGGGGAGAACTCGATCAAAACGAGGTGTACGATCGCGCTGTCGGCCCGATGCAGTTCATCCCCGAGACCTGGGCCCGTTGGGGTGCGGACGGTTCGGGCGACGGCGTGGCCGACCCTCATCAGATCGATGATGCCGCCTATACCGCCGCCCGCTATCTGTGTCACTCTCGCGCCGGGCTCGAAGGCTCTCAAGAGTGGATCGCAGCGATCCGGTCCTACAACAATTCGGTGCACTACCAAGCCGACGTGGCCGCCACCGCCGAACGGTACAGGGTAGCAGCCGCCGAGATCACCGCCAGCTAGTTCTCCACACACGTGGGACACTCGCCGGCTTTCTCCACCGTTGCCGCGCTACGGCTACCCTGGCTGGCAACGATCTCCTACCGTCATCGGTATGACAGCTCAGTTCCCTCCACCAACCCAGCCGGCTCATCCAGTCCAGCCGGATCACTCGGCACCTGCGGATCAGGATACCGTCACGCCCGCCGCTGAGTTGCTCGATGCCTTCCACAACACGGGCGATCAACTCCGCCACCAGCTCGTCACCCTGTCGCTGACCGACCAGGCTGATGCCATTGATTTGCTGGCTGCTGCCGAAGATCTCACCCGCACTCTGGACGGGATCAAAGCCACACTCACCGCCCAGCTGTCCACCCTGCGTATCGAGGCCGAAACCGCCGACAACATCCCGGCCTTACGCCGTGGCTCCGGGCTCGGCGCCGAAATTGCGCTCGCCCGTCGCGTGGACCACCGTACCGGAGCCAAGCTACTGCGTGCCGCCCGGACGCTCGCTGACTCGTTGCCCCAGGCGCTGGCCTCGATGACCAACGGGGGACTGTCAGAAGCCGCCGCCCTGACCTTGGTCCGTGACACCCAAGGAGTCGATGCTGACCACCGTCGCACCATCGATCAGCACCTGGCCGGCGACTACGCGACGCTGACCCCAGCCGAATTGGGACAGCGCGCTCAAGCCCATGTCCAGCGCCTCGATCCCGAGACCATGGATCGCCAGGCCTCCACCAACCGCACCAAACGCAATGTGAAAACTGGCCCCGCTGGTCCGGGGATGGGAACGCTCAACGCTTATCTTCCCGCCGAACAAGCCGCCGCCTGCCACGCCACGCTCCAACGCGACGCCCGCCGGATGATCCGTACCGGCGAGGACACCCGCAGCGAAGAACAACTTATCGCCGACCTGCTGGTCGAACGTCTCACCGGCCAATCCTCCGCCCCGGCCATCCCCGTCCAGGTCAAACTCGTGATGACCGACCGTACGCTCTTTGGCACCGATGACACCGTGGCCCGTATCCCCGGGGTCGGCACTCTGCCGGCCTACATCGCTCGGCAGTGGGTTGCGAACCCGGAGGCCAACGTCCTGCTCAACCGGTTGTTTACCGCCCCTCAGACCGGCCATTTGGTCGCGATGGAATCCTCCGCCCGACTCTTTCCTCCCGGGCTGAAAGAACTCATTCGCCTGCGCGACGATCTCTGCCGCACCCCGGGTTGCGAGAACCCCATCCACGAACTCGATCACGCCACACGCTTTGCCGACGGTGGCCCGACCTCCTTCGCCAACGGCCAGGGACTGTGTCGGGTGTGCAATCAGACCAAAGAAAAGAAGCACTGGAAACACCACTCCACCGTCGCCGACATGACCGTCGAAACCCCGACGGGCCACCGTTACCGACGCCCTACCCCGCCAGTGCTACCCGGCCTCGACCTCGCCGATCCCGATCCGCCAGCTCCCGATACCCTGATCCCGCTGGAGGCAATCGAACATGGACCGGATGACGTCCCGGACCCTTTTAGCACCGACGGCCCGCCACCGTTCTAGGCCCACCGCTTGATGGCCCACTTCTCCAACAGACCCAGTAACGCATCGGTGATTTTGCCAATCACCGCCAGCAGAATGATCGCCAGAATCAGTCGGTCGGTCCGACCGTTGTTCTGCGAATCCGTGAGCAAGAAGCCCAGCCCCATCGAGGAGGCAATCAGCTCGGCAGCCACCACGAACAGCCACGCCTGTGCCAAGGCAAGGCGTAGCCCGGAAAAGATCGACGGCACCACGGCCGGCAACTGGACGGTGCCTAAGAGTCGTAACCCGTGATAGCCGAAGGCTCTGCCGGCCTCCACCAGCTGTGGGTTCACGTGTTTCAGAGCAGAAAACACCGTGGTGAACACTGGAAAGAATGCCCCAATGGCGATCAGCGTGACCTTGGAATTCTCCCCGATCTGCAACCACAGGATCAACAGGGGAACCCACGCCAGTGACGGCACCGCCCGGATCGCACCCAGGATCGGGGACAGCATCGCCTCAGCCCATCGGTTTAGACCCAGCACGGCCCCGAATACCAGCCCCAATGCGGCACCGATGCCGAAACCAAGGAGCACCCGCTGCAACGAGATCAGGATGTGAAACCCGAGATCGCCACGTTCTGCCAGCACCACACCGGCATCGATGACCTGGAACGGAGAAGGCAACTGTACCGGGTTGAAGACCTCGGCGGCGGTGACACCCCACCACATCAGCAACAGCCCGACCGGCACGATCAGCCCGAGCACAAACCGCCCCGCGGTGGTGCCCAACCACCAGGAGCGCCCGCCTCGTTGATCCCGTGGCTTTTCTGCGTGACCCGACCGAACCCTGGCCCCTGCTCCCGAACGGTCAACGCTGAGGGTCTGATCAGCCTGACCAGCGGTTTCAGGGGTGTCGGCGCTACCAGAGCGACCGGAGGCCGATGCTGACGATGTTGATGTCGTGACAGTTTTTGTGCTGTGAGTGCTCATCAGTGATCAGTGCTCTTCTCAGTGGGTGCAGTCTCCCCGGTGTGCTGATGCTTGCCAGCATGCTGCGCCTGCTCGGCAAACCGGGGCTCAAAAATCTCGTCCAAAGCGGTCTGAATATGTTCGGGCCGATCAACATCTGCGGTTTCGACGAAGATGGGGCCGATGGTGCGCAACACCGACAGCTGATCCTGACCAGGCACCGGTGAAATATCCAGGTTCGAACGTTCAAAGATCACCGTTTCGGCCACCTCGATCTCGATGCCGGCCTCCTCGGCCAGAATTTCCGCGGTTTCCTGGGGATGCTCCAGGGCCCACTGTCGGGCCCGCTCATAGGTATCGACCACCAGTTGCGCCCGGTCAGGATGGTCATCAACAAACTCCTCGGTGGCGTTAAGGAAGTTGTAGGTGTTCAGCTCGACGTCCCGATACATCAGCTGTGCCCCCTCGGCTTCGGCCCCAGCCATGATCGGATCCAACCCGGCCCAGGCATCCACCGACCCTTGCTCCATGGCCTGCCGGCCATCGGCGTGTTGCAGATTCTGGATTTCCACGCTTGCTGGGTCCACGCCGTGCTCTTGCAGAGCTTGAATCAAGAAGAAGAACGGATCGGTGCCACGGGTGGCTGCCACGGTGCCCCCGGCAAGGTCTGCTACCGAGCTGATGTCGGCATCCGCTGCAGTCACCAGCGCCGACCATTCCGGTTGATTGGTGATGGCAATGGTCTTGACCGGAGCCCCATTGGCACGGTTGAGTAAAGAGGCCGATCCCGCAGCCGACCCGATATCGATGGCTTCGGCTCGCAGGTTCTCGTTGGCCTTATTCGAACCGGCTGAATAGACCCACTCCACTGAGATCCCCTGATCGGTCAGTTCATCTTCGAGCCAGCCCTGATCTTTGATGATCAAGCTCAGCGGAGAATACGTCGCGTAGTCCAGGGTCAGCGTGTCGTCAGGATTATCGATGGACCCCGATCCTTCACCGACCAGACAGCCGGACAGGGTCACCGACAGCGCAAGCACGCTCGCAGTGGCCACGCCACCGCGGAGAAACTGGAATGTCATCGTCCTGCCCCCGCTGTGTCGGTGGTGGCGGCCGATTCGGTCACGCCTAGCCCTTCGTACAGATGCCGGGCGAGGTCGACGAGTTCTGGGGTGGAGAGATCCCGTGGCCGGGCACCGGGAACCTGGCAGATCTCCTGCACTGTCGCTCCGGGTTGCCCAGACTGGTCCGAGCCCAGCAACATGACGTGATCGGATAAGTGTAGGGCCTCATCTACGTCGTGGGTGACCAACAAGATCGTGGTGTTGGTGGCAGCATGAACATCCAGTAATAGCTGTTGCATGTTGATCCTGGTCAGCGCGTCCAAGGCGCCAAAAGGCTCGTCCAGTAGCAACACTTCCGGGCTCCGTGCCAGCGCCCGGGCCAGAGAAGCACGCTGGGCCATACCCCCGGAAATTTCTCGAGGCCGGTGCCTGGCCACCTGCCCGAGCCCGACCAGCTCAAGGAGTTCGGCCACGCGCTCGCGACCGGCCCGCCGACCGGTGCCACGGGGTAGCCCGAGGGTTACATTGGCGGCAATGCTACGCCACGGCAACAGGCGGGGCTCTTGGAATCCGACAGCGGTTCGGGGGTCATAGGCTACGACCGTGTCGCCACCGATCAGCACGTGCCCGGTGTTTTCGGTATCCAGGCCCCCCACGGTGCGAAGCAACGTGGATTTTCCCGATCCGGAGGCTCCGATGATCGATAAGATCTCCCCGGGAGCAACCGTGAACGACATATCGCGCAGAATGGTGCGTGTCCCGGTGTCGGTGGTAAAGCTACGCCCGACGTGGTCGAAGGTGACCGATAGTTGTGAACCGGACGCGAGTTGACCGGAGGTACTGGAAAGGGGTTGACCGGAGGCACCGGCGCCGGGGGTGGACGAAGCAACAGAAGGCACGTACATCACTCTCCATCGTTCCTGGCGTTAGCACCCTGCTGATTCACGTCAACGTGTCAGTCGAAGCGACAGACAATTGTGTCTCACGTGTCGGGGTTGCTGCGGTGTCAAAGAGCCAGATCTCTCAACCGCTCTGGATGGTTACGTGCTTATCTAATCTTTTCGTTTCTCCGCTTGTCAAAATCGGGTGTCATAAAAGACCCCGAGCAAACGCGGTCTGGGATCTCACCGTGGTGAAACCGCGTTCGTCGGGGTCTTGATCGGGGAGTTCAAAGCTCGGGAAATTCCAGAGCGTTTAGGCGTCGTCTCGGTGACGCCACCGCACCAGCAGGATGCCCACCAGCAACACGATCGCGCCACCCACGCCAGCCCAGAGCAACGAGGAGGTACTGCCGGTCTTGGCCAGTTCATCGTCAGCTACCTGGGAGTTGTGCTCACCGTTGTTGCTGTCTGACTCGGCCCGGTCAGTGTCATCCACCTCTGCCGGGGCATTGACCGGCTTGGCGACATCCGAGGTCGCGGGGCTAGATTCGGTGTCTGCGGGCTCTTCACTGGTCTGGGCAGGGGATTCTTCCGGTTCGTGTGTGGGGGTTTCTGCGGGGGTTGGGGCCTGCTGGGGCGTGGCTTCGGGCGACGTCTCAGAGTCTGCCGGCTCCTCGGCTGGGGAACTGGACGCTACGGCCGGCTGAGTCTCGGTCCGGAAACTCAGCTCCACCTGGTCTTCGTGCCCGTGTTGCCGGGCGGTGACGAGCAAGATCGCCTGAGAGCGACGGTGTGACTCGGGGTGTACCGGCAGAGTGACGAACCGGTGTTGGGAGACGTGGGATTGTTCCAGTGTCCAAGTCACGGTGTCTTCGTCAGGAGAATCCGCAGTGTGCGCTAGGTAAATCTCGTCGCCGTGCGCCACGCGTTGTAGGTCGACCGGTTCGCCGTCTTCATCGGTGTAGGTGTACTCCAGGCCGGAGTCTGACTCAGCCGACAGGGCCAGATGGCCTGATGCGGCGTCGATGGTCACCGGCCCCAGCAAGGTCGGGTCTGACGCATCACGGTCGGCAGGAATGAGAAACTCTTCGGCGTCCACCTGCAGGCTCCCCGGGGCCGCCGCGGTGCTCTGATGCGCCTGAAGATCAAGTCCCGAGGCCTCTTCGATGAGATAGTCGTAGACTGCCCGCACGTGATCCACCGAGTTCTCACCCAGATCGGCGCTACGGTTTGAGGCCGAGACGGTCTTGTCCTCCAGCTTGATCTCGTCGGTATAGTGCCAGATTGCCGCCTGGGTGGCAGCGATGGCCTCGTCGCTGGTCAACTGGCTGACCCCGGGTACTTTGGCCGCCAGCTCCTCCAGTTCCAGGGCCGGGTAGGAATTCTGCACGATCCACCCCACCCGCAAAGAGGTGGAGGCATCCCGCGTTTGTTCCGGGCCTGGGGAGGTTTTGGCGAAATCGTCCCACCGATCTACGGTGCCGATAGAATCGATCAAGGTCGCTTGCGAGATCTCCAAACAGTAGGCCGGAATTGTCTCGCCGTTGATCCCAACCTGGAACAGGCCGGTGGCCACCGTCCGGGGGTTGCTCCCGTCGGCCTCAGTGGTGTGCACGCGGTAGCCGGGTTCACCGTGGCCGGTCAGTGTGGTGGAATCACCCACATCAAAGTCCGGGACCGAATGCCATGAGGCCGTCTGTTGTGAGCCGGTATCCCGCCAGACGCCGGTGAATCGTGTCTGCGTGATCTGGTGGTCGGTGACAGTGGCGTGGGCGAGATCCGGGGAAGCGGTCATCGCCACGGCCACACCCAGCGTGGCCCCGGTGGTCAGCAACCGGGTAGGAATCAGAGGTGTTGAGCGTGCGTTCACAGCGAGTTTCCCTTCAGCAGAGGTGTATCGGACGGTGTTTACGTTAGGAGCCGGTGGGTTACCCCGGGCCGGGACCAAACCAATCTGTGGATACAGCCCGCGCTGTGGATGAGGCTTCGCATGGATCGAGCCCGATATGCTATGCGAGCCCTGATGCAGCCGATCGGCAGGTCACGTCGCTGATTGGCGCCTGAGCGATCATCGGTTACAGTGGATGCATCAATCGTTCAGAGCGCCCGAGAAACCTCGCTCGTTGACGCCGCAGTAATCGCCTGTTCTTTCGGGAGCGGGCGCTCATGCCAACAATGATGGAGGCATTACCGGCTGTGAGTTACGCACATTTTTCCCGACAGTTTCGGCAGCTCTTTGACGAGATCGGCCGTGGTGATCGCGCGCGAGAAGCCGGGCGACATCTTCCGATCATTCCGCTCGAGCAGTTGCGCGATGCCGGGCTCGGGGCCATTACGGTGCCCCGACAGGATCCGCAGCAACCGGTCGCAAGCTTCGAGACGGTGCTGCGCCTGATGATGGATCTCGCCACCGAAGATGTGAACGTCGCCCATATGTGGCGATCGCATGTGGTGTTTATTGAGTATTTGCGCGCGGTGACCACCTCGTCCGAGATGCAGCAGTGGTGGCATCGGATTGACCAGGGCGAGTGGGGCGGTTCGGCGTTGTCAGCCACGATGGATCAGGTCTCCCAGCCCACCACAGTCAGCGCCGATGAGGTGGGCAACCTCACCGTGTCGGGCACCAAGTACTACTCCACGGGCACGCTGGCCTCGACCTGGACGATGGTGGGCGTGGATCGTGACCATGATTTGGCGCTGAAACGAGCCCGTCAGCGACGCCGTCATGGCGAATCGGGGGTGCGCGTTGAGGATTGTCTGTCCGCGGTGGCCGTGGTTGCGGTGAAACAGCCGCGCGTGCGAGTCCGTGATGACTGGGACGGATTTGGGCAACGGCTGACTGCGACCGGATCGCTGATCATGAAAGACGCTTTGGCCGAGGCGGTCTATGACCGGCCGGGTGATTCCCGGCGGGGTATTCTCAACGTGATGCTTGAGGTCACGTTGCTGGCCCTGCAGGCCGGTATTGCCCGGGCGGCGTTGCGCGATGGGATGGCCGCGTTGCAACAGCGCACCCGCGTTTTCAACACCTCGACCGGGTCCACCCCGCGCGAAGACGATCAACTGTTGGGGATTGTGGGAGAACTCTCCGCCAAATCAGCACTGTGTGAGCAAGCGGTGCGCGCGATCGGTGCGCAACTGGATGAGGCCGTGGTAGCCCAAGAGGCCACCGACGCTGGTCGTCAAGAGGCTCAGCCCGGTTCCGGGTGGATCGAGACGCTGGTGGCCTCCCAGCGGGCAGCGATTACGGTCCCGTCATTGGTGTTGGAGGTCTGCACCGGTATTTTTGACGTGCTCGGGGCCTCGGCGACCTCCACCGGTTTGGCCCTGGACCGGCACTGGCGCAACGCCCGGACCTTGGCCACCCATGATCCATCGGTATTCAAGGCCAGGATGGTCGGTGACTGGGAAGTCAACGGAACCGTGCCCAGCACCTATCTGGCGCAGAACCGATAGCCCCAGCAGCACGCCCCGGTAGCAACCGGTCTCCACTCGCACGGCGGTTTGCCTCACCCACATTCTGTCGAAAAGCCCCAGGTCAGGTGATGGTCTCGTCCCATCCAGAGTGGCTGAGAGACTTGGCTCGTTGACGCCGCAGCAACCCGTGGTCCACGGTCCGTGCCCGGGTGCTAATGCCAAGACCGATGGAAGGAGTATCTTTCGATGTCGACCACCCCTGAAACCGGCCAGAACGGTGAGCGCGAGATTTTCTTCAACGCTTTCGACATGAATTGCGTGGTGCACCAGTCCCCGGGGCTGTGGCGCCACCCGGAGGATCACGCCCGGGAATACAACACGATCGGCTACTGGACCAAGCTGGCCCAGATCTTGGAAAAGGGCCTGTTCGATGGGCTATTTATTGCCGATGTGCTCGGTCCCTACGACGTCTTTGAGGACTCACCCCGGGCAGCGCTGAATTCCGGGGCCCAAGTGCCGGTCAACGACCCGTTCTTGCTGGTCTCGGCGATGGCCGCGGTGACCGAGAACCTCTCCTTTGGGGTCACCGCCGGTACCGCCTATGAGCACCCCTACCCCTTCGCTCGGCGACTGGCGACCTTGGATCATCTCACCGACGGCCGGATCGGGTGGAACGTGGTCACCGGGTATCTGCCCTCCGCGGCCCGCAATATGGGCAATGTCGATCAGATGGAACACGACGAGCGCTACGATCACGCCGATGAGTACATGGACGTGGTCTATAAGTTACTCAATGGCTCCTGGGAGCTCGATGCGGTGGTCGAGGATCGTGGCACCGGGGTGTTCACCGATCCGACCAAGGTGCATAATATCAACCACCAGGGTCGGTACTTCTCCGTTCCCGGCACCGCGGTCACCGAGCCCTCCCCGCAACGGGTGCCATTGATTTTCCAGGCTGGTGCCTCCACCCGAGGTCGGGCGTTTGCCGGTAAGCACGCTGAAGCCTCCTTCATTAACTCGCCCACCCCACAGCTGATGAGCGCGACTGTGGAAAAGCTACGCCAGGCGGCAGTGGATGCCGGCCGTGACCCCTATGATCTGCGGATCTTCGCGATGCTGACGGTGATCACCGCAGCCACCGATGACGAGGCCCAGGCGAAGTTTGAAGACTACGCCAGCTACGCCGATGTGGAAGGCGCCCTGGTGCTGATGTCAGGCTGGATGGGCTTGGACCTGTCCACGTTCGATCTGGACGAGCCGCTGGGTGAGGTGGAATCAAACGCGATCCAGTCCACGGTGGAGACCTTCAAGCAGGCGTCGGGAGATGACGGGGAGTGGACCGTGCGCAAAATGGCCGAATGGGTCGGTGTGGGCGGCTTCGGCCCGGTCATCGTCGGCTCCGGCGAGACCGTGGCCCGGAAGATGATCCAGTGGCAGGATGAGACCGATATCGACGGGTTCAATTTAGCCTATGCGGTCACCCCAGGCACCTTCGAGGACATCGTCGAGTACGTGGTGCCACAGCTGCAGAAGCTGGGGCGGTACAAGACCGGCTACGCTCCGGGCACGTTGCGTCAGAAGCTGTTTGGTCAGGGCGATCACCTCAATGAACGCCACCACGGTTCCCAGTTCACGCCGGGATCTTTGCAGCGCTAGGACCGCCAGACAGCAAACCGGCAGGGCCTCTCCCGCTGAGGGAGAAACCCTGCCGGTTTTCTCATGCCGTGTGGGACTCAGCGAGCCCCGGCCCTTACTGGTTGCGGTCCTTCTTGGGCACCTTGGGTAGCGGGGCCGAGCTAGTGCGGGCAGCCAGGGTACCGTGCTTGGCCCTGGGCTCGATCGTTTCCAGATCCAGGTACGGATCGCGCATGACCGGAGCCGGTTCTTCGGCCTCGGGCTCGACGACCACATCATCGGTGTTGAAGTCATCGTCGGCGTCACGACGGGCGTATTCCTCCGGTGGCAGGACTTTCTTCCACTCGCGAGTCCGGATCTGGGGCAACTCACCGGCGTCCTCACGCAGGGCGCGGTAGAGCGCGTACATCTGGAAGTAGCCCATCACGAAGAATGGCAGACCGACCAAGATAATGGTCTGTTCCAGTGCAGTCAGACCGCCCTCAGCGGAGAAGACCAGCAGGGTGGCGGTGATCAGACCGATGGCCACCGCCCAGAAGATGCGCTGGCCCAGCGGGTTGTAGTCCTCGTGACCGTTGGCCATGGTGTCGGTGACCAGTGCGGCCGAGTCGACCGAGGTAATGAAGAAGATCACCACGAGGATGATGGCCAGGATCGACATCGGGTAGGACCACGGGTGGTGTTCCAGGAAGGCGAAGAGCGCGCCGGGGATGTCTCCCTCGTCGACCACGCGCTCGACCAGGCCACCGTCGCCATTGAGCTCGATATCGAAGGAACCGTAGCCGAAGATACCGAACCACAGGATGGAGAAGGCCGATGGAATAGCCAGCACACCGAGCACGAACTGACGCACGGTGCGACCCTTGGAAATGCGGGCGATAAAGATTCCGACGAACGGCGACCAGGTGATGGTCCAGGCCCAGTAGAACACGGTCCAGGTGTTCTGCCAGCCGGTATTAGCGAAGGTGTCGTTCCACAGCGCCATTTCGGGCAGGTTGTGCAGGTAGCTTCCCAGGGACTCGAAGGTACCGCGCAACATGAACAGGGTCGAACCGGTGATGAGCACGAAGATCAGCAGACCGATGGCCATCACGATGTTGATGTTGGAGAGCACTTTAATGCCCTTATCCAGCCCCAGCGACACCGAGAGCAGAGCCACACCGGTGACCACACCGATAATGATCAGCTGCCAGCCAGCCGAGTTCGGCACACCGAAGAGCTGACCCAGACCACCGTTGATCTGCAGGGTACCCAGACCGATGGAAACTGCAACACCGAAGACGGTACCAACGATGGCCACCACGTCGATGAACTTACCGATCGGACCGTGGATTCTTTCACCCAGAATGGGCTGGAAGATCGAGGACACCCGTGGGGGCAGGTTGCGTTTGTGAATGAAGTAGGCGAAGCACAGTGCCGGCAGGGTGAAGATGGTCCAGGTGTGCAACGTGAAGTGATAGAAGGTGAAGTTCATCGCCTCCACGGCGGCCTCGTCGGTACCTGCCTCAATGCCCAGCGAGGGGCCACGTGGCGGATCACCGAAGTGGCTGACCGGTTCGGCCACACCCCAGAACATCAGAATCGAACCGATACCGGCCGCGAACAGCATCGCGAACCAGGCTAGACCGGAGTGCTCGGGCTTTTCGTCATTGGGGCCGAGCTTGACGCGACCGAACCGGCCAAGCGCGATGTAGATCAAGAACCCCAGGAAGACGGTCACACCTAGGACGTAGAACCAACCCAGGTTGGTCAGCAACCAATCGGAGGCGGTGGAGACTGCCCCGCCCAGTGGCTCGGTGAAGGCGATGGTGGCAATCACGAACAGAATGATGATCCCGGCGGAGGAAAAGAAAATCACCGGGGATGTTTTCAACTTTAACGCGTCGTGCAATTTGGTCAACATCGGTGCCTAAGCACTCCTGACAAGGTTGAGTAGATGATGAACCGAGCCATCGGCCACGACCCAAGGGCGGGTATTCGTCGTCTCAGGCACGTTCAGGCCCTGGTTTTCAGGGCTGAGCTATACGATACAGAAGTAGGTGTTAAATGCAAGTGAATTAGGTGATATTGATGGTGACTCATAGATGAACAACGGCGTGACGGAGCCGTTATGACGACGTAACACGGGAGGTCTCAGGTTCTGGTGTGCTGTTGCTCTCGAGCATCACAACCGAGCCCGAACCCCCGCTCATTGAGGGATCCAGGCCCGGATATGACGGTGTATGACACGGCGGGTGAACGCCGGTGGTCATCATGAGTTGGCGTGTGCACCGCCGGACGGCTTGGTGGTCTTGGAGGTGGAGTTCGACGTCGAGTTGGACGTGGTGTCGGAATCAGCGGATGTGCCGGTGTTCTCGGACTGGGCGGTCTCGGAGGTGTAACCGGTGGAGCTGTCGACGATGCCGGCGGCGGTTTCAGCAGCGTCGCCCAGAGCCGGAGACTTTTCCTTGACCACACTGGTCACCTTGGAGGTCACATCGTGTACCTGTTGCTGGGTCTTGGGGTCGGTCCAGAATTCCTGGGCCTGGCGGGCGATCTCCTCGGCCTGCTTGCGCCCCTCGCGGGAGCCCAAAAAGTACCCCGCGGCAGCACCGGCACCGAAGGTCAAGATGTTACGAAAGCTGAAAAGACCCATGTCATTCTCCTTTTTCTTCACCCGAGGTGGGGGTGATACGAAATGGTGGACACCCGATTTTCAAGCGAGGGTGCTCTCACTTCGATTCTTCCCTACGGCTGTAGCAAGGTCAATGTTCGACGTCTTCCCAGGACACGCAGGGCCGAACTTAGTGCCTCAAGGCCTGCTCGAGCCACCAAGCGCCACCATCTGAGGCGATCTTGGCATCCACGATCAGCGGGGTGCCGGTCAGACGACCGTGCTCATCGGCGCTCACGGCGGTCTCGAGCCAATCGGTGACCTGGCTGAGGTCCTCGGCGACACGCACGGTGATCCCCCGGGCCCCGTAACCGATAGCGATCCGGGCGAAGTCGGTGTCGGGGAAGGTCACCGTGTTCCGGGCACTATCTTGCCCCGGTTGCAGGCCGAAGTGATGGAGCTCGGCCCCATAGGCGGCATCGTTATAGATGATCACGACCGCTGGGATGCGCAACCGAACCAGGGTCTCCAGTTCGGAGATGCCCATGGCGAATCCGCCATCGCCGGTGCCGAGGACCGGCATGCGGGTCGGTTCGGCGAAGGCAGCACCGACCAGCGTGCCCAGTCCCAGCCCGATGGACTGAAAGGCCTGGGTGAAACAGAATCCGCGCACGTCCGGAACGCGCAGATAGGCCACCGGGTAGCCCATGAAGTTTCCCGAATCGGTGGTCACCACGCGCTGTTCGGGCAACAGCCGGTTGAGTTTGGTAGAGAGCACGCGGGGGTCAATACGGTCCTCGGTGCTCAGATCGCCACCGGCAAGGGGGACCTCGTTGAAGTATTTTGCCGAGAGCTTGGTACGCACGTGATCGGTGCGGTACCCGGTCACCGACGGTGTCTCGGAATGTTCCGCAGCGTCGTGGTGTAGGCGAGTTAGCTCGGCGTTGACGGCCTCCGCCACCGCAGCGGAATCAGCCACCAGGGTTTGGGAGACCTCTCGGAATTTCCCGATCGCCCACGGGGAATGGTCCACCTGGATCAGGGTGGCCTCGTCGTTAATCAGCTCCCCGTGGCGGGTGGTCCAGTCGTTCAGGGCACAACCAAAGGACAGCACCAGATCGGCTTGGGAGATGAGCTCGGCGGTCACCGGAGAGGAGAATCCACCGGAGATGCCCAGGTTCCACGGGTGTCCCTCGAAGAGTCCGTTGGCCACCGCGGAGGTGGTCAGCAGTGCCCCGGCGGTTTCGGCCAGAGCGATGATCTCGGTGCGGGCGTGCAACGCGCCCCGACCAGCCAGTACCACCGGGCGCTGGGCGTGAAATAAGGATTTGGCTGCTCGGGTCACCTGGGAAAGTTGCGGGATGGTGCCGGTGCGCGGGCCCCGGTGGGGGACTTGACGTTCGGCGGTGACCGGTTGGGTCTGCAGATCGATCGGTAAGTTCAGCACCACGGTATGACGTCGGGCGAGATGTTGGAAGACCTCGTCAAGTACTGTCGCCACTTCATTGGGGTCACTGATGCGTAGCGGGGTGGCACCCACGGCTTCCACCAGGCTGAACTGGTCGATCTTGAAATTCGAGCCCACCGACTCCTGGGGTGTTTCAGCGGTGAGCACCAGCATGCCGGTGCCGGATTTGGCGGCTTCGGTCAGTCCGGTCAGGGTATTGGTCAGCCCGCACCCTTGGTGGACGCTGACCGCAGCGAACCCGGTGGGGTTCAGCTCGGGACGGACCTGTCGGGTTTCGGGGGAATCGAGGCTGGCCAATCGGGTGTAGGCGTCGGCCATCGACGCGGCTGCTCCCTCGTGGCGGGCTGCGGTGAACTCGATCCCGGCGGCGATCAGCTGGTTGGTGAGATGAAAGTTCCCCGAGCCGACCACACCGAAGACGTGGGTCAGGCCGTGCTCGGCTAAGATCTCGGCCACACGTTGGACCAGAGTCGGCTGGGCGGGTGAGTCGTGCGGGGCGGGTTGGGGTTGTTGAGCTGGTTGTTCGGTCATCGGCGATCACCGTCTGAGCTGGAAGGACTGGCAGGGTGCTGGCCGGCCACGGCACCGGGGCGTTCAACGATCGCGAAGACGCGCGCCGGGGCGGCGGTGCCGTTTTTGATCGGCAATGGGGCGACGACGATCAACGCGCCGGTGGGTGGTAGCTGATCGAGGTTTTGGAGGGAGGTGACCCCATATTTATCGGCCCCGAGCAGGTAGTGGTGCACCGGGAAGGCCGGCTCGAATCCGGCAGCCAGGCCGGCATCGATGCCGACGGTTTCAACTCCGAAACCGGAGACCTCCTCACGCTGGGAGAGCCATTCGGCGGCTGCGGGCGACACCCCGGGGGTGTGGGGGCCATGCTGGTCAGCGTTGAGGGATTTTTCGGGATCGCGGGCGTAGGCATCCCAGCCGGTGCGTAGTAACACCCAGCAGTTTGGCGGTAAGGGGCCGTGGGTGCGCTCCCACTGCTGAACGTCGGCAATCTCCAGGCACCAGTCGGGATCAGCCCGCGCCTCGGCGACGAAATCGAGGACCACGGCCGGACCAATCAGTCGGGTTGGGGCCAGCTCGTGGATGTGCTTGCCATCGCGACCGGTGATCCAGTGGGCGGGGGCATCGACGTGAGTGCCCACGTGTTCACCCATCCGGAAATTATGATGCGCCCACAACGGGGCCCGCTCATCGAAGGCGGCCACCGGCTCGAGGGAGAAGTCGTGCAAATTGATGTAGGGGGCGGGCAGGCGCAACACCGCAATATCGGCTGAGAGCTCGTTGGTGAGATCGATGATCTCCACCGTGCCTGTTGCCTGGGCCCGCACCAGGGCGTCGATCAGTGAGCCCTGGACCGGGGGTCGTTGGGAGTCGTTCACAACTTGACCCTACTACGGCTGACGTGAGTGTGTCAGGACCTGTCAGGGTTGTGCCGGTCCACGGTGGTGCGCCAACAGTCGCGCACGCCTCAGGCAGCCGGCCGACAGAGCCTCAACCCCACGCGGCGATGAGTTGTTTGTCGACGGCGAGCCGGTCGGCGGGGTCGAAGATGCCACCGGTGAGGAGCACCTCATCGGCCTGGTAGAATTCCGCCAGCTCACGCACCCGGGCGGCCACGGTCTCGGGGGTGCCGGCCAGGCCTTGAGCGAGGTGCTCATCGGTGTGCGCACGTTCGCGGGCGGTGGCGTGATCCAGGGCGTGGCGGACCTCTGTGGGATCATCCAAGGGCGGGAAGGCGCCCACGTTCCGGGAGCGGGCCATCGCCCAGGCCTCGGAGAGCAACAGGTCGTGGGCGTGGGCTTCCGTCTCGGCTACTGCCACGTTGAGGGATAAAATCACCCGGGGTTGCTGGTTGCGGTGCGGATCGGGGACAAACTCATCCCGATAGGCGGCCAGTTCGTCGCGGTGGGCTACGGAGAACTGGGGGAGGGCCGGTCCGCCGATCACCACACCGGCCCCCACCTCGGCGGCAGTGGCCACCGAACGCTTTGAGGCGAGCACAAACAACGGGGTGGCTGCCTCATTCGGTGGTTGCAGGGTGATCTCAGCAGTCCCGTTCAACAAAGCGATGATCTCGCGCAGTTGCTCAGGGAAATGGTAGCGGTCGGCATGTTGTTGGTGGAGTGCGCGACGGATTGGGGCCGTGAAGCCGACCGAGGAGCCCAGCCCGATATCGATCCGGGAGGAGAACAGGGCCTCCAGGGTGCTGATGTACTCGGCGGCCACGAGGGGCTGATGGCTAGGAGTCATGATCCCACCGGAGCCGATCCGGATGGTCTGGGTAGCTTGGGCGATGGCGGCCATCAGCACGGCGGGGGTGGATCCGGCGATGCCGGGGACCGCGTGGTGTTCGGCGACCCAAAACCGGTGGTACCCCAGAGTTTCGGCGTGTTGGGCGCGGGTGATGACGTCATGCAGGACCGCACCGGCTGAGGAGCCAGTTCGCGTATTGGCCCGATCCAGGATGGACAGAGGCAGGGATGTCTGCCTCGGTGGGGATATTGGCTCTGCACAGGTCATCTCTCTAGCCTATCCCGCCGGGAGTGCTTCGGGCTGATGTGCGCACAACCAGCGGTTGTGCACTCGGTAGACCAGTTCGAGCCCGAGCGATCCGGCAACCGCAATCCCGATCGAGGCCAGCAGGATCGGGGTGGGGGGCAGGATGAACTGGTGGTACCACTGCGAGAAGGGCACGGCGACCACCAGCACGAGGCCGGCGTACATGATCGCCAGGATCCCGATCTTCTGCCAATTCAGCGGACGGGAGATGACATTCAGCAGCCACAACCCGGTCAGGGTCAAGGTGATCATGGTAGCGGTTTGGAGTTGTTCCATGGTCAACGCAGCACCGGCGACGTGCTCTGCGGCGGCGACGTACCCATCCCAAGAGGCCGGGGAGCCCAGCGCGTCGAGGGGGTCGTCGAAGAAGGGGAGCTCGCCGGCGAAGGATCTGGCATAGCACCGGCCTACCAGGTTGATCGCCACCAGTGCGAGGACGATGACCGCCCCGGAGGGGATGGCGAAACGCAGTGCGCGGTGGAGAAAACCGGGCACATAGCGACGCGGGTTGGGCATCAGGGCGAGGAGGAAGGACGCGATGCCGATGAACAGTGCGTCGGCGGTGGAGGCTTGGCGGGGCAGGAGCGGGTATTGCCAGAACAGCAGAGAGAAGATCAGCACGAAGCCGAATGCGTAGGCGGTTTTGGCCAAGAACAGATGCGCTAGGCGCTCGACGTTGGCGATAACTTTGCGACCCTCGGCCAGTACTGAGGGGAGGCGGTCGAATTTTGAATCCAGTAGCACCATCCGGGAGACGGCCTTGGTGGCCGGGGCAGCGTTGCCCATAGCGATCCCCAAATCTGCGGACTTCAGCGCCAGGGCGTCATTGATGCCATCTCCGGTCATGGCCACCGTGTGACCGGAGGCGCGCAGGGCCTCGACCATGCGTTTCTTCTGGTCCGGGGAGACGCGGCCGAAGACGGAATATTCGTCCATGATGCCGGCCAGTTCGGCGTCATTTTCGGGTAAATTGCGGGCGTCGAAGGCGAGGCTGGGGGCCGTACTCTGGGTGCGCTCGCTAGCTGGGGCGTCGTGCTCCCAGCCCACGGCACGGGCCACGGCTGCCACGGTGTGGGGAGAGTCCCCGGAGATGACCTTGAGCTGTACGCCTTGGGAACGGAAATAGTTCAGGGTCTCTGCGGCGTCGTCACGCACGTTCTCTCCGAAGGTCAGCACCAGCTCGGGTACTAAGCGATCGGGCAGGTCAGCGCTGTCACCGAACCAGGGGTGCTCGGCGGTAGCATGAGCAGCACCGGCGTGGGCTCGGGCCAGCACCATGGTGCGCAGACCGTTGGTGGCCAGGGCGGTGGTGTGTTGCTGAATGACCGGTGCCAGCGTGGGATCCAGCTGGGAAATCAGGGCCTCCGGGGCGCCCAGAAACCAGCCACCGGTCACCTCGTCTGCTGCCGGGTCCCCGGTAGTGGGGGTGCCGAAGCCAAAGGCTGACCAGCGCCGTTCGGAGGCGAAGACCACGTGATCGGTCAGTGGCTGATCGGGTTGCTGGGTGAAGTGTTCCCGCAACGCGATCGCGGTGGGGTTGGCGTTGGGGTCGGCGCCAATGGTGGCCAGTACCTGTTGCCAGGCGGGTGGCTGGGCCGTGGAGTCAGTGGCTGATGTGGTGGGGGTCGTTAGTGTGGTGAGATCACCGCTCGTCGGGTCGATCCGGTAGGCGGCGTCGAACAGGATGCCACCTTCGGTCAGAGTGCCGGTTTTATCCAGACAGACCGTATCGACACGGGCCAGGATTTCCACGGCGGGTTGTTCTTGGATCAACACTTTTTTGCCGGTGAGCGACAGTGCGGCCATAGCGAAGCTGATCGTGGTCATCAGGGCCAGGCCCTGCGGGATCATGGTGGTAATACCGGCGATGGTCGAGATCAGCGGGGTCTCCAGACTGCCGTGGCCTAAGACCTGGTCCCATCCGCCCACGGCCATCACCTGGCCGAAAAGGGTGATGGCGATCAGCGGGATGAGTGAGACCGTGATCCAGCCGGCGACTTTTTCCAGCCCGGCGCGTAGCTCGGAGTGCACGGTGGTGAATTCGCGGGCTTTCAAGGTGAGCTGGGCGGCGTGGGAATCGTGCCCCACCCCGGTGATACGCATCAGGGCGGTTCCGGAGACAACCGAGGTGGCTGACAGCACGGTGTGCTGGACTTTTTTCGCCACCGGGTCGGCTTCACCGGTGACCAGAGATTCATCGACCTCAAAATCCTGGGAGGAGATCACCACCCCGTCGGCCGGGACTTGATCGCCACGACGCAGCACCACGACATCGTCGAGCACCGCGTCCGTGAGGCCGATCGAGGTGGGGGTACCGTGGCGCATCACCACAATGTCGTCCCGATTCAGCAACGCGATGCGATCGAGTTTCTTTTTCGCCGAGTACTCCTGGATCACGCCGATGATCACGTTGGACAGCGCGGCCAAGGAGAACAACAGGTCCAGCCAGCGGCCTAAAAGGATAATGACCAGCGCGCAGAGTCCAATCACCAGATTGAACATGGTAAATAAGTGGGTGGACAGGATCGCCCACAGCGTGCGGGAGGTGCCCGCAGGTTGGGTATTGATCAGCCCGCGGTCGATGCGGGCCTGTACCTGCTCGCCCGTGAGGCCCTGGGTGCCGGTGACCAGGCCGGGGTCGTTGACATCCCGCTCGCGGAGGAATTTTGCGCGAGCGTCGGGGGATGGGTCAACCTCGGTGGAGGGTTGAGAGCGTTTCCGGATCTTGCGGGTACGCTGGCTACTCTCCGGGTCAGTCACCGTGGTGTTCCTCCCTGGGCTGTGTGATGTGGTCTGGGGACGGGCCGGGTGTCGGTCCGGGCCTTACTTTAGCCGGTGTGGGGTGTGGGTGGGGTCCTCCTGGAGGATGATGTCGCTCATCGAGACTCACAGTAAGTTTCCAGCTGGTTCCCGGCCAGCTTTCATCGCGGCTTCTTAGACTAGATAGTGCCTCTTCAAGGTGTGAGTGATGAGAATAGGTGCATGGCCCCGGTCGCAGTCAGCGGCCGGGGCCATGTGCTGTTTCGGGTCAGTCACTGCTGGTGGTCACTGCTGGCGTGCTCGCCGCGGCGGTAGGTTCCGCCACGTTCGGTCAGCGAGTACAGTACCGGCACAATGATCAGCGTGACCACGGTGGAGAACGCCAGCCCGCCGATCACCGCGATCGCCATCGGGGCGGAGACGAAACTGGATTGCCCCGACAGACCCAGGGCTGGGGGAATCATCGCGCCGATGGTGGCCGCAGCGGTCATCAGGATCGGACGGATGCGGTGCCCGCCACCGTAGAGTAGGGCGTCGTTGATCGACATCTTCCGATCACGGTACTGGTTCACCAGATCGATCAGCACGATCGCGTTGGTGACCACAATGCCGATCAACATCAGCTGGCCGATCATCGCCGGGGCGCCGATGGGCGTGCCGGTCAGCAACAACGCCAAGATCATCCCGCTGATGCCGAAGGGGATCGACATCAGCAGTACCAGTGGTTGGATCAGGGATTTGAACAGCCAGACCAGGACCACGTAGATCAGCAAGACCGCGGCGACCATGGCCAGCATCAGCTGGTAGAAGGTGGTGTCAATGTCGCTGGCCAGACCACCGATCTCCGCGGTGACGCCTTCGGGTAGATCGGTGTCGTCCATAACTTGGGTGATCTCGTCGGTCAGAGTACCGATATCGTCGGGGTTGGTCGGAGTGGCCGAAAGGGTCACGGTACGCACCGCATTGGAGGTATTGATTTGTGGGGCGATGGAAATCCGCTCGATGTCGGCCACATCGGTCAGTGGGATCCCGCCTAAATCGAGGTCTTCCAATTCCTGGATGGTGTCAATATCGGCGGCCGGGGTGAGGTGGACGTCCAGATCGGCCCCGTCGATACTGACATTGGCCACCGGATAGTCGGTGGTGTAGGAGGTGATCAGCCCGGTGACCTCCTTCAGGGTCATCCCTGCCTCGGCGGCGGCCTGTGGATCGATGGTGATTGACACCGAGGGCTGGCTACCGGCCAGATCGGAATCGACGCGTTCGACCGAGTCGAGCTGTTCGATTTGATCGACCAGCAGATCATTAGCTTCGGCGCGGGAGTCATCGTCGAGGGCTTCCAGCACCACATCGACGGTGGAGGAGCCCAGGATGGATGAGGCATCGGTGAGCTGTATCTCACCGGCCTCAGGATGCTCTTCGCGATAGGCCGTCACGGTCTGCTCGATGGTGGCGGCGGCCTCGGCTTGATCGGCCTGGGGGTCGGTAATCAGCGTGTAGTTCGCGATATTGCTGGCCAGAGCTCCGGTTGTGGCATCGGCGCCAATATCGACCTGGACCACATTGACCACCTCGAGTTGTTGTAGTTGCTCCGAAAGGCCCTCGGTCAGCTCGGTGGTGCGTTGCAGGCTCGTGCCTTCAGGGGCGGTTTGGTCCACGGCGTGCATGTTCATACCCGAGTCGCCGAGCAAGTTGACCTTCAGCAACGGGGTCAGCGCCAGAGAGCCGAGGAAGACCGCGATGGCCAGGGCGACGGTAATCCAGCGGTGTGACAGGGCCAAAGACAGCACGGGGCGGTAGCCGCGGGCCAAGACGCCGGTGGGTTCGTGAATCTCGGGCTGGGTAGCAGTCTTGAGGTCAGCCTCAAGGTCATGATCGAGGTCAGAGTCCTCCTTGGTGCTGGCAGTATCGGTGGACGTTTTCGGAGACCGCATAAACCAGTAGGCCAATACCGGCACAATCGTCAGTGCCACCAACACCGAGCCCAACAGCGCTAGCACCACGGTGATCGCAAACGGTCGGAAGAGCTCACCGGCCAACCCGGAGACGAAGAACACCGGGGCGAAGACCAGCATCGCCACGACGGTGGAGGACACCACCGCGGAGGCGACTTCAGCGGTGGCCCGGTAGATGGTGGCGCGTCGTTGGGCGCGCGTGACCGGTCGCGTGGTTTTCAGGTGGCGGACGATATTTTCGATCACCACAATGGAGTCATCCACCATCCGGCCGATGGTGATCATCAAACCCGCCACCGACATCATATTCAGCGTCGTGTCGGTGATCAGCATGCCGCCGAAGGCAAATAGGACCGACAAGGGGATCGAAAGACCGGAGATGATCGTCGGGCGCACGGCGAAGAGGAACCCGAAGATCACCACCACGGCCAGCGCGAGACCGATCAGGCCTTCTTGGGCCAGCCCAGAGAGGGATTCCTCAATAAAAGGGGCCTGGTCAAAGATGACGGTGAACTGAGTGCCATGGCCGAGCTGTTCTTCAGACTCGTCGAGCACCTGGGTGATCTGGTCGGAAAGTTCGATGAAGTTGGCATCGGCGGCCGGGATGACCAGCAGAGACACACCATCCTGGCCGTTGGTGCGCGAGACGGTGGTGGGCTCAGGCTGTTCAGCCTGCACCTGGGCAAGATCACCGAGCGGGACCGGGTTCTCATCGGTGCTGATCAGTAACTGTTCGAGATCTTCGACGGCGGTGAGCTCATTGCCGATGGCCACGTCCATCTCGCTGCTGGGATCATCTTCGTCGTTGACGGTGCCCCCGGGGAGCACTACCCCGGCGTCTTCCAACGCATCGACGAGCTCGGTGCGTGAGGTACCCGCTGTGGCCATCGCCTCATCATCCGGGGTGATGCGCACGATGCGCTGGTCCCCACCAAACTGTTGGACCGAGGCTACCCCGTCAATCGTTTGCAGATCCGGAATGGTGGCCAACTCGAGATCGGCGATCAGCTCCGCGGAGTCCCGGTCCGAGGACGCAGAAAGCACCATCGCCGGGATATCACCGGTGCCACCGCTCAACACGGTAGTCGTGGTGCCCTCGGGCAACTGATCGTCGAGGTAGTTGGTGATCACTTCCGCCTGCGAGGCTGTCCGATACGTGTCGGTGCCGTATTCCAGCTCGACGGTGACCATGGAGAAGTTGGAGCTGGAGATGGCCGAGGTTTGTTTCAGCCCGTCGAGGGTGCGTAACTCACGCTCGAGCGGTTCGGCCACCAGATCGGCCATCTGCTCTGAGCTGGCGCCGGGATTTACGGCGGAGATGGCGACCGCCGGAAGCTCCACCGGTGGGATCAGCTCGCGTCGCAAGAGAAACATCGACAGGGAGCCCAGTAGCGTGATCACGATCGAGACCAACGCGATAAAGGCGCGGTTTCTCAGCGACAAGCGAGGCAAGAATGACATGGTTTAGCTCTCTTTGTCAGGACCTGGGGCAACAGGCGCCGTGATCTCAACGGCCTCGGTGCTGGCATCAACGACGCCGATCCGGCCTCCGGAAATCCCGCGGGCGGAGATGAGCCCGCGGATCCGGACTTCTTCGGACAGCGGGACCGAGACCACTGCGGTGTTGGGATGATCGGGCCCTGGTCCGGGCTGGGGCGCGGGGTCGTCAACCGAGGGAGTGGGAAGGGTAGCTCGCAATCCCACATGGTGGGGTGCTGCCATTGACTGCAGGGTAGCTTTGATCGGGCCGGTGCCCACCGCGTCAATCATCAAGGATCGTGATGCGGCGATGACGATCGATTCCAGGGTGGTCGGATCGGTGGGGCCCAGAAGATAAAGGGCCGAACCGTCATGCTCGGGACGTAAGGGAATATCAGTAATCACCAGTGCTCCTCAGAGATGAGCATGAGCGCTCCTCACGGTGCAGAGTCTGCGTGGATCGGACCACACACATATTACCCGCCCGCGTGCGGGGGCGCGAGAATTGTCAGCTGAAGCCTCGGTGTAGCGTGGGTGGCACGACCTTCGGTTTCGGGCCTCATATGGCGCTGGCCTGGCCGAGCCGTGAACAGCGTGTTGCACGCGATCGACCGCAGAGTTCGGCCCATTCTGTTGCGATGGAGATCTCAAACATGGTGTCGTGACATGTGGTGATACCACCAGTTGCTCCTCGCCCGTGGGTTCCTGCTCGTAACAGTCCTCTATCACCGCTTTCACCAAGCATTCCCGAAGTATTCCAGGGGTTGGTTCCGAAGGCGGTAACGCATCGAGCTGGACGACGAGCATTGTTGGGCTTCGTCTGTCGAGGGAGAGTTCGGCCGATGTGAGAACGTCATCGGTGTGGTTGGCGCGTGCCGATGCTCGGGCATACTCCAGCAGGTGTTCAAGAGAAGAGTCGCTACAGCGGCTCGTCGTGGCTCGGCCCTTTTGAAGGTGCGCCCGCTATTGGGTTGCTGGTGAGGGGGAGTGTAGAAGAAGGACTGAGGAATGCCGAGCATGCCAACGTCAGGCAGAGGTGTGCCAACCCGGAATATAAGGCACCACGACGCTTTCGGAAAACTGGCCCGAGAGCGCCGTGGTGCGAGTGAGGGTGTTGAGGGTTGAGATGTGGCTATCGATTAACGGGGACCTTCTGCTGTTGCTGGGCGGGGTAGCGGATCGACTCCACCATCTCCTGAACTTCCTGGCTGGGAGGTCTGGTGAGTTTTGAGACCACAATGGTAATCAGGAAGTTCAGCAACGCACCGACGGGCCCGATGCCTTCCGGCGAGATACCCAGGATGGGCTCATTGGCAGGGGTGCCGAATAGCTCCAGGGTGTAGACCATGTAGCCGCCGCTGAAGACCAAACCGGTGAGCATGCCGACCGCTGCACCGATGGCGTTGGCATTCTTCCAGAAGATCCCCAAGATCAGGATCGGGAAGAACGTTGCGGCCGCCAGTCCGAAGGCGAAGGCCACTACCTGGGCCACAAACGCCGGAGGATTCAGTCCGGCAATGATTGCGATGACTACCGCAACTGCCATGGCCAGGCGTCCGACCAACATCTGCCGACTCTCGGAGGCTCTTTCCTTCGAAATCATCCGGTAGTAAATATCGTGGGAGGTCGCCGAGGAGATCACCAACAGCAGGCCAGCTGCCGTGGAAAGCGCTGCCGCCATTCCACCAGCTGCCATCAACCCGACGATGGGGGTGGGAAGGCCTCCAGTTTCGGGGGAGGCGAGCACCAAAATGTCGTTGGAGACTACGAGATCCGCCGTTCCGGACACATTCGACACCGAATTAATTTCTCCGGTGGTGTTCACCTCAACGAGTCCGGTTTCTTGCCATGGTGTGACCCATCCCGGAAGGCCGTCCTCGTCGGAACCCTGGGCGTCCCGGAGCAGATTGAGCTTGGTGAAGGCGCCCATCGCCGGAGCGGTCAGGTACAACAAGGAGATGAAGAACAGTGCCCAGAAGGCGGAGAAGCGAGCGCCACGGACTGTTTTGGTGGTGTAGAACCGGATGATCACGTGTGGCAGACCAGCGGTGCCCAGCATGAGCGAGAGAGTGACCAGAAACACATCCAGCTGACCCCCCTCACGACCGGCGAATGCATCGGTGAACTCATGCAGACCGAAATCAGTACGGAGCATGTTGAGTTCTTCTAAGATCTGCCCGTAAGTGATCTGGGGGATTGGGAAGTTACCGAGATACTGCGAGATGGCCACCGCGGGAATTAAGTACGCGATGATGAGTACCACATACTGCGCCACCTGAGTATAGGTGATGCCTTTCATCCCGCCCAGCACCGCGTAGAAGAAAATCACGGCCGCACAGGCCACCACGGCCCACTGCGGGTCCAGACCGAGGAACCGCGAGAAGACGACACCGCCACCGGTCATCTGACCGACGACGTAGGTGAAGGAAACGATGATGGCGCAGATAGCTGCCACGAGCCGGACCGTGTCGTTGTAGCGTTCGCCCACGAATTCCGGGACAGTGAACTTGCCCCATTTACGCAGGTACGGGGCCAACAACAGGGCTAGCAGCACATAGCCGCCGGTCCATCCCATCAAGTAGACCGACCCATCGGAGCCGAGGAAGGCGATCATGCCCGCCATACCGATGAAGGAAGCCGCTGACATCCAGTCGGCGGCTACCGCGGCACCGTTGGCTATCGTTGGCACCCCACGAGAAGCGACGTAGAACTCCTTGGTCTCTTTAACTCGGGAGCGCCAGGCGATGACGATATAGATACCGAAGGTTAGGACCAGGAAGAAGAATGTCCAGAATTCCAAGGAACTCATGACGAGTGACCTCCCTGCTGAGCGTCGCGCTGGTCAACTTCAGAGACGCCGAACTCTCTATCGAGCCGGTCCATCCACAGCGCGTAGACCAGAATCAGGAGCACGAAGGTGTAGATCGAGCCCTGCTGGGCAAACCACATGCCCAGGGGGAATCCAAGAATCACGATGTTATTCAGAGGCTCGATCAACAGAATCCCGAAACCAAATGAAACGGTAAACCAGATGATCAGTAGCACAATCATCAGTCGAAGGTTCTTCTTCCAATAGCGTTGCCGCCAGCCGTTATCCGGAGGCGGAGCGTGTGAAGAAGGGTTTTCTTGTGCCTTGTCAGACATGTGATGCTCCTTTGTCGTCGATCGTGGGCACGGGCCCAGGAGATTCAGGAATGTGGCAAAAACGCTTGAAGGGAGACTACCTGAGTGTGCGCTACATCACAATAAAAAATAAGAAGAGATCGACTGTTCATCATCGAGTGATGGGTCACGTAAGCTTTCCACCCCATTGCTAGGTTATGGTTGGACACTGTGATATGTGTCACTGTAGAGTGCCGGGTATGAGCACCTCCGCACGAGAACAGACTGCATCGGCTGGCGCCGACGACCAGGGCTTATCTGGGATCGTCGCGCGATTGAAAGCACGCAAGGCGCACGGGTGGGGAATCTTTCACCCGGGGAGCTGGCCGATGATGCTCGGCGGAATGATGTTCATTATCTCCGCTTTTCTCCCGTGGGTGTCATTGCCCTGGGTGGAGGACCTCACCGGTGAGACGTTCCATCTTCGTGGGACCGACGGCCCAGGGGTTCTCACGTTGGCGGTTGGATGCCTGGCGTTTGCGGGAGCTTTCGTGCCCCGTCGCAAACTGGCTATCGGTCATGCGGCAGGTCCGGGAGGTATCGTCGCGCTCATCGTGATACTTCAATGCTGGAGTATCGTCTCCCACTCGATTCAGCTGAATGCGTGGGGTGCTTTCGTGCCCGGAATGGGCTTGGTGCTGGCCGCTGGTGGTGCGGTTCTCCTGATGAAAGCTGGGTGGACTATGTACCGCCACTGGCCACAACGCGATTCAGCGTCTTCACGCGGTTCGAACCGGTCTTCGTAAATCAACCACATGGAGGTGGGGGGTGCTGTCAAAAACACGGATCGATATCGTCGCCGGAGCACACGAGGGGTCGGCAGTCACGCAGCAGGGCAGACCAGAAAATATTGTGTCCCCCAAAAGTCTCAACGGATGATCTGAATCATGGTCGGTGCACATTCTGGTCACGTGTTTGCTGGCCCGCCAGAAATGACAACACACTGACTTGAGTGCATCGATCATCTCGACCACGATGCGCGCAGTGATCGGTCTCGTTCTCCCTGACCGAGCCCTGGCGAATCCCAAGAGCTACCCATCTGTCAGGGACGTCGTCCCCGGCGGATGAGTAGCTCTTGCGGTATCTCAGTGGGTGGTATTGCCACCGAGCCTTAGGAGGCCAAGGCTTCCCGGAACTTGACGGCTTTGCCGATTTTCAGCACGGAGTTCTGGTAGATCCGGGTGGCCAAGGCCAATACCAACGCGGTGGTGAGAATTAACAGCCCCAGTGACCCCAGCACTTCCCACAGCGCCGCCTCGCCGGTGAAGACCCGAATCGGCATGGCAACGACTGCTGAGAAGGGAATCCAGCTCATCGCCGTGACGAGCGCGGTATTGGTGGGGTACATGACAATCAGCAGGTAGGGGACCAAGATCAGGAGCACGATGGGCGTGGAGATGGAACCAAGGTCTTCATTGCGCGAAACCATCGAGGCGGCCGCGGCGTACATCCCGGCCACCATGACAAACGAAATGGCGAAGAACAGGACGAACCACAGGGTCGGAGCGATCATTTGTTCACTGAGCAACGGCATCTGCTCGTCGTCGCCATTAACCAGAATGCCGATGACCGCGGCCAGTGCCATCAGCGCGATCTGGGCGAAAGCGACAATGGAGTTGCCCAGTACCTTGCCGAACAAGATGGCTCGAGCCGGGACAGCAGCCAACAGAATCTCGATGATCCGGGATTGTTTTTCTTCGACCACGGAGCTGGCCATGGTCTGACCGAAGAGGATGGCCGCCATAAAGTAAACCAGACCGAAAATCATGCCCAGCAGGTACATGATGGCGAAATTCTGGGCATCGGAATCCTCCAGGATGGTGATTTCCGGGGCGATCGACAGGGCGTCGATGAGCGCGCTGGGGGGTTCGCCCAGGGACAGGACTTCAATACCCATGGGGTTGGTGTCGGTCACTTCGGTCAGGATCAGCCCGGCATCGGCCTCGCCGGAGGTCACCTGGTCTGTGACGGTCTCGGCGTCTTCGACGGTGGTGGCCTCAAGCCCGGGGACCGCATCGAGTCCGGCGTGGGGTTCGGCGGTGTTGCTGGCGTCCACGACGTCTTGGGAGATGGCTACGGTGGTGTCCGAGGAACCACCGGAGGTCAAGGATTCGGCTACGCGAGGTCCGAAGAGAGTACCGAGCAGCACCAGGGCGATCAAGATGATCCCGGTAATCACAAAGGCTTTGGACCGCAGGCGGGTTTTGATTTCACGTCCGGCCACAACGCTGGCCGCGCTCAAGCTGGTCATGGGTGGTCTCCTGGGGTGGTGTCAGCGGTATCGGATTGGTCGGTGACGACGTCGTGGAAGATCTCGTGCAAACTCCGGTGGATCGGACCGAACTCGAAGACGGTGCCACGGGTGATGGCCTGGGCCAGTAACTGATGGGCGGTCTGGGGGTTTTCGGCGGTGAAGCGTAGATCGCCGCCGTCGAATTCGGTGACCGTGATGCCGGGGACCTCTCGGGCCCACCCGGTGTCGGCATCGGTGCGCAACCTCCAGTCCTTAATTTCGGCCTGCTCGAGTAGCTGATCGCGGGTGCCGTTGGCGGCCACCTGCCCGTCGGCGAGGATGACCAGCTCGTCGCAGAGTCGTTCGACCAGATCGAGTTGATGAGAGGAGAACAGCACCGGGGCACCCCGGCTGGCGACATCTTGCAGGACCTCCAGGATGGTCTCGACCGCTTGCGGGTCGAGTCCGGAGAACGGCTCATCGAGCACGAGTGCGGCCGGCTCGTGGACCAGCGCGGCGGCGACTTGGACGCGCTGTTGGTTACCCAGGGAGAGATCTTCCAGATCATCTTTTGCCCGAGAGGCGAGGCCGAGACGCTCTAGGATCTCCTCGGAACGGTGGGAGGCAGCAGCGGAGTCGACGCCGTGGAGTTTGGCCAGGTAGACCAGCTGTTCTTTGACCGGCATCTTCGGGTACAGCCCGCGTTCTTCGGGCATGTAGCCGATTTGAGAGCGGTACCGGGCATCGATGGGGGAACCATTGACGGTGATGGTGCCGCCATCGTGGTCGAGTACACCCATCAAGATGCGCATGGTGGTCGTTTTACCGGCACCGTTACCTCCCACGAAACCGGTCATCAGGCCCGGTTTGATGGAGAAGGAGAGCTCTTTGAGCACTTGGCGGGTGCCGTAGGACTTGATCAGGTTGTCGATGACGATTCCGGACTCGGCCAAGGCCCCAGCGGCCGGCGGGGGAGCATTGTCGTGATGTCTCATATCACCAATGTAGAAAACGGGTGGCCGGGGCGTCCTCCCCCTATTGGGTGAACTTTGACCACTTGCGGCCGGGCGCCAGAAGACTGAGAGGAGCGAGATGAGTGAGATGGGCTAGATGTGGTGTTCGTAGGCCCAAATCACTGCGTGGACCCGATCCTTGACCCGCAATTTCATCAGCAGATGCGACACGTGAGTCTTGACGGTGGCAGCACCGACGACCAGGTGTTCGGCGATTTCGGGGTTGGAATAGCCCTGGATGAGCATGTGGAAGATCTCGGTTTCTCGCCCGGTGAGCTCGTTGAGGACTTCCGGTCCGGCGGCTTCGAGCAGGGCAGCTGGTTTCGGGCGAGTAATGGGGGCCGGCTGGTCAGGCTGGTCTGCGGTGGGGGTCTGGCCGGCGAAACGCTGCAGGACCCGTCCGGTAACTTCCGGGGCCAGTAGTGCGTCCCCATCACCCAGGGTGATGATTGCCTCGATTATGTCCTCGGCCCCGGCGGTCTTGAGCAAGAATCCGGAGGCGCCGGCCTCGAGGGTTTCGAACAAGAAATCGTCGCGATCGAACGTGGTCAGGATCAGCACCGAGCTGGTCGTGGAGAGCCGGGCGATCTCCCGGGTGGCTTCGATTCCATCCATCACCGGCATGTGGACGTCCATACACACCACATCGGGGCGCTGTGCCCGGACCAGCTCGATGGCTTCGACGCCGTTGGCGGCTTCACCCACCAGCTGTAATCGGGGCTCAGTCGCGATCATCGCGGCCAGTCCGGTACGGATCATGGGCTGGTCATCGACCAGCACCACGCTCAAGGGCTCATCGAGTTCATTGGGGGTGTTCATGCCAGCTGGGTCCTGGACGGTGGTGGAGCATCGAAGGGTTCGGTTGCTTCGGTGCAGATCGTGGCTACCTCGCTCGAGGCCGCGGCTGTCTCGTGGAGCGGGATGTTGGCTCGAATCAACCAGCCACCGGAAGATTTCGGCCCGGCGGTGAAGGTCCCATCCAGCGCGGTGACGCGTTCGGTGAGCCCTTGCAGCCCGGACCCGGTGCCCTCAGCGAGGCCGCTGTGCTCAGAAGCCCGACGCATCGAGCTGGGGGAATGGTTATGATCGGAGACCTCCAGTTCGATCGCATCAGCCAGATAACGCAACCGGACCACCACGGTGGCGGTGGCCCCGGCATGTTTGCGGGCGTTATTGATGCCTTCCTGGGCGATCCGGTACAGCGTCAGCTGCACCGAGGAGGGGACCTCGGGGCGGGCGACACCGGGCTGGCTGGGTTCAATAATTTCTAGTCGGACGGTTTGGGAGGTGGCATGAGCCGTTCGCACCAGATCGGGAAGCTGACTGAGATCCGGTAGCGGCGCGGTGTGTTCTGGCTGGTCGCGCAGTGTGTAGACCAGGGCCCGCAACTCGGCGATGGCCTGCTGTGCGGCGGTCTCGATGGCACGCAATTGCTCGACTCCAGCGACACTGCCGGTGCTGTCGGTACTGCCCTTGGCTGATGTGTCCAGGCTACGCCGGGCCGCGGAGGCATGAATGCCCATCACGGTCACGTGGTGGGCGACTACGTCGTGTAGTTCACGGGCAATGTGCATCCGTTCGGCGTGCACGGCCGAGGCCGCCAGTTGTTGTTGCGCCTCGTGAAGCTCGCGGTGGGCCGTCGAGAGCTCCTGATGGGCGATATGAAGCTGGTTGTGGGCGATTGCGCCCTGCCAGGAGGAGTTCCCGAAGATCCAGGCCAAGAAATAGAAGATTGCGTTGACCAACCATTGGGATCCCAGCGCGGTGAGGGTCTGATAGAGGTCCGCACCCGTGGCTTGGGCCTGGGTGATGGCCTGGATCGAGATCGCGATCAGCCACGCGAGGATCAGCCCGATAATCCCAACCCGGACCCACAGGGCGCGCCGGCGATCATTCGACCAGGCACCGACCCCGTAGAAACTCACAAAGAGCACGATCTGGTACGAGTACACCTCCACGCCGATGGTGTGATTGAACACGATGGCCGCCACCGCCAGGTAGCTGGCTACCGCGCAGGGGAAGCGCCGGTAGAGCATCATGGGTAAAGCCAGCAACGGCACGCTGAGATAGGTGCCCCAGGCGGTGAATCCCATGGTCTCGAGCAGTCCCGAGCGATGCGATAACGCGGTAAAGATCAACCCGAGGATCACTAAGCCGGCACCGACCAGCGCGTCGGTGCGTAGCCAGTGGGGCGGAAGGTCGCGGCAGGGCTCGGCGGATTCGGTCACAGCGTGCTCCAGGGGGTCAGTACCTCGAGCAGACGGGCACGCAGCACCTGAGCGCGCTGGGAAAACTCTTTCTGCAAGCGGGTGTATTCGGCTTTGCCGTCCCGGGTCTCGATGCGGATGGGGTCCAGACCCCAGTCGGAGAGGTCATAGGGCGAGGCGCGCATATCCATCACCCGGATCTGCCAGGCCAGCTCGAACGTCTCGGCCATCAGATCCGAATCCACCAGTGGCACCATCTTGTAGCTGTGACGGTAGAGATCCATATTGGCGTGCAGACAGCCGGGCTGTTCTAGTTCGGGTGCGCGCTTGCGGGTGGGCCTGAACTGGTTGAGCGGTTTGGCCTCGGGCGCGTAGAACCGGTAGGCATCAAAGTGGGTGCACGTGATCTTGTGGGATTCCACCACCTCGTCGGTGCCGGATGCTCCGAGTCGCAACGGTAGCTGGGCGTGCCGAATCCCGTGGCGGTCCGAACGGTAGGCCATCGCCCACTCGTGCAGACCAAAACAGCTCAGCTGGGCCCGGCGGGGTAGTGTGGCGGCGAGCAGATTGACCGTGACATTGATGGCGGTCTGGCGCTTGGCACGAAAAGAGTCGGTATCCACGCGGTACCCACCCCAGTCTGAGTCATACCGGTAGTGCGGGTAGTCAGCATGGTCGGGGGCCTGACCGGTGTGATCGGGGAGCAACACAGCGTGGGGGCCCGGATGCCAGCGCTTCAGCGCCCCGGCGGTGAAGGAATAGTAGGAGAACATGAAGTCGAAGATCGGGTGCTTGATCCCGGCCGCGCGGAGCTCGAAAAGTTCCCGGGTCAGCTCGGTGATGCGCTGGCTGTGTGCGGCGGATCGGGCCCGATAGTCCTCGGCATCCATCACCGTCAGGGTTCCGGGGCTGGTGGCTGTGTGCATGGGTGACAGTCTAGAAGATCACTGCGAGGTGGGTCATCCCCCGCAGGAGTGAAACAGGCCGGTCCGCCACCGGGCGAGTACCCGGGGTGGTGGACCGGCCATCACGTGTGGTCAGTTGCCGTGACGTCTTGCTGTGTTGAGGTCTTAACCTCTTAGCGCCACTGGCGGGACCGGTGTTAGCGGCCGGTGCCAGCGTAGACGGTGGCTTCTTCTTCGGCGTCGAGGTCGAACTCGGTGTGGATCGCCTTGATCGCGTCATCGAGCTTCTCGGCAACGGTGATCACCGAGATGCGGATCTCGGAGGTCGAAATCAAGTCGATGTTGGCGCCGGCGTTGTGCAGTGCGTCGAAGAACCGGGCGGAGATCCCGGGGTTGGAGCGCATACCGCCACCGACCAGGGAGACCTTACCGATGTTCTTATTGAACAGCGTGTCCTCGAAACCTATGTCCTCCTGCGCCTCGCGCAGCGACCGCAATGCCTCGTCGCCCTGATCCTTGGGGATGGTGAAGGAAATATCGGTACGACCGGAGCCGGCACGCGAGACGTTCTGGACGATCATATCGATATTGGTGTTGGTCTTGGCCACGACGTGGAAGACCTCGGCGGCCTTACCCGGCACGTCGGGTACACCGATGACGGTGACTTTACCTTCGGATCGATCGTGAGCAATACCGGCAATGATGGGCTGTTCCAAGGGCTCGCCTTCCTTCAGGTGGATCGAATCGGCTGGATCGGGGATGACCCACGTTCCTTGATGGTGGGAAAATGAGGAGCGGACGTGGAGTTTCACGCCAAAGCGGCGGGCATATTCCACCGAGCGCAGGTGCAGGATCTTCGATCCTGAGGCCGCCATTTCCAGCATTTCCTCGGAGGAGATTTCGTGGATTTTCTTAGCGGTGGGCACCACTCGGGGGTCTGCGGAGTACACGCCATCAACATCGGTGTAGATCTCGCAGGCGTCGGCCCGCAATGCTGCCGCCAAAGCCACCGCGGTGGTATCGGAACCACCGCGTCCCATGGTGGTGATGTCTTTGGACTCAGGGCTCATGCCCTGGAAGCCGGCCACAATGGCGACATCGCCCTCATCGACGGCTTCTTTAATGCGGTAGGGGTTGACCTGCACGATCCGGGCATCCCCGTGCTGGGTGTCGGTGAGCATACCGGCCTGAGAACCGGTGAAGCTACGGGCAGTGATACCGCGTTCGTGTACGGCCATGGCCAGCAGGGACATGGAAATGCGCTCGCCGGCCGAGAGCAGGATATCCATTTCGCGCACTGGGGCTTGACGAGAAATTTTATCGGCGAGGTCCAGCAGGTCATCGGTGGTGTCTCCCATGGCGGAGACCACCACGACCACTTGGTTCCCAGCTTTTTGGGTGTCGGCAACACGACGTGCTACCCGTTGGATGGATTTGGCATCGGCAACCGAAGAGCCGCCGTATTTTTGAACGATAAGACTCATTGAGAACTTTCGCGATTGATGTGCGTGCTAACAAGACATTAAGTGTACGGAGGATGCCACCCCAGCGCACCTGAAAAAAGGTGTAATCAAGCAGATACGGGTGAAATATTGCGAATTGGGGGTATGCTCTTGGCTGAGTTGTGATTTGAGACATGCGATGTGATGACCTGTATCACTCTTGTGAGGGGGATTCTCCCAAGCGACGGCGACCTTCGAACGCTCGGCCCAGCGTGACTTCATCGGCATATTCTAGATCTCCACCCACCGGCAAGCCCGACGCCAACCGGGAGATGGTGATCCCGGTGGCAGCGAGCATGCGAGTCAGGTACGTTGCGGTGGCTTCGCCTTCCAAGTTGGGGTTGGTGGCAATGATGACCTCTTGGATGGTGTCGTCTTGTAGTCGGGAGAGCAACTCGCGGACGTGGAGTTGCTCGGGTCCCACTCCACCGATGGGGTTAATCGCTCCGCCTAAAACGTGATAGCGACCGTGGAAGGTGCGAGTGCGCTCGATGGCCAGCACATCCTGGGATTCCTCCACCACACAGAGCAGTCCGCGATCACGAGACTCATCGGCGCAGATCGGGCAGATCTCGTGTTCGGTGACATTGAAACAGACCGAGCAGAGTTGAATCTTTTCCTTGACCACGCGGATGGCATCGGCGAGTTTCAGCATCTCCTCGGCATCGGCCTCCAAGACGTGGAAGGCAATGCGTTGGGCAGACTTCGGGCCGATACCGGGCAGTCGGCCCAGTTCGTCCATCAAGTCTTGGATGGCGCCGTCATACACGATGGGACCTTCTTTGGTTGAGCTGGTGGTAAGCGATCAGGATGAGAACTTCGGAGTGCCGTCGGGGTTGAGTTCTTCCACGAGCCGGGCGTTGAGGATGCGCTCTAGCACCGGGCGTCCGACAAGGCCGGAGTCCTCAACGAGAACGTCATCCTCGCTGGCAACTTCTTCGTTCCAGGGTACCGGTGCCGGCTCGTCGTGAGTGGCTGGTTCGGGGTGGCGATCGCTCGGGTCCTGGTGGGGGTGCTGTTCCGGTGAAGGAGCGGTGGGATGGACCGGGGAAGACGCGACGGTGTTATGTGCCGTGTTTTTCCGGTACTGGCTCATCATCTGCTGGAACATTGACGGCCGGGAAGAGTTTTGGGTGTCTTCACCGGGCGCGGATTCCGCAGCCTGGGGTGTAGTGGTGGTCGCTGCGGAGCCGGGGTCAGTATCGGTGGTGTTCTGGGTACCGGGGCGATTGGTGTCTGGCGCGTGAGCGCTCGGCGGAGCAGGAGAGGCTGAATCTTGCGTCGGCGCAGAGGAATCGGGGGTCTTGGGGGGATAGGTCGGGATCAAATCGCCGAAACGTTCCTGGAACTCTGCGCGAAGTTCAGCCTCGGGTTTGGCGAAGAAAGGGACCTTGGGCTTGGCTGCTGGATCGGGGGTGGGGATGAATCCGGCGTAGCCGTCCTCAGCAACCGGCTCGGAGGCGGACTGAGTTGCCTGTGGCGGTGCGGGGGCGGGTTGCTGCTGTGGGGACTGGTGAGTCGCGGGGGGTGTCTCACCCTCGTCGGGTATTTCGTCCCAGGCCACAGGGGCCTGCTCGTCTTCGGCGAGTTCAGCAAGTTCTTCGGCACTGGGCTGGTACTCGGAGACGGCCGATCGGGTGTGCACAGGCGTCTGGTCCGGCGCCCCGGGGCGCTCGTTCTCACCAGTCTCTGCGGACGGAGGTTCCTGGCCCGACTCGCGCTCTGGAGCAGATCGCGTGGGAGTCTGTGGCGCCGGGGGCGCAGAGACCTCGGTGGACGTCACTGCTGGGGTCTCTGCCGCCGGCGTCGGGCGGCTTTCAGCTTTTGGGTCGGCACCACCGCCACTACTACCGCCGGAGTTGGGGGCCGCAACCGATGGGGCGGCCGTATCTGATCCGACGACTAAGTCCACCTGAGGTTCAAGGCCCAGAATCTGCTGGTAGGCCTGGGCAATGATCTGTTCACCACCACGTTTTTGGGCGGTGTGCTTGGCTCCGTCATTCCGGAAGCCGATCGTTAACGTGGTGCCATCAAAGCCGGCAATGCCCGCGTTGTCTTTAAATGTCATCCACATCAGGCGTGAATGCTGTTCGAGATAGTTGATCACCTCCGGCCACGCGCGGCGAACCATTTCCACCCGGGAACTGCCTTGGTCCGGGCTGGGCTGACGCGGCTCAGCCGACTGGTCCGGCTGAGTGTGCTGGGGTGGCGCTTGTGGCGGTTCCGACTGCTGGGGTTGGTCCCTGGGAGCAGGTTCCGGTTGTTGCTCGTCGCCGGCATTCCCGCGCAGAGTAGCCCGCGCCAGGGCGGCCCCAGAGGTGGTGGTCGCGCCAGCAGTGGCCGGAGCGGATGCACCGCTAGCTGTCGACTCAACTGCCCCGGCTGGGGCAGCAGGGGGCGCTGCGCCGTAGTCCAAACGGCGCTCAATGCGTTCGATCCGGGCAGCTAGGCCCTGCTGGGTCTCATCGATCGAGGGCAACATCAGTCGCGCGACCAACAGCTCCAGGTGAAGTTTGGGCGAGGTTGCCCCGACCATTTCAGTCAGGGCCTTTGCGATGATGTCCGCGGCCCGCGAAAGCTCAGCGGCTCCCATCTGGGCGGCTTGGGCATTGAGACGACGAATCTGGTCCTCAGAGACGCCGTGCAACACGCTTCCAGCATTCTCGGCCATGGCTTTGACGATTACCACGTCGCGCAGCCGTTCCAGGAGATCTTCCACGAAGCGACGCGGGTCCTGCCCGGATTGGATCACCCGGTCGATAACTTGAAACGACGTTTCGGAGTCTTGGGCCGCCAGGGAATCGACGACATCATCTAATAAGGACTCGGGGGTGAACCCCAACAGGTTCACAGCGAGCTCATAACTGACGCCTTCCTCGGTGGCTCCGGCAATGAGCTGGTCGAGTACCGAGAGCGTGTCGCGCACTGAACCGCCACCGGCTCGAACCACCAAGGATAAGACTCCGGGCGCAATCGCAATGTGTTCGCGTCCGACCAGCGACTCCAGATAGTTCATCAGCGGTTCGGGGGGAACCAGTCGGAACGGGTAGTGATGAGTCCGCGAGCGGATGGTGCCGATGACCTTATCTGGCTCGGTGGTGGCAAAAATAAACTTGATGTGCTCGGGTGGTTCCTCCACGATCTTCAACAGCGCGTTGAAACCAGCAGAGGAGACCATGTGTGCCTCGTCGACAATAAAGATCTTGTAGCGGTCCCGGGTGGGAGCAAACGTCGCACGTTCCCGCAGGTCACGTGCATCATCTACACCGCCGTGAGAGGCCGCGTCAATCTCGATCACGTCCAGGGAGCCCGGACCACCGGTGGCTAGCTCGCGACAGGAATCGCACTCGCCACAGGGCACCGGCGTGGGCCCCTGGACACAGTTCAAGCAACGGGCCAAAATACGGGCCGAGGTGGTCTTGCCACAACCGCGTGGACCGGAGAACAGATAGGCGTGGTTGACCTTATTTTTGCTCAGCGCGTTCTTCAGCGGCTCGGTCACATGTTCCTGACCGATCACATCATCAAATGTGTCCGGACGGTAGCGACGGTATAAGGCGGTGGTCACATCAGTACACCTTAGTCGCTGTCAGCCAAAAGTGTGTAGCTGACCGAATCCGCATCGATCGTATCCCCTTGACGATACCGTCGAGAAGTACTTGCGTTAAAAAGGGAGTAGCAGGATCTCAAACCTGCACGACAAATGCACAGACAACTCATCGGGATATCGTGAACAGCGTCGCGAAAGGAGTCACTGATTCTCGTGGCACAGCGTGTTGCTTTTTTGGTCACTGACAACTATGAGCCTTCAGAATTGACCGAACCCTGGAAAGCTGTAGCCGAAGCAGGGGCTGAGCCAGTGCTGGTTTCTCCGAAGCAGCAGGAAGTATCCGGTAAAGAAGGTGCCCACACCCAGGCGGTTGACCTTGAGGTGGCCCAGGCGAAGGCAGAGGATTTCGATGCTCTCGTTCTACCCGGTGGCACCGGCAATGCTGATGCGATCCGTCTGGATGAGGACGCCGTGGCTTTCACTCGCGGGTTTTTCGACCAAGACAAACTCGTGGCCGCAATTTGCCACGGCGCATGGATTCTGACCGATGCTGAGGTACTCCAGGGTCGGAAGCTCACGAGCTTCCCCTCACTGAAAACCGATCTACGCAACGCCGGGGCAACCTGGGTGGACGAGGAGGTTGTCGTCGATGGCAAGCTTATCTCCTCGCGCACCCCGGCAGATCTGGACGCCTTTAACCGCGAGATTGTCAACAAACTCGGGTAATCACGTGGTTACTCACCAAGTCGCTGTGCCACCAGTGCTTTGTGCTGGTGGTACTGCTCGGCGAGGGCGCCGATGATGGATGCTGCCGGCTCCACGGCGTCAATTTGTCCCACGCCTTGGCCGGAACCCCAGATATCTTTCCAGGCTTTCGCGCCACCGTTATTCCAGTCCATGGTGGAGGAGTCTCGTTCAGCCAGGTGGTCGGGATCTAGGCCGGCAGCGGTGATACTGGGTTTCAGGTAGTTTCCGGCAACGCCCGTGAAAGCCGAGGTGTAGACGACATCTGCGGCAGCAGAATCAAGCACCATCTGCTGATATGCATCGGGCACGTTCGCTTCCGTGGCAGCAATGAACTTCGTGCCGACATAGGCAAAATCTGCGCCGAGGACTTCGGCGGTGAGAATCGACTGCCCGGAGGCAACAGAACCGGACAGTGCAATCGGCCCGTCGTAGAAGCGACGGATTTCTGGGACCAAAGCAAACGGGCTGGTAGCTCCTGCGTGACCACCCGCACCTGCACAGACCAGGATCAGCCCATCGACGCCAGCCTCGATAGCTTTACGTGCGTGCCGAACGGTGGTGACATCGTGGAAAACTAATCCTCCATAGTCGTGGACTATTTTGACGACCTCGGTGGGAGCGTGCAAAGACGTGATCACGATCGGAACTCGGTGCTTGACACAGACGCCAAGATCGTCCTGGAGGCGCTCGTTCGTGGGGTGGACGATCAAATTCACCGCATAAGGAGCAATGCGACGTTCTGGCTCTTGTTCTTTGAGGGAAGCAAGTGTCGTTTCGATCTCGTTAAGCCAGACCTCAAACTGTTCCTGTGGCCTGGCATTCAACGCTGGAAACGATCCGATAACGCCATTGCGACACTGTTCAATGACCAGTTTCGGATTCGAAATAATGAACAGGGGTGCACCGATGACTGGCAACGTCATGTTCGCTTTGAGTTCTTCGACTACCGTCACGGCTTTTTCTCCCTTGGTTGAGCTCTTTCGGAGGTGAGCTTGGCGCTTCGCAGAGCCCATGCCCGCTGACTAGTGTAAGTGATTTTCACCATATGTCACGAGGCTGTGGCGCTGTGGCTTGTCACGTTGTTTGAATTTGCGCAACAAAAAAGTGGCCCGGACGCTATCGCATCCGGGCCACCTCTCATCACTCACACCTTGAAGAGGTTGATATCAACTCTAAGAGGCTTCGATGTGAAGAGGCTTGAGTCAAGGTTAAAGGAATCTGGGAATCTGACGATCTTTTCGGTACTGCGAAGGGTGCTTCGTTGTTAAAGAGCACGCAATGCGGGCGATCTACCGGCGCGCGGTGGAGAGTCGGAGAGAACCTCGAAACTGGTGCGCCACGCTTAGCTGTTCCCTTTACACAGTGGGGCACATGTGCTGAAACAATTGTTGGATGGACGGCGATGGCGTGGCTGGATAACTCGCCGGTTACGGGCTAGACCGGGATCGTGACCGGACTGGTCGTGGATGATTTGACCGTGGATAGCTCATGGTCGAACGAAGTCTGTTGCGTCAAAGAATCGGCCCGGATACTTGGGGGAGTATCCGGGCCGATCACTATCACTCATCACTCACACCTTGGAGGCGCTGGTTCCAGTCTAAGATGCGAATATGTGAGGACCCTTGGAACCGGGTCACCAGTTGCTGGCAATTCTGAGTTCGCGCGAGAACTTCAGGAACGGGAGCATGAGATAATAAGAGTACGTAGTGGTCACAACAGCTTTCGGATCAAGAGGAATGTGATGAAGTACTTGTCTACCCCCGGATTGTTCGCTGGAGTCTGGACCGGTGTGTTGTTCGCCTTTATGTTCAGCGTCGACTTTAACTTCTTATTGGCCCTGATTTTTGGGTTGGTCCTCGGTCTCGTCGTGACTGTTGTCTTCAACCTGGGTGCACCCACCGATCAAGAGCCGTGGGCTAAGCGGGCGCGGAACAAGGGCGAGACTGCAGTCTAGCCTAGAAGTCACAACAAAAAGGGCCCCTCACGTACCTGCCAGAGCCTTCCTACCCTTGCTACATTCCTGTCCTGGGGGAGTTCAGAAAGATGACACCACGTGAGGAGCCGTGACCTATCGTATCAGGTCATGACAAGAGCCGGGCGCAGGAGTCATTCAGGTACCGTCGGTGCGCATTTTGAAAACGTGTCATGATTTCAGCTATGCTTGAATCTGCTCTTGCACGAAGACGGCATGTGTTCGAGTGAGAGCCCAAGGAGGATTCGCATAGCGGCCTAGTGCGCACGCCTGGAACGCGTGTTGGGTTAACAGCCCTCAGGGGTTCAAATCCCCTATCCTCCGCGTATGACCCCGGGAACCGTTGAGTTTCCGGGGTTTTTCGTCGCAAATAAAGGGAAGTAACGGAATTGGCTTATCTCAGGTTGTTCCAGGATATGCGCCAAAGTACCCTAAAACTAGGGACAGCACATAGGGACATGGCACGACCTGAGAAGCTACCTCGAGGGATCACGTTCAGGCGAGGTAAGTACAGGGTCAGAATGAGCTACTTAGGCGTGCAGCATGAGATAGGTCAGTTTGATCGGCGACAGGACGCAGAGAAAGCTCTTGAGATAGCTAAGGGACAGAAAGCTATGGGTATTTTCGTCCCCCGGCCAAACTGAAGCAACAGCGAAAGGCTCAGCGACAGGCTGAAGAAAAACAGGCGGTCAAGGACGCTAGAACAGTGCGTGACCTCGGCGACGCGTGGTTGACACGGTTGGAAGAATAGAGCCGGAGTCTTGGCACCCTGTACATGTACAAACGACTACTTGAATGGCATGGCCAGTCTATTGTCGGTTTTTTGGATTCAAGATGGCGTCGATATTGATGGGGCAGGTCTGCTATGACATGCCCCATCAATATTTGTGAGTTGCTTTGTTGCAGGGTCGGTTTAGGCCGACCTATTTTATTTGTGTTTTAGGAGTGAGCGCGACGACGTGCTGCGATGAGTGCAGCTGCACCACCGGCAATTGCGAGGGCGCCCGCGCCGGCGAGTACGCCGGCGGTGGCACCGGTGTTAGCCAGGGTGTCTCCGCCACCCTGCTGACCGGAACCTGCGGCTACGACTTCCTTGTCGCCAGAGCCTTTGTCGCCAGAGCCTTTGTCGCCAGAGCCCTTGTCGTCGGAGTCCGAGCCGTTGTCGGCGCCAGAGCCGTCTTTATCTGCCACGACGGTGAAGTTGACGGTGCAGTCTTTGGCTGGTTCTCCGTTGCCCTGCGTGCCGTCAACAGTTACGGTGTAGTCGCCAGCGGCCAGTGCGGTCTGGGTTCCTTCCCCGGGTGCCTCGTCTTCGTTACGGGTCTCCTGGCCCAGATTGAAGGCGAAGAATCCTTCTTCGTCGGCTTGATCCGAGAACTCAGCGTTGTCGACGTCTGAGTCAGTGGAGACTGCCCAGGTGTACTGAGATCCGGGTTCCAGGCCTACGCCGGCGAAATCGACGCCGGACAAGGTTTCACCCTGGGCCAGGGTGTTGTCTTCGCGGGGGCTACTGCCGGCTGAATCAACGATCCACACATCACAGGTATCCGGCAGTTCCGTATCAGTAGGCGACGGCTCGTCGGTGGGTTCGTCGGTGGGTTCGTCGGTGGGTTCGTCGGTGGGCTGGTCGGTTGGGTCGTCGATGGGAAATTGTGCACCGTTGCCGGGCTCATTGGTGTCAGCGATAGCCGGGCTGATCATCAGGCCACAAGACAGCGCAGTTGCGGATCCGAATCCGACGATTGTCGCCAGAACGCTCTTTTTGGATGAAGTAGACATGGGGCTCTCCTTAGTGGAATGAAGTTGTGCCTAAAAGAATTGAGGGAATGAACTACCCGGAGGCTGAGCGACCCTCTCGAGTCAAGACTTTGGCTCGAACTCAAAATCAAGGGTATAAGCACCTCGTGGGAGGTACAAGGGCTTTTTGTCAAACTTCGGCGGTATCGCAGGGATGTAGCTTCGATTCTGGTCAGGCAGTCTCCGGCAAACTGGCTAGTCAGGATGATATTTTTTTGACTTTTAGGGTGGCTGTGCAATCTTTTTTAACCGAAGACTATTATTCTCATTTCTGACGCCGGGTGCGCGCGTTCCGACCTTGAGGCGTTCGGTATCCTGTACGTTTCATTATTTGACTTTTGATCCGGGGGTCGGCGCCATCTGGTTATTGTTAGCTATGTGGTAACTAATCATTAACTATTGGTTAATTATTTCATTTCGGTTAGTTAAGGATCATCGACTCATCGTGGCCCGGAAGTACGAGTGGCATGAGCGGATTCTCGGCTACTAGAAACCGGGGTTAGCACTATCGTTGACGGTGGGGAAAGTGGAGGATTACTCATCGGTGGTGGGACCGTTCTACAAGGTATCTTCGACGCCGATGTTTTCTCTGTCTGGGGTTGAATGGGCTCGTTACTCCTCCTCTCCCAGCGATGTAGCCCGGATTGGTAACTCATCGGAGAACGTGGCGTCGCGCTGACCGTCGTCCTTACTGCGCTCGGCGGGTTCTGCCGCCGGAAACGTGCCATGATTTGTTGTCCGAAGGCTAACCTGTCGGTGCGCATAGGGGTACGAGCCTGGTCGTCGTTATCTTCGGTGTTTTCCGTTCTTCCGTCAGGCTTCCGTTAGGGCCGACGGGCTTCGGTTTACCAGGTTGTCGGAATCGTCAACACGGGGTACCGCTAGTATCCGCGAAAGCTGGAATTGGGGGCGCTAGGCAAGCCTGCAGCAACGCTACACCCTGGGCTTGCGACAAGAACACGCCAAGGTGCCTCGCGAAGTCCATTCTGTTCCGTGTGAATCTTGCGCTCGCCGTTCGCGTGTAACTATGATGTACGTCACATTAGCTCGGGTGAGGTGGAGATCAAAACCTCTTTCGCGACGGGGATAGATAGGACGAATTCAGATGCCACATGTGCCAGAACTGAGAGAACTACTAGCGAATGCTCCGAAGAATTGGGGACGTTGGGGTGCGGACGATGAGGTGGGCGCCCTGAATTTTCTCACCAGAGATGAGGTGCTCCGGGGTATCAAAGCTGTGTCAGAGGGCGAGGTTCTCACCCTGCAACGCATGATTGGTGATCCGAAAGGCGACCCGGTTTTCCCAGGGCGCGAACCAGCCAAGCTAGAGATGATTACCGATGAGTCGTCCTGGGATGCTGGCACGGGCCCAGAGTTCCCCGGCGGTATGCACTATGCCGATGACAAAATGTTGGCGTTCTTGCAGGGATCAACCCAGTACGACGCTCTGGGACACGTCTGGTACGACGGAACGCTGTGGAATGGCTACGATGCACGCACCACGGTTGGTGGTTTAGATAGAGCGAGCGTCGCCCCCATTGCGCAACGTGGTGTGGTGGGGCGAGGAGTCCTTCTCGACATAGCTCGGTATCGAGGCGTGGAATCACTCAATGCCGGGGAAACCTTCGACCACGAGGAGCTTTTAGCTTGTGCAGAACACCAGAACATCACGCTCGAGAAGCACGACATTGTGGTCATCCGCACCAATTACCTCCAACGGTTCCACGATGAGGGGGAGTCCTTCTATGAGGATTTCTGCGAACCGGGCTTGGCCTATTCTCCGGATCTTGTGGAATGGTTCCATGAGATGGAGATCCCCAATTTGGTGACCGATTTGATTGGTAACGAGGTCACGTTCGATCCTGCCACCGGGGTTGCTTTGGTGCTACATAATGCGCTGATGCGCAACCTGGGGGTTGTTTTTACCGAAATTTGCGACCTCGAAGAGCTGGCAGAGAAATGTCACGCTGACGGTAAGTACGACTTTCTCTACACTGCCGCGCCACTGAAGATTCACCGCGCTACCGGGTCTCCGGTGAACCCCCTCGTGATTCGATGAGTACTCTCACCGCGACTCCTCGTGGCGTCACGACGAACTACGACCGGTCGTGATCTTTTGCACTGCCCGGGCCAGGTGCAAAGCAGCTTCAGCAGCTTCTCGGCCTTTGGACTCGCGCGCCCCGGCTGCTCCCGAACGATCCCAGGCTTGTTGCTCGTTGTCTACAGTCAATACTCCAAATCCGACGGGTTTGCCGGTATCGAGCTGGACCCGGGTGAGCCCCTGTGTGACAGCACTGGAGACATAGTCGAAGTGCGGAGTTTCTCCACGGACGATGACCCCAAGACAAACCGCGACATCATATCCCGTCTTTAAGGCAACCTGGGTAGCCAGGGGAAGTTCGAAGGAGCCGGCCACGGTAAAAGTTTCCGCTTCGGCCCCGGACTCGATGATGGTCGTGATTGCCTCCTGTTGCATGGTCGAGATGACGTGGTGATGCCAACTGGCGGCGATGATGGCTACGTTAAGACCCTCAGCATTCACGGAAAGCTGGGGCGCTCCTGCAGAGCTCATGCGGACAGGTTCCTCTCTGTACTCTGATCTGTGGCGGGACCTACGGATTGCGCCGAGGAAACTCCGGCGGTCGTCACAGACTGGGTGTTGGTCGTGATGGTCAAGGTCTGGGGGAGTGTATGGCCCATCTTGTCGCGTTTATCGCGCATGTATTGGACATTAGTGTCATGAATGTTGACCACCAGGGGCACGGTATCGACGACGGTAATACCTTCGCTGGTGAGCTGAGCGACCTTCTCGGGATTATTCGTCAACAGTCGCACCCGCGTCATACCGAGCTCGGCCAGGATCTCGGCAGCCACCTCGTAATTGCGGGCATCGGCTGGTAAGCCCAGCTGAAGATTGGCCTCCACGGTATCCAGTCCTTGTTCCTGCAGGGCATAGGCCCGCAGTTTGTTGGCCAGTCCAATACCGCGCCCTTCGTGGTCGCGCAGATAAATTACTGCGCCGCCCTCGGCGTGGATCTGCGCTAGAGAGGCATCGAGTTGCGGACCACATTCACACTTCAGCGAGCCGAAGACCTCACCGGTGATGCACTCGGAATGGACTCGCACTAACGGGACGTCGCGCCGGTCTTCGGCGTTGGCCGAACCCGGCGCTGTCACCGCCAAATGGTCAATGCCCTGCTGGCGATCCCGATAGGCCCTGATCCGGACATCACCGTGGATCGTGGGGACCAGCGTGTCGGCCAGCAGCGAGACCCGGCGGTGGGCGCGGTGCTGTACTGGTGAGGTGCCCGACTGCAAGTGCTGGGAGGCGTCAGTGGCATGGCGGGGATCGCGCTCATTGAGGTAATCAATCAGCTTCTCGATCGTGGTCACCGGAACCTGTTCGGCAGCACCGAGTTCTTGTAGCTGCGGCAGACGCATCATCTCACCGTCATCGGCGACAATTTCGGCAATGACCGCCACCGGGGCCAGGCCGGCCAGCTTCATTAATTCCACCGAGGCCTCGGTGTGGCCCGGGCGGACCCGCACCCCACCGTCCACGGCACGTAAGGGGAGCACATGCCCGGGACGGGTCAGGTCTGCTGGCACACCGCAGGGGTCGGCCAGCCGGTGGAATGTGGTCATCCGGTCATGGGCTGAAATCCCGGTCGTGATTCCTTCGGTGGCATCGACGGTGACGGTATAGGCGGTGGCTTGGGGATCCTGACTGTGCTCGACCATCATCGGCAGATCTAACCGATCGGCGATCTCGCGCGTCATCGGTGCGCACAGCAACCCCGAGGAATGTTTGACTGCCCAGGCGATCGACTCTTGGGTAGCCAGCTGGGCGGAAATGATGACATCGCCCTCATTTTCGCGGTCTTGATCATCAGCGACAATAACCGGCCGGCCTGCTTTTAAGGCGGTGACCGCCTCGTCAATGGATGCTAAGGACAACAGATGCCTCCGTTCAGAACGATAGGGTGATACCTCAGTTGGCTGAGGTGCGGTCGAAGGGGACGATGAGTGAGCGGTCGAATTGGGCCAGGCGCGCTAGGTGCCGGGCTAGAACATCGGTCTCTAGGTTGACCGCGTCCCCGGGGCCGAGTTGCCCCAGCGTGGTGGCCCGCAAGGTTTCGGGGATCAGCGAGACCTCAAACCAGGGAGTCGTTTCAGCCGGTGCTGACACGGCGGAAACGGTCAGGGAAACGCCGTCGACGGTGATCGATCCTCGATCCACGATCAGTGGGGCAACCGTTGTGGTCGCCGCATCCTCGAGTAATGCGAACCGGATCTTGCGCCATTGCTGGCCGGGGTGGATTTCGGCGACCACTGCGCGGGCATCGCAGTGGCCCTGGACCACATGCCCACCGAGTCGAGCATCCGCCCGCAGGGCCCGCTCCAGATTCACCGGAGCCCCGGCGCCTAAGTTGCCCAGCCCGGTAACGGCCAGAGTTTGGGCCATCACGTCCAGGCTGATCTCGGTGTCAGTGTGGTCAACGACGGTCAAACACACGCCATTGACGGCAATCGAGTCCCCGTGGCTGGCATCGGCTGCCACCAGCGTGGAGCGGACGCGCAAGCGTTGGCCATCTCCATCGGGGGTGAGATCGAGGACCTCTCCGAGGTCTTCCACCAGTCCGGTAAACATCAGGGCCTCCTGTCAGATGAGTAAGCGATTGAGTGGTGCTCTTCTGTGGTTGATGGTATGACGTATGGGGCGGGAGTTGCGATCGTCACGTGATCCGCACCCAGCTGGTGGCGCTCGCGGATGATCAGCGGGGATGCCTGCTCCAGGCTGGTGACGCCGATATCGTCCAGGGCAGTGCGCGGTCCTCCCAGCAGCACCGGTGCGGTGTAAATCAGGAATTCATCCACGAGGTGTTCCCGGATCAGGGAGGAGATCACGCGTGGTCCCCCATCAACCAGCACGCTGGTGATGCCCTGATCCCGCAGGGAAGCGAATTCGAGCAGCAGTTCACCCGGGTGTTGCGGTGTGAGGCGCACGGCGGAATGCAGTCCGCGAGCTGCCAGAGCAGGGCTACGGTGCACGGCTGCCGTATCGGGAATATCCCGTGAGCCGAGAACGATCGGCACCGGTTGCTCGTCGGCGGGCACCAAGAGCTCTCCCTGCGCAGTACGAGCGGTGAGAGCGGGATCATCGGCCAGCACGGTTCCGGTGCCGACCAGGATGGCGTCGGCCGCGGCGCGACGACGGTGCGCATCAGCGCGTGCTGTCGGACCGGTGATCCACTGACTGGTGCCATCGGGTGCGGCTATTCGGCCGTCTACAGATTGCGCCCACTTCACCGTGATCTGCGGGCGGGAGAGCGTGAGGCCCAGCCAGGTGCCCAACAGGCGGTATCCGGCGACGGGATCGACCGGTCCGATAACTTGCACACCGTGGCTGGCCAAGAAGTCTGCGCCCCCGCGTGCGGTGGGGGTGGGATCGTCCATCGCGTAGACCACTGTGGCAATCCCGGCCTCGAGCAGTGCCTGGGCACACGGGCCGGTACGACCGGTGTGGTGGCAGGGTTCTAGCGTGATGACGGCGGTGAGCTCATGGCCACGGTCGGCCCAGGAAGCAGGTAGTTGCCTGAGTGCCTCCACTTCAGCGTGGTCGGTTCCAGCACCACGATGCCACCCCTCGGCCCGGATTCGGCCGGCGGGATCGATCAGCACACACCCCACCTGTGGGTTGGCGGTGTCGGCCGGGCCGAAGCGGGCGATCTGGAAGGCACGATCCAGCGCTATCCGCCTGTGGGCGCGTGCTACCGTGGAGAAAGAGTTCTCGGTGTTCATCATCTTCTCTGATCATGATTCCCGGCTCGGTGAGCCGGTATGCACCGAGGGAAGGCAACCCCTACATAAAGGGTGCCATTGTTGCAATCATCGTGTTCCTTTTATCCGGACTCGCGCCTGAGGCGCATCACCGTCGGTCTCGGAATTTCGCCGAGTCGGCCTCGCGGGTGCGAGGTTCGCGGACTGTCACCGCCGGTTCGGATTCTCACCGACCCCCGGAACATGAGGGTCATCTTACTCTGGTTTCGTCGTGTGTGCACCCGCAGGGTCATGTCGACTGTCATATTTCTGCACCCTGACATCAGGCGGGTGGCGCGGGGGCCGAGTGGAGACACAGTTGAGGCCCATGAACGCCCTCACGATGGGGCAGATCACGGGCCTCAACGGGATCTGTCTAGGACACCAGATGAGCGCGGTTCTTAGTGTTCGTTGTGGATACGCACCAGACGTTCATTGGTGAAGCCCTGCAGTGCCCACCGTTCGTTTTCACGACCGTAACCGGAGCGGTTAATACCGCCGAAGGGGTACTCGGGGCTGGACTCTTGGTGAGCGTTCACCAGGCACATACCGGCGTTGATCCGCTCGGCGAACTCGCGACCCTTCTCGGGGTCCTGAGTCCAGACCGAAGACATCAGGCCGTACTCGGTGGAATTAGCGATGCGCAGGGCATCTTCTTCGTCCTCGGCCTTAAAGATCATCACGGCCGGTCCGAAAACTTCGGTTTGACCCAGCGTGGAGTGCGGATCAATATCGGTCAGCAACGCCGGGGACATCCAGGCGCCGGGGCGATCCAGTTTTTCGCCACCGAAGCGTAGGGTTGCGCCGTCGGCGACACCGTTGTGAATCTGTTCGAGGACCTCGTCACGGGCCTCTACTGAGGAGAGCGGGCCCATGTCGGTCTCGGGATCGTCGTAGGGGCCGACCTTGACATCAGCCAGCGCCTTTTCGGCAGCGGCGACGAAATCGTCGTACAGCTCCTTGACCACGATCATCCGCTTCGGGGAGGTGCAGACCTGACCGGCGTTCGAGGTGCGAATACCAACCAGCTTCTTGGCCAGGGCGTCCACATCGTTGGTGTCTAGCACCACGGCCGGGTCGTTACCGCCCAGCTCTAGCACCGAGCGCTTGTAGTATTTGGCTGCCACGGAGGCCACCGACGCGCCGGCACTTTCCGAACCGGTCAGGGAGAAGCCCTTGACACGGAAGTCTTTCAGCACTTCTTCGGTGTCGGAAGAGTTCAGGTAGATGTTGGTGTACACACCCTGGGGCAGTCCAGCTTCTTCCAGCAGGGTCTGGAACATCTGCGAGGACTCAGGACAGATCGAAGCCTGCTTCATCAAAATGGTGTTACCCACCATCAGGTTCGGCAACACGAACCGAGCGATCTGGTTATACGGGAAGTTCCACGGCATGATGCCCAACAGCACACCGAGCGGGTCGTGCTTGACGTAGGTACGGTCCGCCACGGGAGCATCCGGCAATTCGGTGGTCTCCAAGAACTCTGCGGAGTGCTCGGCAAACCAGCGGGCCGTGCGGGCAACCTTATCGACCTCCGCCTTGCCTTGGGGGAGTGGCTTGCCCATTTCACGCCCGATGATGTGCGCCAGCTCTTCGGCACGTTCATCCAGGAGATCTGCGAACCGGTTCAGAATCTCAGCACGCTTGCTCAGGTCGGTCTGGGACCAGGATTCGTAGGCCTGATAGGCCGTGTCAATGATGACGGGAATCTCTTCGGTGGTCAGTGAGTCGAAAGTCTTTTCAACTTCACCCGTGTTGGGGTTTGTGACTGCGTATTTGCTCATGGTTCCAGCAAACACTGGAAAACCGATTTGGTAAAGGGGCATCGCGCCCCGGACGCCGTATTCATGCGAAAAGCGTAAAAATTTCTGCGTCTTTAACGAGATTAACGACACCTCGCCAGCCCGCGTCTCCGTTGTGGCCCGCGTGTGAGAGGTCGCGTGTGCGCGTGAGCGCCTCAGACAGCGGGCTAGTCTTCCAGATCAGCCGGAGATAGCCGTTCCCCTGGTTCCGGTCCGGTGGTCGCAGCACCGGCAAAGGCTTGGGCGATCTGCATCCACAGCTTTGCGGTGTCACCCTCGATGTTGAGGTCGGCATCGGCAAAGTGTCGACGCTGCGTAACTACCGCGCAGAAACCCCAGGCGGAACCAATAACGCGGTTCTCGGCATCAGGGTCACCAAAACTCAGGTCAGGGCCGACCTGTAAGGACAGCTGGACATAAATTGGCTCCTGCGGTGGCGTGTGGCCGTGCAACGTGAACGCGAAGTCACGGGTCTTCACACCGAGCTCGGCAACCGAAGCTTCGGCTTCGTTGCGGGGCTTGGTCCACCCCACAGCGTCGTAGATGTCCAAGCTGTGGGCCCAGAGCTCCATCGTGCGAGCCTGGGCCATGCTGGTGGGGCTCATGGGGCGGGCCAGCCAGGCGATTTTCGTCTCCTGATCGTCGCCGTATTCTTTCAAGCGGGTCAGTAATTCGTGATGAGTTGTCGTCCACTGATTCAGCAGCTCGGCAGGCTCCTGCTCAGCTAGTCGGTGGGCTTCAGCATCAACGTGCTTGGTGAACGCCTCTGGGTCACTACCTTGAGCCAGCGCCACCACCTGTTGAAAGCGCTCGTCGTTGTCGATGGCCGACAGACAGAGCTGATCGGTCCACACTAAGTGACCTAATTGGTCGGCAACGGTCCACCCCTGACTAACGGTAGCTTGTCGCCACTGCTCGTCGGGGATGTCTTGGAACAGTTTGTCAACCTCGGCGATTTCGCGTTCAAGTAGCACAACGGCCTCAGACAGTTTCATAAGTTTCCTTGCTTCCAGGGCGACGACGTGACCCTCCGGGCTGAAGTAGGGCGACATCGGTGCGGTGATGGGTGGTCAGATTGACTCCCTTACTGTCCAGTGTAAGCTCGTTCACACGGCTTTGTCTGCTAGGTCCATCATCATCTCTGTGGCCTCTCACTCCGGGGCGAGCATCACACGGGTGCCCGCCATGGACGTGTGCGCCACGGCCAGGACCCTGTGAATCAATGTTTTACGCCCCAAGTTTCAGCTCAGAGTGAACGCGTGTTGTGATCACCCGATGGGAAATTCAAAAAACTCAAGCCGTTTTCTTGGGGTCTCATGATTTGTGGGCACATAACACCGCACTATGTGATCGTTACCTTCTGGCTTCTGATCATAGGCTTCTTGTTCGTCTGGACGGAATGGTTGACGCATTATGTGCAGTAAATCTCATTGCATTATCTGCCCGGTTGGGTAGTTTTATCTCATCCGAATTTGTGGAGCCAAGATCTGAATTATGAGATATTCCCCTGAAAGTTTGTTATTATCATTAGCTGGTGACCTTTTTGTGGCATCTCCCGCAAGGGATCGCCTTCTTGATTTTGCATGTCAACCCAAGGGAAGCGTGTATGACATCATCGCCACACATCTCGGAGCAACCGGAGCCAACAGGTAGTGCAGGCCAGTCCGATGCCCCGGTGATTCGGGTACAGAATGTTTATAAGGTTTTCGGTAAACGTCCCGAACGAGTCGTCGAGAAAATCAAGGCCGGTGCTGACCGAAAAGACATTGGGTCTGAGGGTGTTGCCGCGGTGATTGACGCTTCCTTTGAGGTGAAGCCCGGTGAAATTTTTGTTGTGATGGGGCTATCTGGTTCCGGAAAGTCAACCCTGATCCGAACCCTGAACGCGTTGCAACCGGCCACCTCGGGCACTGTTGAAGTCATGGGGCAAGACTTGGCTCAGCTGTCGAAAAACCACCTGAGAGATCTGCGAGCCAGGCACATGTCGATGGTCTTTCAGCACTTCGCATTGCTGCCGCACTGGACCGTGCTCGATAACGCCGCCTATGGGTTAGAAATCCAGGGTTACGGTCGAAAAGAACGTCAGGAGATGGCTGCGCAGGTGCTGGCCTCGGTCGGTTTGGCCGGCTGGGAAAAGCGCTACCCGAGTGAACTCTCGGGCGGTATGCAACAGCGTGTGGGACTGGCTCGGGCGTTGGCCTCGCAGACCGATGTGATGCTGATGGATGAGGCCTTTTCAGCCTTGGACCCGTTGATCCGGCGTGAGATGCAGGAAGAAATGATCTCCTTGCAACGTGAGCTACATCGGACCATCGTGTTCATTACCCACGATCTGAACGAAGCCATGTACATGGGTGATCGTATCGCGGTGATGAAGGAAGGCCGCATCGTCCAGATCGGTACGCCCGAAGAGATCCTCTCGGTTCCCGCCAATGACTATGTCGCCTCCTTCACCGCGGATGTGGATCGGTCTCGGGTTCTCACCGCGCAATCGGTCATGGTTCCGCCTGCGGAGCTTTCGGAAGCAGAAATTACCAGCTTCGGGCGCACACACCGCAGTGTCAAGCCCGGGGCGACTTTGCAGGAGATCGTCCCGGTTGCCGTGGAAGCCGACGGCCCGGTTGCGGTTGAAGGCGAGGACCATGGCAAACGGGTGAAGGTCGGTTATGTCCGCGTCTCGCGTCTGCTGGAGGCCATGAGCCCTCAGCGCTCGGAAACACTGTCAGAGCGTCTGGAGTCAGCTGAGACCACCGACCCTGCGGACGCCCCGCCAGATGCCTCGGTTGGTCGCCACGCTGAACAAATCGATCCGTCGCCTGCTGGCGATACCGATCGCCACAAGACCGCTGGGGGTGATGCGCTGTGAGCTCGACACTGTCTGCTCTCATCCCGGCTTCGGACATCACCTGGTTCGAATTCGAGTCCATTAACGACTTCCGCTTCGGCGTCGGCGAAGCCATTGAAGCCGGTCTGGACTGGTTGCTTGGCACTTTTTCGGAAGCGTTCTCAATCGTGCGCACCACGCTGGCGACGCTCAACGACCTGCTGGTCGGTCTGCTCACCTGGCCTGACTGGTGGGCGGTAACCCTCGTCCTGGCCGGGCTGGGCTGGATCGTCAAGTCCTGGAAACTAGCGCTAGGCACCGCGTTGGGCTTCACCCTGATTGCCGGGATGAACATGTGGGAACATGCTATGGACAGCCTGGGGCTGGTGACGATCTCCACCTTTATTGCCGCAGTCATTGCGATCCCGCTGGGTATTCTGGCCGCCTCCTCGAATACGGCCTCGGCCATTATTAAACCGATCATGGACTTTATGCAGACCATGCCGCCGATGGTCTACCTCATTCCGGCGCTGGTGATGTTCCGTGTCGGTGTTGTTCCCGGCATGGTGGCCACCATTCTGTTCGCGATGGTGCCCGGTGTGCGTTTTACCGAATTGGGTATCCGCGGTGTGAACGCTGAAGTGGTCGAGGCCGGCCAGGCCTTCGGTGCCTCACGGTTCCGGATCCTGCGTCAGATCCAGCTTCCACTGGCCATGCCGACCATTATGGCCGGTATTAACCAGGTCATTATGCTGTCATTGTCGATGGTGGTCATCGCTGGTATGGTCGGCGCCGGTGGCCTGGGTGGCCAGGTCACGTCGGCCTTGAGCAGTATCGATGCGGGACTGGGCTTTGAAGCCGGTATCGCCGTGGTCGTGTTGGCGATGTACCTGGACCGGCTGACCGCGCTAAAGAAGAAAAGCTAACGGACCGGGTGCCTGAGTTGTACCGGTTCGGTTCATCATCCACACTGACACTAACTGGAGGTAACAGAGTGAGGAAGTTCAACAAGATCTGGAAATCCGTTGCTGCACTGTCTATCGGCGCCCTGGCCCTGACCGCCTGTGGCGAAGGCGACGGCACCGGCGACAACGGTGATGAGGACAAAGGCGAACTGACCATCGGCGTCTTCAACGGCTGGGAAGAGGGCATTGCTGTGTCCTACCTGTGGAAGCACATTCTGGAGGAAGAAGGCTATACGGTCAACCTCGAAGAGGCTGAGCCGGCCGTGGTGTTCTCCGGTGTTGCCACTCAGGACTACGACTTCACCATGGACGTCTGGGAGCCCACCACCCACGCGTCCTACCTGGATGAGTACGGTGACGACCTGGAAATGCTGGGTACCTGGAACGATGAGTCCTCGCTACAGATTGCTGTCAACGAGGACGCGCCGATTGACTCCCTGGAGGAACTGGCCGATAACGCCGATGAATTCGACAACCGGATCGTCGGTATTGAGCCCGGCGCCGGTCTGACCTCCGCCACCGAAGATGAGGTCATCCCGACTTACGGCTTGGACGGGATGGAATTCACCACCTCGTCCACTCCTGCCATGCTCCAGGAGCTGAACACCGCCATCGATAACGACGAAAACATCGTGGTGACTCTGTGGCGTCCGCACTGGGCATACGAGGCCTTCCCGGTCCGTGATCTGGAAGACCCCGAGGGTGCTCTGGGTGGTTCTGAAACCATGTCGACCTACGCCTACAACGGTTTCAGCGATGATTTCTCCGAGGTCTCTGAGTGGCTATCGGACTTCACCATGGAAAACGACCTGCTCTACGATCTCGAAGCCCAGATGTTCGCCGATAATGACGACGAGGGCGAGTACGAAAACATCGTGGCAGACTGGGTCGCGGAGAACCAGGATTACGTCGACTCCTTGACCGAGGGTGGCGACTCTGAGGATAACGGCGACGAAGAAGATGCCGGCGACGAAGAGTAAATTTTGCGTGTCGTCTCCGTCTTGGTGGGTCACTTGCTTGGTTAGGTGGCTGCAACACCGAGACTGAACACACTGCCTGTGTAGATCAACAGCGGGCCCGGCCAGAGAGTGTCTGGTCGGGCCCGCTGTGCTGTGTGCTCGGGGTTGTGCTCTAGGTCCCCAGGTGCCTCAGACGGCGACGCGGGTGTTGGCGTCAGCTGCCAGGTAGGCGTTGTAAGCCGGGATGGTCAAGAATTCAGGGAACTCTTCGGCGAAGACCACGGCGGAAAAGACCTCCTGGGCCTCAGTGATCCGATCCTGGTCTGACCGATCCGCAGCAGACACGATCTCGTTGATGAGCTCATCGACCCACTCGCGGGTTACGGTGCGTTCGGACCCCTGCGCGGTCGTGGCCGTGGCCTCGGTTCGGATCCACTGCCACAGCTGGGAGCGGGAAATCTCGGCGGTGGCAGCGTCTTCCATCAGGTCGTTGATGCTGGCTCCACCGTGACCGCGCAACCAGGCGTCCAAGTAGTGGATACCGGCCTCGATATTGGTGCGAATGCCAGCTTCGGTGATCGCCCCGGTGGTGGCTTTCACGTTCAGCAACGCCTCAGCATCCGGGACCACATCCTCTCGTTTGCGCGTGCGAATCTGGTGCGGGGTCTCAAAGAGCAACTCGTCGTAGACCCGCATGCACACCGGCACCAGATCTGGGTGAGCCACCCAGGAACCGTCGAAACCGTCCGCAGCTTCACGGGACTTCTCCTCGCGCACCTTCTCCAGAGCGATCCGGTGTTTGACGGGGTCCGACTTATCCGGCACATAGGCTGCCATCCCGCCAATGGCGTGAGCACCACGACGGTGGCAGGTACGCACCAGCAACTCGGTGTAGGCCCGCATCATCGGTTGTTGCATGGTGACATCGGAACGATCCGGGAGCACGAACTCGTCGGAGGAGTCCTGGAAGTTCTTGATGATCGAGAAAATGTAATCCCACCGACCAGCGTTCAACCCGGCAGAGTGATCGCGTAACTGATACAGAATCTCATCCATCTGGAAGGCTGCAGTGATGGTCTCGATCAACACCGTGGCCCGGATGGTTCCGTGGGGAATGTTCAGGTAGTCCTGGGACTTGGTGAACACGTCATTCCACCAGCGAGCTTCCAGATGGTGTTCCAGTTTGGGCAGGTAGAAGTAGGGGCCACGGCCCAGGTGTACCAGCTCGTGCGCGTTATGGAAGAAGAACAGCCCGAAATCCATCAGCGCTCCGGCGATCGGCTGATCTTCGACCACGATGTGGCTCTCGTCCAGGTGCAACCCCCGCGGCCGCGGGAGGATCGTTGGAGACTGCGCTAGGGCTGGTTTCTTGAGCTTGTAGGTCCGACCGGTAGTCTGGTCGGTGTGGCGGATCTGGCCACGGATCGCCTCGTAGAGGTTCCGCTGGCCTTCGATCATGTTCTCCCAGGTGGGAGTACAGGCATCTTCGAAATCAGCCAGCCAGCATTTGGCCCCGGAGTTCAGGGCGTTGATGGTCATTTTCCGATCCACCGGTCCGGCAATTTCGGCACGGCGGTCTTTCAGACCGGGTGCCAGTGGAGCAACGCGCCAGGAATCATCATCACGAATCTTCTTCGTGGTGCTCTCAAATCCCGGACGCGCCCCAGCCGCAATGGCTGCGCGCACCTGCTGACGCGCTACCAAGAGTTCTTGACGCTTGGGCTCCATCGTGGTGTGGAGGTAGGCCAGAAACTCCAGGGCCGCATCGGACAGTAGCGGCTGAGTGGCTTCGGAGACCTCGCCGAGCACGCTGACGGTCAGTCCCGAAGAGGTAGTGTAGCGAATCTGGCTGGTCATGATCATCACGTCCTATCTGGCTGGCTGATTTCTGAAGAATCAGTGGTGGTGAGGGATTAGAACTGTCCAGACTCCGTCGAACCGGCCAGAGCGACCGTGGAGGAATCCGGGTTGACAGCGGTGGAGATCGCGTCGAAGTAGCCGGTGCCGACTTCGCGCTGGTGCTTGGTAGCGGTGTAACCCTGTGGCTCGGCAGCGAACTCGCGCTGCTGCAACTCGACGTACGCTGACATCTGGCGCTCCTTGTAGCCACGCGCCAGGTCGAACATCGAGTAGTTCAGGGCGTGGAAGCCCGCCAGAGTGATGAACTGGAAGGTGTAGCCCATCGCAGCCAGTTCGCGCTGGAACTTCGCGATGGTCTCATCATCCAGGTTCTTCTTCCAGTTGAAGGACGGTGAGCAGTTGTAGGCCAGCATCTGGTCGGGGTGCTCGGCCTTGACAGCCTCGGCAAACTCACGAGCCAGCTCAAGATCCGGAGTACCGGTTTCCATCCAGATCAAATCGGCGTACTCTGCGTAGGCCTTCGCACGAGCGATGCAGGGCTCCAGGCCGTTGCGCACCTCGTAGAAGCCTTCAGCGGTGCGACCACCGGTCAGGAACTGCTGGTCGCGTTCATCGACGTCGCTGGTCAGCAAGGTGGCGGCTTCAGCGTCAGTGCGGGCGATGATCACCGAGGGAACATCGGCGACGTCGGCGGCCAGACGGGCAGCGTTGAGAGTGCGCACGTGCTGGTTGGTCGGAACCAGCACTTTACCGCCGAGGTGACCACACTTCTTCTCGGAAGCCAGTTGGTCTTCCCAGTGCACACCGGAAGCACCGGCGGTGATCATGGCCTTCATCAGTTCATAGGCATTCAGTGGGCCACCGAAGCCAGCCTCAGCATCGGCCACGATCGGCACCAGCCAGTCTTCGACAGTCTGGATGCCCTCGGAGAACTCGATCTGATCCGCCCGCAACAGTGCGTTGTTGATCCGGCGGACGACCTGCGGGACCGAGTTAGCCGGGTACAGCGACTGGTCTGGGTAGGTCTGGCCGGCCAGGTTAGCGTCAGCAGCCACCTGCCAACCAGACAGGTAGATGGCCCGCAGTCCAGCCTTGACCTGCTGAACAGCCTGATTACCGGTCAGCGCGCCCAGAGCGTTGGTCCACTCACCTTGAGGGTGCTCGGTAGTCAGTTGCTCCCAGAGCTTCTCCGATCCGCGACGCGCCAGAGTGTGCTCTTCCTGCACACGACCACGCAACTTCACGACCTCGTCGGCCGAGTAGGTGCGCTTGACGTTCGCCCAACGAGGGTTGGTGTCCCAGTCGTGCTGGATCTGCTCTGCGGAAGCGGGAGTGTGCTGTGACATGATCTGAACTCCTTGAGTGTGTATCAGTGTGGCGTCTCTTGTCGTTTTCGTGACGGTTCCGAATGGTTCGGTTCCCGTCTGGGTAGTTTCTACTCTTCCGTGTTTGTCGCCAGTGGGGCAGGGGATTGTCGAAAAAAATTGCGCTTCAGATAACCATTTGGAAAAAATTTGACTTCTTTCGAACGATTCGTCCCTCATCTGAAAATTGTGAGATGCAGAACAGAAAAAGCGACGATTTGTCGAATGGTTGCCCTCGTTCACGCCCGCGCGCCTGCGAGGGCACGTGCGCGCACGCGAACACTCCGCGACCCGGACGGCAGGTAGCAGTGTCCCACCAACGACCCGAAGTAGTTCGGGTGCCGGTGGCGGTGACCACCGAAGCAAACCGTGCAAGAATATGTAGGCCAAGGTGACAAGTAGACGATGGGAAGATGCACCATGACCTATCTCTTGCACTCCGTTGATAACGTCCAGCACGGGGCCTCGGCCCCACGATTGGAAGCACTGGAGAGTATTGAACAGATGTTCGCGCGTCTGTCGTCAGACCCCGATGCTAGGGCCCATGTGGTGGTTTCAGAACCCAGTTCGGCTGAAATTCAGCAGTGTGCCGAGTACTTTGAGCTACACGAATTAGCGGTCGAAGATACCTTGCAAGGACACCAGCGCCCCAAACTTGAACGCTACGACTCGGTACTGTTCGTCGTGCTGCACTGGGCCCAGTACGTGGACAAAACCGAAAAAATGAAGTTCGCGGAACTGCATATCTTTGTCGGCGACCGTTTCTTCTTGGTCTTCGCTGATGACCACTCACTGGCTCAGAAAGTCGTGCATTGGCTACACCGCCCCTTCCGGCGGCATGTGATGGACGCCGGGCACCCGCAAACAATGTTGTACTTCGTCTTCGACGGTATTGTTGACGGCTATGCGCCCATCATTATCGATCTCGACGATGATCTGGACGACATCGAGGACTCACTGTTTGGCGATTCGGCAACGGTGGCAACCTCGCAACGCATCTACGAGCTATTCAACGAGATCGTGAAGTTCCTGCGGGTCACTCGCCCGTTATCGCACATGATCGATCTGCTGACTCGGGGAGCCACGAAGTACGGCATGGATCAAGAATTCGCTCGTCACCTGCGTGACGTCCGCGATAATGTTACCCGTGATGTCGAACAACTCGAAGGTATTCGGGCCGCATTGCAGAATGCGCTGACCGTGGAATCTACGCTGGTGGGCCGAAAACAAAACGAGGATATGAAAAAAGTATCGGGATGGGCTGCGCTGTTCGCGGTCTCCACGGTGATTGCCGGGATTTACGGGATGAACTTTGACGACATGCCAGAACTCCATTGGTCCTTCGGATATTTGTGGGCCATTGGGCTGATGTTGACCGCGAGCCTGACCTTGTATCTGATCTTTAAGAAGAAGGGCTGGATGTAGGAGGAAAAATCCGCGGTTTTTAACTACGCTGTGATTATGGTGCAAAACACAGTAGACGATGTGACCGATACCGGCGAGGTAGCACGGCTGGATTCCGTGGTGCTGGGACGCCAATTGCGTCACCAGCGGAAGAAGGCCGGATTTACCCTGGAACATCTGGCAAGCAGGGTGGATGTTACGGCCTCTCACCTCTCCCAGATTGAGAACGGCCACCGCGAGCCGAAGCTGTCGCTGTTGTCTGCCTTGGCGACAGAACTCCGCGTCTCGGTTGACGACATGCTCTCGGCTAAACCTCCGAGCAAACGAGCAGAACTGGAAATCGCGGTGGAGAAACTCCAACGATCCCCGCACTTTCACGCCCTGGGGCTACCCGGAGTCAAGATCACTTCCCGGACTCCCACCGAGGTGCTCGAAACGATTGCGGGCTTAGCGAGCGAATTACGACGTCAAGCTGCCGAGCGGGTTGCTACGCCGGAGGAAGCTCGCCGAGCCAATGTCGCATTGCGGATGGAGATGCGTGAGCGCAACAATTACTATCCCGAGCTGGAATCAACAGCTCAAGAACTGCTGGAAGCGGTGGGCCAGCCCTCGGGGCCACTGACTCACCGCAGAATCGCAAACATTGCTGACCACCTGGGATTTTCGATCCACTTCGTCGGCTCATTGCCCCACTCCACCCGCTCGGTTACGGACCTGAAGAACCGACGATTCTATCTGCCCGGCGGACCGCACACCGACCATGACGCTCGGTCGGTCTTATTGCAGGCGATCGCGGCCTATGTGCTCGGATTCGGTGAGCCGGTGGACTATCAGGACTTCCTGAAGCAGCGGGTCTACATCAACTACTGTGCTGCCGCGTTGCTCATGCCAGAAAAATCTGTGGTCAAAGAGCTGAAGGCTGCTCATCAGAACCGAGATCTGGCCATTGAGGATCTGCGAGATGGCTACGGGGTCTCCTATGAATCTGCTGCCCACCGGTTCACCAATCTGGCGACCGAACACCTGGGTATTACCCTGCACTTTCAGAAAGTGCACCAGTCCGGAGTGGTGCATAAAGCCTACGAAAACGACGGGGTGAGTTTCCCAACAGACAGTATTGGAGCCATCGAAGGCCAGCAGATTTGTCGGTACTGGACCTCCCGAGAAGTCTTTGACGTCCAGAATCGATTCCGCGCGTTCGATCAATACACTGATACCCCGGCCGGTACCTATTGGTGCACCGCCGTGGTGGAGTCTTCCGCCTCGGGTCTTTACTCGTCCTCGATTGGGGTCCCTTTCGATCAGGCGCGGTGGTTTCGTGGTCGGGATACCACCTCGCGGTCTGTCTCGCGGTGTCCGGACCCGACGTGCTGCCGCTTGCCTTCCCCGGAACTTGAAGCCGAATGGGGTGGACATGCGTGGCCCGCGGCGCGAACTAACGCCCACATTTTGGCGGCCATGCCCACCGGTGCCTTCCCGGGTGTCGATGAAGTGGAGGTCTTCCAATTCCTTCAGGAACAATCCGGTGTCGACAACGTGTAGCGCTGTCCAGCGAGGGTGAATTCGAGCCTGACATGCCACGTGCATGTCATTCTTGCTCTGAGTGATATTTTGTGGTATGCGGCCGTTTCCGTGCTAGTATGGTGTACCTCAGTAGGAAAACAGCGAGCGCTCGGTATTCCGACACTTCGTTGCAATGCCGGGCGCTTATGCTGTGCCATCAAAGAAAGGTGCATCTGCTCCATGCGTTTAACCCCAGGCAAGTTCGTCGTCCATCCGCAACACGGTCCGGCCGAAGTGGTGAGCCGCAACACCAAAAAGATCAAGGGTGAAGACGTCGACTATGTCGTCCTTGAGGTCCAGGAGCAGCGCCTGCAGATCGCTGTGCCTGAATCGAGCCTGTCGGAGATCGGTGTTCGAGACCTGTCCAGCCATACTCGGTTGCGCAAGTTGATGTCGTTGCTGGCCAAGGATGGTGACACCTTGGAAAAGCAGTGGTCCCGTCGTTTGAAAGCACTGCGCGAAAAGCTGGCTACCGGTGATTTGGACAATGTTGCCGAAGTCGCCCGGGATCTCTACCGCCGCCAGAAGGAGAAGGAGCTCTCGATGGCCGAGCGAAACCTCTATCAAGAGGCCAAGGACATGATTATCGCCGAGGTCGCTTTGGTGCTTGACGTCGATCACGACGAAGCTGAGCGCACCATCGATGGCGCGATCGACGGCGTGCCATTGACCCGGTTGGGTCTGGACCGCGGTAAAGAATCGAAGGAGGATAAGGAAAAGGAAGCCTCGATGGCCTAACAGCGCCCGGGATATTTTCCAATCCTTTTCCTCTCATACAGCGGGGCCGGTGAGTGTGTTGCCCACCGGCCCCGCTGTCTGAGGCAGACGTTGACTTCCTCGGTGTGGTCTTTTAGTCGACGTCGCGATTTTCCGGGGCTAGTGGGTTGCTCATGGTCCGACGAAGGGTACGGGCCTCTTCGATCAGCTTGTCCTGGTCTTCCTTAGCCTTCTCAGCACCGGCGGTATCACGCGGTGGAAGCTGGACGTGGACCTCGGCAGGAATGCCGGATTCCAGCTGGCGGGCACGGAACATTTCGTGATCGATTAGGGCCCCCAGCAGCATCACCATATTGAAAATCCAGAGCACGAACAGCACCGCCATGATAGTTCCGACCGCACCGTAGGATGAGTACGAGGCAAAGTAGGTCAGGTAGATCGCCATGGCCACACCGGCAATCGCGCTACCAACCAACACCACCACGGCGCCAATGGAGAACCAAGTGAACTTCGGCTTCTGCACATTGGGGGTGAAGTGGTACATCACGGCGATGACCAGAATCAACACCAAAGCCACCACAACGTAGCGTAGCCATGCCCAGAGCGGCAAGAAGGTGTCCGTCATAAATGCCAGGACGCCTTCCAATCCTAGCGGCTCCGCAATGGGGCCGAACAGCCCATCGACGAGTGGACGGTTCAGGGCCAAAGAGATCAGGATGACGACTACACCGACCAGCACCGTTGCGGTCGTGAGCACCATGGTGAGGTTCTTCTTGATGAAGGTGCGACCTTCAGCCACCCCGTAGATGGAGTTCATGTTCCGGGAGAACGCCTTAACATAGGCCGATGCCGACCACAGTGCTGTAATCACACCGATGATCAACGCGATCACGCCACCGGTGGCCGAGTCCATCATGGTTTCCACGAGGTTTTGTACCAGCGCTTGATAGTCTTCCGGAACTGCCTGGGTGATCACATCATCGAGCATGTTCTCAATAACCTCGGCGTTGGAGGACAAGACCAAGGACAGCATGGAGAATACGGCCAGCAGACCGGGAGCCATGGACAGGACCGTGTAGTAGGTGAGCTTCGCCGACAGATCGGTTCCGCCATCGGTGCCGAATTTCTTCAGTGCCCGTTTAAAAGCGTATTTTCGGCCCGACCACGATAGGGAGTTTTTGTACAGTTTCGGGTCGGCATATTCTTGATTGCGGTCGTCCTCGTTCAAGACGCGAACGATGTCATCTCTGGCAGACAAGGTGGAGAACTCCTGAGTGATTAGGGTTTTGGGGGCCGACGATCACGCGCCGGTAGCCGATCGCGGTGCAACGGATTCAACTTTAGTGCACGACTAGGCTAATCGTCCTGCACCCAAGCCCCCGATGACCGTAATGATGAGCGTCGAGAGGGTAGCCAACATTATCGGGCGAGCGCCCACCTGCACCAGCGACCGGATGCGCACGCCCATGCCGAGCCCAAACATCGCGGTCGCCAAGAACAACGACTGGATCAGTTGGACCACCTCAAGGGCCGTCGGAGGCAGAATATCGACCGAGCGCAGTGCCACCATGATGAAGAACCCGATCACAAACCAGGGCACCAGAGCAGGACGTGATCCAGGGGCTGGGTCTTCCGGGGTGGATCGAGATGACGCGTGGCGGGAACTGAGAAATGCTATCGCTGCCAGCACGAAGGCCAGCATCATCACCCGGCCCAGTTTCACCGTCACCGCTGTGGTGGAGGCTTCTGGTCCCAGCGTCTCGGCGACCGCAACGACCTGAGCGACTTCATGAACCGATGTGCCAGCCCAGATCGCCCCTTGAGTTGTGGAAAATCCGCATAGTGCCACCAGCACCGGCATAGCGGGGATCATCAGGGTGCCGAACAGGACCACCAGCCCGATTGAGGTCGCAGTGAATTCTTTCTTGGCTTTGAGCACCGAATCCGCACCAGCCACCGCCGCAGCTCCACAAATCGAGAACCCGCTGGCAATCAGTAACCCCAGAGCGCTGGGCACCCGCAAGGCCTTGGCCAATATAACGGTGGCACCGAAGGTGATGACCACAGCGAGCACGATCAGCACAATGGTGCCCCATCCGAGTGCGAGAATCTCATCGACCGCCAGCTGAAGTCCCATGAGCACAATGCCCCAGCGCAACACCGTTTTTGATGCCACCGTGATCCCCGGTTCAACCACCTCTGGCACGGGGGCGATATTCCGCCATAACACCCCGATGACAATGGCGACCAGCAATCCGGAAACACCGGGTAGGTAGTCGCCGATGCCAGCGATCATACCCAGTGCCAGTGCTCCTATCGCGAAGGAGAGTACCAATCCGGGAAGAATGGTGCGGTTCACGATCAATCCTTATTAGGGGCTCGGTTCCCCCGGTATTTTCGATCCTGAGATGATCACGAGCAGGGGAGCAATCTCACAGACTACCGTAGCATCGCAGGCCTGCAGGCCGGTGCTTCGCCTCATGTGGCTGTTCAGCACCGGTATTCGTCGGTATTCCTCACAGCACCTCGATCATTAGCTACACTTTAGGGAGCACGTTCGATCAGAGGTACCGCCCTCTGACGTGCTGGACCCGCCCTCGTCGTCAAGTTGCTAGCGAATCATATGTCTTCAAACCCCCGCCGCAAACGCCGCATCAACTGGTCCATCATGATCTTGTTGACCCTGGTGGCCTTGGTGTTGCTCACGTTGACTGTGCTGACGGTGGTACGAAATCTCGCCCAAGACGAGGACTCCGCGCGGATCGATGAGGTGCTGACCGGACAGTCAATGCAGATTACCGCTAACACCGGTGAGCAGGTGGTCCGCATGCAGGCCATGCGCGCCCCGGTTCCGCCTGAAGATGATGCCAGCGAAACGCTGGACACCTGTTTGCATGACGAAGCTAAAAACCAGCTCGAACAACTGGCGCCTGCCGGCTCGACGGTGAATCCCACCTACCCGGCCTATCCGAACGCCCCGAATGGCGAGGTCTGGGCGGATTTGGAGAAATCTGGCGATGATCTGGCGCTCGAAATGGTGCGTTCCGGTTATGCGGTGCCCTATACCGAAGAAGCGCAAGACGATGCTCGGGCTCAAGAGTTCAACGAGGCGCGTCAGCAGGCCTTCGAGGCCAAACGCGGGATCTACTCCAAAGATGCCGACTGTACCTTGCCGTCGCAGATCGAGCCGGTGCTGGAGGAACTCGAAGAGATTCCCGATTCGAATCTGAACGATCTTCAGGAAACCTCCGAATACATTGCAACCTTGAACGGTTTGCAGACCGAGGCCCAACAGGCTCGTTCTATTCTGGCCGCGATCCCCACGACGGGCGAGTCGGTCTCCGCCTTGGCCTGGGGCCAACTGAAAGAGACCTATATGGAGCAGATCGAGGAGAGTCTCAGCGAGATCGAGTCGAAACTTTCCGAAGCACAGCAAGCTCGGGCTTCGATGAGTAGTGAAGACGGAGGATTCGTGCCCGAAGACTCCGATGAGGGCGGTGCCGGCAACGCCGAATCACGACCCCCTAGCCCAGATTCCTCCCAGCCCGAACCGACCGAGCAGGAACTCAACGAGCAACAAGACTCCTCCGGTGATGGTGCGCAGCAACAGTCTGCACAGCAACCCCAACAGCAAGACTCTCAACAGGAGCTTCGGCAACAGTCGGCCGATCACCAAGCTGAGCCTTCCCGGCAGAACATCCGCGCGGAATTCCAGGTCGAGCAGGTTCCGTCGGAGCAGCACGACAGTCCCGTAGCACCTGCGCGACCGCAACTGGTGCAGGCTGACTAGTCACCGGCATCCTGGAAACTGCCAACCGCAGTGGAGACGATCCGCGCCGAGACGGGAATGAGCCTGGTCCACGCCGTCGATGTAGCCCCACCCTGCTCTCTGCACTGGTCACCGCGCCGGTGGCGACGGTGTGAGCGCAACCTTTAGCGCAGTCCGCCTTGCCAGAGCATGTCAAACGGGGTCTTGGCGCTCACCCGCTGGGCGATGCCACGAGTGACGAATTCCTTGGCCGTATACGCAGCCTCACGCGGGGAGGCACCCTTGGCCAGCTCGGCGGTGACCGCAGCCGCCAGCGAGCATCCGGCCCCGGAGACGGCATGATCGCCGACCTTCGGTGTGCTGAGCACCTCCATATCAGTTCCGTCGTAGAACACATCGACCGCCTGGTCACCCTCTAAACGGATACCACCTTTGGCCAGCACCGCTGCACCAGAGTGATCGTGGATGATCTGAGCGGCCTCCTGCAGATCCTGCACCGAGGAAATCGTCAGGCCCGACAGCTGCTCGGCCTCGAAATGGTTCGGGGTGGTGAAGGTCGCTAGCGGCAACAGTTCCGCCTTCAGCGCCTCATCGGTATCCAGGGCGTGGCCGGGCTCTTGACCCTTGCAGATCAGTACCGGATCCAGGACCACGTGCTGCCACTGTTGAGACCGCAGTGCGCGCGCCACCGTGTGAATGGTCTCCGGTGAGCCCATCATCCCCAACTTGGTGGTGTGCAACTGTCCGGCGTAGTTAGCCTGAATGGCCTCTAGCTGATCGGCGATCACCTCGGCCGGGACCGGGGTGAACCGGTGGTTCCAGTCATCGTTGGGGTCAAAGGCCACGATGCAGGTCAGCGCAATGATGCCGTAGGCCCCCAGCTCCTGGAAGGTCTTCAGATCCGCTTGCGCCCCGGCACCACCGGTGGCTTCTGAGCCGGCAATAGACAGCGCCAGTGCTGGTTCGTGGATGGAGTATTCGGTCATCGTCATATCCTCATTTCCGTCAGGGCTTTTCCTCAGATTTTCCTCCGGCAGGCCGGGTCTGATCGACCGGCTACTGTTCGTCGATGATCGGATCTTCGTCAGCCTCACCAGGGGCCAAAATGTGTCCGTCGGCATCCACCACATCGGTGAACGGGATCGCCAGCCACCGGCCTAGGGCCATCAGGATCCCGGCCGGGAACCCGACCACCGGAATCAGTAGCGGCAACAGCCCCTCGAGCCCACCGACGAGCACCACCAGCCCGTAGAGCATGCCCACCAGGGCATAGGCCAGTACGTGCACCGCCTGGTTGAGCGTGAACCGAAACAACCAGTTCACCAACAGGGTCAGTGGCAGACCCAGCACCAGACCGGCTAGCCCCACCAGGGTGAGCAACGGGGTCAGATCACCGACCTGCTCGGCCACCGGCAAGAGATTGAGGATCACGACCAGCCCGGCCATGACAATATTTGGTGCCAGCCAGGCGATGACATAACCGTAGATCGACATCTTCAGTCGTGGCCGGCGATCGGAAGTGCCGGATTTCTTGCCCCGGGGCTGGGCAGTTTTTTGCGGAATAGGAGTGGTCATACCGGTCGGAGTTAGCCTTTCTTGCGCAACACGATCATCGCGGTCAGATCCGGTGCTTCTCGCACCAGCTCGGGGTGCTCCTGGGCCCACCGGGTTGCGATCTGCTGTTCTTCATCACGCACACCGTCGTCCAGGATCACCACCGCACCCGGTGCCAGCCGGTCTGCCAGCGCGTTGAGGGCCGGATACCGGGCGTGTGGGCCGGTGGCTGCCGGGGGACCGTCGACGAATAACAGGTCGATCTGCTCGGGTAGTCGCGCCTGGGAGAGGTCGTACCACTGAGGTGGCTCGGCATCCTCAGCCGGCTCGGTGTCTGCAGTTGGTACCAGCGGTGCCAGGGGGGCTAGCTGCAGATCCACCACCGGCTCCAGCCCGTGCAAACTCACATAACTGGCGGTGAGATCCCGGTAGTGGTTCAGGTGATCGAAAGAGTACAGTCGGCCACCGTGTGCGGTCAGATAATGGCCGAACAACAACGTGGTCGTGCCCGAGCCCAGCTCGACAATATGCTGCGGGCGAGCCTGATCGAGCAGATCGAGCAGGTATACCGCCGAACGGGCATTCAACGCCCAGTCACCGGTGGACGGCCACAGCGTGCCGGTATCGATGCGACGCTGCAAATACTGCTGGGCCTCAATCTCTTCTCGCGCGTAGCCCAGTCGCCGGTTGATGTTATTGACGTGGTTCCGCGTTTGCCGATCGAGGTGCTGGGTACCGTCCTGGACCGTCTTGAGGACCTGATCGTGACGATCTTGCGCGGTGCCACCCTGCTGGGTCAGTTGCCCGGCGACCTCATCCACCGTGGCGTTGATCTGCTCGGTCGCCGAGGCGATCGATGCGGTGCGGGCCACCGCCTCGCGCTGTTGCTCGACGACCTCGGTCAGCGCAGTCTGGACCTGATGCTGACCGAGTAGCACCTGGTGTTGTTGGTCCAGCAGCTGGGTCTCCCGCCGGGCCATCACCCTGAGCATTTTCCGATCTCGCATGCTCCAGATCCCGAGGATCGCGACCGCGATCAGGGCAGCCAGCCCCGCCCACCAGCTGGCGTGCAGGCCCCAGGCAATCAGGCCACCGGCCAGCGCCAGGGCAAACAACGCGCTCAAGATTTTGTCGATGGTACTCATCTAGACTTTCCTTCGGTTCTGGGTAGCTCCAATGCTCTCGCCTGCGCCGTGCGCGCACAGCACGCTCAGGTGATCCCCTTCTATCCTGTCACACCCGCGTAGCCGGGGCGTGATCCGCACGCGGGGCATCTTTCCGCACCCCGGGACACCGTTGGTACACTAGCTGCGGACGCCGCCTGGGGCAGCAGGTGTGCACGGGGCCGTAGAGGCCGGTGAGACCGTCGTCGTCCAGCGCTGGCAACACGACCAGCACACGTGCCGGTACCAGCGAGCACGACTGCATCATTGACAACACCGTCCAGGAGGATCACCGTGTCTGCCCCCGATTCTTCCACCCCCAGCTCACCCCGCTCTGGCAACGTCGGCAACTCTAAGACCTCAGCTACTGATCACTCCCGACCGATCGCCCGCTTCGCCCCGGCTGGATCCGGACTGTACGCGATCATCACCGCGATCATGGCCACCGTGTTGATCCTGTCAAATATCGGTGCATCCAAGGGCGTACAGATTGGCCCACTCGTGACCGACGGTGGCTTCTTCCTGTTCCCGCTGGCCTATATCGTCGGCGACGTGGTGGCCGAGGTCTACGGTTTCAAAAATTCCCGTCGCGCGGTGATCACCACCTTCGCGTTGTCGATCTTCGCGGTGCTGTGTTACTGGATCATCATTAATCTGCCCCCGGCCGATTTTTATGACGGCCAACAGGCCCTGGAACGCACTCTCGGGCCGGTGTGGATGATCGTGGTGGCCTCGTTGTTGGGCTTTTTGGTTGGTCAGCTCTCCAACGCCTGGTTCATGGTGCGGATGAAGCGCTCCTTTGGCGAGAAAGTCCTGTTTGGTCGTATTGCGGTCTCGACGTTGATCGGCGAATTTTTGGACACGCTGGTGTTCTGCTCGATCGCAACACCGGTGATCGGGATCGAAACCGTTGGCCAATTCGTCAACTACGTGGTCGTGGGCTTCCTGTTTAAATCCGCCGTGGAAATCATCCTCGCCCCGGTGACCATGTGGGTGATGAAGCTGATCAAACGCGCTGAACCGGCCTACGGGGTCACCGAAAAACGGGCCGAAGCCCCAGGCGGGTCCGAGGCCTCAGCAGAGTAATACCGTCCCAGCACCTGTTCTTTCAGCTCCGGGTAGGTGCCTTCGATCATGCTGGTCCGGATGGTCTCCACGAGCCGAATGACGAACCGTTCATTGTGGATCGAGATCAGCGTGTGCACCAGCAACTCTTTGGCCTTGATCAGATGTCGTAGATAGGCCCGCGAATAATGCGCGCAGGTATAGCAGTCGCACCCGGGCTGTAGCGGGGCAAAATCGTCCTTGAACTGCGCTCGCGGCAGGTTGATCCGTCCGTAGTCGGTGTAGAACGCACCGGTGCGGGCTACCCGGGTCGGCGAGACACAGTCGAAGGTATCCGCCCCCGACTCGATCGCCCACAACAAATCATCGGGTTCGGAAATCCCCAGCAGGTGACGTGGCTTGTCCTCGGGTAGTTCCTGGGCACACCAGGACACGATCGTGCCCAGGTTCTTCTTCTCCAGTGCGCCGCCGATCCCGTACCCGTCGAACCCGGCGCGGTCAGTGCCATGATCGGTGACAAATTCAGCCTGCATGGCTGAGAGATCCTGGCACGCCTTACGTCGCAAATCCTCGTATTGGGCGCCCTGAATCACCCCGAATAAGGCCTGATAGGGTCGATCGGACCGGTGGGCGGTGAGCCCGGCGTGGTGATCCAGACAGCGCTGGGCCCACAGCCGGGTGCGTTCCAGGGAGGTTTCTTGATATCGACGGGAATTATGCAGGGTGGTCAGCTCATCAAAGGCGAACATGATGTCCGCACCCAGCTGGTGCTGGATGTTCATCGAGATTTCCGGGCTGAATCTATGCTTGGAGCCATCCAGATGGGAGGTGAACCAGACTCCGTCATCATCCACGTGGGCCAGTCGGTTCTTGCCGGCCGCGGTGTCGTCATCGGATCCGGTCCCGTCGGGAGCATGCGGTCCGGACATATCGATCACTTTCTTGAATCCCGACCCCAGGCTCATCACCTGGAACCCTCCCGAATCGGTGAAGGTGGGTCCCGACCAATTCATGAACTGACCCAGTCCGCCGGCACGATCGACCAGCTCGGCCCCGGGTTGCAGGTAGAGATGATACGCATTGCCCAGCAACGCCTGCGCGCCGATGGCTGACATCTGCTCGGGGGCGACGGCCTTCACGGAGGCCTGAGTCGCCACCGGGATGAACGCCGGGGTCTGGATCTGCCCGTGCGGGGTGTGAATCACCCCGGTGCGACCCAGACCGGAGTCCATCCGGGTCTGGATGCTGAAGCTGACGTCCCGCGGGCTTGGGTGGTGGGTGGGAACCACCGCGGGGGTGGGATCGCTGGGTTGGCGACGGGTCTGTGGGTAATCTGCCATCTCTGTCATGATAGAGCCCCGGTTGGTCGCCGTGTTAACCGTGCGAGGTTAGCACCTTAGCGGGACCGGGTGAGCGTTTCACCGATTTCGGATGAGTGAGCGCAGGTTCAGGTCCGGATCGGCCAGGTCCACCGGGTCGATGACGATCCCGCGTTGCATCAATCGGGTGGCCGCCCGTAGCACCATCGGTTGGTTCAGTGCCGCTACCGCGCACAACCGGTGTTGCGGATCGAGCACGAAGCTGGCGTGCTCGCGTCGCTGTCCGCCACTGGCTGCGCTACCCTGCAGCGTGCTTTCGTCCTCGTGGATCGGACGGCGCCAACGCTCGATGAGCTGATATCCGGGCCGAGCGGCCAGGGCCATCTCGCCCAGGGCCCCGGCGTGCGTGTCGTAGCGATCCGTCCAGATCCAGCGCGGAGCCACGCGGTGGTGTTCGTTGTGTTTGGGCAGGACCTGGTCCGGTTCGGCGGTCGGGCTGGTATCGAGTAGGTCGGCGACCGCCCGCTGGGCAGAACGCACCGCCTGATCCCAGTGCTTGGCCCCCGGGGTGAGATCCCCGATCGCGTACACCCCGGAAACACCGTCCACCCGTTGCCGGTCATCGACGGCAACACCGTTGGTGACCGGCAACCCGGCCTGCTCGGCCAGTTGCGTATTGGGTACCGTCCCGACTGCGGCGAGCACCAGATCGGTCTGGGCCGTGAACCCTTCCGGGAGCGCATCGGCCTGCAGATACTGCTGAATCAGCTCGACCCCGTGCCGGGCATGGTCGGCGTCGAGTAGCTCGGCAATAGTGTCCCCGAAAATCTCCGCAGCCTGCCGATGGTGCGGTTGATACAGTCGCACCGCAGCTCCGAGCTGATGCACCCCGGCGGCCAGTTCTGCGGCCAACAGCCCGGCACCGGCCACGCCGATGCGCAGCGGGCGTGACGAATGGGACTCCTCGGCTCGGGAGGTGATCAGCTGCCGGATTCTGTCGACGTCGGTGTGGTCCCGTACGGTGAGTACCGGCAAAGGCTCGCCGTCTTGATCGGCTAGCGAGTGCTCGAAGGGTGCCGGGGAGGCCCCTGTAGCCAGAATGACCACCTCGGCCGAGAGCTGTTGACCGTCCCCGGTGCGGATCAGGTGTGTGGATCTCGTTGCTGCGGTGGCCACCGATCCGGCCGTCTGCTCAGCACGGCGGTGCCCCAGGTGTAGCTCGGTCGCGACCGCCTGCACCCAGCGGATCTGGTGCTGCTCGGCCCAGTGTGCACCGCCCAAGCGCAGACCGGGCTCGTCGAGCGCCCCGGTGAGATAATCTCCGGAGACCGGTGGTCGATCATAAGGGTAGGGGTTCGGGTCGATCACGGTGATCGCCCCGGCATAGCCACGTTCGCGCAGGGTGTGCGCGGCGGTGAATCCAGCGACCGAACCGCCGATGATGGCGACGGACCCGGGCGTTGCCGGCTCCGTTGCGGCGCTCATGCCTCGGTCTCCTCGGCGGGCACTCCCGGGTAAAGGATCAGGCGCCCGTCGACCACCTCAACCCGGTGGGTGGGAGCAGCCACGGTGGCGGGCAGGCCCAGAGCCTTGCCAGTGGCCAGACAGAAGGGGGAACCGTGCAGGGGGCATTCCACCGTTCCGTCTTCGATCCACCCTTCGGCCAGAGAAGCGTTACCGTGGGTGCACCGGTCGTTGAGCGCGAAGAATCCGGTTTCGTCGTGAAAAATAGTGATTGGCACGGTGCCGGTGGTGCTGGCCGGAACCAGTAGTGTCTCCTCCACCGGCAGATCCGCGGCTGCGCCGACATCGAGCCCAGGCTGGTCAGTCATCTTCGCTACCTTTTCGAGATTCTAGATGGATGTGAGGTTGGCATGGATGCGAGGTTGGGACGGATGGGAGAGCAGACCGCAGGAACTGCCCGGTCGGAGGATCCCAGCACGGGCGGTTAGCGCCCCCAATTCACGCTGGCCAAGGCCTGCTGGATAATCCGTCCCCGCCCGCCGACGAATTCGGACTGGATGTCTTCAGCCATGGCTTCCTCCGGGGTCAGCCAGCTGAGCTCCAGGGCATCCTGGCGTGGCTGACATTCTCCGGTCACCGGCACTAAATAGCACAACGCCACCGCGTGCTGACGGTCATCGGTCAACTCGGTTTCGGAAGGATGGGGGAAGTACTCCGCGACAGTAAACGGTCGCAGATCGGCTGGAATTTGTGGCAATGCCAGCGGGCCGAGGTCCTTTTCCAGATGCCGCATCAACGCTGCCCGCAGCGTTTCCCGGTACATCACCCGACCGGAGACAAACGTCCGTCGCAGGTGCCCGTCTCCATCGGCCACGTAGAGTAACCCGATCTGGGAGACATATCCCAGAGGATCGACCCGGACCGGGATCGCCTCCACGTAGACCATCGGCAACCGTCGCCGGGCCTCGTAGAGGTCTTCGTCGGAGAGCCAACCGGGATGTGGATCTGGGGTACGAACGCTCATAGTTCTTTTCTACCAGCCCGGTGGGTCCGACAACACCGGATTCAGCCTCCAGCAATCGAGGTCGATGTCGGGCTGTTCTCGAGGTCTGTTGCGAGCCCGCCCTCGAGACTACCCTGAGGCTCATCATCGAATTGGTTAAGGTAGCGTTTTTCGGCCTGCGCAATCCGCCAGCGCCGGTTTTCGGTTGCCAACAACACCACGAAACCGCCCAGCAATGCCACCGCGGCGATCAAGACCGAGGGATTGGATCCGAACAGGCGCACCCCGATGATGGCAGCTAGCCCCCAGGCCATGCCGACGACGATCACCACGCGCCCTCGTTCGGTCATCGACACCATGGGAACGAACAGCATCAGTGCCATCAGAATGACGATTGCCCACACGGATTCGGGCAACCACAGCAGGTGGAGCACGTCCCAGATCCCGGCCACAGTCAGCAGTTGGGAGGCCATAAATACCAGCGCCCACCCGGTCAACAGCCCGATCGGGGCGTCGGTGAACAGTTGCTCGCCCTGGGTTCGCGAGGTGTGTAAATTCAGGTTCCGGACCGCAGTGACCAGCAGCGCGCAGAGCAATATCCACACGATGATTTCCAGTCCCCACGGTTCGATATGGACCAGTGCGAACCACAGGGCCAGGGCAAACATGGCGTTGGCCATGAGCCACCCGGTGCGCCGTTGCCGGGAGGCCGACCGTTGCGAGGGGGTCCACTGGTGCACGGTGTACAGTCCGGTAGCGATCCACAGCACCGGCCAGATCGCGACGTGCCAATTTGCCATCGATAACAGGGTTGCCGACGAATGGTAGGCCCCGTCATTGACCTGGGACAGTGGCTCGGTGCCACCGATCCACCCCAGACCCACCAGCCCACCGATCACGAACAGCACCCAGGCGATGGTCACGATCACCCGACGGACGCTATCGAGTCGTTCCGGTTGGGGATCCTGCCGTTCCGGAAGCAGGTAAGGCGGAATGTAGCCGGAACCATCGCCAAGCCCCAGTGGGTCGTGGGCATCGTCACCGGTGTCGGTTTGGTCTGTGCGTAGCTGGGCCTGCTTGGCCTCAATCGCTTGGGCCTTTTCCACGATCCGGTCACGACGTCGCCACTCCGGCAAGAGTGATCGGGCCCGAGACAGCAGTTGTTGATCGGAGAGTTCTTCCCCGGGCCGTTGCAACATGGGCCGGTGATCGGGGGCCGGTACATAATCGGTGCCGTCTAGTTCGCGCGCTGCGGTCACCAAAGCCTGGGTCTCGCGTTCTTGCTGCGCCTTGAGCAACTCCATCTCGGCCAACCGTTGGCGTTCCCTCTCCTCGGCAGCCCGCTCGGCTGCCTGGACCGCTAAGATCTGTTGGATCTCGGCGACCTCGGCCTCGAGTCGTTCCCGCTCTTCCCGCGCCCTTCGTTCCGCTGCGGCTTGCTCTGCCGCGCGACGCTTCTTCAGCGTCTGTCGGGCCCGATGTTTGAGCCAGTGCCGCCGTAGCCGGGCTGGCGTATCAGCAATATCGGCCTCGACCTTGTCCATATCTGGTCCGCCGAATGAATCCAACCACGTGGTTAGCCGGGTCCCCAGGGTGTCTTTGCGCTGTTCTTCTCCGGAACCGGTATTGAAGCTCACCGTCCACAGGGCTTTGTCTTCGGCCGAGACCTCCGGGGACTTCCTGGCCGGCTCACCAGGGGCGGGTTCAGTAGTCTCAACGGGTTCCGTAGACTCTGTTGGTGTTGCTGGTGTTGTGCCGGGTTCCTGCTCCGCGCTCGGATCAGCCGAGGTTGGGGTCGGCGACTCGGTCTCGGGAGAGTCCTCGACGGCCGAGTCTTCGAACTGTTGCTGGTCAAAGGGCTCGCGCGACGTTGACGAAGAACTTTTCAGGCGCGACAAGGCCTCGGATGCGGCGGTGTCGTGACCGTGCTCATCGTTCATCAGCAGGGCATCCTTTGCTGTGGTGTGGGGACGTTGCCGAGAACCCGCCGGGTTCTGTCAGGGATATCTCAGGCTACCCAATCATCCTGAATTCTTCATCAAAGACGCTGGACGTTGCCGGATTGTGATCTTGGGGTTTACCGAGGCTGATATGCGAGTCGTCGATCGGTCTGAAATCGGCGGGCCTGACCGCTGAGCGGATCGATAAACTCCAGGGTGCTGGCCAGTAACTGCAATGGCCGATCCATCTCATCGGGGGCCTGAGCTAAAAGCTCGGGGTAGAGCCGGTCGTGCAGGATCGGGGTACCCAATTGGGCCAAATGCACCCGCAACTGGTGGGTGCGCCCCGTGCGTGGTTCCAACCGCACCCATCCCAACCCGTGGTGCGGGACCGGACCCTGGGCATCTCTCGCCCCCAACCACGAGATCCGGGTCTGGGCATTCGGTCCGGTGGTGGGATCGTGACTGCGCCGGCGTTTGCCGATCCGCGGTGGGGCGAGCCGACCGGAATCGGCCACCGGATAGTCCTGGACATCCACCGTGATCACGCCCCGAGTTTTGATGATCCGGTTGCGATACACCAGCGGTAAACGTCGGCACTGCTGAATCGCCCGATCCGGATCCTCATCGAGCCGCACGATCGCCTGATAGGTTTTGGTCACCCGCCGCTGCTCGAAGAGCATCTGATAGGCCCCACGGGTGGCCGGATTAGTGGAGAACAGCAGCACCCCAGCGGTGGCCCGATCTAACCGGTGTAGCGGCACCAGATCGGAATGACCGGTCGCCACCCGGAGCTTGACCAGCGCGGACTCCTTCACAAAACGCCCGCCGGGAGTGGTGGGCATGAAGTGCGGTTTATCCACCACCAGCAGGTGCTCATCTTCGAACAGCACCTGGACCGACTCCGGTAGTGGTTGCTCGTCTGGCACCGTGCGGTAATACCAGATGAACTCGTGGGATCCCAAGGGCTGCTCCCACCCCACCGGATCGCCGGTGATCGTAACCACCTCCCCGGAGTCGAACCGCTCGCGTAGCGTGGCGGGATCCACGTGGTCGAATCGGGCCATCATGTACTCGGCAATGGTGCGCGGGGGAGTGGGCCGGTACTGTTCGGCGAGCTCGGCGAGTTGGTTGGCGGTGACCGGTAGGTGCAACCGGGTGGGATTGATCCCGTCTTTGACCGGTAGCGGTGGCGTCATGGTCATAGGGTGAGCCCTCCTGGTGTCCTACTGCTGTTGGCACGCCGGGCACCAGTATAAATCTCGGCCCGCCAGCCTGTCGTGCTGGATCACGGCACCACAGCGCGGGCAGGGCGCCCCGGTGCGCGCATAAACCCAGAACCGCCCGCGCCCTCGCGTGCGCGCGGGTGCGCCCTCCACATCCCAGAAATAGGCGGAATCGATCGGCGCGCCCTCGCGTGCGCGCGGGTGCGCCCCTTCGCGTGGACGCGTGTTCGGGCCTGGCACCACTATTGGCCAGCATCAGCGCGCGGGCTAAATCCACCACCGCGCCCAGCAGGACCGGATCACGATCACCGGCGGGAGTATGTGGAGCCAGCCGGGCCACAAACAGCACCTCGCACCGGTAAATATTGCCGATTCCGGCCAGGATGGACTGATCCAACAGCGCGATCCCCACCGAGCGCACACCGGTGATCCGGCTTCCGGTCAGCTCCGCGGTCGCGTAGCGCCGGGTGCGTACATCGGAGTCGGTGATAATCTGCCCGCGCAACAACGGGTCCAGTTGGCCGGCGAGATGGAAAAGTGTGTCGCCTTCGGGCATCGCAACTACTTTCGGGCAGAGCCGTCACGTTCAAACATGTGGATGGAACCGGACCCCCTGTGGTGAGGAGGAGAACCCGGCCGAGAGCAGTGCCTCGGCGAGTTCGGTGTTGCGGATCGGGGACCCGTTGACGGTTTTGACATGCACCGCAGCTGCATCGGCCCGTTGCAACGCCTCGACCAGCGCCTGCGCGATCAGCGGGCGGTGGGTGGTTGCGGCGGGGAACTCCAAGATGGTCTTGCCCCCGCGTTCTAGGTACACCGCCAGCTGGCCGTCGAGTAAGACCACCAGGGCACCGGCCTTACGGCCCGGGCGGTGCGGGCCGGAGGACTTCCCCGTTGCGGGGTGATCAGTAGCCGGCTCGGCGATCTCGGGCCAGGGCAAGGTGGCCCCGTAGGGGTTGGCCGGATCGGTGGCAGCCAACCCCACCGCATGATGGGTGGCCCGCGGATGGTCCGGATCCTCCTCGCCCGGGGCCGGGTGGAAGCTACGCAACGCATCCACCGTGTTGGCGGTGGCGAACTGGGCGGCACCAAGCTGATCGATGAAATACCCGCGCCGTAGCGCACCGAGTTCTTCCAGGTGGGTCAAGAACCGGTAGTAGTATCCGAATCCGCCGGGGATTTTCTCGGTGCTGACCGCCCCGCGGGTGATCACCCCGTACCGGTCCAGCAACACCTCGGCCTGAGCGTTGGCCGCCAGGGTCGAATCGGGGCCGGTGGCCTCCGGGTGGCGCAACAGCGAGAACCGTCCGGCCGCACGGGGCTGATCGGTGGCAGCATCCAATCCGGCGCTCGACCTTACCCCGGTGGATCTCACCCCGGACGGCCTCAGCCCGCCGGAGTCCAGCCCGGTCGACAACCGAGGTCGAGCCCGCCGAGCCCGGGAGCGTCGTGGTTGCGATCGTTGCCGATGCGCGCTACGACCGGTGGCCAACCCGGCCCGGATCATCGTGAAGCTGTCATTGGTCACCACCCCGGCCCAGAACAGATCCCACAAGGCCGAGAGCACCGCCGAGTCGCTGAACTGCTGACCGGCCTGCTGGTCATCATCCAGTCCCGCGACCCGGTGACATAACTCGGGAAAAAAGAACGCCCCGGCGTCGGCCAGCACCTCGATGATCCGGTGATGCACCCTTCCGAAGGCCTCAATCTGTGCGAGATCGGGAATGGGCACGGTCAGTTCGGCGGTTTCGACCGGGTGGAAGGCCAACCAGCCATCATCTCCGGTGCCTGGGGCGGTGCCGGCCATCACAAATTCGCCGGTGCCCAATAGCTCATTGAGCATCCCGGGCGCATAGTCGGCGACCCGGGCGGGCAGAATATAGTGCTCCCACGCGCTGGCCGGAGCTGGATACCCCGCCAGCTGGGTGAGCGTTTCGGCTACCGCATCGATCCCCCGTTGCCCGGGCCGGTAGAGTCCATGCTGGGTGCGCGGGGGAACGATCCCGTGCGTGTCGAGCACGAAGCGAGCGTAATCGGGACCGGTCACCGGCTCGACGGCCTGGCGCAAGACCGCCAAACTCCGTTGCCGGATCCGACGCAACACCTGGGTCTGACAGTACTGCGTCTGGTGTGTGTGGACTCCGCCGGACTGAGCACTCTGTTGGAAGATCCCGGACGCCACCCTCTGGCGTTGCACCTGATCGGTGAGATACTGGGTGACCACCGCGGTACCGAGTCCGAAATGGGTGGCGATGTGCTCGGCGGTGACCACCGTGTGGGTGCGCAGATACCGGCCCAACAAGTCCCCGAGCGGATCGTCCACCGGCTCGATGAACGCCACCGGAATACCCATCGGCAACGGGATCCCCAACCCATCCCGGATCCGGGCGGCATCCTCGATAGCGACATAGACCTGACGACCGGCCATTCGCACCCGTATCGCCCGGCGCTGGTGCACCAGATCCTCCGCGAGTGCTTTAGCCAGCTTGGCAGCCGGCTCGGCAGCTGATTCAGTAGCTGGCTCAGCGTCATCCGGCCGCATGCGGGCTGCCAACTGGCCAGCATCCAACGGCCCCAGCACCCGTACTAAGTCCGCCACCGATTCAGTATCCCACCGCAGTTGCCGTCGCGGGCTCAGGTACTGCAGGTCGGCCTCAATCTCGGCAATCACCTCATCGTCGAGCAGATCGTGGAGCTGATCGTCACCAAACAGCTGGCGCAACAGTTCGGGATCCAAACTCAAGGCGGCCGCGCGCCGTTCGGCTAACGGCGAGTCCGTTTCGTAGAGGAATTGGGCGGTATAGCCAAATAGTAGATGCTGGGCAAAAGGTGAGCCGGTGGCGGTCTCGACCTCGACCAGTCGCACCGACCCGGACTGCAGGGATCGCATTAGCCACATCAGCCCGTCCATGTCGTAGACGTCCTGCAGGCACTCGCGCACGGTTTCGAGGATGATCGGGAACTGCGGGTGCTCGGCGGCTACGCCCAGTAATTGTGCGGCCCGCTGACGCTGTTGCCACAGCGGGGCCCGCTGGCCGGGCTTCGTACGCGGGATCAATAATGCCCGAGCCGCATTTTCCCGAAACCGGGAGGCGAACAACGCTGAGGACCCGACCTCGGTCCGCACCAGATCGGCCAGCTCGTCGGGATCGAAGAGGAAGAGATCGGTCAGTTGCGGGGCGGTCTCCATCATCGGCAGGCGCAACACGATTCCGTCATTGGAACTTTGCACCTGCGCGTCAAACCCGTACTGCTCGGTGAGTCGGGCAGCCACCGCTAAGGCCCACGGGCCGTGTACGCCGTGGCCGAAACCTGAATGCAAGACCACTCGCCAGTCGCCCAGCTCATCTCGGAACCGCTCGATCACCAGGGTCTGATCAGTGGGTAGCACCCCGGTCGCCTGCTGTTGTTCAGACAGATAGGCCACCAGGTTAGCCTGGGCTCGCTCGTCCAACCCGGCCGCGGTCAGTCGTTGCGCGATCGGGTCGTCAGGCCCGGCTAGATGGCCAGCCGTGGCCGAATCGGCCCGGCCCGATCGGCCCGATGGCCCCGATGATCCCGCTGATGATCCCACCAGGTACTGGCCGATCTCGCGCCGGAAGGCTCCCAGTGCGGCCCCGAGCTCGGTGGGCCGGGCTTCGGATTCGCCCCGCCAGAACGGCAGTTTGCCCGGCTGTCCGAAAGCTGGAAGCACCAGCACCCGATCGTGGGTGATCTCCTGGATCTTCCAGCTGGTGGTACCCAACACGATCACGTCCCCGACCCGGGATTCGTAGACCATCTCCTCGTCCAGCTCCCCGACCCGCCGGCCACCCGATGAGCTGGTGCTACGCTGCGTGACGCTGTCAGCTCTCTGGGAAGGGTCCGACTCCTGGATTTCCTCGGCGCGCTGGGTATCCTTCGTGCCGTCGGCCAGAAACACTCCGAACAGCCCCCGGTCCGGGATGGTGCCCCCGGACGTGACCGCCAGTCGCTGGGCTCCCGGCCGGGCCGAGAGCGTGCCGGCATCCCGATCCCAGAGCACCCGGGGCCGTAGCTCTGCAAAATCATCGGAGGGATACCGCCCCGAGATCAGGTCCAGCACCGACTCATAGACCTGATGGCCCAGTGTGGTGAACGGTGCCGCCCGTCGCACGGTGTCGTACCAGGCCTCCACCTCTAGATCATCCATCGCCACCGCCGCAATGGTCTGCTGGGCCAAAATATCCAGCGGGTTATCCGGCACGTGGAGCTGTTCGATCTTCCCCTGCAGCATCCGCTCGGTGATCACGGCGGTATTGACCAGATCGGATCGATGTTTGGGATAAAACACCCCGTGGGAGATTTCGCCGACCTGGTGCCCGGCTCGACCCACCCGTTGCAGGCAGGAGGCCACCGAGGGGGCCGCTTCCACCTGGATCACCAGATCCACCGATCCCATATCGATCCCCAACTCCAACGAGCTGGTCGCCACCACACACCGCAACGTGCCCGCTTTCAGCCCCTCTTCCACCAGGGCGCGCTGCACTTTCGACACCGACCCGTGGTGGGATCGGGCAAACTCCTCCTCGCCCGTGCGCTGGTCTGCCTCCGCGCGGGTAGCCCACATCTCATTCAAGTCCTGGGTAAGTCGTTCGGCCAGCCGGCGGGAATTCGTGAAGATGATGGTGGAATGGACCTGGCTGACCCGGTCGATGATCTGGTGTTCAATATGGGGCCAGATGCTACTCACCGGTTGCGGATCCGCTACGGCGCTACCGGGATCCGCTGTGGCGTTGCCGGCAGGGTCATGAGGTTGCTCGCCGATAAAATCCGGAAGTCGGGTCATATCGTCCACCGGCACGCTGACGTGCAGATCCCAGCGCTTGGCCGAGGCGGGATTGACGATCGTCACCGGTTGAACCCCACCGATGAACCGTGCCACTTCCTCAGGCGGGGAGACCGTGGCCGACAGCCCGATCCGCTGGGCCGGGGTGTCGGTGAGCTCATCGAGGCGTTCCAAACTCACCGCCAGGTGCGCCCCGCGCTTGGAATCGGCCAACGCGTGCACCTCGTCAATGATCACGGTATGCACCGAGGCCAGCGTGTTGCGCGCCTTGGAAGTCAACATGAGGTAGAGCGACTCGGGTGTGGTGATCAGAATATCCGGCGGGTCGGTGACCAATCGGCGCCGGTCCCTGGCCGGAGTATCGCCCGTGCGTACGCCCACACGAACCTCGGGGGCTTCGACTCCCAATCCCGCAGCGGTCTGGGTGATCCCGATCAGTGGCGCGCGCAGGTTCCGTTGGACATCCACCCCGAGCGCCTTCAACGGGGAAATGTATAACACTGTGGTGCCACGGGCATCAGCCTTACCGGATGCCTCGGTTCGATCGGATGCGCTCGTCCGCAGGAACCCGTCCAGCGCCCACAAAAAAGCCGCCAACGTCTTTCCCGAACCCGTCGGTGCGATCACCAGTGTGTGGTCACCCCGTGAGGTCGCCTCCCAGGCCCCCAGCTGTGCTTCAGTAGCGGAGGAGAAGGCCCCGGTGAACCACCGGCGGGTGGCGGGAGTGAACCGGTTCAGCACCTGTTCTGCCCGGTCAGGATCCGGTGTACTATCAGGATCCAGCACGCTTACCTCGGCTCGCTCGCATCTTCATCGCCATAGGTCACCATAGGAGACGATTCTACGGCCGGTCCGGTCCTGCCGGAGATCCTGCGACAGAACAATCTCAGCTCACCGATGATGATACGACCGTCCACCCGCAATTTCCTGGCACCGGTAGATCTGCTCGGTGACGATCAGCCGCACCAGCTGATGGGGGAATACCAAATCCGATAGTGACCACACCAGATTCGCCTGAGCTCGCAACTCCTCGGTCACCCCGTACGCCCCGCCGATGAGCATCACCACGTGCCGACCCCGATCAAAACGGCCCTGCAAGGTCCGCGATAACGACTCCGAATCCAGCATTGTCCCGCGCTCATCCAGCAGGATGACCTCATCGTGGGCACCACAGGCGGCCACCAGCCGTTCGGATTCCTCAGCGCGCGCCTGCTCACCCTCACGAGAGGAGTGTGGCAACAGCTTCCAGCTGATCTTCCAGGGCTTCTTCAACCGTTGAGCGTAGCGGTCGATCCCGTCTGCCACCCAGGACTCATGTTTCTTTCCGATCGCGACCACCGTAATGTCCATACCGGTCAGACTAACTGGTGAATCGAACCGATGAGACTCACGATGCTCCTTCCCGCACCCGCGCCCGCGCCCGCCTCCGCGCGAGTGAACACCCGGACAGATTAACGTCCTGCTATTCAACTCCGAGTAGTATCCGTATCCATGGAGTTCACACCGTGGGTTGCCTTGACCGATGCTACCTTGATTGGCGTTCTTCTGCTCATTGGTGCCGTCCTACGTGCCTGGATCAGACCGATCCAAACTCTGATGATCCCCGCCAGTGTGCTGGGTGGGATCCTGGGGCTAATCTTTGGTCCCATGGTGCTGGGCTGGTTGCCTTTCTCCGATCAGCTCTCCACCTATTCTTCGGTGCTGATCGCGGGAGTGTTCGCCTGCGTGGCCATGACCGACGACTTCAACATCTTCAAACTCAACCGCACGGTAGGGGGTTTCGCCGCCCAAGGCGTGATGATCTACGCGCTCCAGGTGTCGCTGGGCATGCTGTTGGTGTTGGTACTACTGCAACCGTTATTCGGCACAGGTGATGAAGTCGGTGTGGTGCTGTTCGCAGGCTGGGCCGGAGGGTATGGTACGGCCGCAGCCATGGGGGATGCCTTCGCCGAGTCCGATCCGGAGCTGAGTACCTTGGCTTTCACCTCGGCGACCGTGGGGCTCGTCGTGGGAATTGTCGGTGGTCTTATCCAGGCTAAAATTGGTGCGATGCGCGGACAGGTCGAGGCCTTCGCCAGCATGTCCGCTCTGCCCGAGGAAGAGCGCACCGGTCTGATCCGACAGGTCAATAAACGCCCTTCGATCGGTCAGCACACCTTTTCGGGTTCTTCGGTGGAAACCCTGGCCATCCAGATCTCCTTGGTGGTTGCTACCGCCGGGGCCGGATACGGGATCACCGAATGGATTCAAGGGCGACTCCCCGAGCTGTCGGTCCCCGTCTTTGTGGTGGCCTTTTTGATCGGCTTGGTAGCCCGCGCGGTGATGAGCCGGCTCAACGTCGCCAAATACGTCGACCCGGGTTCACTGAACTCCACCTCGGGGGCCTTTACCGATGTGCTCATCGTGTGCGGTATAGCTTCGATCGACCCTTCCGTCGCGGCCGGAAACTGGCTAGAACTGAGCATCTTGTTCGTCTTTGGCCTGGTCCTCTGCTTGTTCTTAGGTCAGGTGATCGCGCCACGGATCATTCAGCATGGCTGGTTCGAGCGCCAGCTATTCACTTGGGGGTGGTCCACCGGCGGTGTGTCCACCGGCATCGCTATGCTGCGCGTGGTCGATCCGAAACTAAAATCCGGAACCCTGGAGGACTTCGGCCTCGCCTACCTTCCGGTCACCCCGGTCGAGATCACCGCGGTGACATTCGTTCCCGGTCTGGTGCTGGCTGGACTCGCCTGGACCGTCGTCGGCATCTGGGGTGCGATCGCGGTCGTCACGATCGTGGCAGCTTTCATCCTGGCCCGGATGAATGCTCGCGACGGCCAGACCCTCACGACCTCAAGCGCCTCAACCGGTTCCTCGCGCTAAACGCTTTCCTTCTTATCTCCTCCTCGGTCACAGCTGATCTCATCCACAGTTCGTCCGTAGGGTTCGGGGCGAGATCCCGGATCGGGCCAGCACTGTCCACAGTAGAGATCCACCCCGGATTTTTGGTGCCGTGGCCACTTACCGTGAACCTATGACACATTCCACACCGGCGCTTCCCCGCCACACCCCCAGCACCGGCCCCAGCCCCTCCGGCCATCCCGGCGTCTTAACCTCGCCGGAGATCCCAGATGATCCGGCCTTAGACGAACTCACCGCCGACCAAATACGCGATCTCGAACGTGATCTGGTCGACCACCTTGCCGCCGCCGAACGCGCTAAGAATGCTCTGGCTGCACAACAAATTGCCTCCACCGCACAGCTGAATCGATTACGAACCCGTCGCGACAAACTCGCCAACATCCCGAAACAACGACGCGCTGGCGGACTGGGCGCCGAAATCGGACTCGCGCGTCGTGAATCCCCCTCCAAAGGCAACGCTCGCCTGCGCGAAGCACTGCTGTTAGCCCACCACGCCCGACACGCCCACACCGCACTGAGCCAGGGCCATCTGAACGAAGACCAAGTCACCGTACTCGCCCGTGAGCTAGCCGGCACACAACACCAGACTCAGCATGAGGTCGATGCCCAGCTGAAGGACCGCTACCGGTTCCTGGGGATCTCTCAGCTCAAAGATGAAGCCCGCGGCCATGTCCAACGCCTTGAACCGCAGTCCTCCCGCGACAAATCCGATCGCGCCCAAGCCTCCCGCAAAGTGGCCCGCTCTGACCGCTCCGACGGCATGGTTGAAATCTCGGGGCTGGTCGAAGCCAAATATGGGATCCCCGTCCTGGATATCCTGCGAGAGCAAGCCGAAAAGATCCTCCGCGCTGAGCGGGCTGCCTATACCGAATCGTTGCGCGCGGTCGAAGACTTCACCGATAATGCCGATGATGTCGATAATGCTGAGCTTGGTGATGATGCCGAGCGAGCGGAGAACCCTCAACATGACACCGCAGCTTCGACGCCCACTCCGCCCCGCACCATCGACCAGATCATGGCAGATCTCTTCATCGCCAAGCTCACCCACGATCCCGCGAATGACCCAGACCCCGAGCCGGCCTCCGACGCCCAGTCACCGGTATTCCGGGCTCCACGAGCCATCGAACTCAACCTGGTCATGACCGATGCGGCACTGTTCGCTGGCGATGACACCCCGGCGCAATTTGTGGGATACGGTCCGATCCCGGCCGCTCTAGCCCGAGAATGGGTCCACGATGAGCAGATCGAAGTCTTCCTGCGCCGACTCTACACGAGCCCGGAAACCAACCAGCTGGTCACTATGGACTCCCGATCCCGCGCATTCCCTCAGACCCTGCGCAAGATGCTGGTGCTCCGGGACCACCGGTGCCGCAATCTGTACTGCGACAACCCGATCGACCACGCCGACCACATTCGTCGCTACCGCGATGGCGGTCAGACCAGTTTGGACAACGGTCAGGGACTGTGTGCAGTATGCAACCAAATGAAAGAAACCCACGGTTGGACCCAGCGCCCCGTGAAAGGTGGGCTCAAAGTCATTACCCCAACCGGACACAGCTACTTCACTCAGGACCCGCCGTTGATCCCCGGTATGCGCCGGGCTGCCTAGTGCCGGCGTTGTAGGACATAATCTTTAGACGGACTCGCTTCACTGCGCAATGTGTTGTGACGGAGTTGCCCCTAGGGTCTGACACGAATCTGACAGGAAAATGGCACGAGAGGATTTCACGCCAGCGATAGGGGCGCCTGCCAGTCAGCCTCCGACAGGGACACTAACCCCGCCACGACAGTTCTGCCAACATCCATGCTCCCAAGGACCCGGGCTCGTCGATGAGCTAGCCGGATAGCCGGACCCGTCGATGAGATAACGGTTAGAGCCCACCTTCCGCTCTATATCGCGCCCGGGGTAATGATCCTTCCCGATGATCTGCCCGGTCACCGGGCGACGATCGCGGACTATGGTCAGGAACCGATCAGCGTAACGGGAAGGGCGCGGATAGGCTGGCCTTAATGTTGCTTAAACGAGTAGTGGAAAGCGATGAAGATGGCTAGCGATATTCCTTCAATTGATGAATTCCGACCACTGGTCCTGCGTGCTCTCGCTGACGGCGAGGAGCGTGGTCGACAGGAACTTAATGAATTGGTTTCCACGCTGGCCGGCTTGTCGCAACACCAATGAAAGAAACCTTGGAATCGGGGCGGCCTCGCTACCGCAACCGGATTGGCTGGGCGCTCTCATCGTTGTCGCTGTCTGGGTTGGTTGATCGACCTAAGCGTGGGCGCTACAAGATCACTGAGAACGGGAAGACGGTCGACCAGCGCTCTTTGCGCGAATACAGCGAAACGGACATGCTCGAGTGGTCCACGTGGCGTGAGTATAAGGACGAGGTTGCTCAACGCCGTCAGATCAAGGACGGTGATAGTTCTGGCGAAAGTGGAATTGAGCCTGCCGGTGACCCGGTAGAGGCTATGCGCACTCGCGCGAGAGCGTTTAATGCGAGTACCGAGACTGATTTGCGTAAGCGCCTGCAGTCGTCATCCCCCGAGTTTTTCGAACGGGCTGTAATCGAACACCTGTGGGCCCTTGGCTATGGTGGGACGCACGGCGCTAAGCAGCACGTGGGGCGATCTCACGACGGAGGAATCGACGGAATCATTCGTCAAGATGCACTTGGGCTGACCAACGTCTACATTCAGGCGAAACGCTACGCCGACAACAATAAAGTCAGTGACCCTGATATCCGCACGTTCATCGGATCTCTCGATGCGCAAGGTGCCAATGTGGGCGTATTCATTACAACGTCGAGTTTCCAAGACAAAGCAAGGCGTACGGCCGCAGGGTATCGTCACGGCAAGATCGTGCTCATCGATGGACTCCGGTTAACAGAACTCATGCTTGACTACGGTGTTGCAGTTCAAAAAGCACATCAGTTCACACTGTATGAAATCGACGATGATTTCTTTGAGGACGAACTGCTGTAACGGCATTGCTGATCCATAACAATCAACGAAAACAGCTGCCCACTGGGTTGTTCCAATGGGCAGCTGTTTTCATTATTCAGCTGAGCCGTAGGTGTCCTATTCCTGGTAGAGCACTTCGGGCAGCCACGTGACGATCTCGGGGAAGATCGAGAACAGAACAATCGCCAAGCCCAGCACCACGTTTTGAGCCCTATCTGGCACCAGGGACTCTCGCTCTGTTCAAACACTGCGGGTGCCTGTCTGGTTGGCGCCCCGTCGCTCCTCGCGCAGGATCGCTGAGCCACGTCAGAGCCGCTATCATAATTATCATAAACTTTCATAAGCGATCGTGAGAGTGGCACATGACTGATGCATTCGACATCCCGCCGGTTCCCGATGCCGATTACGTGCGCTCACCATTCACCCCGACCTTCGGGGTGATTCCGCCCCGCTTGGCTGATCGACAGCAGCTGGTTGATGCTTTCGCTCGGATGCTTGATGAGGGCCCCGGGGCTCGCGGGCAGGCCACTCTCATCACCGGACAGCGCGGCATGGGCAAGAGTGTGATGTTGAAGGTGTTTCAAATGGTCGCTCAGTCGCGTGGTTGGATATGTGCTCAGGACCAGGCCAGCCCAGGTGTTGTTCAGCGGTTGACCGAGGCCCGAATCCCTGAAGCTATGGCGACGCTCGATTGGGAATCGAAGTCGAGCATGCGCATCACCGGGGGAGGATTCAGCGTCATGGGTTTCGGCGGCAGCGTTTCCACCACTAGTGAAGTCCGTTTCCCCGTAACTCCCGATTTCCAGCACCAGCTCATACGTGCAGTTGAAGCACTTGCGGAGCGAGGCACAGGACTGCTGGTCACTTTGGATGAGGTGCACAGATCAAATATCGATGAGCTGCGTCAGGTTACGGATGCCCTAAGTGCCGCTGTTTCCGAACGAGCTCCCGTTGCATTCGTCGGCGCGGGCCTGCCTGCCTCCATCGATGACCTGGTGAATGACCGTGTGTCGACGTACCTGCGGCGTGCAGAGCGCATTGACCTGGAGCTTCTAACGGAGGCCGGGGCTCGGGAAGGCTTGACCCGCCCTTTGGAGAAAACGGGCAAATCAATGTCGAAACAGGCTCTAGAGGTGGCTGTCGCGGCTTCCGGTAGGTACCCGTACCTTGTGCAGCTGATCGGCGATGAAGCATTCAAACTCGCAGGCAGTGAAGACGTGATTACGATCTCGCACGTACGTCAAGCGGCAGCGGACGCTCAGCGGGTCATGTACCGGCAGATTCACGAACCCACATTCGCTGGTCTCTCCAGTCGTGACCGCGACTATCTGTACGCCATGTCTGCAGACGAAGGGCCGTCCATGACCGCCGAAGTGGCCAAACGCATGAACATGGACCCCCGCAATGCTGGCACCTACCGCAACCGGCTGCTGGCTGCAGGTGTCATCGAATCGCCTGCACGGGGTGTCGTGACGTTCACGATGCCTTACACGCGTGAATACATTCTGGAGCGTGAGCGTCCGTCCTGACGGGTCATCATAAAAATCATAAACTTTCACAAAAAGGGGAGGTCGGTGGCCGTGGATTCTCGTCATCGAGTGTCCCGTTATGAGGCGGCTGAGTGAAGTTGGTCTAGTGGGGTGTGCCCGGAAGGTTTTGTCGAGCACACCATTCACTCACGATGCGGAGGTTAGGTTTCTATGCATCTTCCAGTTCCGCTTGTGGGGTGAGGTGGCGGAAACCGCGTGTGATGACAAGTAGTCAGGTCAAGCCCAAGACTGCCCAGATTCCGCCAAGGCGCAAGGCGTGGCCGTCAAGGTGTCCCATCAAGTAGATGATGACTGCCAAACCGATAGCCGGCTGGACCACCCACGAAAGTGTGTGGAGGATGTCAGTGTTCTTCGTGGCGCCGGTTGCGTTCGGCTGGCGACGATCCCTCAGGAACTGCCCGATCACGGAGATGTTGACGAACGCGAATGCGATGAAGGCGCCGAAGTTGATGAACGACGTAGAAGAGGACACGGTCAGAGCCAGAGCGATGAAGCCGATGACACCGGTCAGAAGGATGTTGATGACAGGTGTCTGGGTCTTCTGTGAGATGCGGCCGAAGACTGCGCGCGGCAGAACGCCGTCGCGGCCCATGGCGTACATCAGTCGTGCCCCCGCAGACTGAATCGGGATTCCGGCCGTGAACTGGGTCATGATCACGGTTGCCAGGAACACCGCACCGAAGAAGTTTCCGCCAATTGTTTTGGCCATCTGCAGCGGGGCGCTGTCTGGGTCTTCGAATGCGTAGCCGGGATGACCCAGCTGGAAGAAGTACGCCACGGTCGCAAAAAGCACACCTGCAATGAGTGCGGTGAGGATGATGGCCTTCGGCACGGTCTTGCGAGGGTCGACAGTCTCTTCCGCGAATGTGGACACTGCATCGAAGCCGATGAAGCTGTAAGCGGCAACGGCTGCGCCGGCTGTGATTGCAGTCAGGCTTGTTCCGGAGTTCCAGAAGGGAGCGAAGAGCGATCCGACGGTGAATCCTTCAGGCCCGGCACCGTAGATCTGGCCGTTGGAAATCGACACCACGGTGAAGATGATGAAGAGCGCGATCACCAGCAGCTGAAAGCTGATCAGGACGATGTTGACCTTGGTCGCGACTTTGACGCCGATGATGTTGATTGCAGTCGTCAGGCCAATGAAGGCGGTCAGGAATACCCACGCCGGGACAGCTGGGAATGCGCTGGTCAGGTAGGCCGTTCCGATCAGCCATACAACCATCGGCAGGAAGAAGTAGTCCAGGAGCGTAACCCATCCGACCATAAAGCCGATGCGGGAGTCGAGGGTTTTCCTCGCGTAGGTGTAGGCGGATCCTGCTGATGGGTAGAGCCGAGCCATCTTCGCATAGCTGAAGGCTGTGAAGATCATGGCCACGGTGGTCAGAAGGTAGGCGGAGGGAAGTGCTCCTTGGGCGATTTCCGAAAAGCTTCCCGCGGTGGTCAGCACGATGAACGGTGACACGTAGGCAATGCCGAACAGCACCAGGGGCCAGAGTGAAATCGTGCGGTTGAGTTGTGTCATGCGATTCCTGTTGGGCTGAAAGGTTGTCAGTTTGATGAGTCGCCAGCGAATCAGTCGCGGCTAAGCGGCGGCATTGTGCCGCGGTAGAACGGGAGCCGCACAGCTGGGTCGCCGTCACGCGATTGGTCCCACAGGCGGTTCATTCCAGCGGTCCCGACGCGGCGGTCTCTCTCTACGGTCTCGAAGTCAATGACGTCGGTCAGCACTGCAGGGTTCTCCGAAACTGCCGTGTAGCGGACGACGCCGTCAGGATCGACAAGTATCGACTGGCCTGTGCCTGAAGGAGCTGCCGCGTTTGCGCTGAGTACGAATACTTGGGAGTGAATAGCTGTCGCACGGGCAAGGACCAGTTCGTGTTCCCGGTCCCGTGTGGATGTTTGGAATGGGTAGACGATGAGATCTGCCCCGAGATACGCTAAGTTCCTTGCGACTTCGGGAAACCAGAGGTCGTAGCAGATCGCCAGTCCGACTTCGCCCTTTCCGGGTATCTCAAAGACGGTGAATTCGCTTCCCGGGTCAAACGGTTCGAATGGTCGCCACGGGAAGATTTTCCTGTAGGCGGCAGCGAGTTCGCCGTTAGGGCTGATGGCTACTGCCGTGTTGAACAGTTCGCCGTTGGGCCCACGTTCAATCACGGTCCCAGGGATCAGCCAGATGCCAAATTCGCGGGCTATCGCTTTCAACCCACTTACACGCGGGCCGCTTAGAGGTTCCGCAAGCTGTTCGTAAGCAGCAGCGCGTTCAGCAGGCGTGCCCTCAACATCGACTGTGTGGTACTCGGGGCAGACCACGAGTACAGTTTGGGGGAAGTCAGCCAGCAGTTCTTTCAACTCGTCTCTAAGCGATTCAACGGCAGTGTCTGGCGTTCGAGCCGGGGCCTGCAGCGTGAGTATGTAGAGCGAAGCGGACATGGTGAAGCAGCCCCCCTATTTGTTTCGAGTTGTTATCCGGACTGGCAGTGCCGGACGTCGTTGCTGAGTGTAAGGCACAGAGGCCGTCTCACCTGATCGCTTTCCGCATAGAGAGCCGGCGTCACTTCTCCGGTCTGTCGTAATGATTGGCAGAGGGCAATAAACTCCCCAGCACTTGCGGGTTATCGCATGCGTTCTTCCAGCGGATGTCCTTGTGCCCATTGCGGACGCGATTTCGAGCCGTAATGGACACGAAATTCTTGAAGCGACGCGCTGGTCAGCGACTCACCGCGCGGGACCGTCTAATATGGAGAAAGTTGCGAAGCTAGGGTGACCCGTATGCCCTGTTGCCTGGAGGTTGTTGTGGGAGCTGTTTCCCGTGAAGTTCAGCGTGATCGTCTGCACCGGACCATCTGGGAAGTTGCAAACGAACTCCGCGGCTCCGTCGACGGCTGGGACTTCAAGAGCTATGTGCTGGGGCTGCTGTTCTACCGCTTCATCTCCGAAAACCTCTCCAACTTCATTGAAGCGAACGAAGGAGCAGGTTTCCGCTACGCCAATCTGACCGATGCCGAGGCTGAACCCATCCGCGACATGATGGTGGATGAAAAGGGTTTCTTCATCCTTCCCTCCCAGCTGTTCGAGAACGTGCGGGCTCGCGCAGCACGGGACCCGAACCTCAACGAAACACTGGAAAAGGTCTTCCAGAGCATCGAAGGGTCGTCACTCGGCCGCCGCAGTGAAGATGACATCAAGGGCCTGTTCGACGATCTCGACGTCAACTCAAACCGCCTGGGCAACACGGTTGAGCGCAGGAATGACAAACTGAGGAACCTACTCAATGCCATCGGCGACCTTGACCTGGGCGAAAAGCACGATGAAGGCATTGACATGTTTGGTGATGCCTACGAATTCCTCATGCAGATGTACGCATCCCAGGCCGGTAAATCCGGTGGTGAGTACTACACGCCGCAGGAAGTCAGCGAACTTTTGGCACGGTTGACGGTCATCGGCAAAACCCGGGTGAACCGCGTGTATGACCCTGCGGTCGGCTCAGGTTCTCTGCTGCTGAAGTTTGCAAAGGTCCTTGGACCCCACGGTGTCCGTCAGGGGTACTACGGGCAGGAAATCAACCTGACCACGTACAACCTGGCCCGCATCAACATGTTTTTGCATGACGTGAACTACGACAAGTTCAGCATCGCCCACGGAGACACCCTCACGGACCCACAGCACTGGGACGACGAACCCTTCGATGCGATCGTCTCGAACCCGCCGTACTCCACCCGGTGGGAAGGCAAGAACAACCCGCTGCTCATCAACGACCCCCGGTTCGCTCCAGCCGGAGTTCTGGCGCCTGTGACGAAGGCAGACCTTGCGTTCACGATGCACGTGCTTTCGTGGCTCGCGGTCGATGGGACAGCTGCGCTGGTGCAGTTCCCCGGTGTTCTGTACCGGGGCGGCACCGAACAGAAGATCCGCCAGTACCTTGTCGACAACAACTACGTGGACGCTGTGATCCAGCTGCCGGAAGACATGTTCTTCGGAACCACGATCGCGGTGTGCATCCTCGTGCTGAAGAAGTCGAAGTCAGTTAACGATGTGCTGTTCATCGATGCGTCCAAGGACTTTGTTCGTCGGGGCAAGAACAACGTGATGACCGAATCGCACCGCGACAAGGTCGTGAGCATGGTCGAAGAGCGCCGCGAAGAACAGTACGTGTCCAAGCGCGTCAGTGCTGAAGACATCGCGAACAACGACTACAACCTGTCCATCAGTTCCTATGTCGAATTCGAAGACACGCGCGAAAAGATCGACATCACCGAGCTGAACGCAGAGATTGCACGGATCGTAGAGCGACAGGCCGAGCTGCGCACCAGCATTGACGCAATCGTTGCCGAACTCGAGGCAGGTGCACACAAGTGAACCGCATCGAGAAACTGATCCAGGAGCGCTGCCCGAACGGGGTTTCGTTTGTTCCTTTGGCGGAAATCGCCACAATCAAAAATGGACGCGATTACAAACATCTAGAAGAGGGATCGGTCCCGGTCTATGGGTCTGGTGGAATACTCGCGTATGTTAACGAGGCTGCGTATGTAGGTGAGACGGTTCTCTTGCCTCGCAAGGGGTCCCTTTCGTCAGTTTTCTATGTAGATGGTCCAGTTTGGACTGTTGATACGTGCTATTACACGGTCATTGATAGTTCTACTGTCCTGCCTAAGTTCTTCTATTACTACATGGTTGTGAGTAGGTTGGAGAGGCTTAATACGGCAGGCGGGGTTCCTAGCCTTACGCAGCGAATTCTTAACAGACTACTAGTTCCTGTTCCTCCATTGGAGGTGCAGCGGGAGATCGTTAAAGTTCTTGATCTCTTCACTGAGCTCGAGGCTGAGCTCGAGGCTGAGCTCGAGGCTGAGCTCGAGGCGCGTCGCAAGCAGTACGAGTACTACCGCGACCAGCTGCTGTCGTTCCCCTACGATGGGGGGGGCAACCCTGGTTGAGCTGGCATCGTTGTGTGACAGAGTCTTGTCGGGTGGTACGCCTGCCGCTGGCAATCCTGCGTATTATGGTGGACAAATTCCGTGGGTGCGAACACAAGACATAGATTTTTCTGTAGTTGATCAGACCTCGGCTTCGATAACTGAAAGTGGACTCGAGAATTCGTCAGCGAAATGGGTCCGGCCGAATTCTGTCATTGTGGCAATGTATGGGGCGACTGCGGCAAAGGTTGCAGTGAACAAAATTCCCGTTACGACAAATCAAGCATGCTGTAATCTTGAAATAGATCCCTCTAAAGCGGATTACTGGTATGTATTTCACGCCTTGTCGAACTCCTATCGGGAGCTTAAATCGCAGGGCGAAGGGAGCCAAAGCAATCTGAACGCGCGCAAGATTCGTCAGTTCAAGATTCCCCTTCCTTCACTTGAAGAACAAGCTCGTATCAGTCACGTCCTGAACAACTTCGACGTACTGGTGAACGACCTCTCTTCCGGTCTGCCAGCTGAGGTCGAGGCTCGGCGGAAGCAGTACGAGTACTATCGGGACAAACTGCTGTCGTTCAAGGAACAGGAGTCCGACGCGGCATAACCGCGCGTTGTTTCAATGACTGGGGCTGGGATGGAATTTTCGACGGGTGACGAACTTAAGCGCAACAGAATTGCGCCCATTGCAGTCAGCGACGAAGCCACTGTCGTTGCCTCCTACGAACCTGATATCCAGCCTGACGACTCCTACCAGTCCGAAGCTCAGCTCGAAGCTGAGCTCATCAAACAGCTGCAGGCTCAGGCCTACGAATACGTCACGATTCGCGACGAAGCAGCCCTCGTAGCGAATCTCCGCAAACAACTTGAAGCACTCAACAAGGTTGAGTTTTCGGACAGCGAATGGAAGTCGTTCTTCGAAACAAACATCGCCAGCAAGAACGACGGCCCCAAAGAAAAAACGTGGCGACTGCACAACGACAACATCCAGCTTCTACGCCGCGATGACGGCACTACGCGGAACATCCGACTGCTCGACAAAACATACATCCACAACAACAAGCTGCAGGTGATCAACCAATACGCAGTTGAGGCAGGCACTTCGCCCGGCAGTGCAACCCACTCCAACCGGTACGACGTCACGATCCTCGTCAACGGGCTTCCGCTCGTTCACGTGGAACTCAAACGCCGCGGAGTGAGCCTCCGGGAGGCGTTCAACCAGATCGCCCGCTACCAGAACCAGTCACTGTGGTCCGGCCACGGCCTGTTCGACTACGTCCAGGTGTTTGTGATCTCCAATGGGACGCACACCAAGTACTACTCGAACACCACCCGGCCCAAGAAGAACGACGGTACAAAGCGGACAGTCAACACGTGGGCGTTCACAAGTTGGTGGGCCGATGGCAACAACAAACTCATCGCCGACCTCCACGGATTCACGCGCACCTTCTTCGCCAAACACACAGTCCTCAACATCCTCACCCGGTACTGTGTGCTGCGCGAAGACGGCACTCTTTTGGTCATGCGGCCCTACCAAATCGCCGCAACGGAACGCATCCTGCAGCGCATTAACGTCGCCGCAAACAACAGAATGCTCGGCAGCACAAATGCCGGCGGATACATCTGGCACACCACCGGATCCGGTAAAACACTCACCAGCTTCAAAACCGCACAGCTGGCCACAGCCCTGCCCAGCAACCCCAAGGTTCTGTTCGTGGTCGACCGCAAAGACCTCGACTACCAAACCATGCGGGAATACGACAGCTTCAAAAAGGGCGCAGCAAACTCCAACGCGTCCACCAAGATCCTCACGGAACAGATGGGCGATCCCAACGCGCGCATCATCATCACCACAATCCAGAAGCTGTCGAACTTTGTTGAAGCCAACGCGAAGCACCCCATCTACAGCGAACACACAGTACTCATCTTTGACGAGTGCCACCGTTCGCAGTTCGGCGCAATGCACGAGGCCATCACGAAGAAGTTCAAGAAATACAACATCTTCGGCTTCACCGGCACCCCGATCTTCCCCGCCAACGCCGGTAAGTCGTACGGAGCCCGTGAAGGCCGCGTGATCGTGCGCACCACCGAAGAAACCTTCGGCGACCAACTGCACACGTACACGATCGTCGACGCAATCGAAGACAAGAACGTCCTGCCGTTCAAACTCGCCTACAACAACGTGCTGGGCAAAGTTCGACGCTCAGCCGGGCAACCGACCACCCGAGCCGAACAAGAAGACGAACTCCTGGAACCTCGGCGGATCAGTGCCGTCACCTCGTACGTCCTCAAACATTTCAACCAGCACACCCGCCGGCAGACACTCGGCAGCGAAACCGACGATTCGTACCTCCACACCGTGACAGCCAACGTGGCTGCCGTTGCCCGCAGGCGCAGCGGTCCGGGCAACATCGAAACAGCCAAGCGGAAAGTTGTCGGCTTCAATGCCATGATGGCGGTGCAGTCAGTAGAAGCCGCGAAGCTGTACTACGAGGAATTCAAAGCGCAGCAAGCTCAGCTGCCACAAGCAGCACGCCTCACAGTCGCCACCATCTTCAGCTACAAAGCGAACGAAGACCCCGAAGCCGGCATCCTCGCTGAAGAAGGATTCGACACCCGTCAACTCAGCGGAGAAGACCGCGTATTCCTCGACACTGCCATCGGTGACTACAACAGCATCTTCGGCACAAGCTACGACGCCAACGGCGATAACTTCCAGAACTACTACCGCGACCTGTCCATGCGGGTCAAAGACCGGGAAGTGGACCTGCTGATCGTGGTCAACATGTTCCTCACAGGGTTCGACGCCCCAACGCTCAATACCCTGTACGTGGACAAAAACCTGCGGTATCACGGGCTGATCCAGGCATTCTCGCGCACCAACCGCATCCTCAACTCCGTGAAGCAATACGGCAACATCGTGTGCTTCCGGGACCTGCAGAAGAACACCGAGGACGCGCTGGCGCTGTTCGGCAACAAGGACGCCGAGGGCATTGCCCTGCTCAAGCCGTACGAACACTACTTGAAGCAATACAAGGGCAAAGTCGCTGAACTGCTGAGCGTCCACGGAATCGGCGACGCTGGCCCCGGCAGTGAAACCGAGCAGAAACACTTCGTGCAGGTGTTCGGCGAAATCCTCAAGCTGCGCAACATGCTCGCAGGATTCGACGAGTTCACCGAAGACGACGACCTCAGCCTGCGCGATATGCAGGACCTGCAGAGCGTCTACCTCGAAATCCGGGAAGAACTCGGTGGGGGCGACGATGGCCCCACGGTCGGTTCGGAGTCTTATGAACAGCAGGAACTCGAATTTGAAATTGAGCTGCTGCGCCAGGTGGACGTCAACGTCGACTACATCCTCATGCTCGTAGAGAAACTGCATACGCCGAAGTCGAGCTCCACACCGGCTGATGACGACATCAAGGAGCAGATCCGCCAGGCGATCGATGCCAGCCCCACGCTGCGCGACAAACGCGACCTGTTCATGGACTTCATCGAAGCCGTCGACACGAGCAAAAACGTGGTCGACCAGTGGAATGCATTCGTTCAGCAGAGGCGTGAGCGAGAGCTCGGCAATCTCATCGAAGAAGAAAACTTGCGAGAACCACAGGCGCGCGCCTTCGCGGACTATGCCTTCGAAATAGGCGAGGTGCCGACTACCGGAACCGATATCGTTGAGATCCTGCCGCCCATGAGCCTCTTCGGCCGCACCGCCGCCGGGGACAGCCGCGAGGACGTTAAAAAACGCGTAGTCAAAAAGTTCATCGAGCTTTTCGAGCGGTACGGAACCCTCGGCTGACAACAGCCCGGCACACACCCGCATACCGCACCTCCACCTCGTCATCCCACAGGGCCGGCGCAGGGGGCTGTCAGATTCGGTCCAGACTCCGGTAGTACCTGACTTAGCGCACGTGAGTGTGGTTTCGGGGTCCGTGGGTCTGTGACCTGGGGTTTTGTCTTTCGGAATGGTGGTTTTGGGACACTAATTGTGTGGTATTTGTGAGGAAGGTCCGGGTTGCTTCAGGGGCGACTGCGGTTCAGGTCGTAGAAAAGCGTCGTGGGAAACTGCGGGTGATCAAGCATGTGGGCTCAGCGCATACCGATGCTGAGCTTGGCCTGCTGATGGATCGTGCCGAGGAGATCTTGGTTGGCGATCAGGGGGTGCTCGATCGTGGGATTGAGGATGCGGTGAGGCAGGAATCAGTGTTGCCAGGTCCTGGGAGACAGTCCCAGCTTCTGGAGCCTGCGCACTGAACCGTCCTGGGTTTTGTTCCGTCCTGTAATGAGAGGATAGAACTATGCCAACCAAATACCCTCAATCGTTTAGAGATCGTGCCACGCGTATGGTGTTTGATCGGCTCGAAGACGATGATGCGCCCAGCCGGTATGTGGTGATTCGTGAGACCGCGCCGAAGCTGAGTATTGCCACCGAGACGTTGCGCCGGTGGGTGGAACAAGCCGAGGTGGATACCGGCAAGAAGCCGGGTGTCCCCACTGATGCCCAGGAGCAGATCCGGAAGTTGAAGCGCGAGAATGCTGAGCTGTGCTGGGCCAATGAGATCCTCAAGACGGCGTCCTTGGGTTCAAATCGTCAAGGCAACACCGGCGTGTTCGGCTTCAATCGGGGTGCGGTAGCCTAAACATTTCCGGGGCCGGGTGTTGAGTTCATGGGCGATCTGATCCAGGTCAGCTTGCGAGTACTT
>NZ_RDQR01000020.1 GCF_003703835.1 Auritidibacter ignavus
CCGCTGATCGGCCACCACACCCTGCTGGCATCAAGATCCACCGCCGCGCCAGCTAATCGAACATCCGGGGATTATTTGTCTGAGGCACGGCCTACCTTTCGCGGGGATCTTGACATGAGGCACCCCGCTCCCCCAGCCGATCGGACTTGATTCCTTGAGTGGAGCGATCCGAGGAGCCACTTGTTCAGATCGATACGGTAGGTTAGCGATGTGACTTCACGACAGGACCTCCGGATTACTGACATCTCAACCTCCACGCACGAACAGTTCCTAGCCTCCCAACCAAGCGCGTCTTTTCTGCAAAACCCGCGCTGGCCCCAGGTGAAGACAGGGTGGAGAGGACAGTCACTAGGCTGGTACCGCGGTGACGAACTTGTGGCCGCCTCCCTCGTGCTGTATCGGGGTATTCCAGCGCCGTTACTCCGCACAAAGTCGTTGGCTTATCTCGCCGATGGTCCGGTATTCTCTGTTGACACCGTTGCCCTCGGGGACATTCTGGAACTGCTGGTCCCCTACCTGCGTTCTCAAGGCGCGTTCCTCATTCGGATGGGATTGCCGTTCTCGGAACGGTCGTGGAGTGCACATACCGTTCGTTCGACACTATCCAAAGGCGACGAAACTCTTGTCACAGAGCTGGATGCCGAGTCCGAGAACGATCAGGTCGTGGAGATGACCCGATTGCTCGACGACCAGGGCTGGTCCCGCCCGAAGATTACCGCGGATTTCCAGGCCGGCCAGGCCCAGTTCCAGGCTCGGATACCGTTGCCTGAGCTGTCAGAAGCAGAGCGTAACGACCGAGAATCTGAAGGTTTTCAGGAAGCGGTCGAGCAGGTCCTGTCACGAATGGACAGCACTTCGCGTCGACAGACCCGTAAATCCACGCGCTCGGAGCTGAAAATCACCGCTACGGGAGCGGAAGCTCTCGATCGCTGGCAGCAACTTTTTGAAGAAACCGCCGAACGGGATGGATTCTCGGGCAGGCCGCAGGAGTACTTCGAGCGCATGGCCACGGCGCTGGGAGACTCTGAGGTCGCAGATTTCAAGGTGCTACTGGCAGAATACGAGGATCAGCTACTGGCTTCGGCTATTTACGTCCAGCAACGAGATACCGGTTGGTACGTCTATGGCGCCTCGTCACGGGAAGAATCCAAACGCTACGCACCTCGCGCTTTGCAGTTGGAACAGATTAAACTGTCGTTGGAGGCGGGCTGTCGCTGGTACGATCTCGGCGGGATCTCACCAACTTTGGATAAAGAACACCCCTTGGCTGGTCTGAGCCGGTTCAAAACCACCATGGGCGCTGATGTGCACCAGACTATGGGTGAATGGGATTTGCCACTCAACAAGTTGCTAGCCAACGGGTTCAACTTCTATATGAACCGTCGTGGTTAGATCGTGGCGCTATTCCTCGACCGGCGTCCAGGCGCAACCGAGGTTACCTTGATCTCCTTTGATGATGACGCTCACCCATCCCGGCCATAACTTGTCATGCGGTATGTTTGGCTCGTAGGAACCCAGCACCATCACCTCCCCGGTTTCTTCTGGGAACTCGTTCAGTGTGGGGGCGCGCTCGGACAGGGGCGCGCTCATGTCGTCCGGGGCAACGTAGGTCTGATGAGTTGATACCGGGTAGCCTTCTCCTCCACGAGGAGCGTGACAGACTCCACCAAATGCGGGATAAGGGTCAGTCCGGACAGGCCACCACTCGTGGAGTCCTTCCACATATTCGGCACGAACAACACGGGTTTGCTCCCCCGATCCCGGATCCGAGCAGGGAGCTTCATCGCTTGGATACCGCAGAAACTCATGGACCTCCAAGCCCCCGTCTACCGGGGTCACGTCCGCAACCACGTCTCCACAATGTGCGCTTCGTGCGAAAGGTACAGGGGACTGCTCCGGTCCATCCTCTGTAGCGATCCACATGGACCACCTGATGTCGTAGGCGTTGCCTTCATAACGCTTGATCTCAACGGCTGCGTCCACGATGCCGTTCCCGGTCAAATCTTGATGAATCACGTCACCGAGCTCAAAGACAGGTGTTACATGCTGCGTTCCCTCACCGTCCAGCTCTAGCCTGCCCTCATGAAGGGATAACTCCGTGGTTTGATCACTAGGGGAATACCCGGAAAAGTGGAAGTCGATCGAGCTGAAATCGGTCTCCTCCAAACTCTCAATGTCTGGCTCGGGAGCCTTCGAGGATTCCTCACTAGCCTCTTCACTCGACAGCGACTGCGACGGTGAAGTGCCCGCGGTTTCAGTCGAGGACTCCGAGGCTTCTGGCGCGTCCGTTGGCGCAGTCGAGGAAGCATCAGTTGCCTCCGGCACTTCCGACCCACCACAGCCGGTTAGGATCAGCGACAGGAGAGCGAAGCCAACAAAGTACCTGGTCAGTGATGTGGTGAGTGAGTGTTCGTGATGAGATCCAGTTAACGCCATAACTGAAGTCTACAGGAAGGTTCAACGATCATTCAGGGCCTCGCTTCTTCCATCAACTCATCTCGTCAACGCGCTTTTAAACGCCGATGGCGCCGACTCCCCGGGGAGTCGGCGCCATCGGTATGAAGGACTTCGCATCGGTTAGCGGAAATCGCCACCCAGACCGTAGTCATCCAAGCTAATCGCGTGGTAGTCGCCACCGATCTGCTCCATACCCGGGTAATCGAAGTCCGGGTAAGCAATCGGAGAGGTGAATAACTTGTTCTTGGCTTCCTCGGTGGGTTCCACGACCACGTTGGAGTACCGGTCCAAGCCGGTACCGGCCGGGATCAGCTTACCGATGATCACGTTCTCCTTCAGACCCAGCAACGGATCGGTCTTACCCTCCATAGCGGCCTGTGTTAGAACGCGGGTGGTCTCCTGGAAGGATGCAGCCGACAGCCACGAGTCAGTAGCCAGCGACGCCTTGGTGATACCCATCAGCTCGTCACGGCCTGAGGCCGGACGTTGACCCTGGGCCACGGCAGCGCGGTTGGCGTTGACGAACTCGGTGCGGTCGGTGAGTTCGCCGGGCAACAAGTCGGTGTCGCCGGACTCGATCACGGTAATGCGACGTAGCATCTGGCGAACAATGACTTCCACGTGCTTGTCGTGGATGCCCACGCCCTGGGACTGGTACACGTTCTGAACTTCCTTGACCAGGAACTTCTGAGCGGCCCGCGGTCCGAGCACACGCAGCACCTGCTTGGGGTCAACCGCACCGGAGACCAGCTGGGTACCAACAGCGACGTGCTCGCCGTCTTCCACCAGCAGGCGGGAGCGACGCAACACCGGGTAGGCGATTTCGTCGGAGCCATCGTCCGGGGTGAGGATCAGCTGGATCTGACGGTCGTCGTCTTCGATCCGAACGCGACCGGCCACCTCGGAAATCGGGGCCACACCCTTCGGGGTACGGGCCTCGAAGAGCTCCTGAATACGGGGCAGACCCTGGGTAATATCGTCAGCCGATGCCACACCACCGGTGTGGAAGGTCCGCATGGTCAGCTGGGTACCGGGCTCACCAATGGACTGCGCAGCGATAATACCGACAGCTTCACCAATATCGACCAGCTGGCCGGTTGCCATCGAGCGACCGTAGCACTTCGCACAGGTGCCCACCTGGGATTCACAGGTCAGCACGGAGCGGACCTTGATCTCGGTGATGCCGTTGCTGATCAGCTTCCCGATCAGCACGTCGCCGACGTCCGAGCCGGCCTCAGCCAGCACGGTGCCGTCGTCTGTGGTGACGTCGGTGGCCAGGGTGCGTGCGAAGCACGAGGTCTCCACGTTCTCATCCAAGACCAACTCGCCGTCCGCGTTGGCGGTAGCGATGGTTTCGGTCAGACCACGGCGGGTACCACAGTCGTGCTCGCGAATGATGACGTCCTGGGAGACGTCGACCAGACGACGAGTGAGGTAACCGGAGTTTGCGGTCTTCAACGCGGTATCGGCCAGACCCTTACGAGCACCGTGGGTTGCGGAGAAGTATTCCAGCACCGACAGACCCTCACGGTAGGAGGACTTAATCGGACGCGGGATAATCTCACCCTTCGGGTTGGTCACCAGACCACGGATACCAGCGATCTGACGAACCTGTAGCCAGTTACCACGCGCTCCCGAGGTCACCATGCGGTTAATGGTGTTCAGTGGACCCATACCAGCGCGCATGGCCTCGGCGACCTCGTCGGTTGCCCGCGACCAGATGTCGTTGAGTTCACTGCGGCGCTCGTCGTCAGAAATCAGACCGGTGTCGTACTGGCCCTGGACCTTGCTGGCCTGGTCTTCGTACTTGGCCATCACCGCAACCTTGTCGAAGTCCGAGGTGATGTCGGAAATTGCCACAGTCACACCGGACCAGGTACCCCAGTGGAAACCAGCGTTCTTCAGGTTGTCCAGGGTGGTAGCGGTGTCGATCAGCGAGTAGCGCTCAGCCAAATCATTAACCAGTGCGCCCAGGGTACCCTTGGTTTGACGCTCATCAACCCAGGGGTAGTCATCCGGCAGCAGGTCGTTGAACACGACCTTACCCAGCGTAGTTTCGATGGTTGCCGGCTGACCGGGTTCCCAGCCTTCCGGAGCTGATACCGCCTCGGATGGCACGAAGTTCTGCACAGTGATGGTCACCGGTGCATTGAGGTGCAGTTCGTTGTTGTCGAAGGCCATGGTGGCTTCACCCACGTGGGTGAAGTGACGGCCGGCGCCGACCTCGTCCTCACGCACGGTGGTCAAGTGGTTCAGGCCGATAATCATATCCTGCGACGGAACAGCAACCGCGCGGCCGTCCGAGGGCTTGAGGATGTTGTGGCTGGAGAGCATCAGCACCCGAGCCTCGGCCTGAGCCTCAGGGCTCAGCGGCAGGTGCACGGCCATCTGGTCACCATCGAAGTCTGCGTTGAACGCAGCACAGACCAGCGGGTGCAACTGAATGGCCTTACCTTCCACCAGCTGCGGCTCGAAGGCCTGAATACCCAGACGGTGCAGAGTCGGTGCACGGTTGAGCAGTACCGGGTGTTCGGTAATGACTTCTTCCAGCACGTCCCATACTTGAGGGCGGGTGCGCTCTACCATGCGCTTGGCGGATTTGATGTTCTGCGCGTGGTTGAGGTCCACCAGCCGCTTCATGACGAAGGGCTTGAACAGCTCCAAAGCCATCTGCTTGGGCAGACCACACTGGTGCAGGCGCAACTGCGGGCCCACCACAATCACCGAACGGCCGGAGTAATCAACACGCTTGCCCAACAGGTTCTGACGGAAACGACCCTGCTTACCCTTGAGCATGTCCGATAGCGACTTCAGCGCACGGTTACCTGGTCCGGTCACCGGACGACCACGACGCCCGTTGTCGAACAGCGAGTCCACGGACTCCTGTAGCATCCGCTTTTCATTGTTCACGATGATCTCGGGAGCACCCAGATCCAGCAGACGCTTCAGACGGTTATTGCGGTTGATCACACGACGGTAGAGGTCGTTGAGGTCCGAGGTGGCAAAACGACCACCATCGAGCTGGACCATCGGGCGCAACTCAGGCGGAATCACGGCCACCGCGTCCAGCACCATACCCTGCGGGGAGTTATTGGTGGTCAAGAAGGCGTTGATGACCTTTAGACGCTTCAGGGCACGAGTCTTGCGCTGGCCCTTACCGTTCTGAATGGTTTCGCGCAATTTTTCGGCTTCTGCCTGTAGGTCGAAGTTCTCCAAACGACGCTGAATCGATTCAGCACCCATGGAACCTTCGAAGTACTCGCCGTACTTGTCACGCATGGAGCGGAACATCGACTCGTTACCGATCAAGTCCGAGACCTTGAGGTTCTTGAAGGTCTCCCAGAGCTCTTCAAGCTTCTTGATCTCGTCGTCGGCGCGCTTACGGATCTGAGCCATGGTCTTCTCAGCAGTGTTGCGTGCCTTGGTGGTAGCTGAGGACTTGGCACCCTCGGATTCCAGCTGGGCCAGCTCATCCTCGAGATCCTTGGCCACTGCGGCGATGTCGGCATCGCGCTGGTCAGCCAGGTGCTTGACCTCTTGGTCGTGTTCCACCTGCAGATTAGGCAGATCCTGGTGACGAAGTTCTTCGTCAACATCGGTGATCATGTAGGCAGCGAAGTAGATGACCTTCTCCAAGTCCTTCGGTGCCAAATCCAACAGGTAGCCCAGGCGGGAGGGCACACCCTTGAAATACCAGATGTGGGTCACCGGTGCGGCCAGCTCGATGTGGCCCATGCGCTCACGGCGGACCTTGGAGCGGGTGACTTCCACACCACAGCGCTCGCAGATGATGCCCTTATAGCGCACGCGCTTGTACTTACCGCAGTAGCACTCCCAGTCGCGGGTCGGTCCGAAGATGCGCTCACAGAACAGACCATCTTTTTCGGGCTTGAGGGTGCGGTAGTTGATGGTTTCGGGTTTCTTGACCTCACCATAGGACCAATTGCGAATCTGATCCGCAGTGGCTAGCCCAATGCGCATGAGGCCGAATGAGTTTTCAGTGGACATGGTCCGTAGAACTCCTGATGTCTAAAAGGGGATGAAAGCTTTCTGGCGGGCGTGCTGGATCAGACGGTTTAGACTTCCCCGATGGTATCCACAGAGTCGGGCTCTGCGTGGGAGAGATCGATACCGAGTTCTTCAGCGGCCCGGAATGACTCCTCATCCGAGTCCCGCATTTCAATGGCCTGGCCTTCAGAGGACAAGACCTCAACGTTCAGGCACAGTGACTGCATTTCCTTGACCAGCACACGGAACGATTCCGGAACGCCGGGCTCTGGAATGTTTTCACCCTTGACGATGGCCTCGTAGACCTTCACACGACCGTGCACGTCATCGGACTTGTGGGTGAGCAACTCCTGCAGCGTGTAGGCAGCACCGTAGGCCTCCAGCGCCCACACTTCCATTTCACCGAAGCGCTGACCACCGAACTGCGCCTTACCGCCCAGCGGTTGCTGGGTAATCATCGAGTACGGGCCCGTGGACCGGGCGTGAATCTTGTCGTCCACCAGGTGGTGCAACTTCAGCATGTACATATAGCCGACCGAGATGGGGTCCGGGAAGGGTTCACCGGAACGACCATCGAACAGCTGCGCCTTGCCGTTTTCACCCATCAGGCGTTCACCGTCGCGTGAAGGATTCACCGACTGTAGCAGTCCCTGAATCTCTTCGGCTTCAGCACCGTCGAAGACCGGGGTAGCCACGTTCAGTGGTCCGGTCTCACGTGGCAGGTTGGGCAGGTTGCGCAACCACTCGGGCTCGCCTTCGATCTTCCAGCCGTTGGCCGCAATCCAGCCCAGGTGTAGTTCCATCACCTGGCCGAGGTTCATACGACCCGGAACACCTAGCGGGTTCAGAATGATATCGACCGGAGTACCGTCGGCCAAGAACGGCATATCTTCCACGGGAAGAATCTTGGAGATCACACCCTTGTTACCATGACGACCAGCCATCTTGTCACCGTCGGTGATCTTACGCTTCTGAGCCACGTAGACACGGACCAGCTGGTTGACACCAACCGGCAGATCATCGTCGTCTTCGCGGTCCAGGATGCGGATACCGATCACGGTTCCGGATTCACCGTGCGGAACCTTCTTAGAGGTGTCACGAACTTCCTTGGACTTCTCGCCGAAGATGGCGCGCAACAGGCGCTCTTCGGGGGTCAGCTCGGTTTCACCCTTCGGAGTGACGCGACCGACCAGGATGTCCCCGGCCTCGACCTCGGCACCGATGTGGATGATGCCACGCTCGTCAAGCTGTGACAGCACTTCCTCGGAGACGTTGGGGATGTCGCGGGTGATCTCTTCAGCGCCCAGCTTGGTGTCACGGGCATCGATTTCGTACTCCTCAATGTGGATCGAGGTCAGCACGTCATCGGAAACCATGCGCTGGGAGAGGATGATCGCATCCTCGTAGTTGAGGCCTTCCCACGGCATGAATGCCACGAGCAGGTTCTTCCCCAGGGCCAGCTCACCGTTATCGGTGGCGGGCCCATCAGCGATGACCGACATAGTCTCCACCCGATCACCTTCGGCCACGCGCACCTGCTGGTTGTAGGCGTTGCCCTGGTTGGAGCGAGCGAACTTCTGGATCTTGTAATGGGTGGTAGTGCCATCGTCGTTCATCACGGTCACCATGTCGGCGGAAGCCTCGGTGACAACACCGGGTTTGGTGGCGGTCACGGAGTCGCCAGCGTCCAGCGCGACGTACTTCTCCATACCCGTACCCACCAACGGCGCTTCAGACTTCAACAGTGGCACCGCCTGACGCTGCATGTTCGCACCCATCAGCGCGCGGTTAGCATCGTCGTGCTCCAAGAACGGGATCAGGGCGGTGGCTGCCGAGACCATCTGACGTGGGGAGACGTCCATGTAGTCAATATCGGACGGTTCAGCCAGTACCGGTTCACCGTCACCACCGCGCTGACGACACAAGACCTGTTCTTCAGCGAAAGAGCTATCCTCGTTCAGCACCGCGTTAGCCTGGGCAATCTGGGCGTCCAGCTCGTCATCAGCGGTGAGGTACTCAACACGGTCAGTGACCTTACCGTCAATGACCTTGCGGTACGGAGTCTCAATGAAACCGAAGGCGTTGATCCGACCGAAGGTTGCCAACGAACCAATCAGCCCAATGTTGGGACCTTCTGGGGTCTCAATCGGGCACATACGACCGTAGTGCGAGGGGTGGACGTCGCGGACTTCCATCCCCGCGCGATCACGAGACAGACCACCCGGTCCCAGGGCGGAGAGACGCCGCTTGTGGGTCAGACCGGCCAGTGGGTTGTTCTGGTCCATGAACTGCGAAAGCTGGGAGGTTCCGAAGAACTCCTTGATGGAAGCAACCACCGGACGGATGTTAATCAAAGTCTGAGGGGTAATAGCCTCAGCGTCCTGGGTGGTCATCCGCTCGCGCACCACGCGCTCCATACGAGCCAGACCGGTGCGGATCTGGTTTTCAATCAACTCGCCGACGGCGCGAATGCGACGGTTACCGAAGTGGTCGATATCGTCCATCTCGACGCGAATATCGACCTCTTCGCCGTTGTGTTGACCCTTGATGGTCTTCTCGCCGGCGTGCAGAGCACAGATGAAGTGAATCATCTGCGCCACATCCTGCTCCGTCAACACGCTCGATGCGGGGTCGGACAACGGAGCGTCGACGCCGAGCTTGCGGTTGAGCTTATACCGACCCACTTTAGCCAGATCGTAGCGTTTCTCAGTGAAGTACAGGTTAGCCAGCAGAGTTTGGGCTGGATCCACAGCTGCCGGTTCACCTGGACGCAACTTGCGGTAAATGTCCAGCAGGGCTGCCTTCTGGTCTTCGGTTTGGTCCTTTTCCAGGGTCAACCGCATGGAGTCATATTGACCGAATTCTTCGAGAATCCGGGACTCCGACCAGCCCAGGGCCTTGAGCAACACAGTCACCGGTTGCTTGCGCTTACGATCCAGGCGCACCGAGACCTGGTCGCGACGGTCAATCTCCAGCTCAAACCAGGCACCACGGGACGGGATAATCCGGGCCGAGTAGACGTCCTTATCGGTGGTCTTGTCAGGGTGGCGTTCGAAATAGGCACCCGGGGAACGCACCAGCTGGGAAACCACAACACGTTCAGTGCCGTTGATGATGAAGGTGCCTTCTTCAGTCATCAACGGGAAGTCACCCATGAACACCGTCTGTTGCTTAATTTCACCGGTGTTGTAGTTCATAAACTCCGCCTTGACGTACAGCGGAGCAGCGTAAGAGGAGTCTTTCTCCTTCGCTTCATTTTCGGTGACCTTAGGGTCAGAGAATTCCGGATCAGTGAACGACAGCGACATCGTTCCCTGGAAATCCTCAATGGGTGAGATTTCCTCGAAAATATCGGAGAGCCCGGATGTGGTAGCTACCGAATCATCACCGATTTCCTGGGCATGCGCAACACGCTGTTTCCACCGTTCGTTACCGACCAAGCGGTCGAAAGATTCGGTCTGGAGTGCTAACAGGTCGGGCACGTCCAGAGGTTCGGCAATCTTCGCGAAAGAAACTCGGCCTGCAGAGGCGGCGTGGCGAGGATTGGTAGCGGCTGAATTATTTGAGGTGCTCGAAGCGACCAAAAGAGTGATCCTTTCACAGACCTTCTGTGTACAGTTCTGACTTCCCTACACACCGTGTCGCATCCGGTGCGACACGCGAGGTTGGCCGACCCACCGCTATATGAAGGTCAAGACCGTATACCGTATATTTATCGTGGCGTGCCAGAAGGGGCTCATGGCACGACACATGGAAGATAGGGATACGCAAAAGAACAGCTTATCACATTTCTATCCTGACCCCAAGCCCCTGCTGAGACACTTGTGGCCCCACGCCATCCATGGTGCGGGGCCACAAGCAGTTCAGTCGATGCTAAGCAGCTGATGCCACTGGCATTACTTCAGGGTGACGGTAGCGCCAGCACCTTCCAGCTGCTCCTTAGCCTTCTCGGCAGCTTCCTTGTCCACGCCTTCCAGCACGGGCTTCGGAGCACCATCGACCAGTTCCTTGGCGTCCTTCAGACCCAGCGAGGTCAGTGCGCGAACTTCCTTAATCACGCCGATCTTCTTGTCGCCAGCAGCTTCCAGGATAACGTCGAACTCGGACTGCTCGTCAGCAGCGTCACCGTCACCGTCGTCACCAGCAGCCGGAGCAGCAGCAGCGGCAACCGGAGCAGCAGCGGTCACGTCGAATTCTTCCTCGAATGCCTTGATGAAGTCAGACAGTTCGACCAGGGTCAGCTCTTTGAAAGTGTCCAGCAGTTCTTCAGTGGATAGCTTAGCCATGAGTGTGGCTCCTTTACGTAGTGGGTTCTCAGGTTCAAGAACTCAGATGTGAAGTTTTTGGTGTGATCAGTTGACCACGTAGTCCATCGCCTCGACGATGGGGTTAGGCGGCGTCTTCCTGCTTGGCACGCAGTGCCTCGGTCGTACGCACGGCCTTCGACAGCGGGGACTGGAACAGCGCGGCGGCCTTGGACATACCACCCTTCATTGCTCCTGCCAGCTTCGACAGCAACACCTCGCGAGATTCCAGATCCGCAAGCTTCTTAACACCCTCAACATCGAGTGCGGCACCTTCCATGTAGCCGCCCTTGATGACCAGGGCCTCATTGTCCTTGGCAAAGTCACGCATAGCCTTTGCTGCTTCAACCGGCTCACCTTCGATGAAAGCGATAGCAGTCGGACCGTTGAGTAGTCCCTCGAAGGCATCTACTCCGGCTTCTTTGGCAGCAATGTCAGCAAGCGTATTCTTCACCACGGCGTAGTGGGTGTTCTCACCGAGAGAGCGGCGCAAGGTCCTGAGCTGCTCCACGGTCAGACCACGGTACTCTGTGAGCACAGCAGCATCCGAGTTGCGGAAACGCTCCACCAACTCAGCCACTGCGGCCTCTTTTTCAGCAGTCGCCATGGCACTCCTTCCGATTGCTTCAGCCGGTACCTAACGGCTTCGACACAAAAAAACGCCCCGTGCAGGCGTGCACAGGGCGCAGCAATACTGAAGATTGTGATCAGCAGTCTTCAACTGGCTTGACGTTCACACCTGCGCTGGTCGCTTTTGTGTCAAAAGCTTTATAGTCATTCCGTCGCGGCGCTCATGTTGTCAGATGGGCACCAGAATTAACGACCGGCGGTCTTTGGTGGTTAATAAGCTACCCTACCGATTCCCGCAACACCAAATCCACGCTTGGAATGAGAGCGAGATCATCAGCGGACGTGTTTGCTAGCGGGCTGAGAGTGTTGCTGGGGTTGGCCCGGTCGCTGAGACCTCCGGCGAGTTTTGATCTCATAGGCGACGAGCAACAGCACGAGCCACAGTGGTCCGACAAAGACCGCGGTACGGTACTGTTGCGACCATCCCATGATCACGACCAGGAGGGCGAAAAACACCAACACAATCCAAAACACCACCGAGGCTGCGGGAAGTTTGAAGTGAAGCTTTTCGCGTTCCTCTTGGCTGAGCTGGGCACGGAATTTGCGGTGGGTGATCATGACCATAGTCCAGTTGATCAGCGCAGCCGCCAACGCCACGGACATCAGGTATCGAAAGGCGAAATCGGGCCAGAGCATCACCACCACCACGGCGATGACGGTCACCGCCGAGGAGACGAGCACACCCCAGTACGGCACGCCACGTCCGGAGACCTTGGTGAGAAACGAGGGAGCGTTTCCTTGCAGTGCCAGCGAGTACAGCATCCGAGCGTTGGAAAAAAGTCCGGAGTTATAAACGGAAATGACCGCGGTGAGCATGACCAAGTTCAGGATGTGGGCAGCTCCGGTAATGCCGACGGCATCAAAAATTTGCACGAAAGGACTGGAATGCCCGTCGATCTGGTGCCAGGGCACCACGGACATGATGACAGCCAGAGCCAAGATATAGAACAGCAGGATGCGCAGAATGACTTGGTTGATGGCTCGGGGGATGGATTGCTGCGGACGGTCAGCTTCCCCGGCAGCCACCGCCACCAGTTCGGTGCCGCCGAAGGAAAACATCACGACGGCCATGGCGGCGATGATGCCGGTCAGTCCCATGGGCATAAATCCGCCGTGGTCCCACAAGTGGCTAAAGCTGGGGTCTGGCAGTTCGGGATTGGAATTGACGCCCAGGATAACCACCACGGTGCCAAGCACAATCATGGCGATGACTGCCACAACTTTCACCACGGCGAACCAGAATTCGAATTCGCCGAAGGTTTTGACACCGACCAGGTTGATGAAGGTGATCAGCACTAAAAAGAAGGCTGCTGAGACCCAGGGTGGTACCTCGGGGAGCCAGTAGTTGACGAAGGATCCGACCACCGCCAGCTCGACCATGGCTACCGCAATGTAGTTGAACCAGTAGTTCCACCCGGAGACGAAGCCAGCCCGCCGACTCCAATATTTGTGGGCATAGTGGGTAAATGCTCCGGCCACGGGCTCGTGGACGGACATCTCCCCCAAAGCACGCACCACCCAGAAGATGATGAGGCCACCGATGAGATAGGCGATGAGAATGGCGGGCCCGGCCAGACTGATGGAATCGGCAGAACCATAGAACAGCCCCGTACCAATAGCGCCGCCCAGAGCAATCATCTGAATGTGCCGATTCTTCAAGTCTCGTTTCAGACGCTGGTCGTGTTGAGCGACATCGTATGCCACAGCGGTGCTTCTTTTCTGTCGTGAGGTGGATACAGGGCGACAAAGCGTAGACGGACCTCGCAAAGGTCTAGGTCATCGGCTCTGCAGATCAGAGTACCCTCGCTCCGTGGTGTTGTGAACGCAAAATGTCAGGCGTGTTAACAACGATGTGGCTCTCTGGGGGCCTGTTGTGGGAGTGGGAGACTCTGAAAACTACTGTGGCCTTCACCGAGACAACCGGTGAAGGCCACAGCTAACGGGCTACCGGAGGGCTTTAGGCCTGTTCAGTAACAACCCGAGTGACGTTAGGATCCACGGAGATGCCGGGGCTCTGCGTCGATGCCACGGTAACGCTGGAAATGTAGCGTCCCTTAGCGGAAGAGGGCTTGAGCCGGATAACCTCCTCCAGTGCCGCGGCGTAGTTCTGAGCCAGCTTCTCAGCATCGAAGCTGGTCTTACCGATGATGAAGTGCAGGTTGGAATGACGGTCGACGCGGAAGTCGATCTTACCGCCCTTAATATCTTCAACCGCTTTGGCAACGTTCGGGGTCACGGTTCCGGTCTTGGGGTTCGGCATCAGGTTACGGGGACCCAGGATCTTACCGAGGCGACCGACCTTACCCATCATGTCCGGGGAGGCCACGGCGGCGTCAAAATCAGTCCAACCGCCCTGGATTTTTTCGACCAGATCATCGGAACCGACGTAGTCGGCACCGGCTGCTTCGGCAGCGGCGGCGTTGTCACCGGTGGCGAAGACGACAACGGTCGCGGTCTTACCGGTACCGTTGGGAAGGTTCACGGTACCGCGAACCATTTGGTCAGCCTTGCGGGGATCCACTGACAGACGCATCGCCACATCCACGGTGGCGTTTTTCTCAGCGGGGGTAATGTCCTTCAGAAGCTTGATTGCTTCAAAGGGGCTGTACTGACGGTCTTCAATTTTGGCCGCGGCTGCCTGGTATGCTTTGCTGCGCTTTGCCATCTGCTAAATCTCCTTATGCAGTCGTGGTGTAACGGGCCGCGCTCGACCCATGCCACTGAAATGTTTTGGGTGTTGTTGACGGGCAACAACGATGATCCGTATGGACCTGGTTAGTCTTCGACAGTGATACCCATCGACCGTGCAGTGCCGGCGATGATCTTGGTAGCGGCTTCAATGTCGTCAGCGTTCAGGTCAGCCATCTTGGTCTGAGCAATCTCAGCCAGCTGATCCTTGGTGACCTTACCGACCTTATCGGTGTGCGGAGTCGAAGATCCCTTGTTCACACCGGCTGCCTTTTTGATCAGCTGCGCCGCCGGAGGGGTCTTGGTAATGAAATCGAAGGAACGGTCTTCGTAAACGGTGATTTCCACCGGGATGATGTTTCCACGCTGGGACTCTGTGGCGGCGTTGTAGGCCTTGCAGAACTCCATGATGTTCACACCATGCTGACCAAGCGCCGGACCAACCGGAGGTGCCGGATTAGCAGCACCAGCTTCAATCTGCAACTTGATCAGACCAGCGACCTTTTTCTTGGGGGCCATATTCGGGTCCTTTTCTATCGTCGTTCTTCGATCACAGGAGCGTGATCGAAGGGGTGATCACCGTGGCGCGGTGATCGAGGTCGTGGCGCCCGGCCAAAGCAACCGGGACCACGAAGTCTTTTCTACACTTTGGTCACTTCACTGAAGGACAGGGTCACCGGCGTCTCGCGTTCGAAGATGGATACCAGCACCACCAGCTGCTGGGAGTCAACTTTGACTTCCGATATGGTAGCCGGCAACGACTCGAACGGCCCTTCCTTGACGGTAACGGATTCGCCGACTTCGAAGTCGACGGTGACTTCCGGAGCCACTTCTTGCACGGCTTCCTTGGGTGCAGGTTTGCCTTCGTCCTGGGCCTTCTTCGCGGCTTCCTGCAGAATCGAAGGGGCCAACATGTCGTAGACCTCGTCTAGGCTCAGCGGCTCGGGCTCGTAGGCGTCGGCGCCGACAAATCCGGTCACGCCAGGGGTGTGGCGCACCACGCCCCAGTTTTCTTCAGTAAAGTCCATACGCACCAGCGCGTAGCCGGGAATCCGAACACGGTTGACGACCTTGCGGTTGGAGTTCTTAATCTCCACAGCTTCTTCCATGGGAACTTCGATCTCATAGATCTCGTCAGCGTCCATGGTCTGAATGCGCGTTTCCAGGTTGGTCTTGACACGACGTTCGTAGCCGGCGTAGGTGTGCACCACGTACCACTCACCAGGCTGGCGACGAAGCTTCGCGCGTAGTTCTTCGCCGATCTTCTCCAGATCGGTTTCGCCATCATCATCGCTGTCGGTCTCGGCCTCGTGAGCCTGGTCAGCTTCCTCTGCGCTTGTTACGGCGTCAGTGTCGCCAGATTCTTCAGGAGTGGATTCTGCAGACGCTTGGGCCTCAGCGACGTCGTTGCCCTCAGGGTTTGCCACGGCATCCTGGTCTGCAACGGTGTCATCGGAGGCCACAACCGACTCATCGATGGACTGTTGCTCGCGTTCTTGCTCGGACACGTGATTCCTGCTTTCCTCGGTAACTTGCTGGTCTGATGGCCGTGACAGTTGCCGGCCTGAGGCTCTTAGACAGTTTCTTGACCGCCGAAGAGGAACGACGCTCCCTGCCCAAAGAGCCAGTCCAACACAAATACCACGGCGATCACGATGATCACGAAGACCAGAACAACGCCGGTCATTTTCAGCAGTTCTTCGCGGGTCGGGGTGACGACCTTACGGATCTCATCAACGACCTGACGCAGAAACAACATGATGCGGCTGAAGAAACCACGCCGTTCGGAGCGGCTCTGGCCACCGTCCTGAGTTTCGTGCGTTGATTGTTCGGCCACGGATCCTCGCTCGGTCATCAATAAGGGTGATCTGCTGTACGCTGGCGGATATTCCGGCAACTTACTGCGCAGGGCAGACAGGACTCGAACCTGCAACCTACGGTTTTGGAGACCGTTGCGCTACCAATTGCGCCACTGCCCTCGGTGTTCGGGGGGGGGATTTCACGCACCACAACAAATGGTGAGTGGACACCGAATGACTAGTCTACGATGTTGTCCGCTCATCACCAAATTGAACACGGAAGTTGCACGAAGTCGCCTATCGCCCCGGTATCTGTCAGACGGTTTCAAGTATTGTAAAGAGTGGCTGGTGTCCCCGCCCTCGGTCGGTGATGGCTCAGAAGAAAACGGGTACGAGTATCCTCGCCTGCCTCGCCGACGGTAGCCGGTGTCACTCAGCGTGTGAAGGCAGAACAATATGTCGAAGGGACCTACCATCATGGTTGAACCCGCCCGCCGCGTTTCCGCTCGGTTAAATGCCATCACCGAGTCCGCCACTCTGGCGGTGACCGCGAAAGCCAAAGAGCTCAAGGCCGCTGGTCGCGAGGTGATTGGATTTGGCGCTGGAGAACCAGATTTTCCCACTCCTGACTACATCGTTCGCGCCGCGGAGGAAGCTACCACCGATCCGGTCAACCATCGCTACTCCCCTGCCGGTGGGTTGCCCGAGCTCAAAGAAGCCATTATTAACAAGACACAACGTGATTCGAAGCTGAGCTACCAGTCGCAGGAGGTGTTGGTCACCAATGGGGCTAAGCAAGCGGTGTACAACACCTTCGCTGCTCTGCTGGACCCAGCCGATGAGGTGCTGGTGCCTGCACCTTATTGGACGACCTATCCCGAATCAATCAAGTTGGCCGGTGGAGTCCCTGTCGATGTGTTTGCCGGCCCGGAGGCCGATTACTTGGTCACCGTCGACCAGCTCGAGGCTGCTCGCACCGAACAAACCAAAGTGGTGCTCTTCGTCTCACCGTCGAACCCCACCGGAGCCGTGTACTCGCGCGAACAGACCCGTGCCATTGGCGAGTGGGCCCTGGAACACGGTTTGTGGGTGGTTACCGACGAGATCTACGAGCACCTGCTCTACGATGGGGCCGAAGCACAGTCCATAGTTTCGGTCGTCCCCGAGCTCAAGGACCAGGCCATCATCCTCAATGGTGTGGCCAAAACCTACGCGATGACCGGGTGGCGTGTTGGTTGGATGCTGGGCCCGGTCGACGTCATCAAGGCAGCCACCAACCTGCAATCTCATGCCACCTCGAACGTCGCTAATGTTTCTCAGCGGGCTGCCATTGCCGCATTGAATGGTTCATTGGAGGCCGTCGAAGAGATGCGCCAGGCCTTCGATCGTCGTCGACAAAAGATCGTACAGATGCTCAACGAGGTGCCCGGATTCTCCTGCCCGACACCGCGTGGCGCGTTCTACGTCTACGTCGATGTCCGCGACGCACTGGGCCGGAAGATCAACGGCCGTGTCGCCGAAACGTCACAGGATTTGGCCACCATCATCCTTGAGGAGGCCGAGGTCGCGGTGGTTCCCGGTGAAGCGTTCGGTCCCTCCGGGTTTTTGCGACTGTCTTATGCACTGTCGGACGAGGACCTCGAAGAAGGCACCTCTCGCCTTCTGCGTTTGTTCTCCTAAGACCGCCCACGACCGATAGTCGCACCGGAGAAAAACCACTAGCCTGGAAAGTGTCTGGGATAACCCATCAGGGTTGTACCCGGGATTTCTGAGCGGTTTTCTTGACTGTTTTGACGAAAGGATACCCCTGGTGCGCATCGGAATCTTAACCTCTGGCGGAGATTGTCCCGGGCTCAACGCCGTGATCCGGTCAGCGGTGTTGCACGGCATCAAGTCTTTCGACGACGAGCTAGTGGGAATTCGCAACGGCTGGGCCGGACTTATTGACAAAGACTATTTCGAGCTCCCCCGCCAGGTGGTTCGGGGCTTGGCACGCACCGGAGGCACGATTCTTGGTACCTCCCGCACCCACCCGTATAATGCTGAAGGCGGTGGGCCGGAGAATATCAAGCGCAATATGGAAGACATGGGACTCGGCGCGCTGATTGTCATCGGCGGAGAAGGCACCCTCGCCGGGGCGCAACGACTCTACCAGGACGGGATCAACCTGGTAGGAGTGCCGAAAACCATCGATAACGACCTGCGTGGCACCGACTACACATTCGGGTTCGACACGGCACTGTCGATTGCTACCGATGCGATGGACCGGTTACGCACCACCGGTGAGTCGCACCACCGGTGCATGGTCGCTGAGGTGATGGGACGTCACGTTGGCTGGATCGCATTGCACTCAGGCCTCTCCGCCGGCGCCCACGCAATCTTAATCCCAGAATTCCCAACCCCGATGGAGCAGGTCAGCGAATGGGTCACACAGGTGCACGAACGCGGTCGGTCGCCACTTGTTGTCGTGGCTGAGGGGTTCATCCCTGAAGGCCACACCGATCCAGTGGCAGAGGCCGGGGTGGAAGCATCCGGCCGCCCGCGACTGGGTGGAATTGGAGAGTGGGTCACCCACCAGATCGAGGATCTAACCGGCATCGAGACCCGCAACACCGTTTTGGGACACATTCAACGTGGCGGGGCACCCACCGGATATGATCGGGTGCTCTCAACCCGATTCGGCATGGCCGCCATCGATCTGATCCATCGCGGACACTACGGTCGCATGGTGTCTTTGGCCGGTACTGAGATCGTCGACGTTGACTTGGACCAAGCTCTGGCCGGTTTGAAAGAAGTCCCCCAGCAACGCTACGACGAGGCGAAGGTTCTTTTTGGTCGATAATCCACGCATGCACCCGACCGATCCCTCGGATCAGCACAAACGTGTGATCCTGTTAGCCTGGGCCACTTCCATGGGGGCGGACCCCCAGGAGGTGCTAACCGTCGCGGACCAGCCCGGCTCCGGACCCCACCGTTTTCCCGTGCTCTCCGACCACGCCGATTCGAAGATCGCCAGCGTGATTCGGATTTACAACATCACGTTCATCTACGGTCCGTCCTGGTTTCTACAAGCCGCCAATGAGATTGATGACGAAATTCTCGCCCTGGAATCCACACTCATTCGTCTCGGCGCCTCGCACGGGGCACGCTCGCTGGGGGAAACCACGCTGTACTATGCCGAGGACCTCCCCGAGATCAGCGGGTCGGATGCGGTAGCGATCAGTGAGGACCGCGAATTTATCACTGAGTTAGAAGCCAGGTGTCCTTCCGACGATGTGGGGGCAGCCGCGCTGTCGCAAACCGCGCAAACCTTTGCGGTGGTCTCCGACCAAGACCCCGGAAATCTGCAGGTGGTCGCCGGTTCCGGTTACGAGGAATGGGCGTCGCTAATCGCGGATCTCACGGTGTTGGTTGACCCGGATTTCCGGGGCCACGGCTTAGGCACCTACGCCGTCGCCGTCGCCGCCGAAGAGGCCTTCATGGCGGGCCTGATCCCCCAGTGGCGGGCTGCCATGGGCCACCGCGCGGCCCAACGGATGGCTGATGCCATGGGCTTCCAACTCAGTGGTTCCCAGACCACCCTTAAATTTGAGGCAACCGAATCCCACGCCGGATAGCCAGTGGGAGGCTGGAGCAACAGAACACCCTAAAGCCCTGGATGGGCGCTACGAGCGTGAGGTGCCGGGGCGTTGACGTCGTAGATTCATCAAACCGGTGGGTCGCCCCACGGTATTGCCGGCATCTGTGGCCACCAGGACTTGTTGCGTCGCTGCCATATAGGTGTAGTCGGGTGCATCCTCGGCACCGTTCGGGGCGTGGTCGTCGGCGTGATCTGCGGGGAGCTGTTCCCGGATGAGCAACTCTGCCTTAGGGTCCACCGCCCGTTTGATGACTGCCAAGGCGATGGGTCCCATTTCGTGGTGATGGCCCACGGAGGTGACCCGCCCCAGCGCGCGAGCTTTGTCGAGCCTGGCGCGGTCGGCACCGGTTTCGCCACCCTCGGGGCGCAAAATGACATCCGCGCCGGGTTCGGGTAGCCCGTGAACCGAGCCGTCGAGAAGAAGTTGCACCAGTCTGCGGGGCGGGTGGCCGAGATTATGGACGCGGGCCACGGTTTCCTGCCCCTTATAGCAACCTTTATTCAGGTGCACCGCGGTGCGGAGCAAGTCTAGCTCATGGGGAATAGAACGCTCGTCGGTATCAACCAATTGACGAGGTCGTCCCGCGGCGACGCGTAGTGCTTCAGCACTCATCATGCCCGCCCAACGGTAGCCGTCAGGCAACAACTGCTCATCACGGTTCGAGCCGCCCAGCGCGGACCGGTCCACTAGGTATTCGTACCAGGACCAGTCCACCCCCGGGTGGTCATCAGGGTCGACGTCCGGGGTATAGGCGTATCCGCCCGGACCGATGTGTGGCCAGGGATCCTGCCAGCACGGGGTCGCGTCCCATCCGGGCACAGGGGCGGTCGTTGCCACGACAGCCAGGTCGTCACTACGGTCGGCAATCTCTACCCGGGAGGCAAACTTCATCGCCTCCAGCCATCCGGCCAGCGAGGCACCCAGCCCAGGTTCTACGGTCATCCAGGTCGTCTCGCCGTCGTCAACCAGGTGTACCTGGAAGTCCAAGCGCCCGTGCAGGTCCAGGAATAAGGTCTCAGTGGAGGTTCCCGGCGGCAGGGTCGCCAGATCCTGGGAGCTGAGCACGTGCAATAATTGCAACCGGTCAGCTCCGCTGATGGTCACCACGCCACGGTGACAGAGATCCACCAGGGCCCGTCCCCGGTCCAGCGCACGTTGTTCGGCAATGGGATGGCCGTAGTGAGCAGCAACGGGCTCATCCACCCCGCCAGCGGCCACGGCGCCGGGCACTGCCGTGGGTGGTAACAACAGCGGTGACGGATCGGGAACAGTGCGTGTCGTATCGGGTTCAGTCAGCATCGGTGAGATGAGCTCAAGATAGATCGTGTTTTCCCGGGGTATGGACGGTGCCGGGAGCAAGCCGGCCATCGGTGAGACTCTTCATGCGGTCCAGGCTGGCCGAGGCGTGCGGTTGCGCCGGGGACGATGCGGTCTCTTTCACATCCCAGCGCCAGAACAGCTGGCCGTTAACGAGTCCCAGGATGCGTTCGGCGCTGTGGTACTGGCCCGTCAGCTCCCCGCGCATCACGGTCTCGGCGCGCAGGCTAATCTGCGGACCACGCACCACGCCGTAATACAGCTCGCTGAGTGATCCCGGGTGCGTGATGGTAGCCGTGATAGGGAATTCGTCCTCCGAGAACCGCAGGGATTCCACATCATCGGCCGACCGGTAAGCCGGCACCACATCGGCGGGTTTCATCCCGGGACCCACATCGGCGTCGTGGCGTTCGCGCGCCAGAGACCAGAAGCCGGTTTCGATCGTCAACGGGCGAATCAAGGTGGCGTCGGCTTCACACAGCCAGGACTCGGCACGATATTCCAGGAAGGGCAACCCGTACTCGGTGAAATCAACCCTTTGGTAAAAGATCTCGTCAGACTCTGTGCCTTGGCCGAGTCGGCCCTGCCCCTCCCAGGAACCGATCAGCCAGCTCAGTGGCGCCAGCTCGGGAACGAGGTCTACCGGCAGTTCCATCACCATAGAAACGAGGTACTCCTACATCAACCTGGGCGCCTGGCCACGGGGCGAGCACCCAGGATCAGATTGCGACGGCTACTTTTGTCCTTTGAACAGCCCAGCGATCACCAGCACGGCGACGGCGGCCATGCTTAGTGCAATCAGGCCCAGCAACACAAGGAAGAAAATTTCAAGTGCGAGAAGATTCATAGCCCCTATCCTACTGCACTGCCCCGGCTGCGACCGATCCTTACAGGTCGAGGCCCGGGTGTTCGACCACCGGCTTTAGTGACGACGTTGGATGTGGCGCCCTTCGTGATCGGCGTGGAGCCACTGGTCGGCAAATTCTCCGGCGGTGAACGCCTCCAGATCCTCGTTGACAACTTCCAGCAGCTCTTGGTCTCCGCCAGTGTCGACGATGTCCAGGCTCAGTAAGGGCTTTTCGGTCTCACGATCACGGATCACCACCGCGTCGCCGATAACTTCGGAACCTGCGCCAGGACCCGAAAAAGCCGCGGTGAGGACTCCGCCGATGAAACGAAACACTCGTTCCACCCGGTCGCGACCGGCTGGTTCCAGAGCGACGGTGAAAAATTCGTGTGCTGGGCGCCGGGCTTGCTCGACCGAGAGCTCGCGAGAAAATTCAGTCATGTCACTACCCTAAGGCTTTTAGATCAATGCGGGCACTACCCAGACGGTGAAATACTGCAGGATGCCCAGCCCCAGCACGGGAACCATGCCCACTGCGATCGCCGACACCGGTGCATCGCGGATTTCGATGGGGGGTGCGCCCAGGGACTGGAGTTCGGCGGTGGTGCGCCGACCCAGCACATACACCATGTGGTGAACCAGTACGACCATCAAGGCTCCGACCCCGGCGGCAATGACGGTAGGAACAGAAAGTACCAGCGGGTGAGGCAGTTGCAACGCGGTGGTGGTGGCGATACCTGCCACGATCCCTAGGGCACTAGCAAGAAAACGGTGGATGGGAAACAGCGAGACCACACCGGCCACCATCACGCCGATGAGCGCGGTGAAAGCCAACCAGTTCAGGCCCCCGACTTGTTGGGTGGCCTCGATCTCGGCTCCGTAACCGGCGTAGCGCAGGATCCGGTCAACGTCCATGCGGGCAATCAGCGACCACAGTCCGGTCGCGGCCATGATGGAGATCGACACGATTCCCAGTCCCAGACGTGGCGGACGGTTTCCATTTTGCGGTCCCGCGATTAATTCGGTGACGAACAGCGCGATCAGGCCCAGCGATAAGGTGATCGCCACCGGGGCCATCCAAAGATCCGGGCGTGCCATCTCGAAGGAATAATTCCCGCTGAACCGGGTGTCCTCAGGCAACAGGGCCAATAACCAGGTGGAGATCATCCCCACGGCGGCAATCACGGCGATGAGCAGCACTGTCAAACGTCCCTTGACGAGTCGAGCAAGACCCACACTGAAGACAATAACCAGGACGGTGACAACCCCGGGCACAGCCCAGCGCGCCACGTCGTTGGTCATCAGCACAGCCAGGGAGAGACCCGCACCCGCCAGTAAGGTTCCTAAAGCCGCATATATTAAACGCACGTTTTCATTCTGTCATGGCCTCGGACTCTCGCCGGGATTTCGTGTCTCAGCAAACTTTGGCCTGCAGGCGGACACCGGTACTGTGGAGGCTATGAACTCCCTGCAGGTGCGTGACCACGATCTTAATTCCCAAGAGCTCAGTTATCTTCAGGCCTTGGCAGCCCTGGGGCTTCGCGCAGATAATAATGAGCCATTTTCTGATCAAACCTGGGTCGAGATCCGTAGCGGTCGAGCTGTGGTGTTCACCGCGGACTCTACCTCTCATCCTGGATGGGCGGTCGCGGCGGCACTGGTTGGCCAGGGAAACGCTGAGGACCCATATCTCGTGGAGATGGTGGTTCATCCCCAAGAACGCGAGCGCGGTCTCGGCTGTGCTGTGGCGGATAAAATCGCCTCGTATCTTCAGCAAAACGCGCCCGCCGACGCGCTGGTGACCGCCTGGAGTCACGGCAATCACGAAGCTGCGAATATTTTGGCCCAGCGGTACGGTCTTGCCCCGGTCCGTGAGCTGTGGCGGATGGGGCTCATCGGCTCTGAAGGGTCCCACTGGCCAGATCACCCACCGCAAGGTTATCGGTTCCGCACTTTCGTACCCGACCAGGATGACCGTGCCTGGCTCGAGGTGAACGCCGCGGCCTTCGTGGATCATCCCGAGCAGGGCAAAATGACCCTTCAGGATCTGCAGTCACGGATGAAACAGGACTGGTTCAGCGCTGATGGGTTTTTTGTGGCTGAGCAGGAAGATACCGGAGACATGGCGGGATTTCACTGGACGAAGGTGGTTCCCGGTGCTGAGTCCGGAGAGGTTTATGCCGTCGGTGTTTCCCCCGAGGCTCAAGGTAGCGGACTGGGACGAGCACTCACCGCACGCGGGATGAACCATCTTGTCGAAAATGGTCTCACTCATTTGGTGCTCTATGTCGATGCGGACAATACACCCGCGACAAAATTGTATGACTCGTTAGGATTTTCTGTGGAGAATGTCGATGTCATGTTTTCGTCGACGACGTCCCGACATCATGTCCAGGAGAATGATTCGTGAGTTCGGTAGCCGAATATATTCAGGATCTCACCGCTCAACGTACCTCATCTGCGGTGGAAGATCCCGGTCCAGCATCTGACATCGTCGCCTGTGGAATCCTCCCTTGGCGTTGCGAGCGTGGCGCGCTCGAAGTCTTATTAATTCACCGTCCCCGGTACGACGACTGGTCGTGGCCCAAAGGCAAACTCGATGAGGAGGAGACTCTACCCGAGTGCGCGATTCGCGAAACACGAGAGGAGATTAATCTCGACGTCGAGTTGGGCATCCCTCTGCCGATCATCCGGTACCAGGTGGAGGGAAAGTCAAAAGAAGTCTGGTACTGGGCGGCTGAAGTCACCATGCAGCAGCCCCGTGCTGATCAGGGTGAAGTCGATCGGGTGGAATGGCTTTCCGTAGAGCAGGCTCGTCAACGGTTGACCAATGACAATGACCACCAGCCTCTCGACGCCCTGGTTGAAGCATTCGAGAATAAGACGTTGAGAACGCGTCCCTGCCTGTTTTTACGTCACGCCAAAGCCAAACCACGCTCCAGCTGGTCGCGGGCCGAATCGGAACGCCCACTGGCGGCCACCGGGCGTCGTCAGGCCTGGACCGTAAAACGCCTGCTGGAGGCCTGGTCGCCACAGCGAGTGATCTCCTCGCCCTGGGTCCGTTGCATGCAGACTGTGGCGCCTTTCGCCAAGCAGGCTAAGCGAAACGTCAAACAACGCGATATTCTCACCGAAAAGCAAGCCGGTAAGAAGGCATCGAAAGCCACCAAAGAGTTCCTGGCGCAACTTGGTAAGAACCGCCCGCGGGTCATCTGCACTCATCGGCCCGTTTTCCCGCGTATTTTTGAGGCTATCAAGGCACACCTCAAAAAGTACGCCGAGTCTAAAGACCTACGAGACCGGTTACTCAACGCCCTGCCAACGGACAATCCCTACGTTAGCCCTGGTGCGGTGATTGTGGTGCATCAGGCCGTGGATCGCCAGCTACGTATTGTGTCCGTCGAGATCTACGATTCCTACGACCTTTAACGCAGATAGTGACGTCTGCCGGGGACATGCCGGTAGGATTCAGGACAAGAACTATTCGGAGTGAGGAAACTGAGATGACTGAGGTACAGCCCGGATCCGAGAACCAACCGGCCAAGAACGTCCATCCCGGAGCAACTATCAGATTGTCTGAGTCCAATGATCGGTTTGAGCTGTGGGACAACGGCGAATTCATCGGCTTTCTCGGATTCAGTGTAAACCCCTCTACCGATGAGAATGGCCGTGAAGTCCTGCACCTGCAACACACCATCATCTCCGAAAAATATGGGCGCCAGGGGTATGCACGCGCCCTGGTCACCATGGTGTTAGATCAATTACGTAAAGATCACGTGCAGGTCATCTCCAGTTGCTCCTATATCGACCGTTACTTGCAACGCTACCCGGAATATCAAGACATGGTCGTTGACTGACACCGACGATAAACCGATTTCAGCACACATCCCAATACACCCCATAACCTTCAGGAAGAGGCTACCGACGTGTCTGCGTCAGCTGAGGATATTGTCACGCCCTACGAGGACCTTTTGGCCGATGTTCTGAAGCATGGAACCGCCAAAACCGATCGCACCGGAACCGGCACCTATTCGGTGTTCGGACGTCAGATGCGGTTCGATTTGAGCTCCTCGTTCCCGTTGATCACCACTAAACGGGTCCACTTCAAGTCCGTGGTGCTCGAGCTGCTGTGGTTCCTGCGTGGTGAATCCAATGTGCGGTGGTTGCAAGAACGTGGCGTGACCATCTGGAATGAATGGGCCGATGAAAACGGCGATTTGGGGCCGGTCTACGGTGTCCAGTGGCGATCATGGCCCACTCCCAGTGGCGAGACCATTGATCAGATCAGCCAGCTGATGCAGAATCTGAAAACGTCCCCGGACTCCCGTCGGCACGTGGTGACCGCATGGAACCCGGGACAGCTCAGCGAAATGGCGCTTCCGGCCTGTCACGCACTCTTCCAGTTTTATGTCGCTCCGACGGCTGACGGTTCGACCCCAGTGCTGTCCTGCCAGCTGTACCAGCGCTCGGCCGATATGTTCTTGGGAGTCCCATTCAACATTGCGGAATACTCATTGCTGACGCTGATGATCGCCGACCAGTTGGGATACCAACCCGGTGAATTCATCTGGACTGGCGGTGACACCCACATTTACACCAATCACGTGGACCAGGTGAAAGAACAGCTCACCCGGGCGCCCTACCCGTACCCGCGGGTGCGGATCCGGCGAACACCGCAGGACTTGTTCAGCTATGAGTTCGAGGACTTTGAACTCCTCGATTACCAGCACCACCCGACCATTAAGGCTCCCGTTGCAGTCTGATCACATCTCAACCGAAACCCCATCGACACCTCAGCGCCCACGGATCGGGATGATCTGGGCCCAAACCTCCACCGGGATCATCGGCGATCAAGGGGGCATGCCCTGGGACGTTCCGGAAGATCTCAAACACTTCCAACGTGTCACCACCGGCCACCCGGTGGTGATGGGACGTCGCACCTGGGAGTCGTTCCCCGAAAAGTTCCGCCCGTTGCCGAACCGGGATAATATCGTGGTCTCCTCGTCTCTGGACCCCGACGAGGCGTCAGGTGCCAATGTGTTCACCGACCTCGACGCGGCGCTGGATGCCGCCATCGAGCGCGCCGAGAACGGAGAAGTCTGGATCATCGGCGGAGCAACTCTCTATGTGGCGTTGCTACACCGTGCAGACCTCATCCAACGTTCCCTGCTTCGCGTCAACGTTGACGGAGACACTAAAGCGCCTGAACTCGATGAAGCCTGGCACCTGACCCAGGCCGATCCCGAAAACCCCGAGCAGTGGCACCGTTCCCGGTCCGGAGTGGACTACCGGTTTGAACTCTGGGAAAGGACCACTGCTGATGGCTGAGCACGACACCTCCTCATCCACGCACTCCACGGACCCGGGGACGACAACAGATAGGGCCCAGGTGCTGACCTTTTTGGCCTTGATCGCTGCTCCCATTCTCGCCGTCGTCAGCGCCGGGATGGGACTGGTGCTGATCTTGACCGAACGAACCATCGCCGGAGTGATTTTCATTCTGATTCCCACCCAGGCATTTCTTGCCCTGGGTATTTGGGCCTATACGGCCCGAAAACGTAATTTTTCCCACAGTTCCTCGCCATCCCAGTCGGTAGAATAGATGAGCATGACCGTAGATGATGCACAACAATTCCAACATGCTGACCCCGCGCAGAACCAGACGGTAGGAATCGTCGGATGGCGTGGCATGGTGGGGTCAGTCCTGATGCAACGGATGCAAGAAGAAGGGGACTTCTCCAAACTGAATCCCGTCTTCTTCTCCACATCTTCTCCCGGTGCGCCGGCCCCGAGCTTTTCTTCCGCTGAAGACAACGGTGTCCTGCAAGACGCCTACGATATCCAGACGCTAGCAAAGCTTCCGGTCATCATCACCACGCAGGGTGGTGACTACACCAAGAAGGTCCACCCGCAGCTGCGTGAAACCGGCTGGGACGGCATCTGGATTGATGCCGCATCCACCTTGCGGATGAGCGCTGACTCGTTGATCGTGCTGGACCCCATCAACCGGCCCGCCATCGACGCCGGTTTGCGCGACGGTATCAGAGACTTTATTGGCGGTAATTGTACGGTGTCCTGCATGCTGATGGGCCTCGGTGGCCTCTTTACCGCAGGGCTCATTGAGTGGGGCACCGCGATGACCTACCAAGCAGCCTCCGGCGGCGGCGCTAAGCACATGCGCGAGTTGCTCTCCGGTTTCGGCACCCTGCACCAGTCAGTGGCCGATGAATTAGCTGATCCGTCTTCGGCCATTTTGGAGATTGACCGCAAGGTCTTGGCCTCCCAGCGCGACGGGTCCATGGATACCACCGAGTTCGAGGTACCCCTGGCCGGTTCGTTGATCCCATGGATTGACTCCGAGCTGGACGGCGGTGTCTCCCGCGAAGAGTGGAAGGGTGGCGCTGAGACCAATAAGATCTTGGGACGGACCGCCGAGTCCGAGCGCATCCCTTTTGATTCGATTTGTGTGCGGATCGGTGCGTTGCGTAGCCACTCGCAGGCCTTGACCCTAAAGCTGACCCGTGATGTTCCCCTGGATGAGATCACCGATCTGATCGAGCAAAGCAACCCGTGGTCCAAGGTCGTGCCCAACACCAAGGAAGCGACCATGCAAGAGCTGACTCCCGTCGCAGCTTCCGGGGATATGACTATCCCGGTGGGCCGGTTGCGGAAGATGCAGATGGGGCCGGAGTACCTGTCGGCCTTCACGGTCGGCGACCAGTTGCTCTGGGGCGCCGCCGAACCGGTGCGCCGGATGCTGATGATTGCCACCGGTAACCTCTAAAAACCACCAACCACAGTGGGGCTAAACCTTTTGTTGCGGGTTGGGCCCCGCTGTGGTGTCAGTAGAGCGTGGGCCAGTCCTCTAAGACCCTGTCTGGGAGCACTCTTAGAAGGTCACACCCACCAACACAGGTTCCGGACGTAGCTCAATACCCCAGTGGTCCAGCACTCCATCACGCACCGTGCGGGCAACCTCCAGCAGGTCCTCGGTGCTGGCCTCTCCCCGGTTGGTCAGCGCCAGAGTGTGCTTGGTCGACAGTGAAGCCCGCCCGTGGTCGAGGTGAAAGCCTTTGTGGAATCCCGCGTGGTCGATCAACCAGGCTGCCGAGAGTTTTACCATCCCATCACCGGCACCAAATCTCGGGGCGGCCTCGGGCAGATGAGTAGTCCGTTCGACAGGCACAATCGGGTTGGTGAAGAACGAGCCGGTGGACCAGGTATCGTGGTCGGCCGGGTCCAAGACCATCCCTTTGCCCGTGCGCAGTCGGATCACTTCCTCACGGATCCGGTGGAGTCCGGCGTGACTGCCCAGCTCGACATCAAGCGCTTTGGCCAGTTGCCCGTATCGGACCGCAGCGTTTTCTCCGGTGTGTTTCAGGTGAAAATCCACGCTGAGCACAATCCACCGTGGTGAAGCGTCGTGCTCGACTCGTGTCCCGGCCAGGGCGTCGTGCAGGCTCCGCTTGATGACCGAGTCCCGGTATCCGAAGTCCAGCTCATCGGCGGCCAGTTCCACCACGCGGTGGGTTTCTCGGTCCAAAGCCCGGATGCGTTGCAACGATTCGGAAATATCGGCCCCATAGGCACCGACGTTCTGGACCGGAGTGGCCCCAACCAACCCGGGAATCCCGGAGAGCGTTTCGACTCCGCTGAGGCCTTGTTCGACGGTATAGGCCACAAAGTCATCCCAGGTTTCTCCGGCAGCCACGCGCACAACCGTATAGTCATCGTGTTGCTGCAACGTGTCGATGCCCCGGGTGCAAATCTGCACGACGGTTCCGGGGAATCCCCGATCGGCCACCAGCAGATTGGAGCCACCGCCGAGCACCAGAAGTGGCTGATGGGCCGCATCGGCGGCGGTAACGGCCTGAATAAGCTGGTCTTCAGTCTCTGCACGGATGAGGCTCTGCGCCGGGCCGCCGACCCGAGAGGTGGTCAGCTCAGCAAGCGTGATCGGCGACGGGCTCATGCCACAGGATCCAGTTGCACGAGCACCTGTGCTTTGGTGAGCACCTTGCTGTCACCGTCGTCAGGGTTGGTGACGACCAGATCAATACGGACCACCCCAGTGTCTGCGGTGACGGCACCGACCTTGGCGGTAATGGCCAGGCGAGCTCCGGCCGGGCCGGTGGTAAACGGCTGGGTGGGGTCTGCTTCCGGGGTGGTCTCAGCAACGGGCACCATGGACGTAAAGCGGGATTGGTAGTCCAGAATACGACCGGGATCGGTGCACCAGTGGCTGACCAGATCCACCGCGGTGCCCATCGAGAGCATCCCGTGAGCGATCACGCCGGGCAGTCCAGAGGCCCGGGCGGTCTCCTCGGACCAGTGGATCGGGTTGGCATCACCGGAAATTCCAGCGTAGCGCACCAAATCGGCCCGGCGCAGTTCCACGGTGGTTTCAGAGATGATGTCTCCTGGGGACAGCTCGGAGACGACCGGCAGTGCTGGTTGTGCTTGTGGTGACGTGGTCATCGCTTAGGCCTCCTCATCTACCGCACGCACCAGCAGGCTGGAGCGCACGGTGGCTACCTGCGTGTCGGTGGCATCGGTCACCACGGTTTCGGTGGTCACCATCCGGTGTCCACCCAGTGCTTTATCCGAGGCAACCGTGGCGCGGGCGAACAACTCGTCACCGGCCACAATAGGACGGGATAGGCTGAAGCGTTCATCGGCGTGAACCACCCGGGAGAAATCGATCTCTGCCTCGGGATCCGCCAACACTGCAGCTTCGGCACGTTGAGCCAACGTCACCAAAAAAGTCGGTGGCGCCACCAGGTCCGCATAGCCAGCCTGCTGCGCCGCCTGCACCTCACGGTGGACGGGGTGGGTGTTTTTGGTGGCCAAAGCAAAGTCGCGAATCTTTTCCCTGGCGACGAGATACGGTCCTACAGCCGGGTATTCACGGCCGGTGATCGGTGAACTCACGAATCGTTCGTCCTCTCAACTTGTCAAAACAGTCCGCACGCAATGATCCCAGTCTACCCAGCACCGCGAGAAGTACTCAGTTACGGGGTACTCCCCCGCGCTGATCACGGTCGCGCTGAGCTTGGCGAAAACGAGTCCACTGCGCAAAGAGGTGAATGACAAGTCCCAACCCGATGACGCCCAGCGCAATCCAGGAGATCACCATCACCTGAGCAATAGCGCCAATAATGGCCAGGAGAATCCCCAGTCCCAGGACCGCCATCCCACTCAGAAGCGCGCGTCGGTACACCGTGGATCCGGTCTCCCACGGGTTATACCCGCCACGTGGATTGTCTGCCATAGCATCCATTATTCCGGTTCGGATGACCCTAGCCGCATATGTTGCCCACGCGACCGGCACCGACAGCGGTCCCCCCCACCTGGATCAGATCTAGGGCTCGATCACCTCATTGACGTCATCGCCAATGCCAGGCTCGCCACCGGAGCCTTGCTGGTTGCCAGGGTTGTCGGGCGAGAGTTGCTGTCCGTGCTCGTCTGGGGCTTGGCTGGGCTGTTGTTCTCCCGGAAGACCAGATTGCTGGTCCTGTTGCCCCGGCTGGTTCGGCCGGCCTGGCTGGTTCTGGTTGTTTTGGTCACCTTCCCCGGTTTGCCCGTTGTCTTCTTCCACGATTTCTTCGGCAGGCGACGGGCTGGGCTCGGCATCGCCTTCGCCACCATCGGGGCGCAAAAAGATCCACAGCAACACACCGGCCACGATCACCAGAACCACCACGATCAATCCCCACCAGATCCACGACTTTCCGCCCCGCTGCGGTTGATCAGGCTCCATGACGTCCCCGGATCGGCTCACGTGGAGTGGCTCGGAATACGCCTCAGCACCGGACTGATAGGAAGAATCCGAACGGTGTCGGCCATAGACCTCCTCATCCGATCCCGGAGGGTCGAAACGTACCGTGGGGTCCGTTGGACCGTGCTCGTCGGAGGAGAGATGATCCTGCGGGCTACCCCACGAGGAGTTATTGTTGTTGTTCCACGGATGACGGTCATTCATGTTCTGGCCCTGGCTGCTGGTTGGATGGGGAGCGTACCCGGCAAACCTTTCGCCGGTTCCGTGTCACTGGTGAAATTCAGCAATCAGTAGGAATGTTCCCGACCCTCACGAGCAGTTTCCAGCACATGTGGTGCGGTTGGTGGTTTAGCAGTCAGGCATCCGCACAGTGACAGCCAGACCGCCCCGGGAGGTTTCCTTGTACTTATCCATCATGTCGGCACCGGTGGCACGCATCGTTTCAACGGCCATGTCGAGGCTGACTCGGTGCTCGCCGGCATCATCGAAATTCGACATCCGTGCGGCGTTAATGGCCTTCACGGATGCGATCGCATTGCGTTCGATGCACGGAATCTGTACTAAACCACCCACCGGGTCGCAGGTCAGCCCCAGATTATGCTCTAGCGCTACTTCCGCGGCGTGCTCAACCTGTTGCGGTGTGCCACCGAGGACGGCGGACAGTCCGGCAGCAGCCATCGCACAGGCCGACCCGACCTCTCCCTGGCACCCGACTTCAGCCCCAGAGATGGAAGCCTGCGATTTGATGATGATCCCAATCGCTGAGGCGGTAAGCAGAAACTTCACGATGGCGTCGTCGTCAGCTTTTTCCGGGTAAAACTGCACAAAATAATGCATCACGGCGGGAATAATCCCGGCCGCTCCGTTGGTCGGGGCCGTCACCACACGTCCCCCAGAGGCGTTTTCCTCATTGACCGCCAGCGCATAGAGGTTCACCCACTCCATCGCGCTGAGGGGATCAACGTTTTCCGGCGATGCTTTCTGTTCCTCCAGAAGTTGTTGCAGGTGTGCGTAGAGCTTCGGGGCCCGCCGCATCACCAGCAACGTGCCCGGCAACATCTGTTCGGTACGGTGTAGCCCAGTATGCACGCACTCTTGCATCACGTGCCAGATCTCCAACAACCGTTCGCGCACTTCATCGGGGTTGCGCCACTCGATCTCATTCTCCCAGGCGATCTCGTCAATCGACTTGTCCTGGGACCGGCAGTGAGCCAACAGTTCTTCACCGGTGGTGTATTCATGGCGAGCGTGGCGTTCGGTCGTCAACGGAGCGTTCAGTTCGTCCTCGGTGACGACGAACCCCCCACCAATCGAATACAGCACCTGAGCGGCTAACTCCTCGCCCTGGTCATCGTAGATCGCGCACCGCATCGCGTTGGGGTGTGCTGGCAAGGATTTGTTCTGGTGCAACACCACGTCACGGTAAAAGTCGAAACCAACCCGTTGTGTACCGGCCAACAGAAGAGTCTGTTCTTCTTTGGCCTGGTTGATAATATGATCGACCTTTTCAACATCGATGGTGGCCGGATCATATCCGGCCAGTCCGAGCACCACCGCCTGGTCGGAGTGGTGACCCACACCGGTGGCACCCAGAGAACCAAACAGTTCCACGACTGCTCGGTGCGTTTTTCTCAACACCTCGGGGTCAAGATCATTAATGAACGTCGCAGCGGCCCGCATCGGTCCTACCGTATGGGAGGATGAAGGCCCCAGGCCGATGGAAAACATGTCGAGTGCACTCAGCGCCATGATTACTCCTGTATTTCGCCGATCAGGGACAGCCTGCATCGCATCGAGGTTTCACCACCCCGCGTGATGGCGAGTTACAGCTTTCGCCACGACACCGGATGGTGTCATTCCAGTCTTGCATAAACCCCTCGCACCGGTGCGATCAGAAAGTCACAATAGCCTGACCTGGGGGTGAGTCTGCTACCGGCGTCCGCGGGCCGGTGTGGCTGTGCCCGTAGCAGACCATAGTTGCCTATATCGTTGCCATATCTATCCATGCGAGCTCCTGGAACCTACCTCAGCCGTCACGCACCAGCGGTGGCCCGCTCACCACAACGCTTAACTTTGGTGGTCAAGTCAACATTCCCGCCCTGGTGACCAAACATCCTGTGTCGGCTAACCGTGCGCACTACATAAAGTCTCAACATCATGCACAACCGGAGTGTGATCTGGCATAATCTCATGCTCGTGAATGCAGTGATTATCGCCGTTGTCGTTATGCTCGTGCTGGCCGTTTGCCGTCTGCACGTCGTGATTGCACTCTTCATTGGTGCGCTCGTCGGAGGCCTCGTCGCCGGCATGGGACTGGAATCAACGATGGTTGCCTTCCAAGACGGGCTCGGAGGGGGCGCGCGCGTCGCACTCAGCTACGCCCTGTTAGGTGCTTTCGCCATGGCCGTGGCCAACTCCGGGTTACCGAAATTGCTCTCCGACGCGATCGTCAAACGCCTAGATCGCTCCAGCGAGGACAAGTCCCAACGCATCGAAGTAGCAACGCGCTATACCCTGATTGCTGGCGTGTTGCTGATGTCGGTCTTCTCCCAGAACCTGATTCCGGTCCACATCGCGTTTATTCCTCTGCTGATTCCCCCACTGTTGGGGGTGCTGAACCGACTGCACCTCGACCGGCGCGCCATCGCTTGTGTGCTGACCTTCGGCCTGGTCACAACCTATATGTATGTCCCGCTAGGGTTCGGGCAGATTTTCCTCCACGACATCTTGCTCTCCAATATCGAATTGGCAGGATTGGATACCTCCAATATCAACATCATGTCGGTCATGGCTATCCCGGCTACGGGCATGCTCGTAGGGATGTTAGTGGCGGTGTTTATTACCTACCGCAAGCCGCGTACTTATCGACAACTTAACATCACCGACACGGCCACCGAACCGACCGATAACACCCCGACCGAGCCTCAGCCCAGCACCTATAAGATCATCTGTTCTCTTGCGGCGATCCTCGCCTGCTTCGGGGTCCAGGTGATCCTGAATATTCTTGATTCCGAGGCCAACGGCTTGCTCGTTGGTGCCCTGTTGGGACTGGCCATCATTCTGGCCTCCGGAGCGGTAAAGTGGAACGAAGCCGATAACGTATTCAATCAAGGCATGCGCATGATGGCCATGATCGGTTTCACCATGATCACCGCACAGGGTTTTGCCGCGGTGATGGCGGAGTCCGGAGCCATCGAGCCACTGGTGGCCGGTACTCAGGAACTGGTGGGTGATCAGAAGGCCCTGGCCGCATTGGCCATGCTGGTGGTTGGCCTGGTCGTGACCATGGGCATCGGTTCCTCGTTCTCCACGCTACCGATCATTTCCAGCATTTACGTTCCGCTGTGTTTGGCTTTGGGATTCTCACCGGCTGCGACCGTGGCTATCGTCGGTACTTCCGGTGCCCTGGGGGACGCCGGCTCCCCCGCCTCGGACTCCACCTTAGGTCCCACCGCGGGCTTGGGCGCTGATGGCCAACACGATCACATCAAAGACTCGGTGATTCCAACGTTTCTGCACTTCAATATTCCGTTGCTGGTAGCTGGCTGGATCGCAGCCATGGTCCTCTAAGCCACCATGAACTATGCCCAGAACTCCATGGCACCGGGGCGCTCACAGATCCCAACCTACTGAAGCGTCGCCACCGCGGCCATGAACCAGATGAACATAAACAGCAGGAAGCCAACGACCAAACCGATAACAACCCAACCGATGATGGCGCCGGCTAGCGCAAGGCCACGGCCCCGTTCTCCAGTTTTCTTAATCTGGCTGAGCGAAATATGCGAGCAGATCACACCGACAACGGGAATGAGTAGCGAGAACACAAACCCAACAATAGCCATAGTGTTAAACGGCGCATAGTACATCGGTTGCCCGATGGGTGGATAGACGCTCTGGCCGTTGGCAACAGTGCTGGGCTCTTGTTGCGGATATCCCGCAGGTGGCGGGGTGCTGTACGCCCGGTAGCTGTCTCCTGGAGCATCTGTGGGCTGAGAAGAACCAGTGGCCCATCCGCCGTAGGGGTCGTTCTGCGACTCGTGATTGTCGGTCATGTGTCGTCCGTTTCTTGCCGAATGCCCGGCCCGGGCACCGTGTCTATCGTTTCTAAGTTTCTGATGCTCATAACGTAAAACCGGACCGAAAAAGAACCCTAGTGCGTTGGCCTGAGAATAGTCCGTATCATGAGCGTAGTGCGAGACCAAACTACTGGGCAGACCCTTCTGAATGGCACTTGCCGGTATCAGCCAACACTTGTTCGGTGAGCGCTTCCGAGGCGACAAAGAGCTGGGTGTCGTGATCACCGAGAGGGTCGCGCAAGTGCCCGACAAAGTCCCGGTACACTTTCTCGGCCTCTGAATCATCGCGAGTATCTGCGAGACGCTCCATCGCATCTGCATACTCATCTGTAGCCGACGGATCCGTGTAATCCAATTCCCATGCGAGCTGCTGATAGTCAGCAAGCGCGTCGCAGAAGGCTTGGTTAACGTCGCCTCCGACCGGACCGCTAGTGTCACTTCTCGCACCGTCAGTGGCATCGGCGGTCGAGTTAAACGAGTCCCCGCCGAAAGGATCTTCACCCAGCGGATCCTGGCTCAAGGGGTCCTCACTCATGGAGTTTTGTCCAAAGGGATCTGCAACTTCCGGTGGCTCTGGGGCCGTGTCCTGTGGCTCCGGGCTGGCTTCTTGCTCTGGCTCAGCACTTTCTGTTTCTTCAGCTGTAGCCTCTTCGCTCGGCTCATCATCGGACTGCCATGGCAGGTTCCCGAATGCAAAAGCCACCACCAGAGCAACAATAGCAAGAACAGTGACAACCCAGCCGATAATAATACCGGCCAGGGCAAGGCCTCCTCCTCGTTCCCCAGACTTCTTAATCTGGCCCCGGGCAACGTGACTCAAAATCGCACCCACAGGAGCAAACAAAAAAGCCAGAATAAAACCAACGATGCTCAACGTATTCATGGGTGGCTGTTGCTGGGGTGGCATACCACCACCGAAGTTGCCGTCATCTCCGCCACCGTAATAACCCCCGCCGGGGCCTGCACCCCAGCCGGTAGGGGGCACCTGACCTCCGAACTGCTCACCCGCGTTCCAGCCGGCGTTCGGGTCGCCATAGGGCGACTGGCCGGACGGTGGTTGTTGCTGATCCCCGAATTGTTCGTAAGGGTTACTGCGCGCAGAGTACCGGGGTGGAACCTGCGGGGGATTCGACGCAGGATACTGTGGCATCGGCCGCGTGACCTCGGAGGGCTCTTGCCCTTCAGAATCGGGGCCGTAGGGAGGGTAATTATTCGACATCTCCGTTTTTCCTTCGCTCTCTCCCGCTGAAATCCACCTCAAGAGGTCCTGACGATATCAAACCATGAGCCAGCGCTTCTTCGTCAAGGGGTCAAGCGCCTGCCCCTGATACGGTGTTCTCTTGTTGCGGGGTGTGCAGTGTTCAACTTCGCACGTCGGCTATGAAATGAACCATTCGACACCTTTGTTCCCACATCAGCAAAAATTTTTCCGATGAACGCGCACAAAACCCACCAACACAGTGTTCAGGGTAGGACGATCTTGGCGAAAAGAGACTCTCCAGCCAAGGCGCCGATAGAGCGCCAGGCCCGGCGGATCGCTATGCCAGCCTCCCCATCCCCCGGTTAGCCCTGTAGTAGATGCTGTGCCTTTGGCTCTGCCTGTGTGCAGATCGCGTGTACAGATCTCTCCAGCGCTTCCCGCGCATGGACTTGGTTCACATATGTTCCCAAATGAATGCACGTCAGGGCGACCTCGTTAGTACACCTGCACTATGTCACACGAGACAATGTCTTGCCCTAACTGCTCAGCAGCCTCTTCGCCGAGTTCCACGAAATCGACATCGGTGTTACCTACGAGATCGCGCAAAGCTCTGGCGTAGTCTCTGTAGAGTTCTGTCGCGCTGGGATCATTATGACCATCTGCCAAACGATCATATGAACCGGCGATCTCTTGCATCTCGCCTTGCTCAGAAGAATCTAACCCCGCCATGTTGTCCAAGACCTCGTTGACCGCATCACAATGTGGCGCATTCGGATCTTTGCTAGCCACGGCGCCGTCAGTTTCATGCGGGGGGACGACATGTGGTTTTCCCCCGAGGGGGTTCGGCCGTGACGCTTCGTGGGTCTGCGTTGGCTCAGCGGACGTGTCCGTTGAACCCTCACTAGTGTTCTCGTCAGGGTCGGCACTTGCAGTAACTTCGGTTTCCAATTCCGATATTGTCTGGGTGAACATTGAGAACAAAAAGCCACTGACAACAAAAAACACGACCAGACCTAAAACAGCGACGGCGGTTTGGGTCCATCCAATGATGATTCCAGCCAGCGCCAAGCCCTCACCACGCTCACCGGAACGTTTAATTTGGCCCCGGGCAATATGACTCAGGATCGCACCCACCGGCGCGAGCAGAAAAGCGAGAATGAAACCGACGATACTCATAGTATTCATCGGCTGTTGCGGATACGGAGGCACGCCACCACCGTAGTAACCACCTGGCGCCGTCCCGCCCCATCCACCGTCAGGTGGAATCTGGCCATAGGAGTTAGGGTCACCAGAAAACTGCGTAGGATCCTGTACTGGATATGGCGGTATCGGCCTCGGTGGGTCCGTATCACCGTTTCTCGCGGAACCGTCGCCGTAGGCAGGGTTATTATGCGACATATCGTGCCCCTTCAATCGTCACAGCCGGAATACGCCTCGGCTGTTACCAATACATCAAATCACAAGTAAGCGTTGAGAAGACAAGATCATAAAGAAAAGATGCTTCTCGGTTCTCTGAACTCAAGGTATGTACTTTGTGCCGATGAGTTAATGGTGTCTGCCCATTCTTCGTCACCGATTCAGCTCTGCCATCTGGCCTGACTGAGCCAAGGAGCCTCATTGGGACCATCACCGAGAGATGATCACGATCCGGCAAGAACATAGGTTCTTGGAGGTGTCCGGTCGGTTCCAGCTTGGTCGAGCCGGCCTGCACGTCCCATTCGTCGAATGAGCAGGCGAGCAAGTTCGACAGAAAAAACACCCCACAAAACGGTGGGGATGAACACCGACTTTTGGTACCGCCCTTGGACCTGGCAAGCACTAAGGATCGTCGATGCCTTGAACAACAACGTCGCCTATCACGGTGGTATCGCCAGCCCGACCACCATTCGACGGATTGCGCAAGAATCCGCTGAATTCCTTAGGGACTGCAGCCGCGTGCGAGCGACCATTCGTGCGAGCTCAACGAGCGTATTCATCCGCGAACATTTGGCTATTTCTCGGATCGTGGAGGGCACTGCTTCCCTGCTCGCTGATGCCGTAGCAGGTTTCGCAAATTATGAGAGTCACGTCGGCATCCACCGCTGACTCTGCCCTGTGAGATGCTTCAGCTCTCAGCTCCCGGTTCTATTGCATCGGTTAACCAACCCAAAAAACGTCCCGTGGCGACGCCCCAGAGAAGGACGGTCGCGAGCGCACAGGTAAAAATCATCACGCCCATCGGCGAGGGCATAAAGCCCATAAAAAACGCAACAACGCTCACCGTGTTCAGTCCTGACTGGTTTACCGGATTTTCGCGAACGCCACCCCGAAGGCCGGCCTGGCACCCGTCGGTTCCAACTTTCACTGCCCACCGGCTATGCCCGTGCTCACTGCTCGCGTGGCCACCAGCGACGACCCGTTTTATGCTGGAGAACACGTGAAAGAGTACCTTAGGTATGCCAACACGAAGTGCCGGTCCTCTGGTGTGTGAGTGATCCCGCACTCAGGGATGTTTCTCCTTAGTGTTTCGGCACACAGTGGACCTACCCAACGCAGGGACCATCAGTGTGAGGAGAAAGAAATCCGTGCCAGAGTAGATCGTCGACGGGCGCCTTCGTCAATGGGAAACATCCTGAGCGCAGGAGCAGTCGTGGAGGATCTCATCTACTGCATCGAGGCTTGACCTCATGTCGTGTGGGCCGTCGTTAGTGCCTCGGAGAGGTTCCGCGTGTTGACAAGGGTAGCTGCGGACAGACTCGAACTGTCGACCTCACGATTATGAGTCGTGCGCTCTCACCAACTGAGCTACGCAGCCATAGTGTGCTCTGATCAAGCAACCTATATATTTTCACATAGTTAATATCAGAGAGTCAATTTGGGGTGGCGTGATCGCGACGACGGATTCTGTAGATCATCGGTGGTAGCGACGCAGATCTGGATCAGCACGAATGACTACCATGCCAGATCGTGTTGACCACCGATTCCATTCAGACAATACCGCCGGTATACATCCGACGGTGATGGCCGGGCTCGAGCGGGCGAATTCCGGCTATGCCGGCCCCTCCGGGGATGACGATGTCACTGGGGAACTCAGTCGTTTAGCGACAAACTTATTCGGTCCTGATGCCGTGATGTTTGCCGTATTCAATGGCACCGGTGGAGATATGGTGGCTTTGCAGGCAATTTGTGGCCACTTCGGCATGGTATACGCACCTGCGAGTTCCCATATTCTCAGCACCGAGTCGACCTCGATCGAAGGGCTGGCGGGGATCCGTGTCCGCCCCTGTCCGGCCCACCCGGACGGCACCTATGATATGGGGCAGTTAGAGACGGTGCTCACCCCGTCAGTAGTTCGAGACAATATTCATGTACCACGTGCGGAAGCGGTCACACTGGCGCAAGCCCCCCGAACGCGCCGGTCTCTATTCGCCACAGCAACTGCGCCAGCTGGCCGAGTTAGCACATCGGCACGGGTTGAAGGTCCACATGGACGGCGCACGTCTTGCCCAAGCGGCTGCGAGTTTGAACTGTTCGTTAGCAGAACTGACCGTTGATGTTGGTATCGATGTCCTTACCCTGGGCGCGACCAAGCTCGGCGCGTTAGGAGCCGAGGCGGTCGTCGTGCTTCACACGAGGGACCAGGGCGACACTCTCGGTGTCGTCGAGCGGGTTCGCAAATACACCACGCAGTTAGCTTCCAAACAGCGGTTCTTATCGGCCCAGTTGTTGGCTCTGCTTGATAACGACACCTGGTTAAACAACGCTCAGCACGCTAACGATATGGCGCGCTACCTAGCCGAGTGCGCCACACACTACGACTGGGCTCGTCCGGTTCGCGAGCCCCGCGTCAGTGGAGTATTCATCGCACTACATCCCGACAAGCTAAAGCGTGGGCGCCACCGCTATCGATTACGGCAGTGGGACACGGATGCTCAAGGGTGGCCGGTGGTACGCCTGATGTGCCCCTGGCAAACTTCGCCGGAAAATATCGAGACGTTGTGGAACGACCTCACCGACTGAAGGCACCTGTTTTTGGCTCATTGACAAGTGCCGGGACCTACACAAAGACCCGCACATTGGCCTGTGCGGGTCTTTAGTCTCTGAGCCCCGACCGGGAATCGATCCCGGGACCTCCATCTTACCAAGATGGCGCTCTACCACTGAGCTATCGGGGCAACGAGGAATGAGTTTACCAATGAATTTCGCAGAAGTGAAATCGAGAGGGCAGAATCGCGACGAACATGGTGAACGTCACGATTTCCTTCAGATAGGTCGGGTCTCAGCCAGGGCTAACCGGCGTACCAGAACGTCTTCGAGCCTTTTTTGAGCATGATGGTCTGCTCGACCATCTCGCGCAAAAGAGACCAGTTCACCTCAGCATCCCACGGAATCGTGAATTGGCTCTTGGTCGACTGATAGCCGGCCTGGCTTACTCGAGCGCGGAACTGCTCCAGGATGACGAGTTCGGGTCCCACCGCGATATGAGTTTTCGCCACGCTGAAGGCGATAATAAATGTTCCGTCCAGAGTCAGCATGGGGGTGTTCCATTTGATTTCCACTGTCAAGCCAGCGTGCATGGCCTCAGTAGACCTGACGAGCGCAGCGAATTTTCCCTGATGTTCCGTGTCCGCTATCAGCTCGAGATAGTCCTGGAAGGTCACGATCGCAGCGCTCATTTCTTCGCAGCCCGCTTCTTCGCCTTGGACCAGCGTTCCTTCTTCTTTGCGGTCCGGCCCTCACGACGCGAGGTGGTCTCACGATCTCGACGACTTGGAGCCAGCCCACCACGGTCTTCCGGACGCCCCCCGGTCCAATCGCAGGTTAAGACGTCGTCCGGCCACCGTGGCATCGCGCAGGGTAGCAAGCTGTTCTTTGGAGAGCTTTTCGGGTAACTCCACCAGCGAGTGCGTGGGACGAATACTGATATCGCCGATCTCGTGGGCATCAAGGTTGGCCTCATTGGCGATAGCGCCGACGATATTGCCAGGACGCACGCGGTCTTTATGTCCCACTGCGATCCAGTAGGTGGCCTTGCCATCGGCTGGGGTAGCCACCCCACGATCGTGGTTCTTGCGGTGGCCACGTGCCGTGCGGTTTTTCTTCCCCCGATCGAGTTTCATGGGGGGTAGATCGGGTTCTTCGGCGAACAGCGGTCGGCCGTCTTGGGCCATCATCGCCAACGCTGCAGCGACGTCAACGGCAGCCACATTGTGTTCGTCGACGTAGCTGGTGACCAGCTCGCGGAACGAGGCGATATTGGAATCTTCTTCCTCACCCAGGGTGGCAGTAATCTGGTCGGCAAAACGCTGTACCCGGGAGGCGTTGACTTCTTCAAGGGATGGCAGTTGCATCTCTTCTACCCGTTGGTCGGTAGCTTTTTCGATTGCTCGCAGTTGGTGACGTTCGCGTGGGGTCATCAGGATGATGGCGTCCCCGGCCCGTCCGGCACGACCGGTGCGACCGATGCGGTGCACATAGGAAGAGGTGTCGTGCGGAATGTCGTAGTTGATCACGTGGGAGATCCGTTCCACGTCGAGCCCGCGGGCGGCCACATCAGTGGCGACCAGAATGTCGATACGACCGGCACGGAGATCTTCGACGGTCTTTTCTCGAATGTTTTGTGGAATATCGCCCGATATCGCGGCCGCGCGAAAGCCTCTGGCTTGGAGTTTTTGGGTAAGTTCCTCGGTCATGTTCCGGGTGCGTACGAAAGTGATGATCCCGTCGGTGTCCTCGGTTTCCAAGATCCGGGTCATGGCCTCGAGCTTCCACGGGAAAGACACCTGGATGTAGCGCTGCCGAATGTTCTGGGCGGTGGTTGATTCAGCTGCGATTTCCACTTGGGCCGGGTCGTTGAGGTAGTCCCCAGAGATCCGCTGAATCGCGCGTGGCATGGTGGCTGAAAACAGCGCGGTTTGTTTATTCTCGGGGGTTCCGCTCAGGATCCGGTCGACTTCTTCCGCGAATCCCATCCGCAACATCTCGTCAGCCTCGTCCAAGACGATGTAACGCACCTGAGAGAGGTCCAAGGACCCTTTTTCCAAATGGTCAATGACGCGTCCAGGAGTTCCCACGACAATGGCGGCGCCACGTCGCAGTCCTGCCAGCTGAGGGCCGTAGGCCGAGCCTCCGTAAACTGGGACGACGGTGGCTTGCGGGATTTCGGCAGCGTAGCTGGTGAAAGCTTCAGCGACCTGCAGCGCCAGCTCACGAGTGGGAGCAAGCACAAGAATGCGGGGAGCCTGGACCTCAGGGTCCCCCGCTAGAGTGTCGAGCAACCGAGCCAGGGCCGGAAGCGCGAAGGCGGCCGTTTTGCCGGTACCGGTTTGGGCTAAACCAACGACGTCGCGGCCCTGGAGCAATAGCGGGATGGTTTCGGCCTGAATTGGCGAGGGCTTCTCATATCCCAGTTTCTCTAAGGGAGCCAACAGTCGTTGGTCGCTGATCAGGTCCGAGAAGGTCACGTGGCCACGGGTCGTGGAGTTTTCGGGCACAGACATGTGCTGTGATGATTCAGTCATCGTGGGGTCCTCTATAGGGGGCAAGGAAACGAATTGGGATCGTTTTTCACACGTATTCCGGAACACCCCTGGTACGCTCCAACAGCGCACCGCGCCACAATTCTGGCACCGAGAACCTCGCTCGCCTCAGGCGCGAGAAGACAGCTAGTTCTTTGCCACAGGACATCCCGGGCTATCACAGGATATTTCGGGGGCAGACCGGACGGTCATTCCTCTAGTGTACGCCACAAGCAACCAGCGGTGACACCTGCAAATACGCCAGCATCATCAGGAATCTCGTAGCTGAGCGAAGGCCTGACGGAGGTCTTCGACGAGATCATCGGCGTCTTCAATACCCACCGACAGTCGAACCAGGTCGTCGGGAACGGCCAATTCGGTCCCGGCTACCGACGCATGGGTCATCTCTGCCGGGTAATTCATCAGTGACTCCACTCCCCCCAGGGATTCAGCCAGCTGGAACAGGCGCGTGGACTCGGCAATCTTCTTCGCGACCGGGGCACCACCGCTGAACTGGGCCGAGACCATGCCACCTCCGGCTTTCATCTGCCGGGAGGCCAGCTCGTATTGCGGGTGAGTCGACAGTCCCGGATAGTGCACCTGGGAGACCTGTGGCTGTTCGGTCAACCATTCTGCCACAGCGGTGGCATTGGCCACGTGCCGGTCCATCCGGACACCCAGGGTCTTCAGCCCGCGGGTCACTAGGTATGCGTCCATCGGACTGTTGGTGGCCCCCGCGGCAGCTTGTTGAAATTGAACTTTGTCGGCCACCTCCTGATTTTCGGTCACCACGGCGCCACCGACTGTATCGGAGTGTCCGCCCATGTACTTGGTGGTGGAGTGCACCACCACATCGGCGCCCAGTTGCAGTGGCAACTGCAAATACGGGGTGGCGAAAGTGTTATCGACCACCAACAACGCTCTGTGCCGGTGTGCTAGCTCCGCTAGCCCGGCGATATCGGCGATCTTCATCAGCGGGTTGGTCGGCGTTTCGACCCACAACAGCTTGGTCTCCCGGGCGGTCATCACCTGATCGACCTGGTCCAGGTCGGACGTATCCACCACCGTGTGAGCCAGGTGCCACTGTCCCAAGACCTTGTTAATCAGGCGGTGGGTACCGCCGTAGACGTCATTACCCATCACCAGGTGATCACCGGGAGCCGCCACTGCCATCAGCAGCGCGTTTTCGGCGGCCAATCCCGAGGTGAAGGTCATGGCGCGTCCGCTCGCAGAATTACCGGTTTCCAGGGCAGCAATCTGGTTCTGCAGGGCATCACGGGTCGGGTTGGTGCCACGACTGTAGTCATAGCCTTGCCGCAACTGGCCAATCGCTTCGGGCGCATAGGTGGTTGACAAGTACACCGGGGGCACGACCGACCCGTTATTCGGGTCAATGTCTTGGCCAGCGTGAATAGCTCGAGTGTTGAAACCGTGGGCACGTTGCTCAGTCATGATGACCTTCGTGAAATCCTTACTCGTCGTAGCTTGTGATAGCTCGTATTCGCCCGTCTTAACGGGGGCTCAAGAACATTAACAGGTCGTGGTGGGTCAAAATTCCAACCGCGAGGCCGTCTCGTGTGGCGATCACTGCCGAGGTGGTTGCCAGCGCGAGGCGGGCATCGCTCAGTGAGGACCGAGCCCCGAGTAATACCGGTTGATCCAGCTTGACAGTGCCGACCGGGTCGGCCGGAGTGAACCGTCCCTGAGCCAACCCCGCCATTAAGGTTGCAGTCGTGATCATCCCGCGCACTTCATTGACCCGAATGTCGGCGGTTGAGGCACTCACCACCGGCAGCGCGTCAATGCCGTACCGGTTCATGATGGAGATGGCCTCACCGACTGTGGTTTCGGTGCGGGCGGTGACGACCTCGGGCAGTGATCCCGGCAACCAGGAGTGTTTATCGTCCAAGAGCTCGGCCACCGTGGTCTCGTCCAGCTGTTGCTCAGCGGCGGTACTATCGGCAGTATCGGAGGCGCGGTCCTTGGGGCTGTCGGCACCCGCGGCGAGGCCGTCCCGGTAGGCTGTTCCCAGACGATCGGGAATAACGGGAGTTCGCTCGCCGGTGGAGAACCCACGAGTGCTCATCCACGTATCGGAGAAGATTTTGCCCAGATAACCACGGCCGGAATCGGGCAGGATCACCACCAACACGTCATCGGCGGAGAGCTTCTCGGCTTCCCGTAGCGCTGCCACCACGGCCATACCGGATGATCCGCCCACTAGGAGCCCTTCTTCGGCAGCCAGCCGTCGCGTCATCGCGAAGGCTTCGGCGTCGGTGATGGCATACACTGCATCGGGAAGGTCCGGGTCGTAGTTGTCCGGCCACATATCTTCGCCCACACCTTCTACGTAGTAGGGCCGGCCGGCGCCACCGGAGTATACCGACCCGTCCGGGTCAGCGACCACGATCTTGACCGGGCCACCCTGACGCTGCGCGGAGACATCCTTCAGATAACGTCCCGTACCGGTCATGGTCCCACCGGTGCCTGCCGAGACAACCAGATGGCTAATTGCCCCGGCAGTGTCTTTCCAAATTTCCGGCCCAGTGGTTTCATAGTGGGATTCGGGAGCAGCCGGGTTGAAAAATTGGTTGGGCTGATAAGCCCCGGGAATACTTTCCTCCAGGCGGTTCGCGATCCCGTAGTAAGACTCTTCCGAGTCGGGCGCGACCGCGCTCTGGGAGACCATCACATCGGCACCGTAAGCCTTCAAGACGTCGCGTTTTTCAGCTCCGACCTTATCGGGAGTGACAAAAACCGACCGATAGCCTTTTTGTTGAGCCACCAGGGCCAATCCCACACCTGTATTACCTGACGTGGGTTCCACCACGGTTCCGCCTGGGGCCAGCTTTCCCTCGCTTTCGGCTCGCTCGATCATCTTCAGCGCGATGCGGTCTTTGACCGAGCCGCCGGGGTTGAGGTATTCGAGTTTGGCCAGAATGGTTGGTTGAACGTCTTTCGCCACCGAGTTGAGCTTCACCAGCGGGGTTGAGCCAATGAGGTCGAGCACGTTCTGGGCGTAGCGCATTTGTAATGACTCATGATCAGGCTGACTGGTGTGCTGTTCGGTGGTATGGTCCGGTTCAGTCATAGCCACCACGGTACCGCGTTCGCCCCCGGGGTGTCAGCGACTTCGGAACGAAACGACATCTTTGACTCGAAACTCCACAAGAACCCCATGACAGTAACCCATCGTGTGCGTAGCTTCACGACCGAGGCAGCAATTTCCTTGGCGCATACGCTGAAAATCCTGCAACGTGGCACGGGCGATCCGACCACTCAGCTACGCAAGGACGGTTTCTGGACGGCTCTGTGCCCCAACAGTCCCACCGTGTTATGGATCCAGCCTCCGGCCAGTACCACACAGCCGACCACGGTAACCGCCCATGCGTTCGGCTCCGCGCCGGAGGTCCTCGAGCAGGTCCTCGCTGGTGTGCCACAGTTGTTAGGAGTCGACGAGTCGGCGCTACAGGGGTGGGCGGAGTTCGCGCAGGCGCTACAGGCTGATGCTTGGCGTGGACTGTTGCCGTCTGCGGTCATCCGAGCCCACCATGAGCATCCTGGACTGCGACTGCCGGCGACATCCGATCTGGTGGGCGAGCTATTTCGGGTGGTGCTGGAACAGAAAGTCACCCACGATCAGGCCCGGGCGAGCTGGCGATGGTTGGTGCGTTCTTATGGGACGCCTGCTCCGCAGGTGCCCCTGACAGGCGCACCACGGCTAATGGTTCCGCCCAGCGCATCGCGTGTATGGCAGATACCGAGTTGGTCATGGCACCGGGGTGGTGTGCAACCGCCGCTGGCACGGACGATGACTGTGGTTGCTTCCCGAGCCGACACACTCGCCACGCTGGGCCAGACAGTGAGTATCGACGAACTTGCGTCCCGGCTGACCGCCCTACCTGGTATCGGCCCCTGGACTGTCGCCGAGACGTTGCAACGGACTCATGGGGCCGCTGATCTGGTCTCGGTTGGGGACTATCATCTGGCTCACCACGTCGGCGAAGCACTCATCGGGCGCAGAGTGGATGACCACCAGATGCTGGAACTCTTAGCACCTTTCGCCGGCCACCGGCACCGTGTGGTGCGTTTAATTCACCTCTCAGGGCTGCGTTTTTCGCGTTTCGGGCCGAAGCTTACGCCCATGGATTTTCGAGGTTTTTAGGAGTCCTGGTTCTGAGTGGCCCGCACCTGGTCCATGTCCAGATCCCGAACCTTCGAAATCAGATCCTCAAGCTGTTCTGCCGGCATAGCGCCAGGCTGAGCGAAGACCAGGGTCCGGTCGCGCAAGGCCATCAGGGTTGGGATCGAGGAAATATTGGCCGCGGCAGCCAGCCCCTGTTCGGCGTCGGTGTCGACCTTACCGAATACGATATCGGGGTGGTTTTCCGAAACCTTGTCATAGATCGGGCCAAACATCTTGCACGGCCCGCACCACTCGGCCCAGAAATCGATCAACACAATGTCATTGTCGGTAACGGTCTGCTCAAACGTGGATTCAGTCAGATCAATAGTTGCCATGGTCCCAGCCTAAAGGATCGGGATATCTGATTGGCCAGGCTCAGCTCTAGGCCTGAAACCTGTGGACAACCTACTCCCACAGACCGCAATGACACCGGATACCACGCGGAAAAAACATCGTATGTGCCTGGATGGTGGCAGGTGAGGGATTCGAACCCCCGAAGGCAATGCCAGCTGATTTACAGTCAGCCCCCGTTGGCCGCTTGGGTAACCTGCCGCAGGGTCCGCGTTTCTCGCGAACGACAACCCACCCTACCGCAGATGCGAAAAAAACCCTAATCTTACTAAGCTAGAGTCACCGTGATGTTCACCATCACCGTGACAGCATGTCCCCACCATGGTTCAGAGGAGACCGTTATGGCTAAGGATGCCACCTTCGACATCGTGTCCAAAGTCGATCCGCAGGAGGTCGCGAATGCGCTGAACCAAGCGACCAAAGAGATCGCACAACGCTACGATTTCAAGGATGCGGCTGCCTCGATTGAACACAATGATCAGGTGATCACCATGCACGCTGCCTCAGAGGATCGCGTCAAGGCTGTGCTGGATGTGTTCCAGTCCAAGTTGGTCCGTCGCGGTATTTCACTGAAGTCTCTTGAGTCTTCCGAGCCCTTTGCCTCAGGTAAGGAGTACCGGATCACCGCCACCATTAAAGAGGGCATCGACCAGGCGACGGCGAAGAAGATTTCCAAGCTCATTCGCGATCAGGGACCCAAGTCTGTCAAAACACAGATCCAGGGTGATGAGTTGCGGGCGACCTCGAAATCCCGCGACGATCTTCAGGCCACCATTGCCTTGCTCAAAGACTTCGAAGATGCCGATCTGCAATTCATCAATTTCCGTTAACCGCTCAACGCTAGTGTGACTAAGCCTGAGAGACGATCACGCAAGGAGAATCATGCTGTTGCTCGTGGAACCCCATCACCCGGTACGTTATGTCGATATGACCGTCGGCCGGGCATTGGTGCGTCGGAATGTCGAAAACCGTAGCTTGGACACCCTCGAGTGGGAAACCACGGACGATTACCAACCTTCGGAGGTTCTGCCCGCCGCGCTCCGTCGCGGTATTAAGACCGGTCGCGGGCTGATTGTCGACGAGGGCTTCGTCAAGACCTTCATTTCCGCCGATGTGCTCGAGGATGCCCGCGCACAACAACGTGCTCTACAGGACGAGTTGGCCTCGGTACGCCGGACGGGCAACCAGCCTGCTTACGAACAGGCTCGCCGGCACCAGGCCGAGATCGATGAGCGCGCTGATTCCACCCGTGAGGCCACGCTGAAGGCTGCGGTGGCAGCCAAACAAGAATTTGTGGCTGAACCCATCAAAGACGAGCTACAACAGCACTGGATCGCGGTTACTCAGCGCCCGGTGGAAACCTATCCGGAGCCCAGTAACCATGACTAACGACGAGAGAGGCTGTGTTTCGGCTAGTTAGTCAACTAATCGAGCTGCCCCAAAGACCGCGCCATTCCTTCGAGACGTTGCACCCGATCTTCCATCGGCGGGTGCGTGGAGAACCAGGCTTTGGCGCTTTGACCTCCGAAGGGGTTAGCGATCATCATGTGAGCTGAGCTGACCAGCTTATTGTCTTCTTGGGGCAGTGGTGCGGCCTGGACACCGTGCTGGAGCTTGTACAGCGCCGAGGCCAGAGCGAGGGGATCTTCGGTCAGGCTGGCTCCATCCTGGTCCGCATCGTATTCGCGCGACCGGGAGATGGCCAATTGGACCAGACTGGCCGCCAAAGGCGCCAAGATCATCGTCAGGATGAGCCCGATGATTGCCAAGGGATTACCGCCGTTATCCCGACCGCCACGACCGGCCCCGACGAACAGCAACATGTGAGACACCGAGGTAATCAGTGAGGCCATGGCCGCAGCGATCGAGCTGGTGAGGATGTCGCGGTTGTAGACGTGCATCAGCTCGTGCCCTAACACTCCACGGAGTTCTCGGGCATTGAGCATGTGCAAGATCCCTTCAGTACAGCACACCGCGGCGTTCTGCGGGTTCCGTCCGGTCGCAAAAGCATTGGGAGATGAGGTCGGCGAGACATAAAGCCGGGGCATGGGCTGCTGGGCCCGTTGCGACAATTCTTCCACGATTCGATACATCTCGGGTTGGTCTTGTGGCGACACCGAGTAGGCGTGCATCGATTTCAGCGCGATCTTATCGGAATTCCAGTAAGAGATCGCGATCGAAATCAACGACATGGCACCAAAGACTCCGATCCATATCATTCTCCCGGTTGCCAGTGCAATCAGCCAGCCGATTGCCAGCAGGATCACGACCAAGACCATGAACAGCACAAAGGTTTTCAAGCGGTTGTTGTGACTATGCACCGGTGACCCCCTGTGTAGACCACGTTAACATTAATATTATGCCTAGCTTAGGCGCCCATCCTGAGTGGTAACTGATCTTCCGTGCTGGTGAGAGCAGTTATTTGTGTTGACGGGAGATCGAGACCATCTCCTCATTGGAGAAGACTTTAACCCGTTCCCGACTAATCCCTGCGGTCTGCGAGAACTCTTCTCCCAGTTTCACCTCGTGCGCATCCAGCCGGTGCCATCCTTCCCAGTCGGTGTAGCGGATTCCACGAGACTCCAACAGGTCAATAATGGCGTGTTCATCCGGTTGCTCGGCGGTATAAAGGTGCGGTTCGTCTTCGATGATGTGCCCGATGGTCTCCAGAGCATCGCCTTTAGTATGACCAATCAGCCCGACGGGACCGCGTTTAATCCATCCAGAGGTATAGAGCCCGACCACTGGCTGGTCCTTCTCATCCAGCACCCGACCCTCGCGGTGAACAATCGTGCCGGTTTTGTCGTTGAACCGCACCCCAGCCAACGGGGAACCGAAGTAGCCGATGGCCCGGTAGACGGCCTGCACCGGATAGTCGATGAACTCCCCGGTGCCCTGTACGGTGCCGTCTCCGATCAGTTCCATGCGTTGCATTCGAATTCCGGCCACATGCGTGCCGGACTCATCCGACAGAATTCTCTGCGGTGCTTGTAAGAAGTGCAGGTGCAATCGACGAGTTGCCCCGGTGTCTTCTCCGGATTCCTCACGCTCTTCTTGCTCCAACATCCAGTTGCTGAGCGTTCCCACCATGTTCTTGATCTGGTTATTGCTCTGCGCAACCTGTTCTGAGGCTTCATCGAATTCAAAGTCGTCCGGGTAGAGCACGATGTCCACATTGGGCGAGTGCGCTAATTCACGCAATTCCAAAGGCGTGAACTTCATCTGGGCCGGACCACGACGGCCGAAGATATGGATGTCTTTCGCCCGGGAGTTTTTCAGGCCCTGGTAGACGTAGTCTGGGATCTCTGTCGTCAGCATTTCATCGGCGGATTTCGCCAATACACGAGAGATATCCAGGGCCACGTTGCCGTTGCCAATCACTGCAATAGATTCTGCAGACAGATCCCACTCGTGAGGTGTATGCGGGTGGGCGTCATACCAGTTGACAAATTCCGCAGCTCCGAAAGAGCCCTCCAACTCAGCACCAGCAATGTTCAACGTTGCATCGTGTACCGCACCGGTCGAGAAGACTACCGCGTCGTAGTAGCGGTGCAGGTCGGCCAATGTGAGGTCAGTGCCATAGTCAACGTGCCCAAAGAAACGAATATCGCCACGGTCCATCACCCGGTAGAGGGCTTTAATAATGCCCTTAATACGCGGGTGATCAGGAGCCACTCCATAACGGATTAGTCCAAATGGGGCCGGATAGCGGTCGAAAATATCGATGCTGACCTCGAAATCTCGTTCTGCCTTCGTCAGCAGGTCCGCCGTGTAAATTCCAGCTGGCCCTCCGCCGATAATCGCTACGCGCAACGGTCGGTTATCACTAGCAGTCACAAGCCATCCTTCAGTTTGAGTCGTCTCACCCATCTGCCACGGGGTGTAGCCAGCTCACTATGAGAGCATGCGGTCGGCTGACTCACCGGTGAGCATTACGACGCACGCCCCGTGCCCAGCTCGGCGGGTACACCCCACGTCATGAGCTCACTCTACCGATTTCCGGACGCTACCCCGACGCTAAATCCGCCACACTGGCCCAGGGCGAACACCCCTGTGGGTGGATTCACAACGGACCGGATCAGGCCAGTGGGCCCCGTAGTGCCTCATGTCAAACTGAGCGCGAAGGGTAAGTCGTGCCTCACAGATCGTGAGCGCGAGAGGTCGCGTGGCTGCAGTGTCGTGCCTCAGCTAGTTTGAGCGCGAAAACTTGGGTTAGCTGGC
>NZ_RDQR01000050.1 GCF_003703835.1 Auritidibacter ignavus
CTTGGGTTCAAATCGTCAAGGCAACACCGGCGTGTTCGGCTTCAATCGGGGTGCGGTAGCCTAAACATTTCCGGGGCCGGGTGTTGAGTTCATGGGCGATCTGATCCAGGTCAGCTTGCGAGTACTTGCTCAGGTTAGTTTTCTTCGGTAGGTATTGGCGGATCAGCCCGTTGGTGTTTTCGTTAGTACCACGCTGCCAGGGGCTGAGTGGATCAGCAAAGAACACCTCTACACCGGTGGCCTGGGTGATGGTCTGGTGGTCGGCGAGTTCCATGCCGCGGTCCCAGGTCAGGGTCTTGACCTCGACTGATGATTGCTGGGTTCTGCGCTGGCTCAGCGCCGTGGTCAGGTGCTGTGCACTGCGATCAGCGAGCTGCACCAAATCGACTTTCCGACTGGCTCGATCCACGAGGGTGGCAATCTGGGAGCTGGTGCCGCCAATGATCAAATCGCCCTCCCAATGCCCCAGCATGGTCCGATCCTCGGCTTCGGCTGGCCGGTCATGAATGGAGCGGGCGTTTTTGATTTGGGACCGCCATTGACCCCGGGTGGAATAGTGCTTGCCGTGCCGAATCGGGCGATTGCGGCGCAAACACCGGTGAATATTATGCGGCAGGATCTTGCGGACCTTGTGCAAGTACACGGTCCGATAAATGGCCTCATGACTGATGTGCATCCGCGCATTGTTGGGGTAGTCCAAGCGCAGTCTGCCCGCGATCTGTTCCGGTGACCAGTAACGCTGCAATCGTGCGCTGACGTAGTTCGTCAGCACTGGGTTCTTTTGGAGTTTCAGCCGCTGCGACCGGGACCGCTTGCGGGTGGCGCGATCATGGGCATCGATGGCCCGATACCGCTTGGGACCCTTATTCTTAGCAATTTCTCGGCTGATCGTCGAAGGTGCTCTGCCCAGTTCCGCAGCAATAGTCCGGATGGATTTGTCGGCGGCCAAACCGCGTGAGATTTCCTCGCGCTCAACCAGGCTCAATGCGCCCGGCGGCGGGGTGGGCTCTGGGAACCAGATCCCACCCCGGGGCCGTAAGATCGAAAACACGGATCCAGGCGGCACGCCAACGGTTTCAGAGATCTCCGTAAAGGAGTGTCCTTGTTTCCATAGTTCCCAGACTCGGCGGCGTTCGGTCTCCGGCAGTCCAGGTCGTCCTAGTTTCGCCATATTCCACCTCTACCAGAAGTTGACTAGGGGTGTTGCACTGACGGTTTGAGTCTAGA